>CAXSCE010000016.1:0-74713 GCA_964236545.1 uncultured Bryocella sp.
ACCTACGACCTTTGGGTTATGAGCCCAACGAGCTACCGGGCTGCTCCACCCCGCACTTTCAATATAGGCTGGAGGAGTTGGGTCGTCAAGTCGAAGTGGGTGGAAGCACGATTGCCTTCCTGCCGACATGCCGTATGCGGGAGTTGCGAGAGGCGTCGCGGTGTTGGGCTGGGAAGAGGGGACCTCCGGAACTTTCTTCCAGAAATTGCGTCTTTGAGATCAGTCAGGATGCACCTTCCGTTGTCACTCGGGCGGAACGGATCCGATGGGGAGTTTTCAGGGTATGACAATGAGCAAGGGTGGTCGCGTGGGGGGAAGAGCCGTTCTGCTGGGTGGGCTCACACTGGCGCTGGTACCGGGATTGAGCGCCATGGGGCAGGGCGCCGGCGGGGCGAATGGCGCGAATGGAGCTAGTGGGATTCCCGACGCGCAGACCGAAGCCAATGTGTTGAAGGCGCTGGCGGCGGCGCCGGAGCTGTCCACGCAGAACGTTCAGTCCTCCACGGTGTACGGCGTGGTGACCCTGACAGGCACCGTGCAGACGGAAGCGATGCGCTCGCGGGCGGAAAACCTGGTGGCGCGGGCAACGGGCGTGACGAAGGTCGTGGATGAGCTGACCCTGGGTGCGAGTTCGGCCCCCGATACAGCGGGGGCGCCTGCGGATGGCGGCAGCCAGTTGGTTCTGCAATCGGATGGGAGCTATGCACCGGCGGCTCCGGCGCAGCCGGCCACGCCGTACGGAGGCAGCGACAACGGTGCTGCCACGCCGCCTCCCGGCTATGCCAATGGCGCGACTGCCTACGGGGGGCAACCGGGGCAGGGTGCGAACGACCAGCAGAGCTATGGGAACCAAGGCGGCCAACCCGGCAATCCGCAAGGGTACAACCAGCAGCCTGGGTATAACCAGCAGCCGGGAACACCGGGATCGGGAACACCGGGATATGGCGGCAATGGGTATCCGCCGCCTCAGCCTAACGGTCAGCAAGCCTATCCGCAGGGCGCTGGCAATTCGGCGCCGCCTGCCGGGTATGGGCAGCCACAAGGGTACGCCGGGCAACCTGGGTATCCGCCGCAGAGTTACCCGCCACAGGGTAATCCGCCACAGGGTGTGTATGCTCCGCAGGGCGGGCAGGAGGGCGGCCAGCTGGTGACCGTGGCGCCTGGGGCGCTGCTTCGCGTGCGCATCAACCGCGGTCTGGATTCCAACCACATCGCGATCGGGACGCCGTTTGATGGAACGGTGCTGAGCGATGTGGCGGCTGATGGCGCAATTGCCATACCGCGCGGGGCCTCGGTACAGGGCGTGGTGGTGGACTCCAAAAAGGCTGGTGCGTTGAAAGGGCAAGGCGAGTTGTCGCTGCAGATCAACAACGTGATGCTGGGGGGAGTGAGCTATCCCGTGGCGTCCGATATCTGGGAGCGTCAGGGCGGGAGCAAAACGGGTCGCACGGTGAATAGTGCGCTTGGCCTGGGAGCCCTGGGAGCGATTATTGGCGGGGTTGCCGGCGGCGGTGCGGGCGCGGCGATCGGTGCCGGCGTGGGTGCCGGCGCGGGTGTGGCCGGATCGGCAGCTTCTGGCGGAGGACGCGTGATCGTGCCGCCGGAGGCGGTGTTGAGCTTCCACCTGTCACAGCCCATCACGGTGAAAACTGTTTCGGAAGCGGAGATGCAGCGACTGGCGTACGGCGCTGGTCCGGGACAGGGCAGCCAACCAGTCGTACGTCGCCGGTATGGATATCCGTATCCGCCACAACCAGGGTACCCGTACCCTTATTAGGGCATGTCGACATACAGGCTAGAGGTGCCATGGCGGCCATCGTGACCGGAGCAATACGAAGTCAGCTCTGGTCACGATGGCGCGTCTGAGCACGTAAATGTAGATGTCGGTACCCTAAAAACATCTACGCCGGGACTGATTGAGAGCGGTGGAGACCAGAAGGGTTTCCGCCTCCATCTATATGTCTTTGGCGTTAGTCTGCTTTGCGCTGTCTCTCCCGATGGGCGAGCGGGAAATCGTTGATTTATACTGCGAGCAGCCATGCCTGTGCTCGAAGGGTGCTGTCCGCCCCTCGTTTTCGCCGGGCCTTGGTCCCAGTGTTGATGCGGGCCGGTGCCGGGTTCTGGACGGGACCCGCGCAGGAAGAGGGCAACGTCCCCCATGATTCGTTTGTTTCAGCAGGACAGCCGCGTGACCAAACTGGTCTTCGGCGTTGTAATTGGGTTCGCGATTCTGGCCATGGTCGTGACCTTGGTGCCGGGCATTTTCGATAACAGCACCGCCAACAACAGCACGGTGTACGCGACGGTGCGGGCTCCCAGCTGGTACGGGCGCATTTCCGGCGACAGTGTCGCCATCACCAACGCCGAAGTGGAGAACAGCGCCCGGGCGCAACTTCGGCAGCAGCAGATGCCGGAGATGTACCTGCCATACATTCTGGCGCGTGCGGGGCAGCAGCAGGTGGAGCGCGCAGTTCTGGTGCGTGAGGCCGATCACCTCGGTTTGCAGGTGGCCAATGAGGATCTACAGCGTGAGCTGAAGACGGGGCCGTTGAGCCAGTACCTGTTTCCTGGCGGTCAATTCATCGGCATCGACAAGTATCAGGATTTCGTTCAGCAGTATTTCGGCATCTCCGTTGTGCAGTTTGAGTCCGAGGTGAAGCAGGATCTGGAATTGCAGCGATTGGAGGCGCTTGTCACGGGCGGGGTTTCGGTTTCTGAGACGGCAGCGCGGACGGCGTACCTGAAGCAGGGCGAGAAGGTGAAGTTTGATTACGCGGTTATTTCTTCCGCGGACGTCAAGAAAAACATCAATCCCTCCGACGCGGAGCTGCAAACGTATTTCACGAACAACGCTTCCAAGTACACGACGGCCATCCCGGAGCAGCGGAAAATCCAGTTCTTTCCGGTGGAGGCTTCGGATTTGCCGGGCGGCGCGCCCAAGGTGACTGACGCGGAGATCCAGGCCTACTACAACGCCCACACAGCCGACTACCAGGTGCCGGAAGAGGTGAAGACCCGGCACATCCTGATTACCGTACCCAAGGGAGCGGATGCGAAGACAGATGCAGCCGCAAAGGCGAAGGCCGAAGCCTTGCTGAAGCAGATCCAGGGCGGAGCGAGTCTGGCGGAGCTGGCGAAGACGAACTCGGATGACCCGGGCAGCAAAGCACAGGGCGGTGAGCTGCCGATGATCCCGACCAGCAGCCTCGATCCGGCGTATGCGAAGGCGGCCATGGCGTTGAACCCGGGGCAGACCTCCGGGCTGGTACGGTCGCAGTTCGGATACCACATTATTCAGACTGAAGAGAAGCAGACGGCCCACACCAAGAGCGTCGCCGAAGCCAGGGATGAGATCACCGGCAAACTTTCAGCGCAGAAGTTCGCGCAGGCGCAAGGTGCTTTTGCCAATCAACTCGCTGCTGAGGCCAAGAAGGACAGCATGGACGCCATCGCGACGGCGCACCATCTCCAGGTGACCACGACCGATTACCTGGGCCGGAACGGAACAGTGGCGAGCCTGCCAAATTCGGCCAGCCTGCTGTCAGCGGCGTTTGGAGCGGCCAAGGGCGCTGCACCGCAGGCTGTCTCAACTGGGGAAGGGTATGCGGTTTTCCAGGTGCAGGATGTGAAGGCGGCACACGCCCCCCTCTTCGCTGACTGGAAGGGCCATGTGCTTGATGACTACCGTGATGAGAAAGCGCCGGCGCTGTTGAATTCCGAACTTCGCAAGCTGGATGATCTAGCGAAGCAGCGCGGCGATCTGCACAAGGCGGCTGCTGAAATGAATCTGGCCGTGAAGACCAGTGATCTGGTCGGACAGGATGGTCAGGTTCCGGATCTTGGAGCGATGACCGGCGATGCCGCGGCAATTTTCGCCTTACCGCAGGGCGGCATCTCCGGCGCCATCAACCTCGGACTCAATGGGGCCGTGGCGCAACTGGTGGACAAGCAGCAGCCCTCGGCAGAGGATATGGCGCAGCATGTGGGACCGACACGCGACAAGCTGATCGATGGCCAGCGTGCAGAGGTCTTCAATGTGTTTGCTGGAACGCTGATGGACCGTTATCAGCGCGCAGGCGCGATTGTGTACAGCCGCAAGCCCACCGGACTGCCGCTGGGCAGTTAGCGATGCAATGCCCTCCTCCCCCTTCGTTGCATCCCGTTTCGACGGAGCGACGTCCTAGGGGGAGGTTTGTGTTCGAGTGCGCGTACTCCGGGAGACCCGATGAATTCTGAGCGCCTTTCTGGCGTGTTGCTACATGTCACATCGCTGCCATCCTATGGCGGCGTGGGAGATTTCGGCCCGGCGGCCTACGAGTTCGTCGATTTCCTGGTCGCCGCGAAACAACGTTTGTGGCAGGTTTTGCCCTTAAACCCGACGGGGTACGGTAGTTCGCCTTATTCCGCGCTTTCAGCATTTGCGGGCAATGTTTTGTTGATCAGCCTGGAGCGCCTGGTGGAGGCGGGATGGCTGACGGCGGATCGGATCGAAGGTCTGCCCGGGCACAATGGCTCGTGCGACTTCGGCCTGGTGCAGGCGACAAAAGAGCCGCTGATCGAAGAGGCCGCGGCAAATTTTCTCGACAAGGCTTCTGCGGCGGACCGGCTGCGTTTTCAGAAGTTTGTCCAGGAAAACAGCTCCTGGCTGACGGACTGGGCGCTCTATGCCGTGCTGCGACGCCGGTTCGGGTACAAGCTGTGGGTGGAATGGCCCAGTGAGTACGCCTATCGTGACGAATCGGCGATATCGAGCCTAATGAACGAGAGCGGCCGGGAACTGGCCATCGAGCAGGTGGTGCAATTTTTCTTTCAGGAGCAGTGGGCGGAGCTACGCGCGTACTGCGCCGAAAAGAAGGTGCAGATTCTTGGCGATGTCGCTATTTTCGTCTCCTATGACAGCGCCGACGTGTGGACTCACCCTGAGATTTTCGAGCTGGATGAGAACCGGAAGCCGACTCGCGTGTCCGGTGTACCGCCGGACTACTTTTCAGAAACAGGGCAGCGCTGGGGCAATCCGCTTTACAGGTGGTCGCTGCTGGAAGAGCATGGGTTTGACTGGTGGGTAGCCCGGGTGCGGCGTGCGTTGGCGTTGTATGACAGCGTGCGTCTGGACCATTTCCGCGGCTTTGAAGCGTACTGGTCCATCGGCGCCGAGGAGGAGACCGCCATGAATGGGCATTGGGTGAAGGCGCCCGGGCACGCCCTTTTCGTGCGATTGAAGGAGATCTTCGGGGAGCTGCCGTTTCTGGCGGAGGATCTTGGCGTGATTACGCCCGAGGTCGACGATCTCCGGGAGTTTTTTGGCCTGCCAGGCATGCGGATCTTGCAGTTCGGGTTTGCAGAACGAGGCCAACATCTGTACCTGCCTCACCGTTACGTTGCAAACACGGTGGTGTACACCGGTACCCATGACAACAACACCACGCGGGGCTGGTGGCTCGAGGACACGACACCGGCTGAGCGGGAGCATGTGCAGATCTACACGCGGCCCATTGAGCATGATGGCGATGTCGTTTGGACGATGATCAAGCTGGCATCGGCGTCCGTGGCGAACACCTGCATTTTTCCCCTGCAGGATGTGCTGCATCTTGGCAGTGAGGCGCGCATGAACCGACCTTCGGCGCCAGAGGGAAACTGGGCCTGGCGCTACCGGCGCGAAGATCTGCATCCCGATTTTGCGTGCAAGCTGGCAGCTATCGCCGAGATGACCGATCGGGACGGTCGGCCCAAGAAGGTGGACGGCGGCATCGCAGGAGGGCCGACCGATCAGGCGCATCTGCGGCTGGATGAGGGTGCAACGCGTTAGGTGTACACGCCGCCGCGGGCAGCCGATGCAGGTACACTGACAGAGAGAAAGTCGAAGGAGATTGCTGTGCCCCTGTCCGGAGAAGCCATTCGTACCATGAACTATGTCGATGATATTGCGGTGACGCTGCGCCGCATCCTGTCTGTGATGCCGGTGCTGACCGCGGAGGAACGTACGCGTGTGGCGGAGTACATCCGGCAGACCGAGCCGAATTACGATTCAATTCTGGCCGCCCTGGACGCGAAGTCCTGACAAGATTCGCGAAGATGTCGAGTTCATCAGCAAACGGGGGCGTCGGCAATGCCGGCGCCTTTGCCATTCGCACCGTGGCCGTGATTGGAGCCGGGGAGCAGGGCCGGGCGTTTGCATTGCGTTGCGCGGCAGCCGGCTTTGCGACGATTCTGGAGGATGTGATGCCGGCCAAGCTCCGGCGCGCCCGCGAGGAGTTCGACCAAACGGTGGTCCTCGTGCCGGAGCACACCCCGCCCCTGAATTTTGCGCTTACCGTGGAAGATGCGGTGCGGGATGCCGATGTGGCAATCGATTTTGTGCCGGATGAGCTGGAATCCAAGCTGGAGATCTTCAGCTTGATTGACCGCATGGCTCCGCCGAAGACGGTACTTTGCACGCCAACGAGGGTCCTCAGCATCTCTGACCTGGCTTCCTGCACCTACCGGGCGGATCGATGTGTGGCGCTGCGGGCGCCTGCGGATCTGCTGGATGGCCCCGTGCTGCTGGTCGCCGGTTCGGGCGTGGGTGGCTCGATCGTGAGCGCTGTGGAAATGTGGCTGGAGGCAATGGGTGTGCCGGTGAGTGCGGGGCAGGACCTTCAGGTCACCTAGCGGGTTCAGGCGTAGCGGTCAGCGTGATCTCGTCCGTGCACAGGAATAAGACAGAGCAGCAGAAGGCCTTCGACGAGAATAATTCCCTCCAGCCGGGTGGACAGCCTGTGCAGCCGGTCGAAGTGGAGGTGGGCCGGCGCGTTGGCGGGTGCGGTGGAAACGTCGCCGCCCAGCGTGAGCCGGTCCGTTTCCATGCGGGGCAGAACGGACTGCTGCAGGTAAAGCGTGAGCGCCAGCATGGAGATGACGAGGATGATCTCGGCGGCGCGGGCCGGGTGCGAGTCGCCCTGCGTCGCCAGGAGCGCGAGGGTGAAAAACAGGTATAGCGCCCCGGCGATCAGGCCCAGGCGGTGCAACATAAGAAGGCTGCCGCGGACCACGAGCGCGGCCTCATGCACCGTGGGCAGGACCTTGAAGGAGACGCCGGCCACGATGATGAAAAAGACGATGCTTCCCACCCAGATCGCCAGGGGAACGAGCCTAAACATCCGCAGGGCGGTTCTCATGTCTGCCTCGGGCCGGGATGCACTGGTTCTTGGGCGTCATCGAGAACCTCCTCGCGGGTTGCAGGAGCCGAGCTGAGATCGCCTGGAACCCCGGTTGCAGAAGCCGGCGGCAAAGGTGAGTTTCCCCGCCGGAGGACACGGCCTAAAACGAGTTCCAGGGCCGACTTCAGAGTGCGGTACTCGCTTTCTGGGATGTGTCTTTGGAGGCGCTCGGTTTCAAGCAGGAAAAGCTCTTCCTTCAGCGCGGCGAGCATGGCATCGCCGTGCGAGGACGCTGGAGGGGCGGTGTGAAGGCCGGTGCCGGGCTTCCCGGGCTGCGGAGGCGTGAGCGGGCCGGAGGAGCTCCCCGAAGGCTTGCGCAGGAGAAATCCTGCGGCGGCTGCGAGCAGCAAAGCGAGCCCGGAGAGAATCCACCACTTGTATTTGGCCCAGGGGTCGCGGTCGCCGGTCTCATCCAGCGGCTCGTTGAGGCCGCGGCCGCCAGCCAGGGGGGAGTTGCTGACGGTTGGAGCGCTCGCATCGCTGTTGGGACCGGGGTTGGCGGTGCTGGCGTTGGGACCAGCGCCGTTCGGGCCGGCTCCGGCATCGCCGCCGGAGGAGGCCTCCGGCATGGTGCCGGTACCCGCCACGGTGAATTGAGGGCCGTTGCCGGTGGGTACATCCTGGGCAACCAGGGTCTGCGTTCCGGCTTTGCCGGGCTCACGCGCCAGCAGGGAGCCCAGGCCGGGGGTGACCTTCATGCCCGACGGCAGGACCACGGCAAAGGTCTTTACCGCCGAGGTCAACTGCGGTGTGAAGGTGTACGAGCCCGTGTAGGGCAGGGTATAGGCGATGCCGAACTGGGTTTCGCCCGGGCGGAGCGGAAAAAGGAAGCTATAGTGGCCCGGATCCGAGCGGGGGACCGCGGGCGTCTGAACGGGCATGCCGCCCTGGGTGACGGCGCCGGTGCGTCCGATCAGCGAACCCTTGGGCAGATAGAACTCGTAGCCACCCGGACCAAACTGAGTGCGGGGCGGGGCGGAATTGTTGAGCACCTGCAGCACTTCAACGACATGCAGCTCGGTGGGGGTCGCTTCGATATGCAGTTCTTGCACATTGGTAGCCACGCCGGGGACGTTGGGGGCGGCGTCATACACCGTCACCGCGACGCTGTGCTGACCCGGCTGCACCGGCTGAAAATAGGCGGCTCTTTCGTGGGTTACGCGGACGAGATGGATGCCGTCATCGGGAACCGGCAGGGAAAAGTGGCCGTGCGCGTCCGTGGTGGTGCGGGTGGCTTCCTGCATGCCCTGTTGCAGCTGAATCAGAACGACCTGATCGCCCGCGGCGGGTTTGCCGTTTGTCTTGTTGACGACCGTGCCGATGACGGGCTCGGCAGCGAAGGCGGCGGATCCACAAAGGGCGAACAACCCGGGCAGGAGCGCTCGCCAGGACAATCTGCGTAGGTGCAGGAGGGAGGGAGACACAACTTCAGGATACGTCACAGGTACCCCCGTACTACGGCGGCGCCGCCGGAGTTTTTACCCGCCCAGAGTTTCCATCTCCGCCAGGACGCCGGCAGCTTCGTGCTCCAACTCGGCCCGTTGGCGGCCATAATCATCTTCGGGAAATTTGCCGGCACGGTACTCGAAGTTGAGGTCACGCAGGTTGTCGTAGATCACATCCTTGCGTTCCCGCAGGTAGTCCAGGCGGGTTTTTTCGTGCTCGGGACCACCGAGGTTTTTGCGGTCCGGGCTGAAGATGTACACCACGCAGCCGAGAAGCAGCAGCAGGCACGGAACAATGGTCTGGAGATTCATAGGGCGGTGGCCGGGAAATGCGAAGGCGGCCAGAGTGTAGTTTAATCTCGCCCATGATCAGGTTTTTGATGGTGCGCCGTCGCTCCCGCAGCAATTCCCGTACCACTGGCTGGATGGGCGGCGCTCGCGGGAGGGCGATCTCCGGTCTGGTGGCCGCAACGGCCTTCTGGCTTGCACTTTGCCCAGCCGGAGCCGCGGTCCGCTCGCAGGACAGCGGAAAAACGGAGATGCTGCACACGGATCCACTGAATCTGGAGCCTCTGGTGCGGGAGGGGTTTGCACATTTCTACAATCTGGACTTCGATGGCGCGCAAAAGATCTTCGCAACCGTCGAACAGGAGCATCCGGGCGATCCGATGGCCTGGGACTACCTTCTGCTGATTGCGATCTTTCGCCAGCTGTACGGGCAGGATCTGCTGGATACGACTTACTACGCGCACGACAGCTTTCTTTCCACCAAGCGTGAGGTGGAGGTGCCGCCCGCTGCCCGAAGCGAGATTGAAAGCCTGACCGGCAAGGTGCTCGCGATGTGCGATGCGCGTCTGAAAACGGACCCGGAGGACAAAAATGTGCTGTTTGCGCGAGGCTATGCGCGCGGTCTGCATGCCTCCTTCATCACCCTGGCCGATCACCAGTTTGCGCCGGCGGCGCGCCAGGGCTATGCAGCACGAAATGATTCCGAAGCGGTGCTGAAGCTGGATCCGGGCTACGCGGATGCGGAGATGGCGATCGGCATTCAGCAGTTTGCGGTGGCCAGCCTGCCGCGTTTTGTGCGCGTGATGGTGGGCATTATGGGCGTGGGGGGCTCCAAACAGAAAGGTCTGGAGCTGCTGCGCGATGCGGCGGCCCATGGCGTGGTGACCAACGTGCAGGCCCGCACCATTCTTTCGCTCTTTCTGCGGCACGATGGGCGCTATCCGGAGGCGCTGGCCGTGCAGCAGGGGCTGGCAGCGCAGTTCCCACATGACTACCTGTTCCGGCTGGAGGTGGCCAACCTGCTCAAGGACGAGGGCCACGGGGTGGAGGCGATAGCAGCCTACAAACAGGTGCTGAGCGATGCGATGAAGCCGGGCTATTTCGCCGGCCCGCGGCTACAACTGGCGTACTTCGGGCTGGCGGATACGCAGCGCGGGTACGATGACATCCACGGTGCGGCGGCGAACTACATTCTGGCCGCGGGGCAGCCCAACAGCAGCGACTGGCTGCGAAAACGGGCGGAGCTCGATGCAGGCGAGATGGCCGATCTGCTGCATCAGCGCCCAGAGGCTACCCGCATGTATGAAGCGGTGCTTGCCCCTGGGGGAGATCAGTCGCAGGCGGAGGCGGCACGCCGCTACCTCCGCGCGCCATTTACGGGCAAATAGGCTGACCGGCGGAAGGGAACCAGGGTGTCCGCGCTTGCGTATCTGCTTTGTGAAAGGCCCTGCACTTTGGGCTGGTAACTAGGGGAGGCGTGGCTATGATTTGTGCGGTGTGTGGACGGACGGCGGAGGCGACGGCGCAGTATTGCAGCAGCTGCGGGACAGGGCTGATGGGAACGCGGGTGCCGGTCCGGGTGGCGTCTGCCTCGACGCGGCTGGTGCGTCCCCGGGAGGGGCGGATGATCGCGGGAGTGTGTGCGGGTTTTGCGGAGGTCTACCGCTGGGATGTCACGGTTGTACGGCTGCTTGTGGTGCTTTCCGTGCTGTTTGCCGGCCTGCCCCTGGTGGCCTACCTGATCGCCTGGGTGGTGATGCCGAACGCGCAATATGCCCTGCCGCAGCAAACGGGTGCCGGGCCGGGTAGCATGGCTTTGTGAGTCTCTTTCCTGCGCCTCGTCCCCTCCGTTATGAAAACGGTCTGCTTCGGCTTTCCGGAGCTGCCCTGGAAGATCTGGCCGATGCGTACGGAACGCCGCTGTATGTGTACTCCGCCGACGACCTTCGTGGCCGGGTGAAGCTGTTTGAGGAGAACTTCGCCGCTCTGCCGCACACGGTTTGTTACGCCGTCAAGGCGAACTCCTCGCTGGCGCTGCTGCGTTTGTTGGGGGAGCTCGGATGCGGGTTCGACATCGTCTCGGGCGGCGAACTGGAACGTGTGCGGCGAGCCTCGCCCCAGGCGCTGGGCCGGGTGGTATTTTCCGGCGTGGGCAAGCAGGCCTGGGAGCTGGATGCGGCGCTCGAGGCCGGCATTCTGCTCTTCAACGTGGAGAGCGAGGCTGAACTGGCTCTGCTGGCCTCTCGGGCGGAGGCGTCAGGCAGGCCGGCTCGCGTTGCCCTGCGCGTGAATCCCGATGTGGCCGTCGAAACGCACCCGTATATCTCGACCGGGCTGCGGGAGCACAAGTTTGGCATCGGGATCGAGCGGGCGCGGGCTATCTACGCCGGAATGCTCGGCAATGCCCACTTGCAGCCGGCAGCGGTGAGCGTGCACATCGGTTCGCAGATCCGGGACGTCGCCCCCTTTGCGGAGGCTGTGGGCCGGGTCTGCCGCCTGATCGAGCAGCTGCGCTCGGACGGGCACACGATCCGGTATATCGATGTGGGTGGCGGCTTTGGAATTGAGTACGGCAGGGAGGTGTTCGACCCGGCGGCCCGCGTGACCGAGTACGCGGCGGCGCTGCGGGGTGCGCTGCAGGACCAGGGCCTGCATGTCCTGCTGGAACCGGGCCGCTTCCTGATCGCGCAGGCGGGAGTGCTGCTGACGCGGGTGCTCTACAGCAAAACCAATGGGGCCAAGCGTTTCGTCGTTGCCGACGCGGCAATGAATGACCTGATTCGCCCGGCGCTCTACGGCGCGCATCACGAGGTATTACCGGTGCGGGAACCAACGGGGGAGATGACGCCCGCCGATCTGGTTGGGCCGGTGTGCGAGAGCGGCGATTTTCTCGCCCGCGACCGGGCGCTGCCGGCGTTGGACGGCGGCCAGCTCGTGGCGGTTCTGGACGCGGGAGCTTATGGGATGAGTCTGAGCTCGAACTACAACACGCGGGCTCGGCCGGCGGAGGTCCTGGTCGAAGCGGGCGCGGGACGGCTGATCCGCCGGCGCGAAAGTCTCGACGAAATGCTGCTGGCCGAGGTGCTGTGACCTGTTCTGGGACATGGAGACACACCCCGGCTGCGTGGTAAGATGGGCCCGGCACGGCTGCTTTGCCGATGAAATCTCACCGGGAGCAGCGTCCTTTATCGTGAAGCCAAGCTTCAGCAAAGTCTCACACGAGCACAAGAGGTAAAGCATGTCCGGCCATTCGAAATGGGCGACGATCAAGCACAAGAAAGGCGCGCTGGATGCCAAGCGCGGCAAGATTTTTACCCGCCTGATCAAGGAGATCATGGTGGCAGCCAAGGGCGGCGGCGGCGACCCGGACGGTAACCCGCGTTTGCGCACGGCGGTGCTGGCGGCCAAGGCGGAGAACATGCCCCAGGACAATATCAAGCGGGCGATCCAGCGCGGTACGGGCGAGATCGAGGGCGCGAGCTACGAGGAAATTGTCTATGAGGGCTACGGCCCCGGCGGCGTGGCGGTCATCGTCGATGTGCTGACGGACAATCGCAACCGCGCGGTGAGCGAAATTCGTCATGCCTTTTCCAAGAACGGCGGCAATCTGGGTGAGTCCGGCTCGGTCGGCTATATGTTCACGAAAAAGGGCTTGATCGTTGTGCCGAAGGAAGCCGCTGGTGAGGACAAGCTGACCGAAATCGTGCTCGATGCCGGCGCCGAAGACCTGAGCGATGACGGGGATTACTGGGAGATCACCACAGCTCCCGAGGATCACGAGGCGGTAGCCGCAGCGGTGAAGAAGGCCGGGATCACGCCGGAGAGCTCAGAGATCACCATGCTGCCTACGATCTACCAAAAGCTCGAGGGGACGCAGGCCAACGCCATGATGCGCTTGCTGGAGACCCTGGAAGAGCTGGACGACGCGCAGAACGTGTACTCCAACTTCGAAATGGACGAGGCGATGGCTTCGGCCTGAGCCCTTTGACTAGGAAATCGACTACAGAATCGACGAAGAAGCGCATGGCCGCCGGTTCTCTGGCGGCCTTCGGCTGTGAGGATATTTTGACTGTAAGGTTGTATTGGTTCGCTCGCGTTGCCATCCTTGCTCTGCTGCCCGGATCGGTCATCCGCGCTCAGACCGACAACGGGCGCCTGACGGAGTCGCCGGTTCGCGGGGAGGCCAACCGCATGCCCCTGGAGTTCGGGGCTTTGTTTCAGGGCGGCGTGGGTGTCACGGAGAACCGGAGCAGCTTTCGCTTTCTCATGGCGGGCGCGCACGTGGGTAAGGTGCTGACCCCGGAACTCGGCACGGGGTTGTTTCGCGGCAATTTCGAATACGCCGGTGAAATTTTTCCCTACTGGCAATCGTTCACGCCAACTTTCCTGCGGATCAAGTGCGCGGCGGCGCCCACGGGAACGCCGGTGAACCCGAACACTTGCAGCGCGCCCTATCCCGTCGGTGGAACGTACTCGGGCGTCACCATTACGCCCATTATCCTGCGCTGGAACTTCACGCATGGCCATCGCCTGATGCCCTGGGCGCAGGCTGCGGGTGGGCTGCTGTGGACCAACCACAAGTATCCCGGCTACGGCGATGCGGGCCCGCAGGATGTCAATGAGAGTGGTCCTAACGCCGACACCAGCTTGTGGAACTTTACACCGCAGGGCGGGGTCGGGGTGCACTATTTCGTGAAGCCGCAGCGCTCGGTCGACTTCAGCGCCAATGCGGTGCACATCTCCAGCGCCAGCCTGGGTGACCGCAATCCCGGCGTCAATGCCAGTGTGCAGTTCTCTGTCGGCTACAGCTGGTGGAAGTAGGCAGGCTGGAATCGCGGCCGCATGCACAGCATCCAGCCCACGCAGCCCATGTTTGACGCCAATGCCATTGTCGAGTGTGTCCCGAACTTCTCAGAGGGTCTGAATACCGAGACGGTACGGGCCATTGTGCAGGCGATGCATGTTCCGGGCGTGTCGCTGCTGGACTGGTCAGCTGACCGGGACCACAATCGCAGTGTGGTTACTGTGGCCGGTGCACCGGAGGCTGTGGTGGAATCGGCGGTGCGGGGTGCGGGCAAAGCTGCCTCCCTGATCGACCTGACCCGGCAGCACGGCGCGCATCCGCGCATTGGAGCGGCCGACGTGATCCCGTTCGTTCCCGTTCGGGACATCTCCCTTGCCCAGTGCGCCGTGCTGGCGCGGCAGGCGGGAATGACCATCGCGCAACGTTTTGGGATTCCGGTGTACCTCTATGAGGCAGCGGCCTCGCGGCCTGACCGCATAAACCTGGAGGATGTGCGCCGTGGGCAGTTTGAGGGGCTGTTGAAGGACGCCGTACGCGACGCAGCGCGGCGGCCGGATATCGGCGGACCGGAGCTGCACCCGCAGGCCGGCGCGAGCGCTGTGGGTGCACGACGTTTTTTGATCGCCTACAACATCTACCTGCTCGACCGCGGCAAAGGGCCGGAGATCAGTCTGGCGCGCGCCATTGCTCGCGAGGTGCGAGCCTCGAACGGCGGCCTCTCCGGCGTGAAGGCCATGGGTGTGATTGCCGATGGACGCGCCCAGGTCAGCATGAACATTACCGATTTCGAACGGACGCCGGTGTCGCGCGCCTGTGCGGCGGTGCATCAAATTGCTCAGGGGCACGGCGCTGAGTTGGCGGAAGGTGAGCTGATTGGGCTTATCCCCGAAAAGGCGTATGAGCCGAACGCTGAGTGGGTACGTCAAACCGTTGGGTTTGATCCAGACCTGAAAATCCTGGAGCGGCGGTTACAACGGCCGCTCCCATGGCCATGATGTTCGTAAGGCATTGTGGCAGGCCGGAGATCGAACAACAAGAAACGTTGTACCCATGAGGGTGCGGGATGTTTGGGAGCAGTGAAATGGGTAAGGGCTGGAAGCACGGAGTAATGACCGCTGGCGTGGCGGCGTGGATGGGCTTGGGTTCGGCGGCACACGGAGCGCAGCTGAGCGGGGACGCACGTTCCTCGATTCCGCGTGATGTGCAGCAAATCATCGTGGTGGATTACCGTGCCATGCAGAACTCGCCCGCGGCGATGCAGCTGAAAGACCGGGTTTTGCCGCCCGAATTAAAGCGGCTTGAGACGGCGCTGAGGACCTCTGGACTAAAAATCGATCAGGATGCCGATACGCTGGCCTTTGCGGCCTTTCGCATCAGCGAAGGCGGATCGCGAGTGATCGGTGTCGCCCAGGGACAGTTTCAGACCCAAGCGGTACTGGCGTCGTTTGCCAAGAATAAGACCAAGCCCATGATGGTGCGGAACAACAGCATCTATCCCATGGGCGCCTCCGGCATGAGTGTGGCCTTTCTGAACCAGACGACGATTGTCTTCGGCGATCAGGCCGCGGTGAGAGCCGCCCTGGATGCTCGGGACGGGCTAACGCCGAATTTCCTGCAGAATGGCGAGATGATGGGGGAGATGGGTGCGGTGGACTCGCGCTCGGTCTGGAGCCTGCTTGACCAAAAGGGCACGCAAACCATGATGCGCAGCGTGCTGGGCGAGGCGGCGCAACTGGCCGATTACGATACCGTGAAGAACCGGATGAAGTCGGCCCGCTACACCATGGATTTCGGCAACGGGGTTCGTTTCGATATGGCCGTCGTCATGTCCGATTCAGTCACCGCTGCAACGGCGGCTACCCTGATGAAGGGCGTGATGATTTTGCGCAAGACGGGCGGTTCACCTATCGAAAAGTCAGCTCTGGATGAGACCACCATTGACTCAAGCGCAGGCACTCTTACCGTGGATTACAACTCATCTGACGGGCAGTTCGCCAGCCTGCTGAGTTCGCCGCTCTTCCAGCAAGTGGTGAGATAGAAGCAGAAAGACGTGGAGCAGAGGTCTGCACCACGTTTTTCGTTCACGCAATCTCTTATAAAACCGCTTAGCAGTCTGGCAGCTCTCGACTTCACTCTAGAATGAATTAGTCGAAGGGTGTCGCGGCGACCGCAACGGATCGTGGGGCTTCGATACAACGTTTCATTACGGCTGCTCTCAGCCGGTCAGAAAGTTCTTCCGGGAACTCGTAAGTTTCCTGGTGGCGGTAAATTGAAATCGTCTGCTGCGTCGTGCTGACGACCACCTGGCAATGACTACAGGCGCCGAGATGATCTTTCACTTCGGCCATGAGCTCCGGGTCAATTTGCCCATCGAAGTAGTCGGTGAGTTTGGCAAGAAACTCGGTGCAGTTCACTACGCGCCTTCTTTCTTCTGCCGGAAGTAACGGCTCAGGCGTTCCCGCAACTGCAACCGGGCGCGCAGGAGTCTTGATTTCACAGCTGGAATACTCAGTCCGAGCGCCTCGGCCGTTTCTTCCGTTGACAGACTTTCGATGTCGCGGAGAGTAAAAACGGTGCGGAAACCTGGAGGCAGTCCGGCAATTGTCTTGCGCAAGATGTCGCCCAATTCGGATTGGGAAAAAATCTGTTCCGGATTGGGACGCCACTCGGCGAAGTCGCGAGGAATCGCCCCCTCCTCGGTCTCGACATCCTGATCCATCGAAACGGTGCGAGAGGTCTTGCGGCGACGTAGCCGCATGAGGCTTTCATTGACCGCGATGCGCACAAGCCAGGTCGAGAACTTGGAATTGCCTTGAAATTGCTCGAGTTTCTGGAAGGCCTTGAAAAAGACATCCTGCGTGATGTCCTCCGCGTCTTCCCGATTCTGGGTGATGTGAAGCGCGGTCCGGTAGATCTGCCGATCGTACTGCCGAACAAGCACCTCAAAGGCGGCGGTGTCGCCGGCCTTGGCTCGTTCGACAAGGGCGATGTCCGGATGCGGCTCGACAACCGGGGTTATAGCAACCGCCGCCTGCGTCTCGGGTTCAGCAATGGTGATGGGATTGGCTGCCATACTCAATTCTAGTCTACTTCGAGATGGGCCTGCCGAGGTCCGTTCCGCGACAAGGCTCGGATCTGGATGGGTGGCCCTGCCGTATCGGGTCTGATTCTTTGCTCCCACTGAAGCGAAACGCGGAAGGGAAGTTCGCAGTAGATTGAAGACAGGAGTGCCTCCATGAAAAGCCGGTACGCCCTTGCTTTGCTGGTGACCTTTGGGCTGGTGCTGCCGCCGGGACGGGCGCAGTCCCGCAAGCACGTCGCCGTGCACGCCAAAGGCGCCGCCAGTCTGCACCACGCTGTGGGGCACAGCGTCGCAACCCGTGGTGGGGCCCCAAGCCGCCATGGCGCGGTGGGTAAGCACGGCTTGCTACAGCGAGCCTCTTTGCGAGGGGTGCCCACTGGGCGTCCGCTGGTGGAGCACGCCACGGCCCAAAGCCGTCGGCTGAACAGCGCTTTTTTCGCCTCTGCAACGCTCCGTCCCATGGCGCAGCAGCTGCTCACGACGCGCAGCGTCGCAGCCTATGATGGCGTGTTGGCCTATGCTGCCGCGCACCCGGGAGAGGCAGCCGCGGCGGCTGATCTTTCCGTAGGCCATGCCTACGCCCTGGATCACCGGTACAGCGATGCGGAAGGCGCGTTTCGCTCGGCTGCTGGCGCGGGCGAGGCCCTGGCCGACTACGCCGACTACCTCGGAGCCCAATCTGCCATTGCCGCCAATCGGCCTGCCGATGCGATCGCCTTGATGGAGCATTTCGCAGACCGCCATCCGGAAAGCCTCTTTGTGCCGGAGGCGCCGGTGATGCTGGCCAATGCCTACATGGCTTCGGGTAATCCGGCCGCGGCTTTGCATGAGCTACAACCCCTGCAGGGTACCCCCACCGGTGATCATGTGGATGTTCGTGCGGCACTGGCCCGGGCCTATCAGGCCAGTGGCAATGCGCAGGCCGCCGGTGCGTTGTACCGTTCCATCTACCTCGGTGACCCGACGAGCAGCGAAGCCGCGTATGCCCGGCTGCAGCTGACGACGATGAATGTCCCGCTGACGGCAGCCGAGCGCAAGCAGCACGCCGACACCCTGTTCAACGACAAGCAGTACAACGAGGCTGCCAGTGAGTACCGCGCCCTGGAGAAAAACGACGCGACCCTGACCCAAGCCGACCGCGACGCTCTGGAGATCTACGCTGCAGTCTGCGACCTGCGGCTTAAGCGGATCACCCGAGCCGACATCTCCCACCTGCCGGTTACCAGTGACGATACCGCCGCGTTGAGGATGTACCTGGAAGCTGAATTTGCGCGAAGCGAAGGTGCGATTGCGGAGCATGACACCCTGGTCGCGCAGATCGGACAGCAGTTTCCGAACAGCCGCTGGCTAGAAGAGGCGCTCTATTCCAGCGGCAATATGTACCTCGTGAAGCGCGACCCTGCGCATGCGATTGCGAACTACATGGAGCTCGTCACGAGGTTTCCGCACAGCGTCTACGCGCCCAGCGCGCACTGGCGCTCGGCATGGCTGAATTACCGGCTGCGCAAAAATGCCGATGCGGCGCGGATGTTTGATGAGCAGATCACGCTCTACCCGGGCGGCCAAGAGATCCCCGGGGCGCTTTATTGGCGTGGACGTCTCTACGAAGATGTGGAAGGGAACTTCGGGCAGGCGCTGAATTACTACCGGGCGCTGGATGGTGCGTATGTAAACAGCTATTACGCCATGCTGGGACGGCAGCGTCTGGCGGTGATTGGCAATCGCGAGGCCGCGGCGCCGGTCGAGGTTCTGGCTTCGGTTCGCCCCGTGCAGGATCCGCACCTGATTGCCTCTTTACCGGAGGACGATCCGCACCTGATTAAGGCACGGCTGCTGGCCAACGCTGCCCTCAATGAGTACATTCGGCCGGAGATCCAGCTCAGCTCGACCTCGGGCCAGTGGGGAGCGCTGGCTGAGGCGCAGATCTACCAGAGTTTCGGGGAAAACGCCCGGGCGCTGCAGGCCATGAAGCGGAGCAAGGTGCCGTTCTCCTCGCTGCCGGTGGCAGAGGTGCCGACGGTGTACTGGCAGCTGGTGTTTCCGCGACCCTACTGGCAGCAGCTCTCCACCGACGCGCAAAACCTGGGGCTCGACCCATATCTGGTTACGTCGTTGATTCGGCAGGAGTCGGAGTTCAATCCCGGAGTTGTGAGCTACGCGAACGCCTGGGGCCTGATGCAGGTGCTCCCGTCAACCGGCAAAGATCTCGCCAAGCAGCAGGGAGAGCGTCACTTCAACACGAATGAGTTGCTGGACCCCACTGAAAACCTGCGGTTAGGAACCATGTACCTGCGGCAGAAGATCGATCACTATGGAGGGCAGGTAGAGTACGCGCTGGCGGCCTACAACGCCGGAGATGTCCCGGTGCGCCAATGGATCGCGAGCGGTGATTACAAGGACATTCCCGAGTGGGTGGAGTCCATTCCGTACAGCCAGACGCGAGATTACGTGCAGAGCATCCTGCGCAATCGCGAAATCTACCGGGCTGTCTACGGCGGACGTGAAACGGCCGCTACCGCCAGGTCTGTTCAGGGCTTTTAAAGCTAGCTGACGCGGCTGATCCCTGCCTGGGCCAAGCCCGGAGCCGGTTTTGACGGGCAGGGAAATGAGTCACGCAGGGCCATGCCCAGGCCGAGCCGTCGATCCTCGTCCAACAGATCGGGATGTTTCTCGAGAAAATCGACGTAAGCACGTACCAGGGCGCCCATGGGAGCGCTGTTGGTGCAGATCTCGGTCTTTGTCGTGAGGTTCGCAACAAAGCCGTTCAGATATCCCACGCAATAAGAGCCGTTGAGCAGGTCCGATTGTGAGGCTTTGGTGATGGAGGGTAGATCCATCAATCGGACCTCGGCACGGCACACGCGGAGGAGGGCGGAGCCTTTGGAGAGCTCGGTTACAGCGTCGGTGGCGCGGGGCTGAGCGGCGGCAGCGGCAAGCAGAAGAAGGGGCACCAGCATAAAGGCAAGGTAGGTTGAGTGAAGCCGGATTGACATACCACGGAAGAACATTGGCCCTCACCCAAGCCGGCAAAGCGTACCAAAACGGCACAGTGATCGGCGGATGGTCTTGAAAGTACGAGTGGAGCTTTAAATTGGATGGGACTGGACGGGAGGGATCTAGAGCAAATCCCCTGTTACCGCACAGCCGAGATCTCTGTCCAGTGACGCTTTCGTCAGTGGAAACTGGCCACGCAGCTAGTTGGCTTGCTGTACCCATCAGGAGATTTGCGTCAGCTGCTGGCACCTGCTTCCTACCCAGCAATGGCACTTTGAAAGGCGAGGGCGAGTGATTTGTCTGTGGCTACGGGCAAGAAAAAGGACCTGCTGTCTGGCAGCAGGTCCGGTGAGAGAACGAGATGATATTGGGATTAGTGACTCGTTGAAAGAGCCTTAGGGTTGCTGAAAGATCTCAACCCGACGATTGTCGGCTTTCCCGGAAGTTGTGGCGTTGGTGTCCGCGGGGTTGTTTGCAGCAAATCCCTGGCCGGTGAGTCGAGACTTATCAATACCCTGAGCCTCCAGGAAGCCGGCTGCGGTCGTGGCACGCTGTACGGATAGATCCGCGTTGTGCGGCTCAGTCCCAGTTGAATCGGTAAAGCCCTCAATCCGCATGTGCGCGGATGGATTTTGTTTCATATACTCCGCCGCTCGCTGCAAGGTAGCCTGGCCCTCAGGCGTAAGCGTGGCTTGATCTGTGGCGAAATGGATAGGACCCAGGTCAGGTGCGCCGGTAGCGGCCGCCGTAGCGGTGGTTGCAGGCGCTGCAGCGGTCGCTGGCGCGGCGTCGGTTGCCGCAGCAGGCTGTTTGTGGTGTAGCAACAACCAAGCCGCAATCGCTGCGATTAGAAGCAGGGGAAGGAGCCATGCCCAGATCGGCAAGCCCTTCTTTTTTTCTTCAAAAACTTTAACGTGTTCCGTTGCCATGCCGTTCTCCTGGGTGAGTAATTTGTTAACGCTTTTCAGTTGAGTTCGTCGTGGTGGACTCGATTGGTTCAACGTCCACTTCGGTGTGCCGTACGCTGTCTTTGATGGTTTCGCTTCGGTCGCTCGCCTGTTTGCCGATCAAAACCTCTTCCACAACCCTGGCGGTCTTGCCGACTACCGCTTCCTCTTGTGTCTCGGTCAATTCAACGACCCGGTCACCCTGGCGCAGATCGGATTCGGTAACGGCGCGATTCACGGGCCGGCGATCCACTACGACATGCTCCTCATGTAAGTTGACGGAAGCCGTTACAGGCTCTTCTACAACTCGGCTGAATACCTTGACACCACCACGATCGACTGAGCGCTTGCCCACGACCAACTCTTCATCAACGATTGGGATGACCGCAGAATCCTCTGCGGGAACCCTGGGCTGAGCGGGAGGAGTCATAGCGGCCGCGGCTACCGGTGCTGCTGCTAGAGGTGCAGCATAGTCGGCGCGTTCATTGTCCATTTCGTCGATCTTTTCGGAATATTTTAAGAAGATCGTGTTGATCTCGTCAGCACGATCGCCCTCCCCCTCCAGCATGAGGACGAGACCTCCCTTATCAAGGCCGTCCTGAAGGCGCTGGCGATCGCGGTCTGGCACGCCGATGGTTTCCAGGTCAGCCTGGTTCCCGTTTCCGTACTGATCGCCCAAACCGGCCTCGGTGTCTGCATTATTTGTCTTGCCGCCCTGGCGAGCACCGTTGATCACGGTCATGGCGCTGCTGGGGAAGCCCTTGGCTTCGAGATCACGAATCGCGGCCGCGGCGTGGTCACTGTGGTGAAAGAGAGCGATAAAGGTGGTGAGATCCTGAGAGTTGGCCATAATAGTTCTCCTGTAAAGTACTGCAAAACGCTTCACTTGCTACCTGATCCAACGGCTACAGTGGCCCAATCGCTGACGCAGGTAAGCTCTTCGTGCGGGGTGAACGTGTCACCGATTTGGCTGATATATAGAGGGACCCAACAGCACTGGTATGCGAATCAAACGATCTTCAGAATCACGTGGACTCGCTCTGTAATTCAGTCAAAAGAGTCTTTGGACGGGACCAGTAGGGGCGTTCGGATCAATACCTGCAACCCCACAATCTGAGGCAGACAATCCATACGAGGGGTCAGCGCCCGGAATGGTTATCCCAGCCAAGATGATTCCGCTGAATTTCATATCGCGAACACGGATGGCTCGTTGACATGGTTCCATGTTGCTCAAAGTTGAGGTATCGCGTTGCGTCTTTAAAAATGAAGTCCATGCACGGTGATTCCAAGCAAAATCCTCATCCTAAGCGGCATGAGTATAGCGACGAAGACAGGTGACAATGGCAGCACCGCACTCATTGGAGGGTTGCGCGTCTCCAAGGCCGATCTCCGCGTAGAAGCCTACGGTACTGTTGATGAACTCAATGCTTTCCTTGGCGTGGCTCGTAGCCAGTGCGGGGAGCCCGAACTCCGTGTGCGCACGGAGGCCATTCAGCGCACCCTCTTTCGCGTGGGCGCGGCGCTTTCCCGTCCCGCCAGTCAACAGCCGGCTACGCCTGACATCACCGCCGCCGACATTGAAGACCTCACCGGCCAGATTTATGCGATCGAAGCCGTGGAAGGTCTGCTTTCCGACTGGTCGCTTCCGGGTGCTCACCCCCAGTCTGCCCATTTCGAAGTTGCCCGCACGGTTTGCCGTCGCGCGGAGCGTTGCGCGGTCCGGTTGCGGGAGAATGATGCCAGCCTGCCGACCGAACCGCTTGTCTACCTGAACCGCTTATCAGATTTGCTTTGGCTTTATGGCCGGCTTTTGGAGCACGACGCCGGCGTGGACGGCCGCCTCCGTGTCGATGCAAAGGCGGGGCCGGACTGGTCACGCGCCTGGTGAAGAGGATGCTTTCCCCGGCATTGAGTAAAGACCAATCCTCGCAGAGACGCCACAGCTCTATATGAGAACTGTGGCGTCTCTGCTGCTCCCAGGGTCGCGCCTATTGCGGTAGAGGTTGGAGTGTGACCGTTTTGCCGGTGCGCGCGGATGTGCGCGCCGCATCCAGGATCTGCATCACGACCACATTCGTATCCAAAGCGGTGGGATCACCCTTGGACTCGAGCTGTCCGCGCATGACCGCCACCAGATACGCAATCGATCCGCTCTGTGGACCCACCAGCGCAGGCGCCGTCGTTAGCGCCGGTTCCGCCTCCGCCTCACTCAAACGAACACGGATTTGGTCGGCGGCGTCAGTGAAGGCGGTTCCCTTGGTGCCGTAGAGCTCCATGTTCTTTACAGCGAAGGTCCAATCCCAGGAACCCAGCACAACCGCCTGCGTTCCGGGGTAGCGCAGCACGATTGCCGAATCGTCATCCACATGGGGATAGGTCGCGGGCTTGTCCGTCTGCGTCTCCGCACTCACGCTGACGGGCGTGGCCCCATGCATCATCCAGGTCATCAGATCCACACCGTAGCAGCCGAAGTCATACAGGGCGCCCGCGCCGTTTCTGGCCGGATCGGTGAGCCAGCCCAGAAATTCCGGACCCACCCCGATCTCCTTGGGTCCCTGGTGCCCATCGCGCACGATCACCTTGCGCAGGGTGCCCAGCTCACCGTTCTGGAGATCGTCGTACGCTGCATGATTGCTCGCGTACCAGGTCGTCTCATAGTTGGTCAGCACATGGATGTGGTGCTCACGCGCGGTCTTGCGAATAGCCAGTGCGTCATCGACCGAAATCGTCAACGGTTTCTCCACCATGACGCTAACACCGTGCGCCGCTGCGGCTTCGATCACCGGACGATGATCGCTGATGGCCGTGTACACCAGCACCACCTGCGGATGTGTTTTTTCCAGCATCGTGTTCAGGTCGGTGTAGAACAGCGAAGACTGGAGGTCGAAATGCTTCTGGTAGGTGGCTGCCAGGGTTTTATCCGGCTCCTCAATTCCTACCAGTTCAACCTCGGGGTGATGCGGCAGCTGTGGCAGAAATCCTGCCACGTGCTCATGCACCAGGCCGACGATGGCCACGCGCAACGGTGGTCCACTCACCGCGGCGTCTTGCGCATCGGCAGTCCCAGCCACGCCGCAAACCGCAATCGTTAAAGCAGCACAAACCCACCGCCAACTTGGCACTTTCCGCTCCTTGTGCAGGCTATTTGCCACGCACGCCGTATCTGTCATCATTGCCTCCTCTGCCCCTCTGACTATATAGGCCACAGCGCGATCGAGGCGTTCGGCAACGGCTCTGGGATCAACAAGCCCGAGGTGGCAGTGCGGGCTGCCACCGGTAGGCTCGTGGGAGCTCCGCTTCGTAACGGGCAGGGTTATTGAGACGCTTGTCTTCGAGAGCCTTAAGTGTAACCCCACGTGAGGCGAGCTTCGGGATTGGCACGCGAAAAGGCATTGCGCATAGCGCGTACACCTTCAAGTGTGTGCCAGGCGGACTCGTCACGTTCGAGAAGCTTGACGTCCCGTGAAACCTCCTATGGGGTCGTCCGAATTGTTTACGACTTTTCTACTGCGGACCTGGGCAGGCCCTCACCCATTGAGTGATGTCGTGTTGCCTTCGAGTCATTGAAGAAAATGGCCATTGAAACCAGCCTGTAGAGGGCGAACAGGTATGGACGGCAACTCTAACGTAATAAAGTCTCTGCCAGGCAAATGCAAGCTCGGAGTGCACGCGTTGCTGCTGCTCAGCCTAGGATGTTTGGGATTCCTACCCGGCTGCCAGATGACGAGTGTTCCCGCCTCCTCCCGAGCCACGACTACGGCAGGCTTTGCCGGACACGTTCACGGAGGGCAACAACCCGTTAGCGGAGCCACGATCGGTTTCTATGCCGTCGGCACCACGGGCGTAGCGTCTGCAGCTTCGCCGCTTTTGACCGAAACGGTTCTGACGGATGGCAGCGGAAATTTTAACCTGAACGGGCTTTACAACTGCCCCACACCTGATACGCAGGTGTTCCTCACAGCTACCGGAGGAAACCCGGGTGTCACACAGGGTGTCACAAACAAGAACATTGCCCTTATGGCCATGCTTGGGCCCTGCAGTAGTTTGACTGCAACGACTTTCATCAACATGAACGAGGAGACCACTGTGAGTGCAATCTGGCCCCTCGCTTCCTATATCAGTTCGCCGACCAATATCGGCTCAAATTTCGGCGACCCGCTCTTCGGAGACGCCGTCCTCCAAACGCAGCAGTTGGTTGATGTCGCCGCGGGCAGCGCACCGGGAGTCTCAGTGCCTGGTTATACTGTGCAGGTCAGCAAGGTAAATCACTTGGCTGACATACTCGGCGCTTGCGTCAACTCTTCGGGCGGAACTGCCGGCGACGGCAGCGCTTGCGGCACTTTGTTCGCAACTGCAACACCTCCTAACGGCATCCCTCCGATCGATACGGTAACGGCCGCGCTTAGGATCGCCCAACATCCAACTGAGAATGTAGTCAATCTTTTTGACCAGGTCTCGCGCGTTGCCCCATTCCAACCGACCCTCACCAATCCACCGTCGGACTGGACGCTGAACATGGTCCCGATCCCTTCGGCCCCCACCATCACACCGGCCAGCGGAGCTTACAACGAAGCTCAAGCGGTCACCATCGCGGATGCGACGGCCGGGGCGGTCCTGCATTACACCTTGGACGGCACTGCGCCGACAACGAGTTCTCCGGTCTACACCGGGCCGATCTCCGTTACAGCAACCTCAGACATCTCGGCCGTAGCCATGCTTTCCGGTCTCTCGAGTACTGTAACCGCCTCCGAACTCACCATCGCCGGGAGACCGGCAAGTGTGGCCTTTTCCCGGCAACCGTCTTCAGCAACAGCCGGTGCTTGGATCTCACCCGCGATTTCCGTGGAGATACTCGATTCGGGAGGGAACCTCTGTACTGCAGCCTCCGGTACAGTGACGATCATGCTTCCGAGCCAAAGCTCCGGATCGCTTGCAGGTACACTCACCGAACCCATCGTTAGCGGCGTCGCGACGTTTGCCGACCTAAGCCTTTCTTCCGCGGGCACCTACACCATGGTTGCGACGAGCGCCGGCCTGACCTCGGCAGCGAGCGCGAGCTTCAGCATCACCGCGCCTTCTACGACGGGAGAGCAGGCTACCAGTGCTCTGGCCTTCACGGATACCGTCGGCATGAACCTGCATCTTGCATACACAAACACGCTTTATTACACCAATTTTCCCCTGGTGGTCTCGTCACTGCAGGATTTGGGCGTCCATCACGTACGCGACGGGCTGGTCGACTTCGGAACCGGGACAAGCTACTTCTACACGGAATATCAGCAGCTTGCAGCACAGGGTATCCGAGGGGACTACATCACCTCCATCGGGCAATCGGAAGCGCTGATGCAAGCCTATCCTTCGCGCGTCGGCGGAATGGAGGCCTTGGAAGCACCCAACGAATACGACACCAGTGGCGATCCAAACTGGGCGGCCGACCTTCGTGCGTTTCTGCCCGTTCTGCAAGATGCTGTGCATGGGGCTCATCCTATGACCGGGATCACGCTGTACGGTCCCAGCCTTGTCAATCAAAACTGGACGTCCGCCACCGGCAATTCCTATGCGCAACTCGGTCAGGTAAGCAAGCTGTTCGACTCAGGCAATCTTCACAATTATCCAGGCGGCCGAAACCCTGGCACACCGGGCTGGACACCCCAGGGTTACGGCAGCATCGCCTTTGCCATCTCCTCGGCCCGGCAGGACTGGCCCACCGTTCCGATGGTGACCACAGAGACGGGGTATTGGGACGATACCGCAACCGCTAACTATGTTCCTGATAGCGCAATGGCGCGCTACCTTCCGCGCGTTTTCCTGGAGCAATTCCTCCACGGCATCACAAGAACCTACCTGTACGATCTAGCGGACACCACGCTTTCGGGAGACTCCTACGGATTGCTTCGAACGGATGGTACGCAGAAGCCTGCCTACCTTTCCTTACAGGCTCTCATGCATCTGTTGGCCGACACCGGAGCTGCGTACACCACAGGCCACTTGAACTGGACTATGTCGGGCGCCCAGTCCGATCTCCACCATCTTCTCCTTCACGCGAGACGGCACCTTTTTGCTCGCCTTGTGGATAGAGGAGCCGTCCTGGGACGTGAATGCACAGGCTGCGCTCAGTGTTACACCGGAACCGATCACATTGACCTTTGACGCTCCGGTCAACCTGACCGCGGTGGACACGTGGCAGTCCACCGGTACGATGACGATTACGCCAATGAGCACGAGAACGAACAGTCTGTCCCTTAACGCAACTGATCTCTTGACCATTGTGAAGTTACATCCGTAGTTTTGGGCAAGCGGCGCGCTTCCTGTCTTATACTGGGGGCGTCAACAGACAAGTAAGGAACTTGTGGAGCCGAATAGCTCAAGACTCTCGCAAGGCCAGGTGAATGGAAGATCGATCTTTGTCGCTCATCCCTCCGAGCATCTGACCGACTCTCTCCCAAACGGCGATGGCCTAATCGCGCACAGCTTCCTGTCAGGTTTGGCGCAACGCGGCTATCACCTTCACGTTGCAGCGGATCAGGTCTCCCTCCAGCAGCCTCTGCCAAAAGAGGTTAGTCTGTATCCTCTGCGCGTGAAGGCGGCGCATCGAGCTCTTCGCACAGTTGAATACGCTTTGCGGATGAGAAGTCTTTACGAACGCCTAAGCCTGCAGCACCATTTTGGGTTGATCGTGCAAATGAACCCAGTTTTTCCAGGCATAAGTTTAGCTCTTCTGGGAATCGACACTCCTTTGATTCTGGGTACCTATGTTGCTCGCTGGAGCGCCAATCTAAACATCACTAACGATAGCTACAGCGGTTCAACATCAAAACTGCCCGCCCTTCGTGATCTTGTTGTCTCGTGGCAGCAGTCGCAGGCCAACGCACTCCTTTATACGGCCAAAGCGGCATTTGATCGGATACCAAGGGCGGCGGAACTGACCGGGAAGCTTTACCAACTTCCACACGGGGTCGACGCCGCCAAATTCTCACCTGATTCCTGCCCTCTGCCGGGGAAGAAGTCTCAGAGCATCCTGTTCTTAGCCAATGTCGTTGAACGCAAGGGAATTTATGTCCTTACCAAAGCGTTTGAGAGAGTGGCGGAGGCGCTTCCAGCAAGTACGCTGACGATTGCCGGTACCGGAGAAGCTCTTGAGGGTGTCCGCGATTGGGCACAAAATTCACCCTACAGGGCCAGAATCCAGATTGTAGGCGCCGTGGAGCGATCGGACACCCCCACCATTTTTCGACGCCATGCTGTTTACTGCCTGCCCTCGTTTGGTGAGCCTTTCGCGACAACTCTTTTGGAGGCCATGGCTTCGGGCCTGCCTGTTGTCTCAACAAACACGGGAGGTACGCCGGAACTTGTTTGCCGTGAAGGGGCTCTTGTTCCGCCTCGTGACCCTATCGCGCTCGCCCAGGCTCTTATCGAGGTCTTGGCATCGGAGGACCGTGCGAGAAGCATGGGATTGCATAACAGGGCATACGTTCTCGAGCACTACACGTGGGATGCCGTTCTCGACAGGTTGGAATCCATCTACTTCAAAGTGACGAACGGCGACATTGGACGACCACTAACGCATGTAGAACCAGCACTGATGGCAAGACAAGCTTGTGATGAAAATTTATCTACCCGCAGACTGAGCTTGTAGTGGCCCAATCTCTTCTGCAGACCGCGATGACCTGACCCATTTTGACCATCCCTGTGAAAGGTCTGCGCGTTCAAAAAGGTAAGACAAGAAGAAGGAGAAGGTAAGAAAGATAGGAAGGCCTACGGGCGTGGCCCATGTATGGTTAAGCACGATAAGGGTCATTGCCAACGGTGCGGCGAAGGGCTGGTGAATGAGATAAACGCGAAACGCGTCGACCCCTCCCAGAGCTCGAATCCAGCGAATACCGGAGAGGAATTTGGCAAGGCGAAAGCCGACTATCGCCAACCCCGTCGTGAAGAACGCGCTACTGAGCGAGTAGGTGCGGTGGTAATCGTTGAGAAGATTGCCTCCCAAAACGAGAACGAAGCCAAAAACCATAACAGAGGCGCGAGAGAGCAACGCCTCCAAGCGGAGTTTCTGGCTGGGGTCCTTCCACAGTGCCCCGGCGACGATACCAAGGGAGAAACTGAAAGCCTCATTCAGCACTGCGAAATACCATGCGTTCTCAATGAGGACACCGCGTTGTGTGAGTTGATAGGAGACAATGCTGATTCCAAGGGCTAGACCCAGGAACAACAAATGTCCAAGCCGCTGGAAGAGTGCGATATACAACGGGAAACAAAGGTATGCGACGAGGATGGCCGGAATGAACCACCAAGCGGGCGCGCAAAAGTTCGCAATCCATTGCCGCTGATGCGGATCGACGAGAAATATATGTTTGAAGTAGTTGGCAGGCATGCTACCTGTAACCTGACCTGCCAGCTTTTCCTGGATACGATGCAGCATACGCGAGTGGCTCGCCCTGATGTGCAGAACGGCGTAGAACAGGGTCAACAGAGGTAAGGCAATCTCATAGTAGGGCAGAAGAATGCGCCTAAGTCGCCGCTTGTACCAGCTGCCCCAGTCGTGCGATCTGACGCAACCCGCAAACGTGAAGCTCAGAACAAATCCGCTGATCAGGATGAAGAGGTTTACGGCTTCCCAGCCATAGCCGAAGCCTATGCCGAGTAAGGCATGGAGCGTAGCAGCCGCCCCTGTGCTGCAAGGAGCGTTTAGGGAAAGAAATAAGCCCTGCCACTTTAAACCGGTATCCAAATAGTCGGTTACGGGACTCTGGCTGCCTGGACAGCCAAAGGCACCGAGTTTATAGGAGGCGCGCAGCCAGTGAAACCCGACGATCTGAATTGCGCAGAGCAGGCGAAGCACGCTCATCCATTCCAGATAAGGCTTGTCGGTGCTTGCTGGTCCTCGGCGCATTGTTGCCATGCCAATCGCATTCAAGGCGCCACTCTCCTGATCTCAACACGAGGTAGGGAAGCCCAGAGACCTGCAAACAGCCAAAGTAAAATGCCGCCTTGGCGCAGCAAGATATCACCGCTTCCTAGTTGCGTCATACCCGCCAGAACACAAGTTCCGCCGGCGAGACGCGGAATCGAGCTTGTTCGCAAGCTCAGGAGTACAGCTGCCCCGACAATGCCCAGACCGCCGAGGTACAAGCAGGTTCCCAACCAGCCGGTCATCAGAAACAGCAGTAAGAGACTGCTATCGAGCGGGTATTCATGAATTTGGTGAGTGGTGTCCAGGCCGTTGCCCATGGGTGTTGTGAGGATCACGCCTTCGAGATAGCCGTACATTTCCTGCCGCTCGTTCGCGCTGGCGTCTGAACTTAAATGGGTGAAGGTAGTCAACCGCTGATTCACGTCGGCTGCACCGGGCAATCTCTGCAATGCTCCGGCAAACAAGACAAACACAAGGAGCGTGACGCCCAGATTCCGAAAAGACATCTTGAAACCAGAGCCCACTGCAAGAATCAGAATGCCGACCACAGTCTGAAACCACACGCCGCGACCCATCGTCAGCAGCAGTACAGTACAGCTTGCGGTCACAACCAAGGCCGCTGCTGCACCCTTTCTCGGGATGAACCACAGAATGGCAACACTTAGAAAAGCTCCCAGGGGCCCTGGGGCATTCATGGTGCTCCAGACACGCAGCCCAAAGCGTTTAGGCTGGCCAAAACTTGGTGATGTCGCCGCCTCCCCGATGCTGACTAGTTTCAACCAGTACGTATCCCAAGGCGGAGCATACACAAATTGGTAAATGCCGTATGCCGAGAGCAGCAGGGCTCCCCAGAGAAGCGTGTACGTTAACACGCGTGGAAGCATCTCGCGCTCGCGAATCGTCGCCGCAAAGACGCAGAGGATGATGGGCGCGGTCCAGGTGAGCGCGGCCAGGATCACATTCATTCCTGGATGCTTGATCATGCCGACGCCGGTACCGAACGCAATGGCGCTTAGGGTGAGAAGCGCTGCCTTGCGGATGACCGGGACCGCGCGCAGCAGACGCCGTCGAAGATGCATGCCGGGGAGCAGAGTAACGAGCAGCGGCGCCACCAGGATCATGCTCTGCTCCTGATAGCTTGTACGCCAATCCACTAAGCGCCGCAGCAGAGGCGCGAGCATGTAGATCCACAACAGGAAGGAGAGAAAATAGCTCTCATTACGTTTGTACAAGAGATAGCCGATGACCGCGGTGGACAGCGGGAAGATGGGACGCAGAAGGGAAGGCTTGGCCAAGAATAGCAGAGCCGTCCCTGTGAGGTAGGGCGCAAGCAGCCGCACCGTGTAGCTAAAATCGTTAGATCCGCGCCCGAGCGCTGCAGGCCGACGCCAGGCGTTAAATGGCAGTACAGCCGTGCTCATTGGGCCGGCTCCGCAGGCTGCACCGATGTCGAGAATGGACGCAGTACGCCAGCCATTAGCTCGTCCCGTAGTGAGCGCAACTCGCTACGCCGCGGCATGCGGCTGGGCATGCGGCAGTAAAGCGCGACGACCAGCACCAATCGCAACACCGCCGAGCTAAGAAGAGCCGCCCCTGCGCCGGAAATGCCGAAGCGCGGGACCAACAGCAGAAGCAGCGGGATCGTAGCGACCAAGCTGGTTGCCTGGAGCATCGTCACAGTCCCGGGACGTCCCATGGCCATCAGAGGCTGCGCCATGACCGTGCTAATACCCGCAAGGACGGCCTCGGCTGTGAGTAACCGCAGCAGAGTCGCCGCGAGAACGTAGTCTGACCCATACAACAAGCGCAGGATGGAAGCGCCCAATGCGCAGATCAGGAGTGCGCCTGGCAGAGCCACGGCCGTTGCTGCCATCAGGACTCGCATGGTTATGACAAAAGATTGCCGCGCAGACAGGCCGATGCACTTAGGAAAAAGCACAGCAGCTGTCGCTTGATAAACAGCATTGAGGATGCGGGAAAGGCTTAGGGCCACAACATACCGTCCCATTTCGCTGGCGTTGATCATGCCAACAACCAGCGCCTGATCGACTGACTGAGCCAGCGTCCCGCACAGATCTACACCATAAGAGCGAAGCCCGTAGCTCAAGAGCTCGCGCGAGGAACCCACAAAGCCGCTCAGGTCCCATCCGAGCTCGCGACGCAGGCGCATAAACATCCAGAACACAACGGGTACGCCAGCAAGCACATAACTAAGCGCCGCACTGAGTTCTGTAAGCCGGTGCAAGATGCTCAGTGCAAGGAGGGCGACAAGCGTTTGCGCGGGACAAAGCAACCAAGTGACCGCAGAGGTGCCGAATTTGGCTGTTGCCTCAAAGGCGGCGCGGAAGATGAGCATCAGGGTGCTCGACAGGGTAAAGAGCATCAGCCACTGCGTCCAATGCACTACCTCGATGCCGTAACCAGATAGCCAGTAGGGCAGCACAAAGACCGCAAGAAAGCTTGCGCTAATGCCGATGATCGCCGCCAAGGTCACTGCGGTGCTGAAGAGCCGAGCGTGGTTCTTCGCCTCACTCTGACGCATACAGTAGATCAGAGCGCTAGGAAGGCCGAACGTAAGCGTGCCCGCAAGAAACACCGGCCACATGATCATCGCGGCCAGAGCGCCGCGCCCGGCTGGGCCGAGCACGCGCGCAGTGATCATTCCTGTGCCCGCACTGACCACGATCCAGCCCAAGCGGCTCCCAACTGTTTTCCCGATCGCCTGAGCCGTTGCTCTTCGCGAGCGATCGGGAACGGTACGTGGCGCCCCCACATGCAATGTGGGTGATGTCGCCGCCTTCACGCAGCACCTGCGTTTTGGATTTCCTGCATCGCTTTAGCAAGCCCCCGCTGCTCAAGTGCGGAGAACGCGATGGCCCTCAGGCCCTTGCCGAAGATCTCCGCATCGAACCCACTTGCGTGCTGCCGTAGGCCTGTGGGATCGAAGGTCAAGCCTTCAAGACGAAGCATCGCGTCCGCCATCGCATCGGCAGTGGTTTCCCTGAAGAGAACGCCGGTCCGTCCATCGACAACCGTCTCAAGCGCGCCACCCACGCCATAAGCCACCACAGGACGACCCGAAGCATTTGCTTCAAGAGGCGTGAGCCCAAAATCTTCTTCGCCGGGAAAGAGCAAGGCGCGACAACGAGGGAGGTGCCACTCCACCTCCTCATCCGGAAGTCTGCCCAGAAACTCGATGGTCGGCCCGGCAAGCCGCTTCAACCGTTCACGGTCTGGGCCGTCACCGATAATCTTCAACTTCCGTCCGAGCCGGTTACATGCTTCCACGGCTAGATCGATACGCTTATACGCCACCAGTCTCGAAACGACGAGAAAGTGATCTTCTGCGACATCTACCGGCTGGAAGCGGGTTACATCGATCGGAGGATGCAAGACGGTGGCTTCGCGGCCGTAATAGCAGAAAAGCCGTTCCTGCACTACCGTGGAATTCGCTACGAAGACGTCCGGTTGGCGTGCGGCGAACAGATCCCACCGTCTGACTACACGGGTAAAAGCATTGAGCGCCAAGCGAACCACGGGATGCCACTGTTCGCGTGAAGCATAGTCATTGGCCCGCCAAAGCCAACGCGGTGGCGTGTGGCAATAGCAGATATGCACGGCGTTAGGGGATCGGCGCAGCCCCTTCGCAAAGCCGAAGCAGCTTGTGATCAGAAGGCTGTAACGTTGAGTTGGTGTGCTTCGCACCGCGAAGGGATAGACGGGAGCGTAGTATCGGTACCAACGATCGAGCTTTGGTAAGGCCTGCATCCACGTTGTTCGAATGTTGCGCGCTGTAAGAAAGCTCGAGAGCCGGCTCGGGACCTTCACCGTGGTGAGAACATCGGCTTGGGGAAAGACACGCGCCATGGTTTCGGCGACGCGTTCGGCTCCACCGCTCTGCGCGAAGTTCTCGTGAAAAATTCCAATGGTCGTCACGCGGCATCTCCTAGATGGGTGATTTGTGCTTCGTGCCCGACCTCGATGAGTTCGACATCCGTGGTGACTTCCTGCCGCCTACGGAGCAACTCCGCCAGACGCAAGGCATACTCCCGGGGGGGCAACCATTTGGTTAGCTCCGCGCGTGCGGCTTCCCCGATGCGGTGACGCTGTTCCGGATGACGTGCCGCCCACACGATGGTGCGCGTCATCTGGAGGTAGTCGCCGGCCGGAACGAGCCATGCACTCCGGCGGTCGCAAAGCAACTCGGGAACACCATCCACTGAAAACGCCACGGTAGAGAGGCCCGCTGCCATCGCCTCGAGCAAGATCATCGCAAACGGCTCGCTCTTAGACGGCAAGACCAGGAGATCGAGGGTCTCCAGCAAGAGCGGGACATCGCTTCGCATTCCCAAAAGCAAAACGTTACTGGACAGTCCTAGCTGCTCAATCCTTTCCTTGAGCTGGCTCTCATAGGCCAAGTTCTCTTCGAACAGGGCAGCGCCGACGATGACAAGTAGGGCTGTGGGCTCGTATCGAAGGACCTCGTGAAAGATTTCGATCATCCCCAATTGGTTCTTGCGCTCACAGATTTGTCCTACACAGCCGATAAGCAGCCGGCCTTCCGCTCCCAACTTCTTGCGCAGGGTGGCACGTTCGATGTCTGTCGACACGCGTTGCATCCTGTGGACAGCATTGTGCAAGACGTCTGTCTTTTTGGAAAGCCGCTTCCGCCAAAGATGGCCGCAGAACGTCCGCGCAGTTGATTCTGAGACGACGATCTGGGATGTGCGGCGCGATGTCGCGGCGATTGCGCGGATCACCACGCTTAGTGGATGGCGAGGCAGCGTGTCATGGACGTGCCACACAATGGGCACACCGGCACCCAGCGTGGCGACGGTGGCCACCAGCCCGGCCCTCACACTGTTGGCATGCACCACCTCCGGCGAAAGCGCACCGATTTGCGATCGCAGGTCTTGAACAGAGGCGATGAAAGAACGCAGGTAGCGCATCAGGGCGGCAGGATTGGAAGTGAATCGTGCCTGAAGTGGTTGGCCCTGCCTGCACGCTAAACCCAACCGTTGAGCCTCCTGTTGCAGCGGGCCCGGGGGCGAAAGCACGATAGATTCCAAAGCCTCTGAGCGCAGGTTCGCCAGTGCATCGAGAAGCACCCGCTCCGCTCCCGCTACGGCTCCGGTGTGGTTGTAGTGAACGACTCGTGTGTGCGTCATGCTCAGAACCCCAATGGATTGAAGTACAGACCAAGGTTGGCCGCCTTGACGATTCGATCGAACTTTGCAATCCGATCACGGGGAATGAGGATCATGTCCCCGGGTTCCAGCATGAGATCGTGTTCGAGGTCCTTTGCCTTGTTCATGTCGTGGAGATCCAGAACGTGTACCTCAGCGCTCTCTGCGTTCAGCTTTCTGAAGACAACGATCTGGGAGGAACGCGCCGCGGTATCCATATCGCCCGCCAGCAGCACCGCTTGAAAGGCGGTCGTCGGCGCATCCATGTCGAAGCGCCCCGGATGCTTCACCTCGCCCGCCACGACGTAGAAGGGCTTGTGAAAGTCCTTCAACGTGAGCGTGACTTTGGGTTCGCGCAGGTGACCGCCGGCAATCTGCTCGATCAAGTCCGTAGCCTGCTCCAAGGTCATCTCGCTAATCTTGATCTCTCCGGTTGCTGTCAGGTTGACGTAGCCGTCCGGCTCCACCGTGACAGTCTGGTTCAGCTCAGGGGTATACCGAAAGGCGACGTCTAGTTTGTCCCCGTACTCAAGTCTGTACCGGGCACGGGTGGTCAGGTGCGGCTCGGGTGCACGCTGCGCGACAGCGGTGTCGATCAGCGCACAGCCCGCAGTCAGAAAGAGGAGGGCCCTCAAAAAGTGTGTTGGCGGTGGTTCGGCATGCGATTACTCGTTCAGCATGCGATACAGCATGCGTGGCAAAGGATATGTGCGCTTATTCAGGATGCAGCCAGAAACGCGGCCACCTGCTTGCTCCAAAATGCGTTGCGCGGAAGCTATTTGAGACCGCTTGGTTTCCCCTGCAGCCACCACCAGCAGAAGGTCATCCACGTGGTGCGCCAAGCGCCACACCGACCCGGAAGTTGCGGCAGCTCCAAGGTCTAAAAGCACGGAATCGAATTCCACGGAAAGGGCTGCCAGGAGCGGCGGCGTCGCAGAGTCGCAAGAGTCTGCGCCCAGCGCTGGGGAGGGCAGATCAAGCCGCCAGACTCCCTCGTCCGTGGTGGCCACGCAGCAATCCCGCACCTCTCTCTCCGTAAAAGTCTTCTCCGCAGTCACTAGGCCGCCAACGCAGGTCACGACCTCACGGTGACGTTCTCCGCGAGCGAGATTGCGGGCCAGTTCGTTCATGACGAACGTGGTGCCATCACCTTTCCGGCAACCAACGAATCCAATGACCCGCGCGCGCACCTGTCGTTTGGGTGCCACGGCCAAATGGCCAAGTACACCCTGAAAGCGGGGTGCGCCATACTCCATGCTGTTGGGTGGCGATCCGATCATCCTTTTGCTCCCCTGGCGACATACGGTTCCAAAGTTGATGGAGGAAACTCCGCTTCTTCCTGTCGAGCATCTCCAGTACGCACGAAGGCGTTGCCCGCGGTGGTCAGGTTGTGGGTCAGAACGTGCTCGAGGGGCACCACGGCTAGGGTCAAGACTCCGGTTACGGCGTCAAGCTCCCCAGCAGAGTAAACCGTTTCCCGGCCCACTTCCGCGAAAGCGCAGGATCCCACGCCTAGAAACAGCGCTGCGAACAGGCCCAGTGCAGCGTACAGAAAAGGACGCGGCTGCACGGGGACCCAACTCGCCGAGGGTGTTGCCGCGAAAGCGACATTGAGGATGCGATCCCGGTCCAGCGCGTCTTCGACAAAGGCCTGGTCCCTCTTATGTACTGCGGTGTCATAGTTCTGTTGCGCCTCTGCCACCTGGCGTTGCAGGGCATCGAAGCGAGCACTCTGTGCTTCCAGCGTCTTGAACTTCTGGACGCTCGTTCGGCGTTGTGCATCCACAGCACCACGTTTGGCTGCCAGGCCCGCACTTGAGATCGAGGAGCGCGCGAGCTGCGCTGCAAGCTCCTGATGCAGCGGGTTCACATCCGTGGTGAACTCCGACGCGCTGTTAGTCTGCATCTGCTTGAGCGTCTGTTCCGTGGTGGCGATTTCCTCATCCATCTCGTGAACGAAACGATCCGTGGGCATGTAGCCGGTCAGCAGTGCCGTTCTCTTGTTCTTGAGCTCCACAAGCTTCGTGCTCAGCTCCTGAACCGCCTGTCCGTTTGGTACTGACTTGTTCTGAGTCGTGATCCGCTCGGGATGCCTCGTCAGCTCCTCTTGCGCGGTCTGGAGCCGTTGCTGCTCCGCAGCCAGATCGGAACCCAAAGCATCGTCCTGTACCGCGGCGTCACGCACCTGCTGCACGAGTCCTGTCTCGTCCTGGCTTAAGGAGGCAACTCCGGTTTTGATCTTGAAGTCAATGAAGTGCTGCTGCGCGGCCGTAAGCTGCTCGCGGGCATCTTGAACAAGCGACGTGAAGACACGCTGGCCCGCTGTAGGATGGAGCAGCTTTAGCTCTTTTTCTACAAAACTGTTTGCAATTGCCTGAAGTGTATCGCGGGCCTTGCCTGGCGAAGAATCCACCAAAGTCACATTCAGGATGCTGGATTGACGAACAGGCGCCACATCCAAGTGGTGCTGAATCTTTTCCAACGCTTTGTCTCGAGCCAGTCCCGTTGTTTTGGAAAAGTTGAGCTGATCCAAGGCTCCGTTTAAGACATCGTGGCTGCGCAGCAATTCGGCCTGGGAATTCACGTCACTATCGGAAACTTCGCCGACCTGCTTGTTCGGCTCGTCCGCATCACTTGTGATCACGGCATATTGCCGAGCGTTCAATACGAGTAACTGCATCGTAGCCTCGTATCGCCTGGGCATAAAGATGATGCTGCCGACCGTAGCAAGAGCGACGGCAAAGACCACGCTCAAAAAGCGAACCCGGCGCCGGAAGCAGGCCTCCGCCACAGAACGCAGGGACAGCATCGAGCCTTCATGACCGCCGGCGAAAGAATCAAACGGACCATACCCTGACATGGCCGACTGCAAGGGTCGGCTCGGCCCTGAAGAATGCTGCGTACTACCGTTCATCTCCAATACTTCCTTCCTGTCACACACGCTCGATGGCTGCTCATTGGCGTACCTCTATGCGGCGCCTTGCCGATTCAGCACGACCGAAACTGTCTTTGCAAGAATCTGCAGGTCGAGAAGCAAACTCCATGCATCGATATATCTCAGGTCCAGGTCAATCCAGTTCGAGAAGGTTGTATCGCTTCTTCCGCTGACCTGCCATAATCCGGTCAGTCCGGGACGAACGCTGAAGCGCCGCATCAACCAGTGCTCCGAGAACCGGGTCACATCACGCGTGGGCAGTGGGCGAGGACCGACCAGCGACATGTCCCCGCGTAAGACATTGCAGAGTTGCGGAAGCTCGTCCAGTGAAGTTCTGCGAATGAACCGACCGACCGGTGTAATGCGAGGGTCCTGGCGAATTTTAAAGACCGGTCCACCCGCCTCGTTCAGGTGTTCGAGCTTGCTCTATTGCTGTTCAGCATCGACCACCATGCTTCGAAACTTGTACATGGAAAAGACACGTCGGTTCAGCCCGTACCGCTGCTGGCGAAAGATGACCGGTCCTTCGCTGGTCGACCAGACAGCGACAGAGACTGCAAGCAGAACCGGCGACAGCACAATCAAACCCATTAGGGAACCAAAGATGTCGAGCGCACGCTTCAGGTGTCGACGGCCGTCGTTATGTACCATATGCAGCACAACCGAGCCGTCGCTTTCCTGCGCGGAACGGCGCTTGGCGACGTGCGTTGTGAAGAAATCCATCGAATAGCCAGATTGAACGCCGACGCGTTCACAGGCAGCAATCGCATTTTGGATGGCGTCGTACCTCGACTTCACGGGAAGGGCAATAATCACTTCGTCGATCGCCTGCTTTGCCAGGAGCGACTCTAGGTCCGCCATGCAGCCCAACACCCGCTCATCTTTTATCAGCGGTTCGTCATCCACGAAGCCCAACAAGTGATACCGCCAGCGGGGGTGGGCGCGAATGGCTGCGGCAACCCGCATCGCACGCGGCCCCGTTCCCACCACGAGCACCCGACGCTCCGTTCTCAGGCGAGGCGCAATCCAAAGCAAGATCGTGACGTGAACTGCCCGGATAAGAGCGAGAGCAAGGAACAGCATAACCGCGAGCCGTGATACCGATTCCAGCGAAAGACGACCCGGATGTCGCGACCACACAACCAGAATTGCAACGATCGTGGAACCCACCCACCGTGAGATTACTTCCATGCAGACAAGGTGGAAGGAGTAAGGCAAATCGGAAAAGAGAAGACTAACCGCGGACATACTAGCCCGCCAGAGAACAAGGCCAGATATCATTAAAGATACGTTGGTTACGGAGAGGCGCAGAGTAAGTGACGTTCTGGTACTCCCTTCATGCGCTTGCAAGACGCTGCCCAAAACGATCCAAAGGATTACCGCACAAAAGATAAATAGATCTAACTTCTGCCAGGGCTTGTAATGAGGAATCCTGATCTCCTCGCAGCCTGAGGACGCTTCGTCCCACGGAGGGTCGCGAGTTCCATCCGTTAAGAGCATAAGCGTGTTGCCCTCGCAGACCCCCAAGAAGATTCAGGAAAGCGCCCAGGCTTTCGCCCAGAGCTGATCCAGTTCTAAATTCGAAGTGACGTTCGCGAGTCTATAACCAAGAAGTTGCATGTGGGCCATGTATTTGGTAATCAGAGATAGAACGTTGATAATCACCCGGCTTTGCGCTGAAACGAATGCTCTGAACCAAATCGGTAAAAGGTGCAGCGAGTAGCGTCCCTGGATTCGAAGGTCATCAGGATCAGCTCTCATCGAAGTGAGCTCCCACGATGCTGCTTGGCTGGCCTGCACCGCCGCACGGTGCAGCAACTCGCCCGACTAGCCGGGTCGTCCAGCCAAAACTCGATTGTCTCGGATGGACGGTGTATCCGCGCCAGAAGTACGGCCGCGAATCTCACCCTCGCCATGCTCCGTGGTAGATTTCCACATTGCTTGCTACTTCATGCCTATCGCCCGCAGCTCCACTACTTTGGCTTGGGCGGCGAGCGCTGCCTTGGCCTGCCGTGGATGCTCGCCGACGGCGCTGCGCACCCGCTTGTCAACTTCCCGCCATTCAAGGTGAAACGTGCCGGTGGTGGCCACCACGGGCTTCTCAGCAACCGCCTTCGCCCAATCCAGTCTTTTTCCGGCACGGGCCCCGGTAACAGCTTCCAAACACTGTCGAGCTTTACCTTGCGGAGAACGTTGATCGCGGCCACGCTTCCACTGCACCGCAAGCGTGGTGTCCAATCGATGCTGATGGTGTCCGTTTTGAGTGTCGAATACGCTGATTTCGCAGTTTTCTGCGAAGTATGGGTTATTTGCGTGAGGCTGTTACGGCACTACTTACTCGGAAATGAAAGAACCCCGCGATTCTCGCGGGGTTCAGTGATTCTTATGGCGGAGAGTGAGGGATTCGAACCCCCGATAGCCTTGCGACTATGTCTGATTTCGAGTCAGGTGCATTCAACCGGGCTCTGCCAACTCTCCATGCTGTCAGTTTAGCGTCGATTGGGCGCCATGCCAATATGGGACTAGTTGCGTCGGGTGCGTACCGTCTCAGTGGCCTGTGCAATGCCGTTTAGGGGAACCGGTGGCAGGTCGGCCTCTTCTGATGGCTTCAATCCTAGCTTCTGCCGCAGTTCGGAATCGATGCGCGCGAAGGTTTCTTTGTTGTCTTTGAGGTAATTGCGCACGTTTTCTCGACCTTGTCCGATACGCTCTCCGGAAAAGCTATACCAGGCACCTGATTTTTCCACAATGTTATGCAGCACCGCGAGATCAAGGCTGTCACCTTCGCGCGAGATGCCTTCACCGTAGAGAATGTCAAACTCTGCATCGCGGAAAGGGGCAGCAACCTTGTTTTTTACAATTTTGACCTTTGTGCGCGAACCGACCACAACGTCGCCGTCTTTCACGGCACCGATCCGGCGAATGTCGATACGTACGGAGGAGTAAAACTTCAGTGCGCGTCCGCCCGTGGTCGTCTCAGGATTGCCAAACATGACGCCGATTTTCTCACGGATCTGGTTGATGAAGATCAAGCAGGTGCGCGATTTAGACACCGTTCCGGTGAGCTTACGCAGAGCCTGAGACATCAGCCTGGCCTGAAGACCGACATGGGAGTCTCCCATTTCGCCGTCCAGTTCGGCCTTGGGCACGAGGGCAGCCACGGAATCGACGACCAGTACGTCGATGGCTCCCGACTTCACCAGCGCCTCGGTAATTTCAAGTGCTTGCTCGCCGTAGTCCGGCTGTGAGATCAGCAGATTATCCGTGTCTACACCCAGTTTTTTTGCATAGAGCGGATCCAAGGCATGCTCAGCATCCACAAAGGCTGCAAGACCGCCCATGCGCTGCGCTTCAGCGATGATCTGCAGCGTAATAGTGGTCTTACCCGAGCTTTCCGGGCCGAAGATCTCGATCACCCTGCCGCGCGGAACACCACCTACACCCAGAGCCGCGTCAAACGAAATGGAACCGGTTCCGATTACCGAGATCGGAACAATGGCCTCTTTAGCCCCAAGCCGCATAACCGAGCCTTTGCCAAATTGCTTTTCTAACTGCGAAAGGGCTGACTCGATAGCTTTGTTACGGTCCTCGGCCAAGTTGGTCTCCTTTGTGCTGCGACTCAAGGCAGAGTCTAGCATTTCCGGTGAGACCAAAGCAAAGGAAAGGCGAAAGCAGATTTACCACTTCCGGGTAGTTTCGCGTTGCGAAGCTATCCTTGCCCGGATGCGTTCTCCTGTGGCGGGGTGATTGTCAGGGACCAGCCTGGTGATCAGCGCTGCAGGAGATCTACCGGCTCGTGCACATCCTGAATGCGGAAGAGGGCGCTCAGCGCAGGGTGCCGGATGGCCACCGCGCGGTACATTTCCCAGGCAACACGGCGGTAGCTGTAATGGCCGGCAATGCCGGAGCGCAGTTCGGCTATATACAGCGCCTCGGCAAAATCCATCTTGAACATGGCGCGGCACCGGGTGCCCAAGGGAAGCAGATAGCGGGCGCTTTCCGCAGCTTCAGGCTCGCCGCTGGTACGTAGTTGCTCGTGAGCGGCATGGGCGTTGGTCATGGCCTGATGGTAGAGGCCGTCCAGGCCGGCTTCGGCCAGGGTGGGCTGGCCTGGGCAGACCGGCTCGTCGTAGCCGTGCAGAGCGCAGAACTGCTGAACCAACTGCGTGCAGCGGCGGTGGCGGTGCATGTCGCGGAAGCCGCCGATGTCCATGAGGATGTCGAAGCGAAAACCGTCGCCGCTCTTGAATCCGCGTAACAACTCGTCGTGCTTGCCGCGATGGCGTGCGCCCAGGGAGATCAGTTCGTTGCGCCGGGCTTCCGGGAGCGCTGCCACCGCTCCCCGGAGCTGGCGGTAGGAGTAGTGGCAATGCGGATAGAGAAGGGAAGTGGCAATTTCCACCTCAAGGTCCTCATCGTCGTCCAGGAGATCGACCAGAGGTGCGGGATAGATCGGTGCGGCGCCCATCAACTCGCGAGCTGCCTGATCCAGGTCGGTGCAGCTTTTTTGCAGATAGCTGTTGGGTTCCGCGTACTTGACAAGCGTGGGTGCGGTACGTACCTCGGGCAGCAATCCGTCCATTAGGGCAACGGTATCCGGGGAAGCGGCGTACTCAACGGCCAAGCTTTGCAGTCGCTCGCGTCCCGGGTTCCAGGCCGGTTCGCGCGCGGCGTGCCGCAGCCTGTTGCCGAGCTCGCGTACTTCGGCCAAGGGACTGGAGAGCAGGCGGGAGATCTGCGTTTCCAGGGTACGTGCGTTCACAATCTGCCCCAGTGAGGTGTTGCTCGCCAGCGGCAAAAGGTATCGGGCGACGTCGAAGGCCCGTGCTCGGAGTGTCCGCTCGTAGTTCTCCGGCTTCATCTCCTCGGGACGAGCGAGGGTCTCGCGAAGCTTGTCCGTCATGCGAGCGCTGAGCTGCTCATAGGCAGCGAAGAGCGAGCCCACCTCGGTGTCGTATTTCGTACGGGCGCTAGCCGAGAGCGCTGGGGTATACCAGCCGGACTTCTGAAAATTCTGGTAGCGGGTGGAGCGTTCCTGGCCGTCCCAGCGCGTTTCATCCACGAGCGCGATGGCCGCCAACAGGCTGAGCCGTTCAATGGCCATGGGAAGGTGCGCCAGATCGGCGATGGAGCGGTGTCCATACTGGAAATAGAAGGTGTTCAGGAACTGCTCGGCACGTTGGGAACTGATTTCGGCCAGCGACTCGCGAAGGGTCAGGGACGATCGGGAGTACTTTGCCATGGCGTAGGCGAGGATCTCCGGCTCAGCGCCGTGGATGGCGTAGACCTCGGTCTCCGGCAGGGCGGCCCGCGGTGCGTCCGGTGGGGTGGTGGGGTCCTCCGGCTGCGCAGCGGGAGGGGCAGGGTCGTCAGACACCAGCGAGTGCATAGACCTCAAAGTATACGGTCCCTTTTTGGCTGGAGCCCTTCCTGCTGAGGATCGCTCAAGTGAATGTGTCCCACCGCGTGATGAACATGAGCCGATAACTTCTATACTCGTTCCGAAGTTGCAATCGAAGGAGCTTGGACGAATGGCATCACCGGAAAAGCGCGTTGCCCTGGTCACGGGCGCTTCGCAGGGCATTGGACGTGCCGTAGCCCTGACCCTGGCCGAGGCGGGTCACACTGTGGCCTTGGCAGCCCGCCATGCGGGCAGACTTGCCGAGGTGGAAGCGCAGATCCTTGCCAAGGGCGGGGCTGCCGAAACCTTCATTCTTGATGTTTCGGAGGAAGCCTCGCTCCGGGCGGGTGCAAAGGCCGTACTGGAACGCTTCGGCACAGTGCATATCCTGGTGAACAATGCGGGGATCACCCGCGACGGCCTGGCTTTGCGCATGAAGGCGGCCGACTTTGAAGGGGTGCTGCGCTCCAATCTGACGGGCGCCTTTCTTTTGACCCAGGCCCTGCTCTCGCCCATGATGAAGGCGCGCTGGGGCCGGGTCATCAACATCACGTCTGTGGTTGGTGAGACCGGAGCCGCCGGACAGGCAAACTATGCCGCTTCCAAGGCGGGCATGATCGGCTTGACGAAATCGCTGGCCCGCGAGTTTGCCTCCCGGGGCATCACCGTGAATGCTGTCGCGCCCGGTTTCATTCAAACCCCCATGACGGATGTTCTCACCGAAGCACAGAGGAGCGGCATCCTGGCGCAAATTCCTTTGGCGCGGTACGGCTCGGTGGACGATGTCGCCGCCGCCGTTGCATTTCTTAGCTCCGAAGCGGCGGCGTACATCACCGGACACACGCTTGACGTGAACGGTGGCATGTATATGGGCTGATTCTTCCCACATCGGGAACAGGGTCGGGTTTCTTCGGCAATTTTGCACTTGGTTTCCCCATTTACCCCGGTGCCCCCGCATACACGAATCTGAAGTGGTGCGAAGATTCACAATCGCGAGCAACTTGAGGCTTGCAGGCGAAGGGCAGGGTAGTTACTCTCCGGTCAATGGCCAACATGCATGCAGCTCTGCCGCTACCCCCGACTGCCCCGCCGCCGTCGGCGCCGATTGCGATCGGCGTCACCATTCGCGAGTTCCGCCTCCAGCGTGGGATGTCGCAGGGCGACATCGAGAAGCGCACAGGTCTTCTGCGCTGTTACCTTTCGCGCGTCGAAAACGGTCATACCATTCCTTCGCTGGAAACACTTCAGAAGATCGCCGTCGCTCTGGATCTGCCGCTCAGTCACTTTTTTGCCGAGGAACAGGTTCGGGAGATGGGTAAACCCAGCCTGAATGTGGCAGAAATTCACTTCCTCACGGAAGTGCAGCGCTACGCGGCGAATCTGGGCGAGATGGATCGCAGGCTGCTGCTCGCCATGGTGCGCAAATTTGCCGCCACGGCGAACGGGCCGGCCGACTAGGCTGGTGGCCTACACCGGAATCGCCGGCTCGCGCTGTGTTGCCGTCTTAACGGAACGTCGCAGGCCGGGTGAACGCGGCGACCGCATAGCACAGCAGGCAAAGCAGCAGGGCCGCTGCCGCAAACACAAGAACCTGGCGGGCTCGGTAGCTGGACCTGCCGGAGGTCATGCGTGGAAAGAGCGGCAGACCCAAAGCCAAGCCGCCCAGAAAGCCACCGACGTGCGCGCTGTTATCGATCCGGGGCAGGGTTCCCGGATCCAGGTGCATAAGCCGCAGATGCCCGGGCGACAGGGCGGGCAAAAATCCGGGCGCCAGGCCGATGGCCAGGTTGGCCAGGGCGAAGAAGATGACCTGCCGCCGCAGACCACGCAGTTCAGCCCAGGGTAGAGCCAGATGGCGATTGGAGAGCAGCACAATCAGGATGCCCGCCACGCCGAAAATAGCGCCCGAGGCCCCCGCCGTAATGCTCCATTGCCCAGTAAACACGCTGAACGCCAGCGATTGCAGCATGCCCGCCATCCCGGTCAGCAAGTAGACCGCCACCAGTCCAGCCTGACCGAGTAATGGCTCGCCAAAGAGACCGAGGTTCCAAAGGCACCACATGTTGAGCAGAAGGTGAAGGGGTGTGACGTGAATGAAGTTGGCCGTGAGCAGCCGCCACCACTGATTCTGGCCAAGGATACTGTCAGGAGCACTGCTACCGAAAAGCAGGAGCACGCCCGTGCTGAAAGGCGCGGTGAGAACCGAGCCGTACGCGTGTTGACGAAACAGCAGAGGCAATGGCCCAAACACCGACATCAGGACGAATACAGCCACATTGATCCCGATGAGCGTGTAGGTGGCGGGGTAGGCGAGCAGGGACAGAGGACGTTCCACAGATCGCGCCACGGCTGAGAGCTCGGGTACATAGGAAGGGAGCGCCGCCGGCTGCGCGGACGCTGTGGCCCCTTCGGAGTTTCCTGGCTCCAAGTTCACGCGGGTACCTCGCGCGAGACGCCGCAGGCAAACGTGCGCCGGTCAGGGCCATCTTTGAAGAGCGGGAATAAATCGGCGATCGGCTTCGCCATAGCTCTGCGTGGAGGCACCGTATGGGTCACCTCTGGCGATGGTAGCCCATGTTCGCAGGTCATTGGCTGCATTGGGCTGACTTCGTTCCGTAGAGAGCGATCATCCGCTTTGGAACGGCCCGTTGATGATGCCGACCTAGAGACAAATTGGAGGAAGAGGCTCATCCTGAGCCGCCAGCACGATGCGATTGCCGAGCAGCGAAAGCCGGTTACCAACAGCCTGCTCCGCCGCATAGCGCGCCAGGTCCGGAAGGTTGTTCTGCTCTGAAAGGTGCCCCAGCACAATCGTGTGTGCTCCGCCATCGTAGTCGCGGGTAAGGAACTCCGCAGCCGCGGCGTTGGACAGGTGTCCCACCCGGGAAAGGACCCTCTGCTTGAGCGACCAGGGGTAGGGCCCATCCCGCAGCATTTCCAGATCGTGGTTGGCTTCCAGTAGCAGAACGTCCACCTCGCGCAGGGCGAGCTTCACGTTGGGCGGCATATACCCAAGGTCCGTGACTACGGCCATGCGCAGACTTTCTTTTTCAGCATGAAAGACAAAGCCGCACGGGTCTGCTGCATCGTGCGGAACCGTAAAGGGGCTGATGGCGATCTCGCCGATGGAGAAACGTCTGCCGGCCTGGAAGTACTCCACAGCCGGTAGAAAGGCAGGGTCAACCCGCGCCACGGTGCGAGTCTCTTCCGGCTCACAGGGTTCCACATCGGCGGCGGCAGAGATCATGGCAGGCTCGGGCTCCGGATCGCCATGCTGGCCAGCGCTGCCATTGCCCAGATCATTCCCTTCAAGAGCCGGGGAGGCGAGGCGATGTGCGGGCAGGTGGTCCGGCTCAGACGCCTGCTCGGGTGGAGCCCCGTGCCGGGCAGCTTGTTCCTGGCGCAGATTATTCAGCCACTGGGCATAGGTCATGCGCTTGCGGGGAGTCATCATGCGTGTCCAGGCGCGATGCGTGGCTTCCGTGAAGAAGACAGGGATGCCCAGCCGGCGCGCCAGCACACTCAGTCCGGCCACGTGGTCGAGATGCTCGTGGGTGATCAGGATCGCGGTCAGGCAACTCGGATCCTCACCGCTTGCGGCCATGCGCCTCAGCAGCTCACGGCAGGATAGTCCCGCATCGACCAGAAGGCTTGTGGCGCCGGCGGACACCACCGTGGCATTGCCTTTGGAACCCGAGGCTAGTACAGTCATCCGCACCCTTTGAGCATACTCCCAAAAACGCTGAAGAAACCCAGGGATTGCCGGCCCTACCCTGCCTCCGGGCGGAGCGGCGCGAGAAAGTTCACGACAGACCGCATCACCACCTCCTCGCGCTGATTCATGACGGTGGTGCGGGACTGAACGACCCCGAAACGAGGCCTGGATTGAGACAAACGGACTGACAGGATCTCCGCCTCGGTACGCAGGGAATCGCCCGGCCGGACGGGCAGCGTCCAGCGCATTTCTTCCACGCCGGCGCCGATGATGCCGCCTGCGATGTGGAGTGATTCGACCCGCAGCCGCATGACGATGGCGGCGGTTAGCCAGCCGGAGGCGGCCAGTCCGTTGAAGAAGGAGCTTTCGCCCGCGGCTTCGTCCAGGTGAAAGGGCTGCGGGTCATACCGCTCCGCGAACTCCTTGATTTCCTCGGCCGTCACTCGGTAGCTGCGCTCAGAATTAAATCGTAGTCCTGGGCGAAGATCTTCAAAGTAAAGCTCTGTCGGCACGCACATCTCCTTGGTTTGGGGGGCGCTCCGGGGTAGGAACGTGTGCTTAAGTTTACTCGGAACCGGCGCGGAAGGCGTGGCGGCGTATCGGGCGCGTTAGGCTTATTGACTATGAAGCGCTTTCTCCGCCTTGCCCTGCTCGCTGGTGTGCCATGGGCCGCCTTGCCCCTTGCCGATGCTCAGGAACCCGCGGGCGCTGTTCACCACGTGCATGCCCCAGCGCAGCCCTCCACCACGCTGATGCTTGCGGCGGGTGACAGGCATGTCACTCTCTCGCTCGCGGATCTCGGGGCGATGCCGCAGGTGTCCGTCACGGTCCTGAATGGACACACAAAGGCCGAAGAGACGTATGCCGGTCCACTCGTGTCGGATGTTCTAGCCAAGGCCGGCGTGATCCTGAACAGCGCAACGGAGCATGACTTTCTGCATTCCTATGTTGTCGCCACGGGTACGGATGGCTATTTTGTTGTGTTTTCCGGGGCGGAGTTGCAAGGCGCCCTGCACAAGGCGCAATGCATTGTGGCCATCACGAAGGCGGGACAGCCGCTGGGCGAGAACGGCGCGTTTCAGCTGGTGGATTCGCTCGACGCGAAACCAGCTCGTTGGGTCCGCAACCTGAACGGCCTGTCCGTGATGCCGGTTGCCAGGGCACAGTAACGGCAAACACCCGGGCTCGCTCGCTCTGCCTGGACGGCGCCTCACACCTTACCTGCAGAAAGGCGGGTATCCCACTTTCGATGTAGGCCTGTCCCACCCTTCCACACCCCTGACCATGTTCGTATGATCTTCATGCGTAACGTTACTGAACTGCTTCCAGGAAACGAATGGCGCACGAACGCTGCAGTTTTGCTGAACTACTGCCACACCGTCGTGCGTCCAGACTGCCAACAACTGAAAAACGCCATGGCGGAGTACGCTGCCAGTCTGCAGGTCGGGCAGGAGTGCAAGGCCGCTTAAGACCAACTTTCAGCGGCTTTCTCTGTACATCTTCCTTCGCTGCAGTCGTTGAGACACGAAACTGTAGCGAAGGATGGCAGTCACTCCATACTGAGACGGGGTTGGCAACGCTGAAATGCCAATACCACAAACGTCGTATGTGTCGATTGGCACTTGCCGCACTGAGCTGGTTGACAATTCCATCTCATACCCGGTACGGCATCAGGCCACAAGCGCCAACAGACGAACCAGCCTTAGACACTCCGCGGCACGCTCTTAAAGCTGGGTGCCCGGTTGAAAATCCGGGCCGGCGCCAGTTCCAGGACTTGGGATGCGGTGGCAACCAAGGCGATCCACAGAAGGTCAGCGCCTAGCAGGTGTAGCAGCTGCAGTGTGATGGGGGCCAAAGTGAGTACATCGGCTACACCCATGATGATCTGAGACGCGACAAGGCCGATCAGCCAACGGCCACGATTTTTACGGAGCCCGGCGGACAGCAGGAAAACAGCAACTACGGCCGCCAGCGATGAGGCGGGATGAATCCATCGCATACGGATGAGCAGGGGCGAGCTGGAGGAGAGATCAGCCAACATCGCCGAGCGCAGACTTACTGAAGGGAAAAGCGTATCCGCGAGGGCGGCAACCGAGCCGGTCGCTCCGGTGAGCACCGTAAAACCGAGTGCAAGCCAAGCGGCACGGCCCAGAGACGCATCCGTGTCGAGAACCGCGGCTTGGCGGGGCCGCTGCCACCACCAGGTCAGCGTGAGGGCACCCAAAAGCAGGAGGGTGTTGGTGAAGTGCACGCACTGAACGAGCACACGGGTGTCCGAGGTGTTGTGCTCGACATACCCTCCGAGAACAAGAACGGCTCCCAGGAAAGCTTCTGTAATGAGCAGCACAATGGACCAGATTGCTGCCTTGCGAGCGCGATGGCCCGCAGGGTGCGCGATAAAGGTCCAGGCAGCCAACCCGAGTACCAGCCCTGAACAGACCGCGGTGATGGATCGGTGAGCAAATTCAATCAGCGTGGCGACACGTGGATGATGGGGTACGAACTCCCCATTGCAGAGCGGCCAGTGCTTGCCGCATCCTGCACCCGAGCCGGTGGCGCGGACGACAGCTCCCTCCAGGATGACGAAAAGCATCCACCCCAGAGTCCCGAGAGCGAAACCGGAGATGCCCCGTCCGCTGCGTAGATAGGCGAGAAAACGCCGCATCCATTAACTTTACGCCTTCTTTCCTCCGGCTGCCGTAGAAAGGGCTTAAGCGGCTCCGGGTAGATCTCGACTTTACCGGCGGGCCAATTCCCGTGCTCTTTCCGTTGTGCGCTTCACCGCTTTAATCAAAGTCACGCGAAGGCCCCCTGCCTCCAACTCCAAAATGCCGTCTACCGTGCATCCGGCTGGTGTGGTCACCTCATCCTTCAGCAGGGCAGGGTGGGATCCGGTTTCGAGCACCATGCGTGCTGCCCCGTATGCGGTTTGAGCTGCCAGTTGAAGGGCGATGTCCCGCGGCAGCCCGACATTCACCCCTGCCTCGGTAAGCGCGTCCAGGATGATGTAGTGGAATGCAGGGCCAGAGCCCGAAAGGCCGGTTACAGCATCCATGTGTCTCTCGTCTACCTCCACCACACGGCCAACGGTCTCGAACATACGGCGAACCAACTCGACCTGTGGGGTAGAAGCAAATCTTCCTTGAACCAGTGCCGTCATCCCAGCACCGACGCGAGCCGGTGTATTCGGCATCGCCCGCACCACAGCTATCCTTGCCCTTTCACCCGCGGCTTCTTCAATGGCCCTGGCCGTCACCGAGGCCGCAATCGAGATCAGCAGCTTGCCGGGCGTAAGTGCCGGGGCGATTTCGCGGATCAGAACGTCGACCTGGGTGGGTTTCACGCCGAGTACCAGAATGTCTGCAGCTTGAGCGGCAGCAAGATTCTCCGTGGTGCACCGAATGCCGAGTTTCCTTTCAAGCGCCGCCGCACTTGCCTGATGGGCTGTGGTGGCGGTCACTCGATCCGCGCTGAGAAAGCCGGACGTCAGGAAGGCATCGAGAAGAATACCGCCCATTTTGCCCGCACCCAGCATCGCCAGTGTTCCTGGCGCGGTGCCGTTTCCCTGCGTGGGAGATCGTTCTTCCTGTTGCATGCCGCCAGCGTACACCAGCAACGGCGGTCCCCGGCGTCTCAGGCCTTAACTGGCGAGCGCCAACGGAATCTCCCGCGCCGCGGACTCCAGCATGCGATACAGCGTGGAGCGGCTGACGCCCAGAACGTCGGCTGCTTTCTGCTTGTTGCCGCTGCAGGCGCGTAGGACAGCGTAGATATGTTCCTGGATCACTGCATCGAGTCGCATCATGCGAACGGGAACAGGGTTTGCCTTTGGAAGGCGCTGCACGCCCAGTGCGCGTGTCCATTCGGCTATGCCGATTTCCGGCTTCGATCCCGTGACTTTGAGGACTTCGTTCACGATCTCCGAAAGCTCCCGCAGGTTGCCGAACCAGGGGTGTTGCATGGCGGCGTGCAGGACTGGTTCTGAGATCTGTGGAACCAAACGCTGTTTCATTCCGCAGCGCATGCTGATCATTTGATTAAGCAGCATGGGGATGTCCTCGGCGCGTTCTTTGAGCGCTGGAATTTCCATGCGAACGGCGCTGAGGACTTCGGCTAGTTCGGCCGAGAAGCGGCCCAGGCTGACCAGGGTTTTGAGGTTTTCCGTTGAAGCGGCAACAACCGTCGTACCGCCCTGGCGGCGATTACGCAGGAACTGAAGGAGGCTCGCTTGCGCGTTCGGGGAAAGCCCGTCAGCGTCCGGCAAAAAGAGAAAGAGTTCAGCCGGCAAGTCAGCGGAGGACTGGGCTTTTTCCATACGCTCTTCAAGCTCACAGGCAGCGAGGACCAGAAATGTGCGGCGAGGTTGGGGGGACAAGTCCAGCATAAGCCGGGCAATGGCTTCCTGGCCGCAATCGGGCGCACCTGTAAGCAGCAGGGTGCGCAGATGCGGAGCTAGTCGACGCATCTGCGACCAAAGCCGGGACATGCTCGTGCTGGGTCCGAGAAGGGTAAGCGCGAGAGCGGCGCTGGAGGCGAAGGCTTGGGCTGGGGCGTCGGTAGCGATGGTTAGCGTGTTCATACACACGCTTTATCGGCGAAGCTCAGGCGAAGATTAGGGCAAAAGGGCGAAAGCGTAACGAACCGATTCCCAAAAACGAAACAGGGCCGAATGAAATTCGGCCCTGTTTCGTTCTGGGAATGAGTTAGTTCTGACTAGGCAACTGTATTGACACAGTAGTGATCGAAAGCGCGCGCTAACTCCTGGGCGATGGCCGGGGCGGTGGAGCTTTCGATGGCTGAGCGCTGCATGAGATAGACGAGCTGGCCGTCGCGGAAGAGGGCGATGGAGGGCGAGGTCGGTGGGTGGCCGCCGAAGTTGGCGCGGGCGCGATCGGTGGCCTCGCGATCCTGGCCGGCGAAGACGGTGATGGCGCGGTCAGGCTTGGTGGAGTGCTGGAGGGCAAGGCGGACGCCGGGACGCATTTTGCCGGCGGCGCAGCCACAGATGGAGTTGACCACGACCATTGCGGTGCCGGGCTGGGCGAGGGCGTTGTCTACATCGGCGGCCGAACGTGCCTCGTTTATGCCGGCGCGGGTGAGCTCTTCGCGCATCGGGATTACCATCAGCTCTGGATACATGTTTGATCTCCTGCGTTTCTGGCCAAATCTGGCTTCGCTCTATTGTAGATGTCCCTGTTCGGCGCTGTGATTCAGCAGGTGTACCCACCCCCCTACCATGTCTTGTAAAATATTCAATTTATGCGGTTTACATGAGAACTTTGTGGCCATCCCCAATGGCAGATTCCTCCGCTGCGCTGCGGGATGACATTAAAAAGGCGATGACATAGCCACACCTGAAGGTAAATAGGCCTAAGCAACTCAGGTATCCCGCTGCCGGGGCAAGTATGTGGATGCGTTAGCTGCACCGCTCCCTTAGACACTACCGTGCGCATGGATATTGCTGTGCAAGCCGAGTCAACAAAGTCGGGGGAAGGGTGAGATAGGCTGAAAACGATGGAAGTTGAGGAAAACGTCGGTCTAGCCGGACACACGACCTTTCGTCTTGGGGGTTTCGCACGCTTTTTCGTTGCGGCCGCGGCGGAATCGGACGTGCAGGAGGCCTTTGAGTGGGCTGTGGGGCGGGAATTGCCCCTGTTTGTGCTGGGCGGCGGAAGCAATCTTCTGGTGCCCGACGAGGGCTTTCCAGGCCTGGTGCTGCGGATTGAGATCGGCGGCGTGGAGCAGGATGGTTCGTGCTTTGATGTGGGAGCGGGGGAGCCCTGGGATGCGCTGGTGGAGCGCACGGTGGAGGCGGGGTACGCGGGGATGGAGTGCCTGGCGGGCATCCCGGGCAGCACCGGCGGCACGCCTGTGCAGAATGTGGGTGCCTACGGGCAGGAGGTGAGCGAGACGATCACCTCGGTGCGGGCGTTTGATCGCCGGGAGCAGCATTTTGTCGAGCTCTCCAAGGAGGACTGCCGGTTCCGGTACCGCGCGAGCCTTTTCAATGCCGATGAGCCGGGCCGGTACATCGTGACGCGGGTGCGGTTTGGTTTGCGTGCCGGCGGAGAGCCTGCCCTGCGCTACCTGGACCTGCAACGGTATTTCGAGGGATGGTCCCGACGGCCCTCGTTAGCCGAGGTGGCCGCGGCAGTGCGGGAGATCCGGCGTGGGAAGGGTATGGTGCTGGTGGAGGGCGACCCGGATACGCACAGCGCGGGATCCTACTTCAAGAATCCGGTGATTTTGGGGGAGCGGCTCGCGGGGATTGCGGCGGCGGCGGGCGTGGCGGCTGAGGCTGTTCCGCGCTACCCGGCAGGGGACGGGCAGGTGAAGCTCTCCGCGGCGTGGTTGATGGAGCGCGCGGGTTTTGGGAAAGGGTTTGTGCGCGGGACGGCGGGTTTGTCGACGCGGCACGCGCTGGCAGTGACGAACCGCGGGGGGGCGACCTGTGCCGATGTGCTGGGGCTGGAAGAGCATATTCGGGAGGGCGTGGAGGCGCGGTTTGGGGTGCGGCTGGAGCGGGAACCGGTGTTGCTGGGGTAAGTGGTGGGTGGACGGGCTCGTGCCGTTAGCCCTCGCCTCGGAATACAGGGGTCTCTCCGCTCCGGCGCTTTGCGCCTCCGGTCGAGATGACAGTTTTTTGGGTGAGCTGGGGTGAGCTTGTGGCGGCCGGGAGTGTGTCCCAGGATGGAACACTTTTGCGGGTTCGGCTGCCACTTTTGGCTGATTTTGGGTGATTGAGCGGCCTGTTTGCCTCGCATTTACGACTTTTTGTTTCGTGGCTACGGTAGTCTAGAAGTGCATGGACGCCGCTGCTCAGAAGACCGCTACCCACACATTACGATGCATCGGATGCGGGTCGTGCATCCCCCCTGCGCAGGCGCCGCACAACTTTCGGTGTGCGGCGTGCGGCGATTTGTTTGAGGTGGAGTACCCGTGGAGCGATGGGGCGCAGGCAGGGGCGCAAGCCGGGGCCGAGCGCGTCTGGCAGCCCAATCCCGGGGCGCTGCGGCACCTTTGGGAGGAGCGCCGGACCTCGACCATGGCGGTGGACCAGAGTGGGGTTTGGCGGTTTCGGGAGCTTCTGCCGATTGTGGAGCCGGAGCAGGCCGTGACACTGCGCGAGGGAAATACCCCGCTGTATGATCTGCCGCGCGCGGCAGAATCGCTGGGGATGAATTGGCTGCTGGCCAAACACCAGGGCATGAACCCTACGGGATCCTTTAAAGACACGGGCATGACGGCGGCACTTTCGGTGGCGGCGGCGAGCGGCTTTGAGTGGGTGGTGTGCGCTTCGACGGGGAACACGGCGGCGGCGATGGCGGCGTATGCGGCGCGCGCGGGAATGCGCAGCCTGGTGCTGATCCCAGAGGGCAAGATTGCGTGGGGCAAGCTGTCGCAGTCAATGGATTACGGGGCGGTGACGGTGCAGCTGCGGACGGATTTCGACGGCTGTGTTCGCGTGGTGAATGAGCTGATCGGGAGAGCGCCGATTTATCTGTTGAACTCGGTGAATCCGTACCGGCTGGAAGGGCAAAAGACGCCTGCGTTCGAGCTGCTGGAGCAGACGGACTGGCAGGTGCCGCACCACATTATCGTACCAGGGGGCAATCTGGCGAACTCTTCGGCGCTGGGCAAAGGGTTTGCGGAGATGAAACACCTTGGGTTCATTCCGCGGGTGCCCAAGATTACGGTGGTACAGGCGGAGGGAGCCAACCCGCTGTACCGGAGCATGCAGGAGAGCGGCGGTTTGCGGCTGGAGCCGGTGTTGGCGGAGACCCGGGCTTCGGCGATCCGGATCGGCAACCCGGCTTCCTGGCGCAAGGCGGTGCGGGTGCTGGCGGAGACGGGTGGGTGGTGCGAGCAGGTGAATGAGCGCGAGATTGCGCTGGCCAAGGCGCAGATCGGGGCGGAGGGCATTGGGTGTGAGCCGGCCTCGGCGGTGACGTTGGCGGGGCTGCGCAAGATGGTGGCCGATGGCAGGGTGGGGCGTGAGGAAACCGCCGTTCTGCTGCTGACGGGGCACACGTTGAAGGATTCGGAGTACACGATTCAATTTCACCGTGGAGAGCTGTTCAGCGAGGCGGAGCAGGCGCTGTCCAGCGTAGCGGAGCGGACCGAGGTGGCCCGGCTGCGCCGGGAACCGCTGGTGCTGGAGCCGGAGGCGGATCGGGTGCTTCGGGCGCTGGACCGGGTTCCCGGGTTTGCGAGCCAACCGGCGTGAGCGGGCGCAGGCATGAAGGCGGGGTCAGGCTGACGCTGCCGGCAACCTCGGCAAATCTTGGGCCGGGGTTTGATGCGGCGGGGCTGGCTATGTCGTTGACGCTGCAACTGGAGGCGCATGCGGCCGGGCACGATGCAATCGAAGCTTCGGGGCTGGGAGCCGAGGTGTGCGGGGCGATTAAGGGTAACCTCATCCTGGAGAGCTATCGAACGGTGATGGCGATGGCGGGCAAGGCCGCCCGCGCACTTTCGCTGGTGGTGGAAAACGAGATTCCGCTGGGGATGGGTTGCGGCTCAAGCGCGGCGGCGCGGCTGGCGGGTGTGGCGCTGGCGAACCATTTTGGGCAGCTCGGGATGGACGACGCGGCGATTGTGGCGGAGGCGAGCCGGCTGGAGGGGCACCAGGACAATGTGGCGGCCTGCTGGTATGGAGGGTACACGGTTTCGGTGCCGACGGCGGAAGGCGTTGCGGCAGCAAGCTTCGCGGTGGATTCTACCTGGCAACTACTGCTGGCGTTGCCGGGGGCGGGACTGCCGACCGCCGAGGCCCGGGCGGTGTTGCCGGCGGAGCATTCGCGAGAGGATGCGATCTTCAACCTGCAACGGGCGGCGCTGCTAACGGCGGCGTTTGCGCAGGAGCGGCTGGATCTACTGCGCGTGGCGATGGAAGACCGGCTGCATCAACCACATCGGCGGGAGGTGTGCGGGCTGCTGGCGCATCTGGACAGGTTGCACGGTACGCCGGAGTTCGCCGGGGTGGCCCTGAGCGGCGCCGGGCCGGCGCTGTTGGGGATCCTGAGCGAGCGGGCGACCTTGCACGCGGCGGAGGCGCGGATGCGGCACGTGCTGGGGCGGGAGGTGACGCTGTTGCCGGTACGGGTGGGCGGGCCTACAACGGTGGAGGTACTGCGGTAGGGCTTCGGTGGCAGAGCAGGCTGCATCGCGTGACCGGCGGAAGCATCTATGAGTGTGGAATGGGCAGTGTGTAGTGCTGAATAGATTCGACCCACGCAGCGGACTGCTGTGTGGCGGACGCAGGGTCCGGGAGAGTTTGGGGGATACGATGGCGAATGAATTTGTGACCGAGGTGAACGACTCGGAGTTTGAGGCGAAGGTTTTAAAGTCAGACACGCCGGTTCTGGTGGATTTTTGGGCAGCCTGGTGCGGGCCATGCCGTGCATTGGCGCCGGTGGTGGACCAGGTAGCAAGCGAGAACCAGGGCAAGTTGAAGGTCATGAAGATGGATGTGGACAAGAACAACCAAATGCCGGGACGCTATGGCATCCGTGGCATTCCCGCTCTGCTGGTGTTTAAGGATGGCAAGGTGGTGGAGCAGATTGTTGGTTTTGTGCCCAAGACGACCATTGATGAGAAGCTGGCTGCTGTGTTGGTGTAAGTTTTGAAGGGTTTAACGGGCCCGGCCTCGGTGAGGCTGGGCTTTTGTGTTTTGGGGTGACTCGAAAGGCGCTGCGCATTTTGTGATGCAAGCAGAGATCGGTCGCTGCTGGAATCCAACGCCGTTGAGGTAGGCATCGTGGCTGTCCGAAACAGCAGATCTCTCCGCTGCGCTGCGGGACGACGACAAGAATCACGGTGGAATAGCCATCCTAAGTAGACAGTTCCGATCCAGCGGATTGCATGAGTTTTGCCAGGCGTACCTCCGGGGCTGAAGCCCTCATGAGGTGGGTGCCGTGGCGGCACGGCTGAAGCCGTGCCCTTCCGGAGTCGTAACCCTCCCTTTTCAGTGTGGTCCGTGGAGGGACGCTTCGCGGCTGAGGGCGGGCTCCGCTACACTTGAGGCTCATGCTGGATTGGTTGCTGGTGCATGGAAGTCTGATCGCGTTGTGCATCTTGGCGAACAGCTTTTTTGTGGCTGCCGAGTTTGCGCTGGTGAGTGTGCGCGAGACGCATGTGCAGCACCTGGTGGCACGGAACCGGCCGGCGGCACGGACGACGTTGCGGCTCAAGCACAAGATTGATGAGGTCCTGCCGGCGGTGCAGCTGGGCGTGACGCTGGCGAACCTGGCGCTAGGCGGGTTGGGCGAGCCGGCCCTGGCGGCGGGGGTGGAGCGGCTGCTGCGGCGGTTGCCGCCGGGAGCCTGGATGGGCGCGCATCCGCTCACCGTGGCCCATACCGTCGCGATTCCGTTGGCTTTTGGGCTGATTACGTATGTGGAGGTGGTGCTTGGGGAGATTGTGCCCAAGTCGCTGGCGCTGCAGCGGGCGGAGCGCATTGCACTGGCGGTGGCCGGGCCGGTGGATCTGTTTATCCGGATCTCGCGGCCGGTGGTGCGGCTTTTGAATGGGTCGGCGGCGCTGGCGCTCAAGGTGTTTCGGGCGCCGCTGCGGGGCGAGGCCGGGGCACATTCGCCGGAGGAGTTGAAATTGATGACCTCCGAGGTGCGCAAGCTGGGTCTGCTGCCGGTGTATCAGGAGGAGATCGTGCACCGGGCTTTGGAGCTGAATGAGGTGTATGCGAGCGAGATCATGACGCCGCGGACGCGCATTTTCAGCCTGCCCGCGGATATGGCGCTGGAGGTGGCGAGCGCTCGGATTATCGAGGAGGAGCACTCGCGGGTGCCGGTGTATGACCCAGGACGCGGGCGCGAGGCGTTTGTGGGCGTGGTGCATGCCAAAGATGTGTTCCGGCTGATGCATTTTCGTGGGGTGGCACTGAGCATGGGGCACCGTGGGGCGTCGGGGCTGACGCTGCGTGAGGTGATGCGCGAGGTGCTGTTTGTGCCGGAAACCAAGCCTGCGCTGGAGCTGCTGCAGGAATTTCAGGAGCGGCGGCGGCAGTTGGCGATTGTGGTGGATGAGTTCGGCTCGACGCTGGGGCTGGTGACGGCGGAGGATGCGCTGGAGCAGATCGTGGGCGAGCTGGAGGATGAGTTCGACCAGGGGAAGTCCATTGGCGCCGGGGCGCGCGGCGGGGTGGTGGTGCTGGATGGCAGTGCGACGTTGCGGGATCTGGCGACGCAGCTGCGGTGGGAGCTACCGCGGACGTCGGGTGTGGAGACCCTGGCGGGGTTGCTGCTGACGCGATTTGGGCGCATCCCGGCGGAAGGCGAGTTTGTGGACGTGGATGGGCGGCGGTTTGGGATCGTCGCGATGGACCGGCACAGGATCGCACGGGTGCGGGTGGAGAACCTCCCCGAGGCCCGTGAGGCGGCTGGAGTGCGGAGTTGAGACGAGCGGGCGCCACGGCGGTTTTCGGACGGGCTCTGCGGCGGCTTCTGGTGACCTTGCCGGCGCTTTGGATCGTGGTGACCGTGGTTTTTCTGCTGATTCACCTGGTACCGGGGGATCCGGTCGTGCTGATGATGGGCGAGGGGGCCTCGGCGGGCGATGTCGCGGCGCTGCGGCACAGCTACGGCATGGACCGGCCCCTGGCGGCGCAGTATCTGGGTTATTGGCGCGGGTTGGGGCATGGGGATTTGGGGCGGTCCTTGCGGCTGCATGATTCGGTGTGGCACCTGATTCTGCAGCGTTATCCTTACACGCTGGCGCTGACGGCCGGAGCGATGGTGTTTGGGGCGGCGTTGGCGATCCCGGCGGGGGTGGCGGCGGCGCGGCGGCGGGGAAGCGCGGTGGACCGGGTGTTGAGCTTCGGAAGCCTGTTGGGGCTTTCGCTGCCGAATTTTGCGCTGGGACCGGTGCTGATTTTGGTGGTGTCGATCCAGCTGGGGTGGCTGCCGGTCTCCGGGGCAGGGAGGGGGGCTGCGGATTTTCTGCAGCATCTCATCCTGCCAATGGTTACTTTAGGATTAGGTGTGGCGGCAATTTTGACCCGGATGGTGCGCTCGGCGATGCTGGAAGAGCTGGGGCAGGAGTACATCAAGACGGCTCGGGCGAAGGGTTTGTCTGAGGGGTACATTGTCTACCGTCATGCGCTGCGTAATGCGATTACACCCATTTTGACGATTTTAGGGCTGCAGTTTGGGTCTTTGCTGGCGGGGGCGATCGTGACGGAGACGATCTTCGCCTGGCCGGGTCTGGGGCGGCTGACGCTGTCCGCGGTGAGCAACCGGGACTACCCCCTGGTACAGGGGTGCATCCTTGCGATTGGGGTTACTTACGTGATGGTGAATTTCATCACCGACTCGTTGTACGCTGTGGCAGATCCTCGCATGCGCCCCTAGGAGCACAGCATGAGTTCCCGCCGAAACTCTTTCCAAGTCTTTTGTATCGTCTTCGCTTGCCTCTTGTCGCTGCCACTTTTTGGGCAGGCGCCGGTGTCTGTGCCGGATGCGCCGCCCACCAAAGCGAAGCAGCAGGTCTTCCATGATAACCACTTCGGTGTACGCTTTCGGGTGCCCAAAGGGTGGGCCCTGCAGCGCAAGGACGGGGAGGTGAGCACCTTTCACCTGGATGCCCGGACGGCGACGCGCGACACACAGATGAGGAGTGTCGCGGCCATCGAATTTAACCCCTACCCGTACTCGACGCTGAGCGGTGCGTTGTTTTATTTCAGTGTGCAGAAGCGCTCCACCGATGCCGAATGTGCACGGCAAGCCTCGGCGCCGAACGCGCATGCTACCGAACTGCAGGAGACGCAGGTGATTGACGGAATGAACTTTGCACACGGCCATGACGAGCACGGGAAGATCTGTGTGGAAGCCCGTGACGAGGTCTACACGGCCTACCGCAAGGGTTCCTGCTACCGATTCGACCTGGCGATGAACACGTTCTGCTCGGTTTCAAGCGGGGCGGCGGATCTCACGGACGCGCAGATCCAGCAGATCGATGGGCAGATGGACGAGATTCTTTCAACGGTGCAGCTGGATTGGATAAAGAGTCCACGTGGGGGTCAGTTCCCGAAGACTGTGGCGATGCCTGTGGCAGTCCCTGACGAGGAGACCGCGCCGGTTCCTCCATTGATGGAACAGGGTGCGCAATAGGGTGGTAGCCGCGTCTGGGCGCACACGGGTTCCCGAAAGCAACTTTCGCGAAAAACTTTCGCGAAAGAGGCACGGCTGCAAAATGCCAATTGCTTTCGGGAGACAGAGGCGATCAGCGCTATAGCTATAAGGGCCAGAGCCAAGCGGCGCCGCGGACGCCGCTTGAATCGCCAAAGGAATTTTTGAGAACGGGAGTGCGGCCGTTGCCTCCGAACATGTAGGAGCCGATCCCCGCCTCGAGCGAGCCATCGTAGAGTTGCGCAATTTGCGAGAGGCCGCCGCCGAGAACAAAGGCATCAGGATCCAGGACATCGGCCACGACGGCGAGTCCGCGGGCCAAGCGATCCTTGAAGCGGGTCAGAGCCGTGGCGGCCGTGGGGTCGCCGCTTCCGGCAGCAGCGACGATCGCCTTGGCGGACATGGATGCGGCAGACATGGATTGGGCGGCCGTGAATTGGGCGGACGTGGACGGAGCAGACGTGGATTGGGCAGACATGGATTGGTTTGTCTGCCTGCGATAGTCCGCTTCAAAGCCGGGGCCGGACACCCACTGTTCCATGCAGCCCGTTCGTCCGCAGTAGCATGCCGGACCGGGCGATTCCTCCGGCGTCATCCATGGCAGGGGAATGTGACCCCATTCGCCCGCAACGCCGTTTGGGCCGCTCAGGAGTCGCCCGTTTACGGCAAGGCCACCGCCGCAGCCTGTACCGAGGATCACTCCAAAGACCGCCGCAAAGTCTTTGGCTGCGCCGTCTGTGGCTTCACTCACCGTGAAGCAGTTGGCGTCGTTGGCGCACCGGACCTCACGGCGAAGGCTCAAGCTCAGATCACCTTGCAGCGGCTTGCCGTTCAGCCAGATTGAGTTGGCATTCTTTACCAGCCCTGAGGGATAGGTGATTGTCCCAGGGATGCCTACGCCCACGCTGGCGTGCTGGCCGGTTCTGTTTTCGAGTTGTAGGACCAGTGAGGTGATGGTGTCGAGGGTCGCTGTGTAATCACCCCGAACGGTGGGAACGCGGATGCGATCGAGCTCGACGCCCCGGTCATCCATCGCCAGAGCCTCCGTTTTGGTTCCTCCAAGATCGACCCCGATTCTCACGCAATCACCTGTCTATACCTTTCCAGACCTTTCCGGAATATCACGGCATTCCTTTATGGAAGCTACGCTCCTTTATCGAATCATGGATGCCCGTTCCGAGCCAGTCGTTGGAGACTCGCCGACAAGTTTGCAGGTTAAGCCTTTTTTGGGAGACGCTAGAGGTCCCCGGCTTTTACCGAACGAAATACAGGGGTTTCTCCACTGCGCTGACGAAATCAGCTCCGGTCGAGATGACACATCTGGGGACGCAGATCTGTCTGTCGATACACCTAGCGTTTGGTCAGTAGCCAGTAGGAAAGAAGAGCCGGAAAGAACTTCGGCTCCTTGCTGTTTTTGCTGGCTCGGACCCTAGAATGAAGGAGGCCACGGATCCCTTGCCCAACCCTTATGCGCCGTTTTGTTCCCCTGCCACGCCTCCGATTCTTGAAAGCCCGGCTGCTGATCGTTGGACTGCTGTTCACCGGTATGCAGGCGCAAACGGGAGCGATCGCCGATCTGCTGAATCGCGGGAGCGCCGCGGTGCGGCGCGGTGATCTGGCGGGAGCGGAGGTTCTGTTTCGGCGTGCTACAGAGCAGGCGCCCACGCTGTCGGACACGTTCTTGGGGCTGGGTCTGGTGCAGCTGCGACGCGGAGAAGTGGACGGAGCGGTAAATTCCCTGCGCAGGGCAACGGAGTTGAATGCGCAACTCACGGGGGCTCACCTTTACCTTGGCATCGCGCAGTACCAGGCCGGTCAGGCTGTGGAGGCGCAGGGCAGCCTGCGCCAGGAGCTTGCCCTAAGTCCGGCCAGTGCCGAAGCGCTGCGCTGGCTGGGCATCGTTGACCTGGCGTTGGGGCATCCGGAGCAGGCGGTGGAACCGCTGGATCGACTGGCCACGCTGCGTCCCGAAGATCCGGAGGTTCTGTACTACCAGGCGAAGGCGCATCAGGCATTTGCACAGCAAGCACTCGGCAAGCTGTATGCCCTTGCCCCGGATTCCTTGCTGGTGCACCGAGCCCTTGGGGAGATGATGGATGATTCGGGCGATGCCGAGAAGGCCGTTACGGAATTCAAAGCGGCGCTTCGCAAGGACCCGGAGAATGGGGATCTGCTTGAAGAACTGGGCGATGCGGACCAGAAGTTGAGCCGATTCGAGGAGGCGACCGCGGCTTACCAGAAGGAGCTCGCCTCAAGTCCGAACAGTGCGATTGCTCTCTACAATTTGGGGAAGATCGACGTGGAACGGGGCAAGCCGGAGGAGGGCGTCTCGCTGCTCAGGCGCGCGCAATTGGCCCATGCAAGCCCTGCACCCACCGACTTCTACCTGGGACTGGGTCTGGCCGAGACGAACCAAAGCGAAGAAGCGGCTCACTGGCTCAAGGAAGCGCTGGCGCACCAGCCGTCGGACTTTATCCGCAGGGGTGTCTGGTTTCAATTGGCGAGGGTTTACCGGAAGCTGAACCGGCCGGAGGATGCCAGCCACGCGCTGGCAGAGTTGAAACAGGTTCAAGACAAACAGGCTCAGGCTCAGGCTCCCGGGCCGGGATCGGGCAGCTCTGAGGCGCAACGGCCGGTGGGGCTTCCGGAGCGGGAGTGAGCGGGTGCGGCTCGCGCTGCACTGAAGAGGCGGTTCGCTTTAGCTCTGGTTCAGGGTGATCAACTCCGGACGCAGGACGCGGTCTTCGAGGTGGAGGAGGGCGAGGGTGATGGGAAGCGAGAAGCGGCGAGGGCCGGCGCTGCCGGGGTTGAGATAAAGGACGCCGTTCTTCCAGGTGATCGAGGGCTTGTGGCTGTGGCCGTAGATCACTGCGCTGATGCCGGCGGCTTGGGGGTTCAGGTCCAGGTCGGGCAGGGCGTGGATGAGGTAGAAGAGATGGCCGCTGAGCTCGACGGCCTCGGTGGCGGGCAGGGCGGCGCAGGGGCCTGAGCGGTCGATATTGCCGCGAATGGCGGTCACGGGAGCGATTTCCCGGAGGGCGTCCAGGATCTCCGGTTTGCCGATGTCGCCGGCGTGCAGGATGTGGTTCACGCCGGCGAGAGCGGGGAGGACCTCGGGGCGGAGGAGGCCGTGGGTGTCGGAGAGGACGCCTATTGTGGATTGCCCTTGGGGGCTGCTGGGGCCGGAAGCCACCGCAGGTCTCTCCGTCTTCGGTCGAGATGACGGAAGTGTGGCGCTTTGTGGTTTTGGGCTGGAGGAGGACGGGTTGACGGAGCTGCTGTTGGGAGCGGGGGTGATTAGGCGCACGCGTCGGCTCCCTGGGGGAATTTCGTTCGCATCAGGAGTTTTCTCGGCGGCGCTGGGCGGGGTCGAGGAGGTCGCGTAGGCCGTCGCCCAGGAGATTGAACGCGAGGACGCAGGCCGCAACCGCGAGTGACGGGAAGAAAACGAGGTAGGGCGATTCGAAGAGGTGGGAACGGGCGGCGTTGAGCATGGCGCCCCAGGTGGCGGCGGGTGCCTGGACGCCAAGGCCGAGGAAGCTGAGCGTGGCTTCGGCAAGAACGGCGGCGGACATGCCCACGGTGGCCTGGACGAGCACGGGTTGCAGGGCGTGGGGCAGGATAGAGCGCGTGAGCAGGCGAAAGTCGGTGGCGCCGAGCGAGCGGGCGGCCTGGACGAACTCGCGTTCGCGCACGGCGGCGACCTGCGCGCGGACCAGGCGCGCGTAGCCGACCCAGGCGGGCAGGGCCAGCGCGAGGATGAGGTCGGGCACGGTGGGGCCGAGGAAGGCGACCACGGCTACGGCGAGCAGGATCCCGGGCAGGGCCAGGAAGGCGTTGCCAAGATAGACCGTGAGCACCGTATCAATCCAGCCGCCGTAGAAGCCGGCGAGCGAACCGAAGAGGAGGCCGAGAGCGAGCGAGAGCAGGACGACAGCGGCGGCAACGGCGAGGGAGATCCGGGCGCCGAAGAGGACACGGGAGAGAACGTCGCGGCCGAGTTCATCGGTGCCGAAGAGGTGATGCGCGGCCGGCGGCGTGAGGCGATGCAGGAGGTCGATGCGGGCCGGGTCGTCCGGGGCAAGCCAGGGGGCAAAGACGGCAAGGAGCACGAAGATCGTGATGAGGAGGCCGCCAGCGGCGATGGGGGGGTGCGATCGCAACAACCGGAACGCACGAGCCCTCATGCACCTCAGTGTACTTGGGGTGACCTCGGCCTTTTTGGGTGGGTGAGAGGGATTGAGGGGAGGGGGGGGGACCGGGGTAATGACCATCGTGCGGCCGGGTACACGACTAAAGTCGCAAGGCTGACCGGGAAGTGGAAGGGCGTGTTCCTGTTCGGGCTCATTAGACTCCGTGTTGGCTTGGATAGAGACACCTTCACCGTTGTCAAAGTGGAGGGGCAAGCCGGTCAAAGGGGCAGATCCAGATGGCAGCGATGAGCTCGAAAGAAACCACGATTCTCGGCATTGATTTCTTCAGCGGCACGGCAGGTCAGGCGATTGAACGCATGAAACAGGGAGGACTTCTGGTGGTGCCGGCCGCGCCCTCGCTGCGCGAGGTGGAGACCAATGCGAACTACCGTCAGGCGATGATTGAAGCGGACCTGGCGCTGCCGGATTCCGCCTTTATGGTGATGATCTGGAACCGGATGCAGGGGCAGCATATGCCGCGGATCTCCGGCCTGGAATACCTGCGGGAGCTGCTGAAGGACGACGAAGTGCGCAAGCCGGGCAACACGCTTTGGGTGATGGCGCGCGACGTGAGCGCACAGCGAAATTGCGACTGGCTGCAGAGCCAGGGCATCACGGTGCCGATGAGCTGCGTGTACATCGCGCCGACCTATGGGGTGGAGATCGAGGACTCGGGACTGCTGGAGCAGATCGAGCGCATCCGGCCAAAGCACGTGATCTTGACCGTGGGCGGCGGGACGCAGGAGCGGGTGGGCCTGTACCTGAAGCATCATTTGAGCTATCTGCCGGCGATTCACTGCATCGGCGCGGCGATTGCGTTTCTGAGCGGCGACCAAGTGCACATTCCGGTGTGGGCGGACAAGCTGTATTTGGGATGGTTTTTCCGGGCGATGAGCGAGCCGACGCGGTATGTTCCGCGGTACTGGCATGCGCGCAAACTGTTTCACCTGATGGTGCGGTACCGGGAGCGCTTGCCGGAGCTGGTGCCGCAGCGGCAGTAAGGCGGCGCAGCATTTGGCTTGGGGTCGTTCGGGTGGAGGGGCCTGGTTCCTGCCTCTGTGGAGCGGGAGCTGCGGTGGCGGGGAATACAGGGGTCTCTCCGCTACGGTGCTTCGCACCTCCGGTCGAGATGACAAGGTTTGGGCGGGCTACGGCTGCGGTCGAGATGACAAGGTTTGGGCGGGGTACGGCTGCGGTCGAGACGACAATCGTTTGGCGGGGGTACACCTCCCGTCGGAATGAATTTATAGCTCGATGTGCTTCGGGTCGAGTTGATGATACGAAGACCGGCTTGCTTTGTTAGCGCAGCTTTCTGCGGTGGTGTGGGTCTGCCTACCATGCGGGTTTTTTGGAGGTTGCTGTTTCCTTGTTTGCTGGCCGGGGTGCCGCTTAGGGCGCAGGGGCCGGTGTCAGTGGCGGAGCAGTACCTGTTTCAGGCGGCGAACGCGGAGCGGCAAGGGCGGGGGTTGCCTGTGCTGCAGTGGGATGCGGCGCTGTCCCGGGCGGCGGCGGCCCATGCCCTGGAGATGGCGGCGCGGGAGTCGATCTCGCACCGGTACCCAGGTGAGGCCGACGTGGCGGGACGGGCAGGTGTGGCGGGGGCGCGCTTCAGCGTGGTGGAGGAGAATGTTGCGGAGGCGCCGACGGCGGTGGCAGTGCACCGGGCGTGGATGCTGTCAGAGGGGCACCGTGAAAACCTGCTGGACCCAGGGGTAAACCGGGTGGGCATCAGCGTGCGCAGCCGCCGCGGGGAGTTATATGCGGTGGAGGACTTCGACCGCAGCGTGGAAGCCCTGTCCTATGACGAGCAGGAGACCGCGGTGGCGGAGCTGCTGCGAGCGACGGCGGACCTGCAGGTTCAGGTAGGGGATGAGGCGGCCCGGGCGACCTGCGGGATGGAGGAGGGGTACGCGGGACCGCGGCGGCCGTGGTTTGTGATGCGGTTCTCGACCGGGGAGCTCGATGCGCTGCCGGCGGAGCTGCGGGCGCGGCTGGGGACGGGGCGGTACCACCAGGCAACCGTGGGGGCCTGCGCGGCGAAGGAGAGCTCGCGGCCATTCAGCAGCTACAACATCGTGGTGCTGCTGTACCCGTGAGGATGTGTGATCCGTGATGTGCGGTGCGACGCGCGTTTTGACGGTGTGTGCCGGGTTTGCTATAAAGGGGAGGTGCAGCCGTCCTGGTTGCGCGCTTCCGGCCGATCCTGAGTAGCTCAATGGCAGAGCATTCGGCTGTTAACCGAAGGGTTGTAGGTTCGAGTCCTACCTCAGGAGCCATCTCCGAGTCTCCGGAAGCTACGTTGTCCCGATCCGTGGTGTGCGGCTGCCCCAGTGGCAGCTTTTGCTGTTTTTGAGGCCCCCTATGCGTGTTGTGATCTTTGGCCTGACGGTTTCGTCGTCGTGGGGCAACGGCCATGCGACCCTTTGGCGCTCCCTGATCAAAGCGATGTTGCGGCGTGGGTACACGGTCACCTTTTTTGAAAAAGACGTGCCTTACTACGCCGACACGCGCGATCTTTGGGATCTGCCCGAGGGTGGGACGCTGCGGCTCTACTCGGATTTCCAAGCGGTGCGGGACGAGGCTTTGCGAACGGTGCGCGAGGCGGATCTGGTGATGGTGACCAGCTACTGCCCGGATGGGGTGGAGGCCTCTCGGCTGGTGCTGGAGGGGGGCCGTGGGGTGCGGACGTTTTATGACATGGACACGCCGATGACGCTCGATGCGCTGGGGACCGGGGCGGAGGTCGGGTACGTGCCGTTGGAGGGTCTGGGCGGATTCGACCTGGTGCTGAGCTATACAGGGGGGCGGGCGCTGGAGGAGCTGCGGACGCGGCTGGGGGCGCGGGCCGTGGCGCCGCTGTATGGGTCTGTCGACCCGGAGACGCACCATCCGGTGGTGCCGGTGGAGGCCTTTCGGGCGGAGTTGAGCTACCTGGGAACCTATGCCGATGACCGGCAGGCGGCGCTGACGCGGTTGTTCCTCGAGCCGGCAGGACGGCTGGCGGAGAAGCGGTTTCTGATCGGCGGGGCGCAGTATCCGGCGGGGTTTCCGTGGGCGCGGAATATCGCATTTACGGGACACCTGGAGGCGGCCCAGCACCCGGGGTTCTTCTGCTCGGGGCGGGCTACGTTGAATGTGACGCGACGGGCGATGGCGGAGTATGGGTTCTGCCCGTCGGGGCGATTGTTCGAAGCGGCTGCTTGCGGGGTGCCACTTTTGAGTGATGGATGGGAGGGATTGTCCCAATTCTTTACACCAGGGGAGGAGATCCTCAGGGTGGACACAGCGGACGAGGTGCTCGACACGTTATGCTTGTCCGACGCAGAGCTGAGGCGGGTAGCTGAGGCGGCACAGGCACGGGCCCTGCAGGAGCATACGGCGGACTGCCGATTGGGAGATTTGGAGCGGGCGATCAATGGATTGCGGGTCGGGGTTGGGGCCAGCATGGGTGAAGCAGATCCCCTTCGGGGATGACAGAAAGAGAAGCAAAGGCGACAGCGAGAAGCAGATTCCCCTTCGGGAATGAAAAGTGAAAGGGTCGGTTCGTGATGTGGGGGATTATTCCAGCCGCGGGGGCAGGGAGCCGTATTCAGCCATTGGCGTTTTCGAAGGAGCTGCTGCCGGTAGGCAGCCGGGTGGAGAACGGCGATGAGCGGCCGCGGGCGGTGAGTGAATATCTTGTGGAACGCATGGTGCTGGGAGGCGCGGACAAGCTCTGTTTTGTGATCTCGCCGGGCAAGACCGACATTCTGGCGTACTACGGGTCGCGACTGTGGGGCGCGGACATCGCATACGTGGTGCAGGGGCAGCCGGGCGGGTTGTGCGATGCGATTTTTCGGGCGCTGCCGCTGATTTCTCCCGAGGAGAGCGTGCTGATCGGGCTGCCGGACACGGTGTGGTCGCCCGAGGATGGGCTGCGCGGGCTGCCGGAGGATGCCCTTTCGTTTCTGCTGTTTCCGGTGGAGCGGCCAGAGCTGTTTGACGCCGTGGTGATCGATGAAGAGGGCGCCGTACAGGAAATCCAAGTGAAGCGGCAGGGTGCCTCAACACACTGGATCTGGGGCGCAATCAAGATGCCTGGTCATGTGCTGCACGAGCTCTATGCGCTGTGGTGCCGGCCGGAACGGCGGGATGAGTATATAGGGACACTGGTGAACGCGTGGCTGGCCGAGGGCGGACGGGCCCTCGGTGTGCGCAACGGCCAGGGCTACGTGGACACGGGCACGTTGCACGGTTGGCGGGCGGCGGTGCGGCTGCTGGAGCGTGGAGCGCTGCCGGTGCATAGGGAAGGGCTCTCTCAAAGGAGTTCAGGGCTGAATACGGAGTTGTTGGAGGAACATGATCGAGACGCAACCGCAACACGCTGAGGCGGTCTCTGCGACTGCAGCGGCTGACCCGAACGACGAGCCGTTGAGGCAAAAGATCGACGCGCTGGGGCCGTGGTTTCACAATATGCAGCTGCGGGGTGTCTGGACGGCGCCGAATCACTTTCTCGGCAACTACCCGGAGGTGAAGTTTGCAAATTTCCGCGACGCGCTGCCGGCGGACATGACGGGCAAAAGTGTGCTCGATATTGGCTGCAACGGCGGGTTTTATTCGCTGGAGATGAAGCGGCGCGGAGCGGACCGGGTTTTGGGGATCGATACGGATACGGGATACCTGGCGCAGGCGCGATTTGCGGCGGAGATGACCGGGCTCGATGTCGAATTTCGGCAGATGCCGGTTTGGGATGTGGCCCGGCTGGGCGAGAAGTTCGATCTGGTGATCTTTATGGGGGTGCTCTATCACCTACGGCATCCGCTGCTGGCGCTGGATCTGATCCATGAGCATGCGGCCAAGGATTTGCTGCTGTTTCAGAGTATGCAGCGGGGCAGCCGGGAGATTGCCGAGGTGCAGGAGGACTACGATTTCGCCGCGCCGGCACCGTTTGAGGAGCCGGGGTATCCGAAGCTCCACTTTATCGAGCGGCGGTACTCGCACGATGAGACGAACTGGTGGGTGCCGAACCGGGCGTGCACGGAAGCGATGTTGCGGTCTTCCGGCTTCGATCTTGTTTCGCAGCCGGAGGATGAGGTCTATGTGTGCCGGTGGCGGCCTGTGACGGTACCGCCGGATGGGCCACACGCGGTGTATCCCGCTGCCCAGGCCGAAACGGAACCTGTTGCGCCGTGAGTGAGGGGGCTGCAAGCCGTGAGGGCGATGCCGAGGCGCTGAGCGGGGATGCTGGCGAAGCCTCTGCAGCTTCCTGGATCGAGGCCGCTGCCTCCGCAGCTTCCTGGATCGAGGCCGCGGAGACGGCGCTGGCGGCGGAGGATCTCGCCGCGACGGTGCGGCTTGCCGATCTGGCGGAGCGGGCTGGGGCCGAGAGGGACCGGTGCGCGGCGAATCGATGGCTGGCCCACATGATGGGTGGGAATTTTGAGGCGGCGTGGCTGGAAAGCGATGCCATCCGCGAACGAGGTGGGGCGGATCCGCACCGATTCTGGAACGGCGAGGAGCTGCGCGGCAAGCGCGTAATTCTGCGCAGCCTGCATGGGTTTGGCGATGCGGTGCAGATGTTTCGGTTTCTGCCGCGGCTGCGAAACATCGTCTCGCACCTGATTGTGGAGGTGCCACCCCGGCTGGTGGAGCTTGCGCCGTGCTTCGAGGGCATGGGCGAGGTGATCACGTGGGGGAAGGATGCGCCCCGCGAGACTCCGGCCTGGGACGCGCAGGTGGAGGTGATGGAATTGCCCTACCTGCTGCGGGTGCGTTCGGAGGCTTTGCAGCCCCGCGAAGGTTATCTCCGTTTGCCGGAAAATTTGCGGGCTGAGGCTGCAAGCTTGGTACAGGGCGGCCGGAAGGCGGGAGATGGAGGGTCACGGGTGGGGGTGGTCTGGACGGCCGGACACTGGAACGCTACCCGATCGATTCCGTTCCATCTGGTAGAGGCGCTGGCCGAGGTTAAAGGCCCGGTGTTCTGGAGCCTGGAAGGACGGAGCGGCCGGGAGGGGGGAGGGGTTCTGCCCCCCGGGTGGCGGGACGTGTACGAGTTTGGTGATGGATTGCTGCGGCTGGCGGCTGTTGTGGAGCAAATGGACCTGTTGATCACGGTGGATACGCTGGCAGCGCATTTGGCGGGGGCGCTCGGGGTGCCGTGCTGGCTGTTGCTGCAGCACCGGGCGGACTGGCGATGGATGAGCGGGCGCGAGGAGTCGCCGTGGTACCCGTCGTTGCGGTTGTGGCGGCAGGGGAGCGCGGGCGACTGGGCGGGACTGATGGAGCGGGTGTCGGTGGCTTTGCATGGACGGCTGTCTGTGGAAGGCGCGGGCCGGCTTCCCTGGCCGTAGAGGAGGTGGAGTTGTGGGTGATGGAAGGCTATCGCGGGCGTGGGACGGGTTTGACGCGTACCTGTTTGATATCGATGGGACCTTGTTGAACTGCCAGGATGCGGTGCATTACTTTGCGTTTTGCAACGCGTTGAGCGCGGTGAGCGGACGGGCGTTGAACCTGGACGGCGTGGTGACGCACGGCAACACCGACACCGGCATTTTGCGGGATGCGTTCCGGTTGGCGGGCGTGGAGGATGCGGTCTGGCGGCCGCGGCTGGGAGAGATCCGGGAACGGATGGGGGCGGAGGTCGAGGCCCGGCGGAAGGACTTCCGGATTGATGTGCTGCCGGAGGTGCGGGAGGTGCTGGCCCACCTGCGGCGACGCGGGGCAGTGCTCTCCACGGCGACGGGGAACTTTGCCCGCATTGGAGTGGCCAAGCTGGAGAGCTGCGGGCTTTGGGAGTTTTTTGATCTGGGCGGCTGGAGCGATGGGTTCGAGACGCGGGCCGAGGTGTTTCAGGCAGCTGCCGCCGCGCTGCGCGCGCGTGCCGGGGAGGCAGCCGCGCTTTGTGTGCTGGGGGATACGCCGGCCGATGTGCAGGCAGCGCACGCCAACGGGCTGGAGGTGATCGCGGTGGCTACGGGAATTTATTCGGCGGAGCAACTGGCGGCGGAAGAGCCGGAGCTCTGTCTGCGGAGCCTGGCGGTTTTGGTCGAGGGTGTGGGACTGGAAGTTTGAACTGAGATGTGGCTCGGCAAAGCGCACTTGCCACAAGGAGACGACACAATGAGCAATGCAGCCGACAGGGTGAAAGACGCCGCAATGGGCGGAACGTTTACCTTTCCGAAGACGGAACTGACGGTAAACCGGATGGGCTACGGCGCAATGCGGCTGGCGGGCCCCCGTGTCTTTGGACCGCCGAAAGACAAGGCGGAGGCGCTCCTTGTGCTGCGCGAAGCCGTGGCGGCAGGGGTAAACCATATCGACACGAGCGATTTCTACGGGCCGCACGTGACCAACCAGTTGATCAAGGAGGCCCTGCACCCCTATCCGGAAGGGCTGGTGATCGTGACGAAGGTGGGCGTCAGGCGGGGGGAGGATGGGGCGTGGCTTGCGGCGCTTTCGCGGGAGGATCTCCGCGAGGCGGTGCACGACAACCTGCGCAACCTGGGCGTGGACGCGCTGGATGTGGTGAACCTGCGGGTGGGATCGCCGTTGCACCCGCTGGGTGCGTCGATTGAGGAGATGTTTACCGTCCTGGCTGAGCTGAAGGCGCAGGGATTGATCCGGCATCTTGGGCTCAGCAATGTGGACTCGGCGCAACTGGCCGAGGGCCGGGAGATTGCGGACGTGGTGTGCGTGCAGAATTTGTACAACCTGGCCAAGCGCGAAGACGACGCGCTATTGGAGGAGACGGCTAAGTTGGGAATTGCGTATGTGCCGTATTTTCCGCTGGGCGGGTTTTCGCCGCTGCAATCTTCCGAGCTGGAGGCGGTGGCGGAGGAACTCGGGGAGACGCCGATGCAGGTGGCCTTGGCCTGGCTGCTGCACCGGTCACCGAATCTCCTGTTAATTCCCGGAACGTCGTCTATGGTGCATTTGCGGGAGAACCTCCGGGCGGCGCGGATGCCGCTTTCGGCTGAGGTGATCGCGCGACTGGATGGGATTGGGGCGGCAGCGTGAGGGTGTGTCGCCGCGACAAACGCAGATTCCCTGCGGGAATGACAACAGAGAGAGGCGTTGTGGTTTCCGCCTGAGTTGAGCGGCTAGCGATAGCGGCAGGCGGAGACGACGGCTTCGAATTGTTGGGCGCGGTGGGCGGCGGTGTGTTCGGCGAGGATGTGCTCGCGGGCGCGGCGGCCCAGGGCGCCGCGCTCGGTGTCGGTGGTGTTTTCGAGGATATCGGCGACTTCGGCTGGACTTTGAGGGAGCAGGATTTCGCTCCCCGGGGTGAGGAATTCCTCCAGGCCGGGCCAGGGGTCGGAGAGGATGGCGGCGCCACAGGCGGAGGCTTCAAAAAGGCGGACGGAGGGCGACCAGCCGGCGGCGACCATGTCGTCGCGGGTGAGGTTGAGGGTGAAGCGGGAGGAGGAGTAGAAGGCCGGGTGCTCGGGTGGCGATAGATGGATGATGCGGCGCACGTTGGGCGACCAGGCGAGGCCGTCGGGGTACTGCGGCCCGGCTACGATGAAACTTTCTTTAGGAAAGAGCCCGGCGGTTTGGTTCAGCAATTGCATTAGCTTTGGTTGGCGATCGGGGGCGTAGGTGCCGAGATAGCTGAGGGCGCAGCCGAAGTCGGGATTGATCGGGGTGGGGTGGTAGAGGTCGGGGTCCACGGAGCAGTAGAAGGGGACGGCGCGGGGCGAACCGAAGCGGGTTTCGAGCTCGATGAGCGTGGGCCCGCCGGTGAAGCTTAGGTAGGCGCTGTAGTGCGGGATGAGGGCGGCGTCGAGGTATTCGGTGCGGCCGTGGGAGCGAAGGGCGGCGAGGGTGATGGGGGTGTCGATGTCGTAGAAGAGCAGCGGGCCGTGGTTTGCGGCGAGGAGTTGTTCGGTGGCGGCGACGGCATCGGGGAAGTAGGAGCCGATAACGATTGCGTCGGCGTCAGCGCTGAGAGCGAGCAGTTGTGGGGCTTCGGTGGCCCAGTCCTCGTAGAGGCGGACCTTGCAGAAGGTGGGGTTGGGGAGATCGCGGTTGCTGCGATACCACTCAACATCTTTTTCGATGAAGGTAATCCCGTGGCCACGGGCGGCAAGGGCTTTGCAGAGCGAGCGATAGGTGGTGGCGTGGCCGTTGCCCCAGGAAGAGGTGATCGTAAGGCCGTAGAGGACGATCTTCATGCGACTGCCCCGGCTTGGACCTCCGCATGGGCGTGGGCCAATGCGGGTTCCCTTCGGGAATGACAAAAACAACGGCAACGGTCGCGGCAAACGCAGATTCCCTTCGGGAATGACAACCAAGGATTGTTCATGCGGTCTTGACTGCCGAAGGTGCTCATACGGTTGGGCCTGCGAAAGAGGAGGGGGTACGAGTCGGTTTGGTTTGCGAATCGATTGCTGTGGATTCGATCAGGTTTCCGCTGTGGTCGCGGCGCCAGTTTGGGATGTTTCGCCAGTCGGCCATGGTGGCGGAGGCCTGGGTTTGAGGGCGCAGGGTGCCGGCGCGGCGGGCGTGGCATTCGCGGAAGGCGAGGTCGGCCTGGGCGGCTCGCTGGGCGTAGGTGTGGTCGAGGAGGCCGCGGACGTGGAAGGCTCCGCCGACGCGCTGGCGGTCGGCGAGGGTGTAGCGAGCAAGGGCGGCGACTACGTCTTCGGCCGATTTGACGACGAGGATTTCGGTGCCGGGCTCGAAGCAGTCGCTGATGCCGGGCCAGTCATCGCAAAGCAGGCAGGTGCCGGCGCCGGCGACCTCGAAGACGCGGGTGGGGGGTGAGAAGCCGAACTCGGCCATGGAGGCGCGGTTGATGTTGAGGACCATGCTGGCCGAGCAATTGACGCGGTTGTGGTCCGCGGTGGGGACGTGGCCTAGCCAGCGGACGTTGGGGGGAAGGCGCTTGTCGCCCCAGCCTTCGCCGCCGAGGATGAAGCTCGCCTGCGGGGCTAGTTCAGCAGCGCGGAGGAAGAGCTCCTCGACGCGGGCCTCGCGGTCGGGAAGACGGTTACCCAGGAAAACGACGTCGCAGGCGAGCGCGGGGTCGGGCGGGACGGGATGGTGAGTTTCGGGGTCCAGGCCGTTGTACATGGAATAGTAGGCCTGCGCGCCGAACTCGCGGAAGCCTTCGTAGGCGAGCGGACCGCCGCCATAGGTGAGGATGGCGTCGTAGCCGGGGGTGGCGTGGCGCAGGGCGTCGGCGGGGTCGGCGCGCATGCGGTGGATCGTGGCGGGGGCGTCGACGTCCCAGATGAAGGTCATGGGAGCGTTTGGACCTGAGGAGGAGCCGCACTCGGCGGGAACGCGGCGTTCGAGCTCGCTGTCGTCGCAGCCGATGCCGGAGTGTTTGACGACGATGTCGGCTGCGCGAGCGAGTTGCAGCATGCGGTCGAGGTCGGCACCGTTACTGAGGACGGTGCTGGGTGCGCCGTTCTGGCCGTTGAGGGCGCGAGGATGGTAGACGAGGGAGTTCACGTAGCTGAAATCGTCGGAGTCGCGGTGCTGT
>CAXSCE010000017.1:0-74514 GCA_964236545.1 uncultured Bryocella sp.
CGCCGCCACCCCCGCCGCCACCACCTCCCCCGCCGCCGCCGACCAAGGTCCCGGTTGTGCCGCACTCGGCACCGGCTGCGCCGTCTGAGATGGACATGACCGTGCCCACCAAGATTCCGAAGATCAACATGATCAAGGACACAGGGCCGCCGCCGCCTCCGAACTCTGCAAGCGCTGACCTCAGCAGCACCGCCGGTGGAAACCCTACCTCGCTGTTCGGCAGCCCCACGGGCACAGGTAGCGGTCCTGCTGTCTCCGTGGCTGCGCCAGCCAAGCCCAAAGGACCTGTGCGCATCTCCGGTGGTGTAGTCTCCGGTCTGAAACTCTCCGGTCCTGCCCCCGTTTACCCGGCGATTGCACGCTCAGCCCGGCTCAGTGGTACGGTCGTGCTTAGCGCCACCATCTCGAAGACGGGCAGTATCGAAAACCTGAGCGCGATCAGCGGTCCCGCCATGCTACAAGGTGCAGCGATCGACGCAGTGAAGCAGTGGCGCTACAAGCCATACATGCTCAACGGTGAACCTACCGAGGTCAATACCACGGTTACGGTGAACTTCAACCTCAACGGTGGTTGATTCTTCTCTACCCTGCCCGTGGGATTCCTCCAAATCTCCGGGCAGGGTAGGCTAGCTTTCAGAACAAACTGCGGGCAAGGTGTATTCCCCAGGTTTACTCAGGTTTAGCTTCTACGATTTGTAAACGTCTTAACCCTTGCAGCAGTCCCAGACTGTTGTTCTCGCGACCTCCCCTTCACGCTCCAGCGTGAACGCTACAGAACTCCACTCGCACACCGTTCCAGGAGGAAAGAAAGACCGTGATTCTCGCTCATCTCATGCAGTCTGCCCACGTCACCCTCGCGCCGCTCGCCGCGTTTCTGCAGGACGCTCCCGCCGCCGGCGCCGCCCCTACCGTCGGCTTCAGTCCCATGGATCTGTGGGGCAACATGGGCATTCTGGCCAAGGCCGTGGTCATCATCCTCTTCATCATGTCGATCTGGTCCCTCGCAGTGATCATTGATCGCGCCATCTATTTTTCGGCTGCCCGCAGCCAATCGCGTGAGTTTGCTCCCCGCGTCGCCAACGCCCTCAAAGAGGGCCGTTTGGACGAAGCGATCAAGGTTGCCGACAAGAGCAAGAAGTCTCACCTGGCCGAGGTTGTCACTGCCGGCCTGACCGAGTTCCGCTCCTTCGGTTCGGGCGGCGCCATCACGGAAGCCCAGGTGGAAAGCTCCAAGCGCGCCCTCGAGCGCTCTGAAGCCATCGTTCACGCCAAGCTGAAGAAGGGCCTTGGCGGTCTGGCCACCATCGGTTCCACCGCGCCGTTCATCGGCCTGTTCGGCACCGTGGTCGGTATTCTGAATGCCTTCCGTTCCATCGCCAGCTCCAAGGCGACCGGCATCGGTGCTGTGGCCGGCGGTATCTCGGAGGCCCTCGTCACCACTGCCTTCGGTCTGCTCGTCGCCATCCCCGCCGTTATGTTGTTCAACTACTTCACCAACAAAGTGGAAGCCTTTGACGTCGAGATGGACAATAGCTCCTCCGAGCTCGTCGATTACTTCATCAAGCAGGCTCATCGCTAAATAGCGGTTTCCCTGGAGGGAGAGCGGCATTGCTGCTCTCCCGACAACTTCAGAACCGCATGGGTGCGGAACAGCCGGATCTGTCCGGTTCGGCGAGGTAAGACCTTATGGCAATGGCAAAGCGGGACGAGGGAAAAAAGGTCAACTCCGATATCAACGTGACACCCATGGTGGACGTGATGTTGGTGTTGCTGATCATCTTCATGGTGGTCACCCCGATGTTGAACAACAAGGTGAACGTCGATCTGCCGGTAGTGACGGCAGCGACTGTGATGGATAACGCCAACAAGGAAGACGCCATTAATGTCGCGGTCACCCGCGACGGCAAATACTTTGTCGGCGGCGATCTGGTTACCAAAGACACGCTTGGTCAGAAGGTCTCCGATCTTGAAGCCAAGAAGACCAATCCAACTGATGACAAGTCGGTCTACTTTCGCGCCGATACACGTGCAAACTACGGCGATGTGATGACCGCGATCGACGCCATTCGTACCGGCGGCGTCAGCCAGTTGAACCTGCTGACGGATTCCATCAACGAAAACCACTAACCTGAGCAAATGGCCGGGAGTTTCATCCGGCCTTGTAAGAAAGAGGAACCAGCATGGGAATGGGTGGAGGTGGAACCGGCGGCGCCGTGTCCAGCATCAACGTGACACCGCTGATCGACGTACTTCTGGTACTTCTGATCATTTTCATGGTCATCGTGCCGAATAATCCAAAGGGGCTTGAGGCACTTGTGCCCCAGCCGCCGAAAACCAAAGCACCGGAGCAGCCCAATGCCCGCACCATCGTCGTTCAGGTGCAGCCCGCGGGCAATGGACAGGTCTCTTACAAGATCAACGATCAGGCATTCGCCAAGGCGGACATCACCGGCGAGCTCCAGAAGATCTTCTCGATCCGGCAGGAAAAGGTCATGTTCGTGAAAGGTGACGCGAAGCTCGACTTCGGTCCAGTGGCGCAGGTCATTAGCTTCGGGCACGCAGCGGATGTCACCAACATCGGCATCATCACACCGGCGGTCGAAGCGGGTCACTAAACTTACGGTAGCGCTCGGGTGTGGGCCGTGCGGTTTTCCGCTCGGCCCATACTGCGTCTGCGGCGGTGCGATGCCAGAAGGCAATTCGAAACGGAGAATCTCGGCGTTCCCTCCGCAGCAGCAGCACCCCCTTGGGCAAATCGCGGTAGCGTAGAGACATGCGTCTGTTTGCCGGACTTCCTTTGCCTGCGCGCGTGGTGGATAGGCTGTCCGCTCTCCGCCTTAGGCTCGCTGCACCGACGGATGGCCTGCGCTGGACAGGTCCCGAACAGTGGCACATCACCCTGCACTTCTTCGGTGACGTAGACGCAGCGCTGCTTCCTCCGCTTCTTGAGAAACTTGGCCGGTTCCAAGGTAAACAGCCCTCCCTTCGCCTGGAGAGCCTCGGCCTTTTTCCTGCAAAAGGCATTCTCTACGCCGCCATCGATCTCACCGAGGAACTCAGGACCTTCCACGCCGATCTCACCAGCCGGTTGGCGCCGGGAACTTCCACCGATACCTCGTTACCGTTCCACCCGCACATCACCCTGGCTCGCAGTAAAGGTCGCACCGGCCTGAGAACCCTGCAGAAGCTCAGCAAACCAGCGCTGCCGGCCTTTGGAACAGCCCTGGGATGGCGTGCCGACCGAATCGATTTGTACGAGAGTGTTCCCGGCCTGCAGGGCGCTGCCTACAACACCGTCGCCACCCAACCGCTCGCTCCTGTTTAAGCTCTTGTGCGCTACCAGGCTCACGGCTTCACCCGCAGCCTCAGGCGTGTCGCGAGGTAGGCAGCCGTGGCATTACCTGCGGCCGTTCGTCGCTGGCCACGATCAGCTTGTCGCGCCCTTCTGCTTTGGCGCAATACATCATGGAATCCGCCGCTCGAATAATCCCGTGCAGGTCGTCCCCATCCTGGGGAAAGGTCGCCAGCCCGAAGCTTGCCGTGATGCGCAGATTCATCCCCTCGCCCGTCAGCAGCTCTGTTTCACGCAGGTTTTCGCGAAGATAAGTCACAGCCTGGGTGGCGCTGCTTTTGTCCAGGTTCCGCAGCAGCGCCACAAATTCATCGCCGCCATAGCGAAACGCCATGTGATCCGGCCCCAAAGTTTTCTTCACCAGGGTTCCGATCTCTGCGAGCAGGCGGGAGCCCACAAGATGGCCATAGGTGTCATTTACACCCTTGAAGCGATCCAGATCGAAGAACAGCAAGCTGAAATGTTTTCCCGGTCGAAAACGATCGCCCATGCGCGCGGAGGCGATCTCCTGATCCAGACTCGTGTAGAGATACCGCGAATTATAGAGGCCCGTGCAGTCGTCCGTAATGCTTAGCCGATGCACCAGCTTCACCTGGCGTGCGTTCTGCAGGGCAATGGCGGCGTAATCGCACAGCACTCGCAAAAACGACAGGGAACTGCCGGGTAGCAGGTCCAGCTTGCTGTTGTGCAGCTGCAGTACGCCAAGCGTTCGGTCGCCGTGGCGAATCGGCACGCAGGCAATGGACTGCAGTTTCAACTCCGGATGCGCCAGCGCGAAGCGCAGCCAGTCGCGGTCCAGGCGGACATCGGGAACCACCAACGGCTCGCCGGTTTGCGCCACGTAGCCGGCGACGCCTTCGCCCATACGCAGCCGTGCCGTGGACGTCCGATTGCCGGCGTTCAAAGCATAGTAGAGCTCGTTGCTTTCTTCGTCGACCATCAGGAGCGACCAGCGCTCCGGCCCGAAATACTCCTCCATCTTGCCCAGAATGGTACGCAGCAGCGGCTCCAATTCCAGATTGGACGTGAGGGCCTGCGCGACTTCATTGAAGAGTCGTAATTCGTCAGCGGCCGGTGCTTTGAGTGTTCTTTTCAGATCTCACTCGGGAAAGGGAGCCTTTGCGGCACCCTGGAATCAAAGCATAGCGCCAAACGGTCATACCTAGAACGAGGCGAATAAATGTTTGATCATTTCTACAACTAACGTTCGGTCAGACCGGACGGAACTTGATTTACTTTGCGGATCCGCGACACCGGCAGAGAAGGTGTTAACCGCCGATCTGCACCATACTCCGCGAGGGGCTCAAAAATCCAGGTTCACCGATGTGGTGACGTGCCTCTTTGCGATCAACCACCCGCCGGATAAAGGCCGTCAGCTCCGCGTCAGTTGCACCCTGCCTGAGAAGCCCCGCTAGATCGTGGTCCGTCTGTGAAAAAAGGCACGTCCGGATCTTGCCGTCGGAGGTCAGCCGAATTCTGCTGCAATGCCCGCAAAAGGGATGCGAGACCGGGGCGATGATGCCGATTTCTCCCAAGCCATCGTCAAAAGTGAAGCGTCGTGCCGTTTCTGAAAGCTGATTCGCAGGCAGGGCAACCACCGGGCGTACGCGGTTCAATCGCTCCAAAATTTCGTCCATGCGCACCACGGTTTCCGGCGCCCAGCTTCGATCTTCTCCCAGCGGCATAAATTCAATGAAGCGAATGATGACGCCTTCCCTACGGGAAAACTCGGCGAACGCCTCAATCTCTCCATCATTGAAGCCGCGCATTAGGACGCAGTTGACCTTGACAGGCCCGAAGCCGGCGTCCTGGGCCGCCCGGATACCATCCCGCACTCGTAAGAAGCTGCCTGGGACCCGCGTGATCCGCGCAAACGTATCCGGATCGACCGCATCCATGCTGACCGTCACCCGCGTCAGGCCGGCACGTTTTAGGTCGCCCACCATAGGGGCTAACAGGTGACCGTTGGTTGTGATGGCAAGATCAAGCTTCGCCTCCGGTGCGAACGCCGGCCGAAGCGTCGCGGTTTCACGAATCAACTCCAGCAGGCCACGCCGCAGTAGCGGCTCCCCTCCGGTGAAGCGTATCTTTTCCACGCCGGTGGCAACAAAAAGCCGCAGCATGTGTGCGTAGTCATCAAGCGGCATCTCGCCGAGGGATTCCCCGCCCATGCCGGTCCGGCAGTACACACAGCGAAAATTGCATCGGTCTGTCACGGAGAGGCGCAAATCCGTGATGGCGCGCCCATGGCTGTCTCGTAGTCGCATCTCAGGCTCGTTGGAAACGATCCCCGTTGCGTGGTCCAGAGGGGGAAGCGGGGGCGACGACGGCGGAATGGGAACGAGCGTGGATGCCATTTGCAATACCTTCGTTGGATGCAAGCGGCTGAACGCTTCGCTCCTGTGCCTCACACATTGATGTGACGCCAACCCGTCGGGATGCAGACCTTGCCAAAGAGCTTTTCCCAAAACGGGACTCCCTGGGGACTGAACCGCCAAAATCCTGTCTTTATCCCTACCAGCTGTTGCTACTTTTGCGTCATAGTAGAGGTCCGTTACGGACCTCAAGTCCAATCAGTAGGCGAAGATAGGTCAAACCGACATCATTTCAACGAACCCCGGAGTTCCTTTGAGCGGCATACCTTTCATGTCATTCCATATTGACACCGAGATTTCTAGCGTGTTGCTGGGTGCCTTTTTCGTCTTCGGGTGCTGGTGCGTCGGACGCCTGCGATTGTGGTTGCAGCCGAGCCAAACCCTTGTAGGCCGGGTTACCGAGGCAAAGTTTGTCGCTCTGCTCCGCCAGGCAGGTCTTGAACGGAGGCTCGCCGCGACGACTTACCGCTACCTTCAGGAAAGTGGGCGGCTTGGGGAGCTAAACGTAGCGCCGCTGCCGGGCGACCACCTCCTGTGGGATCTGGGCCTGAATGAGTCACAGGTGGAACAGGCCGTGGCAGACCTTGCCAGACGGCTACACCGCCAAAGGTCAGCCGAATCGCTCAGCCGGCTGCCGAGCACCGTAGAAGATCTCGCTCATCTGCTTCAACTTATGCCACCGGTAGAAGTGCAGTCCACCTCCCGAGCAGCTTAACCATGCCCCGGGCCAGTGTTTCTGAAAGACTGGCCACAGCGCGGAAATCCCTATATGCCGACGCCGAAATCGAGGTCTGCCGAAACTTTGGGCATGGAACCACCGGCGCGCGCATAGATGTCATACGGTGTTCGTCGCTTGAATTTGTACCGCTGCCGTAACTCCCGGCCGACGGCCACACCCATCGCGAGCGCCGTGATACTGGCGGATACAAATCCCACATTGCGTAATACAAGGCGGCTTTCCTGTACGGCGAATTCCAGCATGTCTTCCATCCCGTGGCGAAGGTTTCGGATTGAGCGATACAGCATCATGCGGAGCATCATAGCTTAGCCATCATAGCGGGGGCTCACCCCTGGGGTGACAATCGTGTGAACTTTCGTGGCAGGCCTGAGCCGGCCCTTGCATGTGTGAGGAGGCGCTACCTAGGCGTCTTCGCTCCCATTTAGCTTCCGGTTGAGGAGGACGTGGCCGGCGCAGTGGCGGTGGAGGTATTGGCCGTCGGTGCGGCAGGAGCGGCTTCGGTCTTTGCTGCGCCGGATCCCGCATCGCCCCCGCCGCTGGCTGCAGCTGCCGGGGCCTCGCCTCCGGCAGCTGCAGGCGGTTTGGCGGATGAGTAGAGATCCTTGTACCAGCCTGCGCCTTTGAACTGGATGGCCGGCGCAGTTACCGTGCGCGCCAGGGCTCCGCCACAAAGGGGGCATACCGTCAGTTCAGGGTCGGAAAACTTCTGGATCTTTTCCAGGCGTCGATGGCATTCGGTGCACTCGTATTCATAAAGGGGCATGTCTGGATGGCTTCCTGTCAGCCCATTGGATTCGATTCCGGGCCGGTCGTTGCGCTTCGTCGTCGTCCGGGCTCACGTCATTTTCGGGGATGCCGGTAGGCGTAGCATAAACCCAGCGTGCATCCAGCGTCGCTGTCGCGCCTTGTGCGTCTGCTAGGTTGCGTATCAGGTGCGGTGCAGGGCAGCGTGGGTCGTCGGGCAGGCGCCGGACATCTCACCCAATCAACGAATCGTGGCAATGAATTCCCACCATCCCGGCTGCCGGACCTCGCCCCAGCCGCAAAGACGGTTTCGCCTCGGCAGCCCGGTGCTTTGCCTTCTTTTCTGCCTTTTTGCCGCAGGGCAGGGCAGCGCCCAGACCATGGCGCGCCGGGGCTGGATGAATGCGAGCGTCAGCGCCCCGCCTTGGTGGCGCCGCGCTATCTTCTACCGCATCGACCCCACCCGTTTTCAGGCCTCCGGCAGCGCGAGCACAGGCGATCTCGCCGGAATCACCCTGCGGCTCGACTATCTGCAGTCGCTGGGTGTCGATGCGCTCGTACTTGAGCCCTCTGCAAGGGAGTCCGCAGCCCCTGTCGCCGCTCTTGCCTCAGCGGTCCCAGCGGCGCCCTTTGACCCTGACGCCCTGGAGAGCCTCATCCGCGAGGCCGGCCGGCACAATCTCCGCGTCCTGCCGGCGCTTCCGCCTGCGTTGGCCTACGGCGACCGTACCCTGCTCCTGCGGACGGTGCACGAGTGGCTGGGCGAAGGCGCCGCGGGCATCGCCCTGCCGAACCCGCCGTCTCAGGTGGTTCTAGAGTCGCCATCTCAGGTGTTGCCTGCCGCCGCAAACGCCGGAGCTGCCGCATACCTTTCGCTGGTTGCCCTGCTCGAGGACACCCTGCGCGCCACCCCCGGGGATCGCGTCCTCCTCACCGGTCCGGTTGGCAATGCGCTTCCCTCCGGAGGCGCTGAAGACCATCCTCAGGCCATGGCCCGGATCCGCAAGGTCCCTCTCGGCAAAGGTTCGGGTCGCCTCACGACCGCGGCCATCGTGCCTGCCGCTCCCGCGACGGCCGCCGTCCTCCGTTCAGCCCTCGTGAGCCTGCCCACCAGCGATGCGGGTGCCGCATCCCCCGGAGGTACACCCCTGCTGCGCCTCGTCGCCTCGCCCGCCGGCAACGGGAGCGGGCTCCACCCATTGCCGGCCGCACAAAACGAGGTTGCCGCTGCCGCTGTTCTGCTCGCCTCCCGCGCTGCCGCCCTTTTTGACTTTGGTGCGGAAATCGGTCTGAACACAGAAGCGTCTGAGGCAGGAGCTCACGACACAACCGGCCCAGCCCCGCTCATGCAGTGGACCCCCACCAACATTCAGCGGGCTCCCATTGAGCGCGTTGCTCCCGCCCTTCCTGCTCCCGGCCAGCCTACCCCCATCGGCCCCTACAAACCATTCGTCCGGCCACCGCCGCGCTCCCTCACCGGCAACGTTCCGGGAGGACCAGCGGTCGATCTCGACCGGAACCTGCCTCCACCCCTGCCCGATCCCGACACGCTCCCCGGCTTCACGGCCGGCACGCTGCCCGTCCTTCCCGTCGACGGCACTACCCTCAACGTCGCTACGGAGGACCGCGATCCAGGTTCTGTCCTCAACGCTTTCCGCGACTTGCTCGTCCTTCGCCGCGGCCAAGCCTCTCTCCGTGAGGGCACACAGGTGGTCCTGAACCACGATGCCCAAAATGCGCTCGTGCTGCTTCGCCGCCCACCCGCCGGCGGGCGCACGGCCGGCACGGTCGTCGTCGCCGCTAACCTGGGCAGCGCGCCCACCCTGCTCTCGCTTGATGCCGACCTCCTTCCGCTGGGCCTGCATCCCGGGCCCTTGCGCGCGCTGTTCAGCTACGGTCCGCAGGCACTCACCGGTGAATCAACGGCCACGCTCCGCCTCCCACCACACGCCGTTTTTGTCGGCGAACTTCGTTAGCCTTCGCAGAGTGAGTCAGCGCTGCTTGCCGCCTCAAACCCTGACGGCTGAAAAAGCCTGGATGGATTCATCGAAGGGCAAGGTGGGTTAACCAGGTAATCGATACCCTACGAACCGAATCGACATTCAGTATGGTCTCTATGCCGTGAAACATGCCGCGGGTCACGCATCTACCTTTTCGCATCTATTCAGCAGTGACAGACCGCTCGCAATACCACGCCAAACCGCTGCTGAACACTCCCTTTGTCTTCGTTCCCGATACCTTTATTGACATCGACGGGGTCAAGATTGCGGCGCAGGTCGGTGAGCCTTTAATCACCGCCATCAACCGCAAAGCGTCCCTCGACGCCAGTACAGGCATTCCGCAGGTCTGCTACCTGCCCCCCATGGGGCATATCGGCACCTGTGACACCTGCATGGTTGAGCTTAATGGCGAGCTCGTCCGCTCCTGCGGCGTTAACGTCGAAGTCGGCCAGCAGGTCCTCACCGACTCCGATCGCGCCGACGTCGCCAAGCGTGAAGCCTTTGACCGCATCCTGGAAAATCACAACCTCTACTGCACGGTCTGCGATAACAACAACGGCAATTGCACCGTCCACAACGCTACGGCCGAACTGAACGTGCAGCATCAAGTTCGCGAGTTCCGCACCAAGGGCTATGAGCAGGATCACTCCAACCCGTTCTATCGCTATGATCCCAGCCAGTGCATCCTTTGCGGCCGCTGTGTGGAGGCCTGCCAGAATGTGCAGGTAAACGAGACGCTCACCATCAGTTGGGAGCGCGAAATGCCGCGCGTGATGTGGGATGGCGGCGAGAAAATTGAAGGCTCCTCCTGCGTAAGCTGCGGACATTGCATCACCGTTTGCCCATGCAACGCGCTCATGGAAAAGAGCATGGTCGGCCACGCCGGCTACCTCACTGCCTTGCCGCCGAAGGTTCTCGACAACATGATCGTCGCTGTAAAGGGCATTGAGCCCTCCACGGGCTATCCGGCGATCCTGGCCCTTTCTGAGATGGAAGCGGAGATGCGCCACCAGCGTGACAAACGCACCAAGACCGTGTGCACGTATTGCGGGGTGGGCTGCTCCTTTGATGTGTGGACGCGCGATCGGCACATACTAAAGATCGAACCTTCGCTCGGCCCGGTGAACGGCATCTCCACCTGCGTCAAGGGCAAGTTCGGTTGGGATTATTCCAATTCGGACGAGCGCCTGCGCAAGCCGCTGAAGCGCGTGGTCCTGCCCAACGGCGCGCAAACCTTCATCGAAATTGAATGGGATGAGGCGATCGAAATGGTGCGCGACAACTTTACCCGCATCAAGGACGAGCATGGCCCGGATGCCCTCGCCTTTATTGCCTCCTCCAAGTGCACCAACGAGGAAAGCTACCTGGTGCAGAAGCTCGCCCGCGCGGTGGTGGGCACCAACAACATCGACAACTGCAGCCGGTACTGTCAGACGCCGGCCTCAAAGGGTTTAAGCCGCACCGTGGGCTATGGCGGTGACTCCGGCTCTATCTCGGACATCGAGATTGCCGATCTGGTCATTGTCGTCGGTTCCAATACCAGCGAGAGTCATCCCGTGCTCGCCACGCGGATCAAGCGGTCGCACAAGATGCGCGGCCAGCGATTGATCGTCGTCGATATTCGCCGGCATGAAATGGCCGATCGCGCCGACATCTTTCTGCACCCCAATCCGTCCACAGATGAAGTCTGGATGCTTGCCGTTACCAAGCACCTGATCGACACAAACCGGCATGACGCGCAGTTCATCCGGCAGTGGGTCAACAAATTTGAGGAATTTAAAACCTCGCTTGAGCCCTATACCCTGGAGCACGCCGAGCAGGTTACCGGCCTCTCCGTCGATCAACTCAAGCAGGTAGCTGACGAGATCTATGCCGCGAAAAATGGTGTTTGCATTCTGTGGGCCATGGGCGTCACCCAGCACTGCGGCGGGTCGGACACCTCCACTGCTGCCTGCAATCTATTGTTGGCCACGGGCAATTTCAGAAAACCCGGCTCTGGCGGCTATCCCCTACGCGGCCATAACAACGTGCAGGGTGCCAGTGATTTCGGCTCCATGCCGGACATTTTTTCCGGTTACCAGAAGGTTGACGATGCTGACGTACGGGCCAAGTTCGAAGCCGCCTGGGGCGTCACTCTGCCGGTCACCACAGGGCTCGATAACCGTGAGATGATCACCGCGATCCATGACGGGACGCTGCGCTCCCTGTACATCACGGGGGAAGACACCATCACCTCCGATGCCAATGCGCTGGATGTGGCCCAAGCCCTTGGTAAGCTTGATTTCCTCGTCGTGCAGGACATCTTCTTCTCTGAAACCTGCAAATACGCCGACCTCGTCCTGCCCGCCTCGCCCACGCTTGAAAAGGACGGCACCTTCGTCAATACCGAGCGCCGCATCCAGCGTATCTACAAAGTTTTCGATCCACTCGCCGACTCCAAGCCAGACTGGGAGATCTACAAGCTGATTGCGGAGGCCATGGGCGGTGCTGGTGGCTGGAACTACACCCACCCCTCCCAAGTCATGGAGGAGGTTACATCCCTCACCCCTCTCTTCGCCGGCGTCACGTATGAGCGCCTCGAAGGCTACAAGAGTCTGCAATGGCCCGTGCATCCTGACGGCAGCGACGAGCCGCTGCTCTATACCAAGGAGTTCCCATTTCCTGATGGTAAAGCGCAGTTCCACCCGTTGGACTACATCGGGCCCAGTGAGGAGCGCAATGAGATTTACGATCTCCACCTGAACAACGGCCGCCTCCTGGAGCACTTCGAGCAGGGAAACATGAGCTACCGCGTCCCAGGCATCAAGGACATCACGCCCGAGATCTTTCTAGAGATCTCCCCGGAGCTGGCTAGCGAGCGCGGTATTCAAACCGGACAGTTTGTTCGGCTTGAAAACCAGTACGGCCAGGTAAAACTCGCCGTGCTAATCACAGACCGTGTCCAAGGCAAGGAGATGTACATGCCCATGATCTCCACGGACGAGGCCGTCAACAAACTCACCAGCATGCACGTGGATCGCGCCACGCACACGCCGGCCTATAAAGAGCTTTCAGTGAAGATGACCATTCTCCCGGAAAAGGGCCCCTCGCCTTTGCCGCGCAGGAACTTCCGCTTCGGCAACCGCACACCGACCGACGGCGTAGAAGTAGAGAAGAAGTGGGCCAATGGCGATTACTGGCTACCCGGTACTCGCCTCAAGGACAAGCTCGTTCAAATTAGATCGATGGAAGTGTCTTGAAGCTTGTTAATTGTTGGTTCCTGTTGTTAGTTCAAAAGTGCTAGACCCTCGCTCGCAACGCATCATAGGAGCCAAAGGCCGCAACGGCAGCTCAAAGCAACGAACGACTAACAACAAACAACGAACAACTAATAACCGCTTCTCTGAAAGGCAGGTCCATGGCAAACCCGATCACCTTCACACCCCAGCCCGTAGATCCTCACGTCGAGCTGATGCGCAAGGTGGAGGCTGCACCGCGGGATCACGCCGAAGCCCTCCTCGTCGCTTGGGACACCTTGCAAACCGCCCACGATCAGGGCATCCTCGATCTACTCCAGGGCCTGATCGGCGGCCGCGATGTGATTGCGGGCAAGCTGGCCGAGGCTGTGGTTCTTCCCGAGTCCATCAGCGCGATCCGCAACCTGATCGCGCTTGGCCGCATTGTCGCCGCCCTTGATCCGGAGATGCTGCACCGCCTGGCCAAGGCGATGGATCAGGGTATGGCGGCACCTCATCCGGATGGCCAAACGCCCAGCCTTTTTCGCATCGTTCGCCAAGCCACTTCGCCCGAAGGCAAACGCGGTCTCTCCTTCGCCATACAGCTCCTGGTGGCTCTGGGGACGGCGACCGAGGGCTGAGACGGCAACCGTCGCTTTCCCCTCAGGTACACGGTAAAAACCATCGTAAAGCGAAGGTTGCGGCCAGGTTCTTGAACCGAAAAGCTACGTTGAGGCATCACCCGCGACGTTCTAGTCGATGGTTTGGACTTTCCGCAATGCTAGCCTGACGATGAGGGTGTGCGGGTGGAGGCGAGGTCTCAAAGCAGGTTAGCGGGGTTGGACACCCTGCGGGCCATCGCGATCCTTGTGGTGATGTGGTACCACCTGGGTCGCTACATGCCGGCAGGATGGATTCAGGCGTCGACCTTTGGCTGAGCTGGTGTGGACCTGTTCTTTGTGCTGAGTGGCTACCTGATCGGATCGCAATTGTTGCGGCCAATGCGCTCTGGAAAGCCTTTGCAACTGGGGGAGTTCTACCGCCGGCGCGCCTTTCGCATACTGCCTGCCTTCCTGGTTACCTTGGGCCTGTACGCCGTGTGGCCTGCGTGGCGCGAAGGCAACGGTCTTTCGCCTTGGTGGATGTATCTGACGTTCACGAACAACTTACTCTTCCATTACCCGCAGAACAGCACGTTTTCGCACGTGTGGTCCTTGTGCGTGGAGGAGCATTTCTACTTGCTGCTGCCGTGGCTGGTGCTGCTGCTGGCCAAGCGACCTTCGGCGACTAAGACGGTCACCGTACTGGTCGGCGTGCTGCTGTTTGGAGTCGCGGTGCGCAGCTGGCTTCTGGTGACTAGCCTGCGGCCCGCCGCAGCGCAGGGTGCCGAGCTGTATGTGCCCTATTTGCGATACGTTTACTATCCGACCTACTCGCGCCTGGATGGTTTGCTGGCGGGTGTGTCGCTGGCGCTCCTGGAGGTTTTCCGGCCGGAACGCTGGGCGCGTTTGAGCCGTTACAGCAACGGACTTTCAGTCGCGGGCGTGACGTTGACGGGTGGAAGTTTGTGGATGTTTCGCAATCATTTCGAGTCCGCTACCGGGATGGCCGCGGCCAGTACAGTAGTTGGCTATCCTTTGCTGTCGGCCGGCTTGATGCTGCTGGTCGGCTCCGCGACAATGGAGGGTGGCTGGCTGGCTCGCGCGCATGTGCCCGGCGCACGATGGCTGGCGACGATCGCCTTCAGTTTGTATCTGACCCATAAGGAGCTTGCGCACGTGCTGCACGTATTTTGGCCGCGACCGATGGAGGCTCACCCCGCCCAGTCGGCAGTAGTCATGTGGCTGCTTTGCGTGGCGGTTGGAACGTTGCTGTATGTAACCGTCGAGCGACCGTTTTTGCAGCTGCGGGAGGGGCGTGTGCCCCGCGTGGCGCGCGATGCCGAACGGGTGGCACACGCCGAACCCGCTCTGTAGACGGCCTTACGTCAGAACCACAACCTTGCCCCCCGCTTGGTTCTCTTCCATTAGGCGATGAGCCGCCACAATATCGTCTATCCCAAACACCTTGCCGATGGTTACCGGCAGGGTGCCCGCGGCGATTTGTCCCAGAAGATCGTCGAAAGGCATGGCCGTGAAATCCTCGGCTGTGCCGCCATACACGGTGAGGCCGACCGCGGTGGGGATGACATCCATCGGGGAGAACTCGTCAAAGGACCACTTGTTGCCGACCATGCCGGTGACGCAGACGATCCCGCCCGGCCGCGCGCAGCGGAGAGAGTCCTTCAGCGTCGTAATTCCAACCAGTTCCAGGACCTTGTGTGCGCCTTCGGGGAGGTCCTGCCGGACTGCCTCGGCGATTGCGCCACTATCGAGGAACACCTTGCCCGCTCCGCTCTTTTTGAGCAACTCTTCGCGGTCCGGGTTGCGGGTCGTGGAGGCGACCTTCGCGCCGAAGTTGTTGGCGATCGCCGCGGCCGCGAGACCGACCGAGGTAGAGCCCCCGCGAATGAGCAGATGCTCGCCTTTTTTGAGCTGGAGCGCCTTGAAGAGCGATCCCCAGGCAGTCTGCAGCATCTCCGGCACCGCGCCCAGGGTTTCCCAGGGAAGCTTCACCTTCGTGGACAGGACCTGTTTCGCGGGAACGCAGGTGTATTCCGCATAGCCGCCGTTGAAGTCGCGGCCCATGCCGCCCATCACGGTGGCGACAATCTCGCCGGGCTGGAACTCGCCGCCGGGCGCCTCGGCGACCTCGCCCGCAGCCTCAATCCCCAGCACACGCGGAAACTTCACGCTGGGCGAAAGGCCCTGGCGCGTGAACAGCTCCGAGCGGTTCAGGCCAAAGGCGCGAACGCGGATCAGCACCTCGCCGGGTTTGGGCGTGGGCACCGGCAGGGTCTCAATTTTGAGGACCTCGGGGCCGCCCGGGGCGTGCACGACAACGGCTTTCATGGTGGACATAGGTCGATTCCTTCACGGCACAACTTCTCCAGTATTAGTTGCCGCTTCCACGCGCCAAGTGGTCAGGTCGGTTCGCTTTCAACGAAGAATGAAGAACCCACAACCCCGACCACACATTTTGCCTCCGCACCAGCCCATCGCTGCGTAGCATGGTGTTGGAGGTTCGATTTGGGCAAGGTGGGGAGTTGGGTGGGGGTGGCGATGCTGAGTGCTGGGTTGGCGGTCACGGGTGGTGGGGCTGCGGTGGCGTCGGCGGCGCAGGCACCGTCGGGAACGGGGTTGGACCCTGCGAATCCGTTCTACGCGCCCAGTTCGCTGCCGTACGGCGCGCCGCCGTTCGACCGCATCAAGGACACGGATTACCAGCCGGCGATCGAGGCCGGCATGGCGGCGCAGCGGGCGGAGATCGACGCGATTGCCAACAACGCGGCGGCGCCCACATTTGAAAATACGCTCGTGGCGCTTGAGCGCAGCGGCCAGTTGTTGAACCGAGTGACGCTGGTCTTTGGGGCGGTCGCGCAGGCCAACACAAACGATACGCTGCAGCGGGTGCAGGAGGCCGAAGCCCCGAAGCTCGCCGCACAAAACGACTATATCTACCTGAACCCAAAGCTGTTTGCGCGGGTCGAGGCGGTCTACGGCAAGCGCGCCACGCTGCGATTGGATCCCGAAAGCGAGCGCCTGCTCGAGTGGGACTACTTGCAGTTTGTGAAAGCCGGTGCAAAGCTGAACGATGCGGATAAGACCAAGCTGAAGCAGCTGAACGAAGAGGAGTCGGTACTTTCGACGGCGTTCGGCAACAAGCTGCTGGCGGCGGCCAAGGCGGCAGCCTACACGACGACCGATCGGGCGAACCTGGCAGGGCTGACGCCGGCACAGGTGGGGGCCGCGGCGGATGGAGCCACGGCGCGGAAGATACCCGGGTACCTGATTCCGCTGCAGAATACGACGCAGCAGCCGGATTTGGCGGAGATGAGCGACCGCTCGGCACGGGAGGCGCTGTTTCACCACGGCTGGACACGGGCCGAACGGGGCGGCGAGAACGACACGCGCGCGACGGTCGCCCGACTGGCGCAGGTGCGCGCGCAAAAGGCGGCGCTGCTGGGCTTTCCCAACTATGCTAGCTGGGCGCTGCAGGACCAGATGGCCAAGAACCCGCAGACCGCGCTGAATTTTATGAATGCGCTGGTGCCGGCCTCCACGGCCAAGGCGCGCGGCGAAGCGGCGGATATTCAGAAGCTCATCGACGCCCAACACGGCGGTTTTCAGCTGCAACCCTGGGACTGGAACTTCTACTCCGAGCAGGTACGCAAGGCCAGGTACGACCTGAACATGGCCGAGCTGAAACCGTATTTCGAGATCAACAGGGTGCTGCAGGACGGCTTGTTCTACGCGGCCAATCAGCTTTACGGCGTGACCTTCAAGGAGCGGCACGATCTCCCGGTGTACCAGCCGGATGTGCGGACTTTTGAGTGCTTCGACGGGGACGGCAAGCCGCTTGCGCTGATCTACTTCGACTATTGGAAGCGCGACAACAAGGACGGCGGCGCGTGGATGAGCAATTTCGTCACGCAATCCACGCTGCTTAAGCAACTGCCGGTGATCTACAACGTCGCCAACTTTGCCAAACCCGCACCCGGGCAGCCCGCGCTGATCAGCTTTGAAGATGTGACGACGATGTTCCATGAGTTCGGCCACGGGCTGCACGGGATCTTCGCGGATACGGTATACCCCAGCCTTTCAGGAACGGCCACGGCGCGAGATTACGTGGAATTTCCGTCGCAGTTCAATGAGCATTGGGCCTCCGACCCAAAGGTCTTTCACCACTACGCCCTGAACTACAAAACTGGCCAGCCGATGCCGGACGAGCTGTTTCAGAAGCTGAAGCGTGCCGCCACCTTCAATATGGGCTACCACTCGACCGAGGCGTTGGCCGCGCAGGAATTGGACATGCAGTGGCACCTGCTGCCGGCCGATGCTCCGCTGCAGGATGTCGACGCGTTTGAAAACGCCGCCCTGGCGAAGACGGGCGTGGCGATTCAGGCGGTGCCGCCCCGCTACCGGTCCAGCTACTTCCTCCACATCTGGGGCAACGGCTACGCGGCAAGCTACTACGCCTACGCCTGGGCCGAGATGCTGGATGACGATGCGTTCCAGTACTTCGAGGATCACGGCGGGCTTACCCGTGAAAATGGGGACCGCTTTCGCCGGATGATTCTGTCGCGCGGCAACACTGAGGATCTGGAGACCCTGTATGAAAGGTGGTTGGGAGCCAAGCCGAGTGTGGGACCACTACTAAAGAACCGTGGGCTGGCGGAGGATGCGGGTGCCAAGTAGATTCGTGCCCTTGGCAGGCTGGACGGCCGGTATCCTTTACGGGCGTCCGGTCCTGCCCATGGTCTATGACCTGAGCGGGACCGGACGCCTGTTGGTTAAAGCGGCGTGATGACCATTTCCTTCTTGGGGATCTTGTTCAGGAAATCTTCGCCCACCTGAAGGTGCTGGTCGACAAGCCGGGACGGCGTATGGGCCAACCATTCAGCCAGGGTGATGTCCTGATAGTTCGGTGTGGGAAACACTTCCAAGAAGACGAGATCGTCGTCGCCTGTATTTTCGATGAAGTGGGGAACGGATTTGTCGATATAACCGACATCGCCCGCCGTGAAGTCCATGGTTCGCGCCCGTCCGCCTGCGGCGAAGACCGACATACGTCCGTGGCCCTTCACGTAGTATTGCCACTCATCTTCGTTGGGGTGCCAGTGCAGTTCGCGCAGGCCACCCGGCTTCAGGGTAACGATGGCCGCGGCGATGTTCGAGGCCGGGAAGTTTTTCGCATCGATAATCTTCACCTCGCCACCCTTGGTGACCTTGGTCGGCTGCATGGTCTCGGTGAAGAAGGCAAATGGGTTGGGTACGGTGCCTGTACCCGCCGCGACTGCCTGTTTTTCTTCGGCCAGCGGACGGGGCAACGGCCGCTCAAACATGAAGAGTTCCTTGGGCGGCACATTGGCAAAGGTGCTGGCAGGTACTTCGAAATTTTTGGCCAGAACTTCGGGAGGCGTGTGGTGCAGCCAATCCGTCAGCAGGAAGGTCTCAAACTCGTTAAAGTTGCCATCGTCGAAGACCAGCAGAAAGAAGGCGCCATCATCTCCTACACCCTGGATCGAGTGCGGAACACCTCCTGGGAAAATCCAGAGATCGCCGGCCTTCACATCATCCACGAAGCCTCGGCCACCTTGATCGACAGCCGTAATGCGCGCCTGGCCGTAGATCATGAAGGCCCATTCCGCGCCTACGTGCCAGTGCAACTCGCGCACGCCGCCTTTGACCAGACGCATTTGTACGCCGGCCATCTTTTTTGACAGCTGGAAGTCACGCACGGTTACCTGGCGTGTCCAACCGCCGCCTTCGATCCGCTTGTGGGCAAACGAGAAGGGGTACTTGAAGGGGGGTTGACCGCCGGCATCAGTGGCGGGAGACCAGTTGGACGACGGGTTCTGGTCGTCGAGCACCTGGTTCTTGGGTCCCGGCTCGCTTTCATCCGGCAGGGTGTGATTGGGAGAACGGACGGGGGTTTGCTGCTGTTGCCCCTGAGCAAGGGCGGTGCCACTGGCGGCTACCGCGAGCGCCGCAGTTGTGCCTTCCAGAAATCTTCTCCGGCTGACGATCTTTGACTGTTCTTCTGACGTGATGGACTTCCCCTCTCAGATTTGTTGCAATTGTTGCAATTTAGTGTGTTGAACTCGTGGTGGACTTTGGTGACGCTGGCCGCGGGGTCACCGCGTGCTTGTCGACCTGAAAGCGATAGGTTAATGAGAAATAGCCCAGTGTTTCAGCGGAACCACGTTTGTTTTCAAGAAGCAGTCCACCGGGGAAGATGTGTCCGACGCCGATATTTGCGACCACGTATTCATGAAAGACGTATTTTGACGAGAAATCTATGCCGGAGCCGATGGCGTCGCTCTTGAAGCCGGCCACGGGCGCCTTGATGGTGGTTCCACCGTTGCCGGCGTAGAGATTGTCGTGCGTGTTTACGAGATTGAGAAACTCGCCCTGCACCAGAAAGGTCAAATTCGGTGTCCCGGAAAGGTCAAGATTGATTCGCTCCTGCCGGATGTTCTGATACCCAAAAAGATCCGTGAGGCCGAATGCGTTGTGGTTGGACGGGTACTGCTGGTCATAGGTGCCGATGCGGTACGGATCGCGGTGGCTGTTGCCGGTCGCGAAATCGTATTCGCCGCCAATGCGAGGACTCCCGGGCAGCTTTGGCATGAGATAGGTGAATTTCCCAAAGCTTTGGCCGGCATGGAGGGAATCATTCGCGTAGCTGCCGCGCTGCAGAGATCCGTTGATCTCGTAAGCAAAATTTGCGGGCAATTGTCCTTGGGCTTCCGCGCCAAAGGTCACCTCAACCTCATTGCCTTTTAAACCCTGCTGACTTGTGACGCCGCGCACGGTACGCACCAGAACGTAGGGGTCGATGCGCGTTTGTGGCATCAGGCTCGTGATGCTTCCATAGGCTCCGTGGAACGTAAGGCCGGCCCCATGCTTGTCGAGCGACTCCGGATGCACCACGACCACGGAGGTGCTGAACAGATCGACTCGATTCTTGTCGCCTATCCGCCCAACGAAGCCATCCCAGCTGCGGCTGTTGTTGGTCCAATCACTGATACCCACGATACGCTCGCTGCCGAACTTGAGTTCCTGCCGTCCCGCGATGAATTGCATCGGCACATGGGCGGGTTTCACGTGGAAATCAAGATAGGCTTGCCGGTCATCAAAGACATCCCGCATGTTGGAAGCAACGACGTGTAGCGGCAGTCCCAGGGCATGGGTGTCAATGGCCTGGATATAGCCGGTAAGGAAGGACGTCGGCCGTACCTCCAGGTTGAGGTAGTCGCGTGTCAACTCATACACCCGATCGCCGTTTTGCGTGTAGTTGTAGGAGGTCTGACCTTCCGTGCGTCCCCGAAGCTCTGCCCCAAGCGTCAACCAAGAAGGCAATACGCCCCATTGCAGCGGCTGGATGTCACCCCGCTTCTGCGGGTAGTCGGCATAGTTAGGAGTTTGAGCGGGCGCCACGGCCCCCGCTGTCAGGAGGGTGCCGGAGAGGAGGAAGAGACCTCGAAGATGCGCTCCAGAACGTTTGTGCGCGGAAATTCTGAAACACATCATTGTTGCGGTCTGACCTTTTAAGTAAATCAATTTGATCAAGTGTTCATCCAGCTGGACAATCATAGGCGCTGTTGAAGAAATGAGCAATGACACCACCGAGTGCTGGGAAGCGCGGCCAAACTGCACCAGAAGTTGCACCCGGCGTCCGCCATTTCATGGGCGTATACAAAACGGGCCGACCTACTTCGTTTCCAGCAGACGGCGAGCTACGGAAGCCCTGCGGCTGATCTCCCGCTGCGTCGTAGCGGGGTCGTAGGCGATCTCCAGCAGCTCCAGCACCGGGTGATTGAGTCTTCGAAGGCTTTCGCGCACCATGCCCCAATCGACCCCCTTGCCGGCGGTGCCTTCGCCGGGCCAGCAGTGTTCGTCGCGGGTGCCGTTATTGTCATGCAGGTGAATTTCGGCCAGGCGCGCTCCGAAGATGCCGAAGGACTCGGGCAGGGCATCCTTGAGGGCGACATCGCCGAAGTCTTCGCGCAGCTGTTCGCGCGCGCCGCGGTTGAAGTGAGGGTCGTCCGGGGCGAGAGGCTGGTCAATGTGGGCATGACCGGTATCCAAGCAGAAGCCCACCGTGTCGAAATGGCCTATGCGGGCGACCTCGACCAGGTGCGCCGGGGTGGCAAGGTCGTTGTTTAGGTTTTCGAGCAGAAGCTGGACGCCGAGCGGGGCGGCAAAGGCCTTGAGGTGCTCAATCGCTGTGAGGGAAAGGTCGAGGGTTTCGGTCGACCAGCGGTCATCCTTGAGGCCAAGATGGAGAACGCAGGAGCGGAAGGGAACCTGCTCGGCGGCCTCCAGCGCGCGCTTGACCTCGTCCATGGCGGTGATGCGCTGGCCTTTGGCGCGGCTGACGAGGTTGAGGGTGGGCTGCGTGTGACGGCTCCAGTTGCTCTCCTCCTCGTCGGTGAAGAGCGGCATGTGCATGGTGGCGACGACCGGATTGGCACGGAACCATGTGGCCAGCTCGCGCACGGCGGCGCGGTCGGTGTAGTCGAAGTGGTGGCGCGCGGCAAAAATCTCGATAGCCTCGGCGCCGGCCTCGCGAAAAAGGTCGAGCGTGCCGGGGGAGAGGCGGTCGGCGAAGAAGAGGTGGCTGGAGATGCCAAAGGCCATCCCTTTACGCTACCGCATCGGAGAGATCTGCTGTTGGGCCGCGATCCCTGCGGAGATACGGCTTCAATCGCCGGCGGCTTTGCCAAAGGTGTGGCGCCCGTCGTGGCCAGCGGTGAGCAGGCCGGTTTTGGGGTCGCGGGCGATGAGCTCGCTGTCACCCCAGGTGGCCGCGCCGGCGTTTTCGTCCCGGGCGCCGGCGTGGCGGACGGGGTAGCCGGTGGCGGCTACCGCATCCACGGTGGCCTGGGGAAAGCGGCGTTCAAATTCGAGCACATCCGGCAGGTACTGGTGGTGAAAGCGGGGAACGTCCGCCGCAGCCTGAACGTTCAGGCCGTTGTCGAGGATGGAAATGAGATCGTTGGCGACGGTCGTAATGATGGTGCTGCCGCCCGGGGAGCCGAGAACCAGGCGGAGTTTACCGGGATGGCAGGGTTCAGTGCTCGGTGCCTTCCCGGAGGCGGTGTCGGGCGTACAGCCGTCAGGCTCGGCGACGATCGTGGGGGTCATGGAGCTCAGCGGGCGTTTGCCCGGGCCGATCGCGTTGGCCGGCCCTTGAATCAGGCCGAAGCCGTTGGGAACGCCAGGTTTGCTGGCGAAGTCGTCCATCTCGTCGTTCAGCAGAAAGCCGAGCGGCTCCACCGTCACGCCGGAACCGAAGTAGAAATTCAGCGTGTAGGTCATGCTGACGGCGTTGCCGTCCCGGTCCACGATCGAAAAGTGGGTGGTCTGCGGTGATTCGTGCCGGTCCGGCGCCGGGGTGGGCGGCGACGGAAGAAAGCCGGCTGGGCGCGTGAGGGTAGACGAAGGGCTCGGCGCCGTGGGCTGGATGGACTGACGCCAGGCATCAGCGTAGGCCGGGGCAGCCATCCCGGCGAGCGGCAGCGAGGTGAAGTCGGGGTCGCCGAGGAAGTCGGCGCGGTCCATGTAGGCGCGGCGGAAGGCCTCCGTGATCAGGTGGATCTGCGCGGGGGATCGGTCCGGGCCAGCTTTGGCGAGATTGTAGCCGCCCAGGATGTTCAGGATCTCAAGCAGCGCAATCCCCCCGGAGCTGGGTGGCGGCGAGGTGATCACTTCCAGCCCGCGGTAGTGGCCGATCAGCGGCGTGCGATCTTTTACCTGGTAGGCGGCGAGGTCGGCGGCCGTGATCAGACCGCTGTTGGCGGCTTCGAAGCTCGCGATCTGGTGCGCCATCACGCCGTGGTAGAAGTCGTCGGGGTTGCTGGCGATGTGTTGGAGGGTGCGGGCGAGTTCGGGCTGCCGGAAGCGCTCGCCGGCGGCGTAGAAATGCCCGTCTCGCTGAAAGAGGCGGTATGAGCCAGGGCTGGTCTTGAGGCGGTCTGAGCGAAGCACGGCGGCCTCTTCGGGCGACAGAGCAAAGCCTTCGCGGGCAAGCCGGATCGCGGGCTGCATCGCGCGGGCGAGCGGCAGCCGGCCGAAGTGCTGCGAAGCGTACACCAGGCCGGCAACGGTGCCGGGGACGCCCGAGGCGTGCGCGCCGACGGTGCTGAGCCGGGGGATGACATTCCCTTGGGCGTCGAGGTACATGTCGCGGCTGGCGGCCCCGGGCGCCTTTTCGCGGAAGTCGAGGAAGTGCGGGTGGCCGCCGGCCAGCTTCGCCGATCCGGGGCGAAGGAGCAAAAAGCCGCCGCCGCCAATGTTGCCTGCCGCGGGAAAGGTAACGGCTAAAGCGAAACCCACGGCGACAGCAGCATCCACGGCATTGCCGCCATCGTGCAAAATCCCGAGCCCGGCGTCGGTGGCATCGTGCTGATAGGTCGTCACCATCTCATGCCGTGCCTTGACGGCAGCCACCGTCGGCAGCGGCGCGTCCGCATCAAGAGCCGGCGGGTACGTCGTCTGCGCAGAGAGCGAGCTCACCAGGAAAGCTAAGCTGCCGCAAAGAGCGAAAGCGAATCTCCTGATCGTGGGGAGCGAGTCAATGAACTCCATGGCCGGTTCCACCCCACTGTACAGGAGACATGGTTCTGGGTCTGGATCCAACGCCTGCCGTCACATGCCCAGAAAGGCGCGGTAGCGGCTCTGTACCAGACCGATGTTCCGCGCAAGCCCGACTTTGGCCGTGTTGTAGCGGAAAAGAGCGGAAACCAGCTGCGACTGTGCTCCTGTGACATCGGCCAGGGCGTCGACTACCTCGAGGTTGTCGGCGACACCGGTGCTGAAGCGGTCGCGGGCATCGGAGAGTTCCTGCTCGGCAAGCGCTACGTTGCTTTGGGCGACTTTGACGAGCTGGTTGTAGGAGTTCATGTCGAGCATGCTGGTGCGGATCTGGGCGTCGATATTGGCGCGCAGGTTGGCGCGTTGGTCACTGAGGGTACTGAGCTGGGCGGCGGCCTCGCCCTCCTCACCGCGCTGCAGGGCCTCGCGGAAGATGGGAAAACGGACGCTGCCCTCCGCGGTAAACACCCCGTGGTATGGGCCGGTGTCTTCGCCGAGGATGCCGTAGTAGCCATTGATATCGACGGTGGGCAGCCGCTGGTACTTGACGGCGCGCAGTTCGCGGCCGGCGACCTCCAGGCTGGAATCGAGTGAGAGCAAATCGCTGCGATGAATGTAGGCTGCGTCGCGGGCCTGTTCAAGGGAGAGATCGGCAATCTCGGAGTACGGTGTGACGTCGGTGAGATCCAACTGCTGACCGGCGGGAATGCCCATGACGCGATTGAGCGTGATGCCATCCTTGTCGATTGTCGAGTCCGCGGAGACGTGCTGCTGCTGCCGCTGCTGGTACTGCACCTGTGCTCGCAGCGTGTCCAGCCGAATGCCCACACCGGCCGTTTCGCGCGCTGTGGCCTGCTGAAACAGGGCGAGCGCGGCATCTTCCTGCGCGACCGTATTTTGCAGATTGGCCTGGTCGGCGAGCACCTGCAGGTACGCCATGCTCACCGCCTGAACCACCTGGTCGTTATCGTCCTGGGTGGTCTGGCTCACGGAGCGCTTTTCAGGCTTGATGGCGCGGTAGAGCTCCAGATCCGGCAGATTGAAGATCACCTGGTTCAGCGAAACCTGCACGGAGGTCGTGTTGACCTTGATCAGGGTAGGAAAGCTGCCGCTGGCGAGGCCTAGCTGGTTGAGCAAAGGCGTAACCAGCGCAGGTTTGAAGCCCAGGGCGAGCAGGTTGATCTCCTGCGCGCTGGAGGCGGCCCGGAACTGCAGGTTGGGGATCACCGCATTGGTGATCTGCCCAATATAGCCAAGCACCGCCCGCTGGTTCGCCCGCTGGTAGCGCAGACGGATGTTGCGTTCCAGACCAAGGGAGATGGCGTCATCGAGCGAAAGCGAGAGCGGGCCGGCGGTGGGCTGCTCGATGGGATAACCACCCGGGCCCGGAGTATTGGCGGCAGGGATGTACTGCGCGCCGGGAGCGGACAGGTGAACCAGGCCGGTGGCCGGCGCACCGCCTGGGCCGGTGCCGAGCAGAGCGCTGGGGTCCTGGGGCAGGCGTGTCGCCTGGGCCGGCGTAGCTTGAGTGGGCGCGGCTTGAGTTGTTGCCGTTTGGGCGGGAAGCTGTGGTGTTCCGACTACGATCGTTTGCGGCGTCGCTGTCGAAGGCTGGCCGGCTGTTTGCGCGACGGCGCTCGCCCAGGCGGACAGGGCGGCCGCCGAAAACGCGGCTATGAGCTTGGAGCGAATCTGCACGCTTCTTAGAGTGCCATGACCGCCGCCGCGATGCGAAAGAGGTGACGGAAAGGGTTGCAACGAAGGAGGGATACCGGCCGTGAGCAAACCCTTGTGAGAGCACCGCACCCAGTTTCAAATGAGGCTCGAACCAAACTCAATGGGCGATCTGTTCCTCGGCGACATCGAGATTGGGGGCAGTGGAGGGTTTGAAGTTGTCATTCACCTGATCCTCCTGCTCGCCGATGCTCTTAAAAAACAGGGCATGACCGCCGATATGCACGTGGGTTTCGGTAATCTGCCAATGCCCGGGAGCGACTTCGCGGCGTTCCACATCGAAGGTACCTCCGCCATCGATTTTGCCCAGGATGCCGAAGCCGATGCGGACGTCCTGCGAAAGGGTGCCGCGCAGCGTCCGGATGCGGCCGCCGGCGCGGGCTACGATGACGTCTCCGGCCATGGTGCCCATCACCCGCGACTGCATGTCCGGGGGCCGAAAGGCCGGGTTGGGCACATAGCGCAGAGTCGTTTCCGCAGGCGTTTGGCCCACAACCGTCCAGACAAAGGCCTCGGGAAGCATGGACAGCAGTTCGCGGGCCTGAGCAGCATCATGGACGCTGTCCGCCTTTTTCTTCTGCTGCTGGTCCGGGCTGTTCACGAAATCGTGGATGCGTTTCAGTTCGGCCTGCTCGGCGTCGCTGGTCACCGGGCGGCCGTTCAAGTCGATCAGGCGTTTGAGATCGCCTTTGGGTGTTTCAATGACCTGGTATACAGCGTCTTTCCCTGGCTGCACGTCGTGGTCGCGGTAGTCCCAGGCGCTGTGGTCGCCTGCCGAGGCATTCAACTCCGTCTGTACGGCGGCGCGAATCACTGCCTCGGCGGCAGGCGCGGAGGTTTGCGCGCGAGCCTGGGAAACCGTGCCGCCAACCAGGCCGGCAGTAAGCAGCACACCGGTAAACAGCACGCCAGGGATCCAGGTGCGGCGCAAAGAAAAGGTGAGACTGTGAGGCGTACGGGTCACGGGGCAGGCCCCCTCGGTTCTTTTGGGTCGATTCAAAGACGGTATCTACTCGGGGGTAATCTTCACAAAACTGCCTTCGGGTAACTGAACACCCCCCAGGAGATGGACGACGCCGTCGCGGACAAATCCTCGAACGGCGGGAGGCATGCGCTCCGAGACACGCGAAGCCGGGGCGGCGACCTCCATGCCGCCAAAGCTGGCTGGGGTGGACGGCGCGCTCCCCGGCGTGGGATACGGTGTGGCGCGTGGAGTGGCTACGGGCCCGGCCGTGGGGCGGTTCTTGCCCATGCCTCGGTCCATGGCCTCGTTGGCCAGGCGGTCGGCGTCCTTATTTTTGTGGCGCAGGGCGTGCAAGATCTGGAAGCCTTCGAGCCGGGCGATGCGGCGCTTCGCCTCTTCATGCATCGGCTTGAGGTCGGGGGAGTTCACGCGGTATTTGCCCTGCACCTGCTTGACCATCAGCTCGGAGTCGGCGACGACGCGGAGTTTCGGAATGCCGTGGTCAAGCGCGTATTGCAGGGAGGCGAGCAGGCCGGCGTACTCGGCGTAATTATTGGTGCGCATCCCAAGAAATTCGCTCAGCTCGGCGATCTCCTCGCCGTCGCTGCCGGAAAGCACGGCGCCGAAGCCGGCAGGGCCAGGATTGCCGCGTGAGCCGCCATCGCAGTGGGCCAGCACCCAGCCGGGTTGCAGCGGCGGAAGTTCAGAGTCGGTCACCTTGGGACGGGGCTTGGCGGCGAACTTGCGCAAAGCCGGGCCGGTGGACCGTGGAGCCGAGGGACGATCGTCGGGGAACAGGGAAGCCATCGTTGCCTAGTGTAGTCGCAGCACCCTTTCGCTTCTTGCTGCAGTAGTTGTGGAGGTGCTGCCGCGGCACTACGCCCGCTACACGCGTGGGTCGAGGATTTCGACCTTGCCCCCAGGCGATTTGCGGAAGACGTGCAGGGTCTGGCCGTTCGCGTCAATATGCCGCAGAACGACCCCACCGTCCGCAAGTTCCAGGTCGGAGAATCCGAGCACCTTGGCGCCGAAGGGGCCGCGCGTGGCCGGGTCGGTGGTCCAGTTGACGAGCTCCGCGCCGCCACCGCCGGAGATGACAAAACTGGTCGGGTGGCCGGCAAACTCAAGGTGCTGCAGGTCATGGTCGTGGCCGGTAATCCAGAAATCAATCTTGTACTGGCGGATGAGGTCGTCCCAGCGCTTGATCAGCAGCTTGTTGTCCTTGTGGATGCCGTTGGTGTAGAGCGGATGATGGCAAACCACGGCAACGAAGGGCGTTGTGCGGGGTTTCGCCAGCTCGCCACGGAACCAGGCCTCCTGCTCTTCGACGTGCTCCTTGCTCATGGTGAAGCTCCAGGGAAACGGATCCTCCTTGGTGCCGGGAAGGTTGGTGTCGAGGCAAATAAAGGTAATTTGCGGGTTTTGCGCAGGCCACTGAAAGGTGTACCAGCGGGCAGGCATGGTCCATCGGGTCTTGATGTGCTGTGGATAGGCGAGCTGCAGCTCGGCCTTGTTGTCAATCCGGTGCTCGTAGTCATGGTTGCCGAGTACGGCGTAAAACGGCACCGGGAAGTGCGAGGTGGGATACATCTGCTCGAAACCACTTTGCCAGCGCGGGCAGCTAAGGCCGCCGAGCATGTTGCCGTACCAGTTGTCGCCGAGCAGAAAAACGGCCTCCGGGTGGACGTGCCGGTTGTCGACAAAGGCCTTCATGGCCGTCGCTACCGCGCTTTGCTGCTGAGGGTAGCGGTCCGTTCCCCAATCGCCCAGCAGCAGCATGTGCGGATTCGACGCCACCGGCGGAGGCGCGGCGCCGCTGAAGCCCTGCGCGAGGAGGTAGCCGGGACGCAGCGCGGCCAGTGCGGAAAAGGCGACGGTTTGCTTGAGAAACGTTCGACGGTTCAGCCGATTTGGATCAAAGGGGGACAATCTCGCTCCTGCAAGGGGCTCCAGCCACCTGCGATGGGACCCGGGAGCTCAGACGCTCCCGTTTCTTGGAGATTGGACGCGAGGAGAGGGTCAGGGGTCGCGCCCGGTGTGAACCGGTCGATCCCTGACCCTCTCTCAGCCACTTCCAGACCCGTACCTGTCCTGTTTCGTCTTCCCTGTCAGCTCACGCCACTGCTAAACGGCCGCCGTGTTCGCCGCCGCACGGGGAGGCCGGACAATGAACGGCAGGATTGCCGAGCAGAGCACCACAACGGCTAGGATGTGGAGTCCGGTGGCATAGTGACCGGTGGCCTGACGGGTGTGCGCAATCAGCAGTGGACCAAAGGCGCTGGCAAAACCCCATGCCGTGAGCATCAGGCCATAGATAGAGCCGACGTTTTTGGACCCGAAATAATCCGCCGCAAAGGCGGGCATGGTACCGAAGCCACCGCCGTAGCAAAGCAGAATAATGAAGGCTACAAAGATCAGGGCACCTTGGGTGTGGACGCCTGGAATGATCCAAAACAACACGGCCTGGATCAAAAACATGATGAGGAAGACGAAGCGTCGCGGTATGAGATCGGAGACCGAAGCCCAGAACACGCGTCCAAGGGCATTGCCGAAGGCGACATAGCCGACCATGCCGGCCGCTACGCCGGCGGTGACGCCCGCGAGTTCCTGGAAAAGCGGCGACTCCTGTGAGATGACCGAGATACCGGCCGAGGTATTCAGGAAGAGCAGAAGCCAAAGAACCCACCACTGCCAGCTGCGCAGCGCCTCGCCCAGGGTGAAATCACGGGAGCTTTCCGACTTCTTGAGCGCCGCCGAAGGCGTCCACCCGGTGGGCACAAAACCAGCCGGCGGGTTGACCATGAAGGAGCCGCAGGCCACGCCCACAATCAAAAAGCCGATGCCCAGATAGAGAAAGGTGTTCAGGACGCCGTGTGCGGCGATGAGGCGGGTGGCGAGCTTGGCCGTGACCAGGGCGCCGGCGCCGAAGCCGCCCACAGCGATGCCAGTCATGAGGCCACGTCTATCAGGAAACCACTTCACGAGCACGGAGATCGGGACAATATAAGCAAAGCCCAGGCCGATGCCGCCCAGAACGCCATAGGTGAGATAAAGCCACCACAGACCCTGGGTCGATAGGCTGGCCAAGGCCACGCCAAGCCCGTACAGCAGGCCGCCCGTCATAGCCACCACGCGCGGTCCGCTCCGGTTATTCCAAAGCCCGCCGAGGAAGGCAGAAAAACCAAGGACAAAGATGGCGATGGTGAAGGTGAGCGACACCTGCTGGATCGTCCAGTGAAAGCGGGCGATAAGAGGCTTCTGAAACACACTCCAGGCATATACCGCGCCCAGTGCGATCTGCAGAATCACGGCCGCCAAAGCAATTCCCCAACGTTTATTCATTCACGATCCTCATGGTCTCTTTCGGGCGGTAATATGCAGCCTATTTTCTTGCAGTTAGATACCGACAATAGCAGGTGTACCGGAAAAGCTCGTGAAAATGAGGCAGCCGTGGCCGACAAAATCGTCTTTGCGGGCCGGGCTTTACCAGAGGCGCCGTATGCCAAAGCCTTCCAGCTGGACGTCGGCGCTGATGACGGGGATGTCTTCGGCGAGTGCATGCGCGGCGATGATGCGATCGAAAGGATCGCCGTGAGCGCCGGGGAGGCGCCCGGCACGCAAGGCAATCTCGGCGGAGATGGGGATGAGGGTATACCCGGCATCGACGACCAGAGTGAGGAAGTCCTTCTCAAGCAGGGTCGCGCTCGGCAGCTTCCCGAGTCGTACCTTGGTGGCGATCTCCCAGGCGCTGGCGGCCGAGACCAAGAGGGTGTTGGCCTCGTTCCGGAAGGCAGCCTGGGCGCTGCGCGTCAGGCGCTCCGGTTCTGTCCAAGCCCAGATCAGGGCATTGGTGTCGAGCAGAAGCCTCAACGCAGCTTGCCTATGTACAACGGATCGTCCTCATCGCCCTCATTCCAGAGCCGCAATTCCTCTTCCGGAAGCGGATCCCAAAAAGAGTCGGGAACCTGAATATTCGCGCCCGCCAGCAGCCCCAGACGCTGCGGCTTCCTGGGCGCGATCGCCTCCAGCTTGGCGACCGGCTTCTTTTCGCGGCCGGATGTGATAATCACCGTTTCGCCGGCCTGCACCTGCTTCAAGAACTCGGACAAATTTGTTTTCGCTTCAAAGATGGTTGCAGTGATCAAAGCGCCTCCCTGGCATCCTTCCCATAACCTGCTAACCTAGCTTAGCACTAATACACATGCCTGCTGCGGTCTTACAACTCTTGTTCGCTCACCTTCGCGAGCTCGCGCTCGTCTACCGGGTAGCAACACGTTGACTCCGGAGTCAGCCACGGGCATGAGCACCTCATCCACGATCGTTTTACCTGGCGAACCGCTTCGCCGTCGTTCCAGTCCCTTTGCCGTAGGTCTGCGGGAGACGCGCGACGCCGCGAGCGCGGCGATGGCGGTAGAATCGGCGGCAGCCATGATGCCCAAGCTGGGAGGCAGACTGGGAGTGGAGGGAACGGCCGCTGACCCCGGCGAGGGGCCGGCAAGCCGGGAGGGAACGCGCGTGGCGGTTTCGGTGACCGGGCGGGCGAAGATGACGCCCGGGGAGCTGGAGGCACGAGCGCAGCAGCGGGCCGAAGACGATGAGCTGATCCGGGCAGCGCAGCGCGGCGACCGTTCCGCCTTTGACTCGCTGGTGCGGCGTTACGACCGCAGCGTGCTGCGCCTGGCGCTGCACATGCTGACAAACGAGGAAGACGCTCAGGATGTGCATCAGGAAGCCTTCATCAAGGCGTACCGGCATCTGTCCAACTTCCGCTTCGAGTGCTCGTTTTACACCTGGTTGTACCGGATCGTAACCAACCTTTGCCTGGATCAGTTGCGCCGGCGCAAAAGCCGGCGGGAAGATCCGGCAACGGTGACCGACGCGGCGGGTGAAGAGATGGATCTAATGGCCAACGTGCAGGACGATCGCGCAGGGGCGGATCCCGGCCGGGAGCTGGAGCGCAAGACGCAGAGCGCGGCCATCCAGGATGCGCTGGCGGAGCTGACCCCGCGGGAGCGCATGGTCTTCGAGCTGAAACACTACCAGGGACTGAAGTTGCGGACCATCGGCGAGATGCTGTCGACGACCGAGGAGACCGCCAAAAATACACTCTTTCGCGCGACACGCAAGCTGCGCGCGCGGCTGGCCGAGGTTCGTTAGGAATAGCGGCAAGAGGGCAGAACAAGCACGACAAAGCGGACAGGCAGTAAAAAGTTCCGCGCCAGCAACACCTTTTTGGAGAGGCAAGCGAAGGGAACGCAACATGCGGTGTGAACACTATGCAGTGTGAAGAGGCGCAACAGGCCATTGTGCTGGCCCAGTACGGGGAACTCGCGGACGATCTGCAGCTACCGCTGGAAGCGCATCTGCGCGGCTGCGAAGAGTGCCGGCGCGAGTGGAATGCGTACCTGCTCCTCGGCGAGCGCATGGCGCTGAACCCGGTTGCCGAGCCTTCGCCGAACCTGCTGGCAGCTTCGCGCATGCGGCTGGATGAGGCGCTGGACCTGATGCCGGCGCGGTCCTTTGGCCAGCAGTTTCGGGCAAACAGCTTCCGCTGGCTGGGCTTCGTGCAGGGTGCGCCGGCCCTGACGACGCTGCTGCTGGGCATGGGTTTCCTGGGCGGGCACCTGTTGGCGCGATATGGAGCGGCCCATGGACCGCAGCTTCCGGGGGTGGTGATGTTGTCGCACCCGGCGCAGGGAACGGTGGCGAGCGTTTCGGGCATCGTGCAGACGCCCAACTCCGACCTGGTGCAGGTGAACTACAACAAGCTGGTGCCGGAGACGATGCAGGGCTCCTTGGACGACCCTGAGGTGCGCAAGCTGCTGATGCTGGGCACACAGCTGGCGACCAGCAGCCAGGCGCATGTGGATGCGGTGGCGCTGCTGGCGCATGAGTGCCGCGACGGGCACAACTGCGGGGAAGAGGGCGAAGGCGACCGCGGCATCCGGGCGGCGCTCTTGACCAGCCTGCGCACGGACCGGAGCGCGGCCGTGCGTCTGCAGGCGCTGAACGGCCTGCAGCCCTATGTTGCCCAGGATGAGCGGGTGCGCGATGGCCTGCTGGCGGCGTTGATGCATGACCGCAACGCGGAGGTGCGGACGGAGGCCATCTCGATGCTTTCGCCGGTCGCGGCCGATTCGAGCGTGCGGCAGGCACTGCGCACCGTGTCTTCGCGGGACGCCAATCCAGCCATCCGCAACGCCAGCTTTCAGGCGCTGCAGACCACCTCGGATATTGAGTAGAGGGCTACCATGGAGGGTATTCTGGGCCAATCCGCTTCGGTTAGCGGATGCCGTTTGCCGCGAGGGGGCTGCCGGTCCCGGCGCCCGCCCGGGCTGCGGGCTGGTGCCCCAATTCTTGCCCTGCTCTCAACTCTGCTCTGGGCCCTGCTGGTAGCCTTGCCGCTCAGCGCGGCGGGAGCTCTCGCGACCGTGCCGGCTTCGCGTCCCGGGGTCAGTGGCGGCGGTTTGCGCGGCGGCGGAAATGGGCACTCACCGGGATACCTGGGCATTGAATTTCACGATGTGATCGATGACGATTCCGGTGGTCTGCATACGCGGCTCCCGCGCGGAGTCGAAGTGATGATGGTGGACCACGATGGGCCTGCCGGTAAGGCCGGTTTGCGGCCGCACGACATCATCCTGGCCTTGAATGGGCAGGCCATTGCCAGCGCCGAGGCGCTGCGCCGCATGATCCATGATGCCGGCGCGGGTGTGCAGGTGGCGCTCCAGATCGTGCGCGCCGGCAAGCCGATCGGCCTTTCCGCACAGCTTGCCGACCGCGATCAGGTGGCGCGAGCGGCGATGGCGAGGCTGGCGGCCACCGATCCAGCGCCGGAAGCCGAGCCGGTCGGCACGGTGCCGGAGCCCGCCGACAACCGGACCGAGGCGGCGCCTTCCGACACACCCGGGCCCGTGCACAGCCAGGGCTTTTTAAGTTCGGTACTCCACACCCCCTTTACGGGCGTGGTGATGGAAACGATGGAGCCGCAGCTAGCGAACTTCTTCGGAGCGCCGAAGGGCATGGGGCTGCTGGTGCACTCGGTGACGCCGGAGAGTCCGGCCGCCCAGTGCGGCCTGCGCGCTGGGGACGTGGTTCTGCGCGCGGACCTGTACGCGCTGCGAACCCAGGGCGACTGGTCGCGCCGGTTGCACGCGGCCAAGGGCGGCCCCATCAACCTGGACGTCATGCGCGACCGGCACGAGTTCAGCGTGACGCTGCAGCCGGATCTGCGGCACCACTCGCTGCTTGAATGGCCCCAGCGGAACGAAACCGCTCGCTAAACCGATCTTCCTCCGGGGGACAGCCCCGCCATCATGGAAAACCCCACCGTCATCCTGAGCGTAGCGAAGGATCTCTGTATTCCCCTCGCGGCTGCATACACCTACAGTGAAACTGGTCTAAAGCAGTTGCGATCCCGCAGCTTTCTTATTGTCATCCCGCAGCGCAGCGGAGGGATCTGCTTGGCTGGCCGCTTCCTCTGAAGGACTCGCCCCAGCTACTTCGCGACCGGCTTGCCTTCCTGCACGTAGTTCTTGTTCCAGGCAGGGATTTCGATCACGTAGGTGCCGGGCTTCTCAATCACGGCCTGGCAGCCAAGCCGTGAGTTCAGCTGCAGCCCCGGAGCCAGATCCAGCCGGTCCAGTTCCTTTTCCTCGGCTTCGTTCAGCGTTTTGGCGCCTTCGAGAATGTGGATGTGACAGGTGGTGCAGGCGCAAACGCCGCCGCAGGCATGATCGAGAAAGATGCCATAGTTCTCGGCGACATCGAGAAAGCTCATGGGTTCGCCGTGGCCGTCGTAGGGCAGGGTGCCAAAGGGGAACTCGACCGTCTTGTTCTCCGGCTTGAAGGTGATGCGGACGGTATTTGGCGCGGGCGGCAGGGTGAGATCGATCTCGGGCAGCGGTGCGGTGGTGTGGTCAGACATGGCAATACCAGTGTAGTGCGTTTGTTCCGTCACACCCGGCGCTTGGGGGAATCGTTTCGGCTGAAGGCGCGGATACGTGTCACCGAAGTGTTAGCTGCCGACACGAGCGTAGCGTTTCGTTACCCGCCTGCCTACCCTATCTTACGCATCAGGCCAGCACCGGTGTGTTCGGAGGTGGGAGCGAGCTCCAGGCCAAAAACACGAGAGGGAACACATGAATATCAGTTCGGGTTTGCTTGTTATCTGGGCGGTTCTGCTGTCGATGACAGTGCTCGTTATGGTGTGCCGCGGAACGATCACGCAGCACGAAATGGATCAACTCTGGCTGACGGACAGCAACTCACCCAGCCTGAATAATCGCGAACACCACCGGCTGCTGAAGCTTGTGCGGTTTCTCCGTCCCATCTACCTGCTGCTTGGCTTTGGAACCGCAGTAGTTTCCGCCATCATCGCGGGGATCTACGTGATCAATGTATGGCCGTACGTGCACATCCTGCCGGCACACTAGACCTCTTCCTCCCAGGTGTGAGCTACGCCGTCATCCTGAGCCTGAGCGAAGCTGTAGGGGAAACCTATGTGTTGCCCCTACAGCTGCTCTACACCTGCAGGAAAAAACGATGTAAATCTGTCAGGCCCAATGTCGGTCTTCCGTGAACTCGGCACTGGGCTTGATCACTCTTCTGAGACACAATTCATGCGGTCGTCTTGACGCTATCGCCGGCGGTGACCTCATAGGTGGAGCCGGACACCATGCGTGCGCCCTCGGAAGCGAGAAACACGACCACCGGCGCGACGTCGTTGGGATCAATCCACGGCACGCCCAGCGGTGTGGATTTGATCAGTCCCTCGCGTGCTGTTTGCTCATCCTTCTCCCGGTCACCGGTGGGCGTTTTCCCGGTAATCTGCAAAGCCTGGGCATAACGTTCCTCATGCCGGGTGAGGTGCGTGTCGATCAGGCCGGGAACGAGGGCGTTTACGGTAATGCCATGCTTGCCGAGTTCCCAGGCAGCCGACTTCATCAAGCCGATGATGCCCCACTTGGACGCCGAATATGCCGCGGCATTGAAACTGCCGTGTTGGCCCTGCGTGGAGGTCGTCAGAACCATGCGGCCATAACCGCGCTTCACCATGGCGGGACCAAAGGCGCGCAGGACGTTGGCTGTGCCGGTGAGATTGGTGTCGATGGTGATGTCCCAGTCGGCATCTTCGAGTTCCATTAGAGGATGAAACTGCTGAATGCTGGCATTGGCGAAGAGGATGTCAATCGCGCCGAACTCGCGTTCAATTGTCGCCGCAGCCTCGCGAACGGCCGGGCGGTCGCGCTGATCGAGAACGGTATGGTGCCAGTCGACGCCGATCTCGCGCACTAGACGTCCGGTTTCGGCCAAGTCCTGCGGCGTGGCGGGCACCACCCCGGAACGCGGGTCGACGGTGGCGCAGATATCGATGCCAGCCACATGGGCACCGGCCTGTGCCAGCGCAATGGCCGTGGCGCGGCCAATGCCCCGCGCGGCGCCGGTCACAACGGCCCTTCTGCCCTTCAGGGCATCCGATCGAAAGGTCTGAGCAGATCCGTTGGCTCCGGCCGGTACTGACATGCTTGCCATAAAACACCTCACAACTGCTGTGATGCCAAAACGGCACGGAGCTCTTCCCACGTTGGAGGTAGCGGTTTCGAATCCTGAACTAACTGTAACCCTGCTGGCCTTAGGGTGTGGCAACGTACAGGTTCGTATCTCCAGATCTGTCATCTCGACCGGAGCTGACTTCATCAGCGGAGAGGAGAGACCCCTGTATTTCGTCTGGTGTAGCCGAGGACCGGTAGCCGCTCCAAATTACAGGGGTCTCTCCGCTCCGCAAGACAAAACGACCGTCTTGCTCCGGTCGAGATGACCCCGCCACGTTACTTCGAGCGTTTATGTCGAGACACTCAGGCGGTTTCCGGCGTGCCGGCGCTCACCTGAAATTCGACGGTCTGCTTGCCCAGTGCGGGATGCGTTCCGGTCAGGCGCACGGTGCCGGCCTGTTCGCCGGCCCGTACCCAGACCGCCCCGGTGCCGCCCACAAGGCCGAACGGGTTGTCGCCGATGAGGCGGGCGGGGCCTTCCAGTTCCAGAACGATGGCATCGCTGGCAAAGGGACGGACGCGGCCAAACTCGTCGGTAACGCGAAGCACGACGCGGGTGGTGTCGGCGCCGTCGCCGATCAACTCGGTATCGTCAGGCAGCAGAACAAATTGGCGATCGACCCCCGCCCCGCCCATCTTCATCGAGATGACCTGCTTGCCCCCAAGAAAGCCATCGATGCGCAGATCGCCCCAATCGTTCAGCTTGCCTTTGAGCGGGACGGAGAACGGCGGATGCGGCAGGTGGGGAAACTGGGTGCGATCGGGATCGGCTTCCGTGATCTGCTCGAAGCCCTTGCCGCTGTCGATGAACAGCTTCAGGTGATCGCAGTTGGAGCTGATCATGACATTGCTCAGGCCAAGGGATTCATCGCTCGGCGCCCAGTGAAACGCCGGCTCAAGAACGACTTCTTCGGAGGGGTCGCACATGGATTTGTAGAAACCAGCGGCCGACTTGGGTGTGCGAAAGATGTCCATCACCCCGTGGTAACAGATACGATCGCCGGAGCCGAAATCCTTGTGGGTGTTGTAATCAAAGGCGCACCAGCCGATGCCGCCGGCGTACTGCGGATTGGAGGCCAGCGTGTCATGCACACGGGCATGGCGTACGACGAATTCCTGCAGGCGCTCCTTGTCATCTACCGTCTTCGTGGGAAAGGTGTGGCCGACAAATTCGGTGTTGAGGTAGCGCGGATGGTTGGGCGGCAGCAGCGGCCAGCCGAAATCATTCATCGTGAAGACATCTTCCAAAAACTCGGAAGATTGGAAGTAACGAATGCCGCAGGTCTGGCGTGCGCTGTCGAGTGCGTGTGCCTTGGCGTTGGTGCGGGTATAGAAATCGTGATTGTCGCGCGACTCATTGATGCGCACACCCCACAAAATCACCGAGGGATGGTTCCAGTCGCGGCGGACCATGCGGTTGACATTATCGACGGAGACATCCTGCCACGCCTTGTCGCCGGTGTGCTGCCACCCGGGAATCTCTTCCAGAACCAGCAACCCGATCTCGTCACAGCAATCAAGAAAATGGCGCGATTGCGGGTAGTGCGAGGTGCGAACGATGTTGCAGTGCAAATCGTGGCGAAGGATCTTCGCATCCTGCCGCTGCACACGCCTGGGCATTGCTTGACCCACCCAGGGAAAGGTCTGGTGACGATCAAGCCCGTGCAGCTTGATGATTTTGCCGTTCAACGAGAAGCCGCCCGGGGTGAAGGTGGCCTCGCGAAAACCGATGCGGCGGGTATCTTCATCGATGACGGTGCCGTTATGCAATAGCTGCACGTGCACGCTGTACAGATGCGGGTGGTCCAGATCCCAAAGCTCAATGCCGCTCAGGCGATCGAGCGTGAGATGAAAGGAGCCTGGCAGCGGCGTGGGTGAGGGAAGAGCGCCGGCAGCCTGATCGGCATCCTCGGGGTGGTGTTCCGTTACGGCGGGCTCGGGCAGCTTGTGTGATGCCGTGGCGAGGGTGGTGCCGTCCGAGGTCTTGCGCAGCTCCGCACGCAGCGAAAGCGCCCCCGGCCGCGTGTCCGGTGCGCGATCCAGAAACACCTCCACATCCACGGTGGGCTTGCCGCCTATCACATTCTGCGGACGCGCGTAGATGTTTTCGATGAACGTGGCCGGTACAACGCGCAGGGCAACCTCGCGGTAAATGCCGCCGAAGGTGAGGTAATCGATCTCATTGCCGAACGGCGGTATGTCGGGCCGCTCCGTGGAGTCCACGTCAACCGACAGCAGGTTTTCACCGCTTGCGTTCAGGTGGCGGGTCAGTTCAAAGCTGAAAGGAGTAAAGCCGCCACGGTACTCGCCGAGCTTCTGCCCGTTGAGGTAGACGGTGGAGGCGGTCATCACGCCTTCAAAATCAACGAAGATACGCTTGCCCGTAATGTCCGTCGGGAGTTTTAAGGGACGGCGATACACCGAGATGAACTCGTAGGATTTTTCGTCGAAGCTGTGCCAGGGAAGGGCGATATTGGTATGCGGCACCGTGACACGGACAAAAGCCGAGTCGTCAAAGGCGACGGCGTGCGCGTCCGGGGAAGTTTTCGGGCTGTAGCGCCAACCACGATTGATGGGTAACACCTGCCGCCCGCCCGAGCCCGCTGGGGCGTCGACAGCCTGGGCGAGGGTGGATGAAGCAAGGCCAGCGCCTGCGACAGCAGCCGAGCCCTTGAGAAAATTTCTACGATCCATCGTGCATCCTTTATTTCGCGGGAGGTTTCTGTGTACCCCTGTCTCGTTGATGATACATACAGGCCAGCGGCGAAAGGGCAGCTCCAAAACGCTCGAGACTGCAGCGGTAAACCCCTGAAAACCGCTATCGTGGGGCAACCACGGCAACCTTGCAAACGGCTTCCAGAGCTGAAGCTTGGTAGTCCACCGCCTTACCGCAATCGCAGGGCACGCGCAAAGAACTGCACCGCCATCTCCGCTGTTTGCGCGTGTACGGCGCTTCGGTCCACTCCGGCCGGATCGGTACAATCCTGGGGGAGCGAAGCCTTTCCTGCCGCCGTGCAGGTATCCAGAAACGTGGAGTGCGCCACACCGGGCAGTACCGTCTCCCTGGCCCCACGCACATCCGCTCGCACGATGTCTGCACCGCTCGCCGCCGGCGTGAGGGTATCGGCGCCCCCCACCACGGCCATCGCCGGCAGGCGGATGGCGCGCAGGCTCTCCGGCGTAAAAGTAAACCCAAGCGCCGGTGCAATAGCGAAGACCGCCTTGATCCGCGGATCGCGGTAGCTTTCACCCGAAAGCGCCAGACTCTCGCCGTTGCTCTTGCGCACCGAAGCCAGCAGCTGTTCCAGCTTGAGTGTGCGCCCGGCCCCCTCCCCAGGCATGTCAACCGTCTCCGGTACCGCACAAGCCGCGTTCGCCGGCTGCGCGCGGCAAAGGTCATAAAACGCACTGATGTCCGTGCGCGCGCCGGCCAACTCCATGGCTGTGTACCCACCCAGCGCAAACCCCGCCGCGCCCACGCGCCCGCGATCGATGTGCGGCCCAATCTGCGCATCGGCCAGTAGACCATCCAACACGTCGCTCAGGTCCGCAGCCCGCTCCCACCACAGCAGGGAGCCGGCCGGTGTATAGCCCGTCTGGGCGCTGTTGCCCGGATGATCCACCGCAGCGGCGATGAAACCCGCCCGCGCCAGCGCCGTTCCCAGCCACGCCATCTGCGCCGCGGAACTGCCGGTGCCATGTGACAGTAGAATCAGCGGAAACGGCTCCAGCGCCGGCGCGAAGCTGGCATGAGGAGTGGCCGATCCAGCCTCAAACAGCGGCTTGTCCGACGGCCCGATCGTCTGCGGTATCTCGATGGCCGACTCGGCCGCTGGATACCACACCGTGACGTGCAGACTGTGCTGCTCCGCACCGCGCCAGTTCCGCGGTTTGGCCGGCGTGAAGTCCCGGGTTACCAGGCCGACCTTGTCTTCCACCGGCGCGGGAACGCGCTTCTGTCCCCCTGCTCGTGCGGCAAAACTGAAGTTGCAGAACAGCAGCAAGCAAAGCGCAGCATGGGAGCGGAAAAGCGTCATGGCCCAAAGACTACGCGAAGCGCACGTCAGCCTTTCGGAAGCCGCACGCACCCGGCGTGCTACGTCCAGTACAGGACACGCGCCATGGGCAGCAGGCGCGCAATCGACGTTTCGAACCACTCTCGCATGGCGCGCATCGGGTCCTTGGGGTAAACATATTTGAAGCCGCCGAACTTCGTCCTTTTCTGCGATCGCGCCTCCTCGCGCAAATCCAGCGTGGTCTTCGGATACCAACTCAGCAAAACCTCCTTCGATCCCGGCGTAAACCGGTGGGTGATCAACTCGGCCGTTAGGTCGACGCCTTGGATACCGCGCAGGGCATCGGCCGCCGCTGTCAGCAGGGCGCCGTACTCTTCTTCCCAGTTATTTATCGGCATAATTGGCGCAATGGTTAGGCCAACGGGGTACCCCTTTTGTGCCATGCGCCGCAGCGCCGCCAACCGTTGTGTCACGTTCGCGGTACCACCTTCAAAGCCGCGCGAAACACCATTGGCGTTTACTGAAAACCGCACCCGCGTGCGACCGTTGTGCTCGATCGGCAACAACGCACCTACGCCATCGAACTTTGTCGTCCAGCGCAACTGAACGGGCGCGTCCCATTGCCCGAAGAAGCGTATGCTTTCCGCCAGCGCTCCCGTAAGGTGTTCGATGCCCAGCGGATCGGTGTAGCAGGAAGCCTCAAACGTCGTGCCCTCATGCGCCCGCTCCCGCGAAGCCGATGTCACACTGCCGCTTCCCGCATAACTCCGCAAATTTTCGAGGATCTCCGGCAAATTTGCGTAAACCCGCGTCACTGGCGGCCCCGAAAGCGACCCCGCTAGGTAGCAGTACTGGCAGTGTGCCGGGCAGCCCTGCGCCAGGTGAAACTGCCAGTCGGCCGATGGGGGAATCGGCTGCAGCTTGCGTTGGCCCGGCGGTGAGATCACGATCGCCAGCGACGTCTTCGCCTCGGCGTAGGCGCGTTGCGCCGCCTTTTCATCCCCGGGCGCGGCCGGCGACACCAACCCTCGCAGCTGATTGCTCTTGAGCCGAACGACCTGCGCTCCAAAGCTCTCGGCCCGTTCCAGCATCAGCCGGCCATGCGGCTGGTTGTAGGCGTCCGGTGTGATCAGCACTCGCCGCGGCCGCCACAACCGGCTCTCGCCTGGTACCGCAACCTCCTCAGGTTGGGGCGGCGCGGGATCAGCCTCGCGCAGAAGCTCTGCCTTGGCTTCCTCACCCAAATCCACCACCGCCATGTGCTCCGCAACCGCCATACGACGTTTGATGCTCTTGTGCCTCTGCCCTGCCGGTCTCCGTCAGTTCGGTTTTGTATGGCGCGGCACACGGTCCTGGCTCCGTCATCGAGCAACGGCGCCCTAAGCCCCTGGAACAAATGTGACCAACAGTGAAGGCTCTAACGTCTTTGTGCCCCGTCATGTTACCTACGGGTCATAGGACCGGCGCCCAACCGGTGGCAGCATCTCCTCATGCGCTTCAACCTTGCAGCCCTCGCCAATGAACAGAACGCCCGCAGCTCCTACGTGCTCCCTCTCACCGTAAAGATCCGGCCCTCCCGTGGTGTTGCGGGCGAGCACCTGTACGCCACCGACAGCCGCGCTTTGCTGGCCATGCTCAAGCGCACTGACCTTTCCGGCTGCGTACTCGACGACTTCAGCAGCCAGCTCCGTTCCGAACTCAGCGCCCGCCTCTCCGGCGTCGAACTCAATGACCACGCCCTGCGCGAGATCGGCTATTTCGTCGATTAGCCCGCCGAAGCGCTGTACGCGGCTGTTCAAGAACGCAGCCGTTCGTACTCCTCACGCACCGCGGCCGCGCCGTATCGACGTTCCAGTCGCCGGACCGTGAAATGTCCCTCGGCCAGCGTTTGGAAGTGCTGCATGAACAGAACGTTGGAGGCGAGCCCACCTGCCGCGCCCACAACCGGTATCAGCTGCGCCGCGGCCTTTTCGCTCACTTCAAGCCCAAACCGGGCCGCGATCCGGCTCAGAAACGTCACCAGGGCGGGCGCCCCCTTGCGGGTCACTCCTTTTTGCGCCACATAAGCCGCCGCGTCCCGCGTGGCCTGCGCCAATGCCGCACGGGTGGCGTAGTAGGCGCTGTCGAGTGCCTCGCCCGCAGCCGGTTTACTCCCCGCTGGCCCCAACGCCAGCACCTGCAGGCACGCCAGCGCACCCTCCGGTTGAGCAAGATCTTCTCCCTGCGCCCGAGCTATCTCGGCAATGGCATGCAGCATGAGGGTGGTCGTCAAGGGCAGCTCCACCGCCAATCCGGCCATGCCGAAAAATCCTCCCACGGCGCCTGTCACCGCAGCCGCGGCCGTATGCGCCTGCCTGTTGCGGAGCGAAGCCCCTTCTAGTCCGCCTGCATGAAGCGCGATCTGCAAACACTGCTCCAGAGCCTTGTTTACCACGATGCCGATGCCGTCCTGCAAGCGAGCCGGCAGCATTCGCAACAGTGTCTCCACAGGTATGCCTACCTTTGCAGCCACAGTCATCGCAAAGCTCTGCGCCTCCAGCTTCTGGACGGCCCCCTGTAACTCGGAAAGATCAGCCGAAGAAAAATTGTTCATAAGCACAGGGTACTCGTGCTGCGGGCAGGCTCTTGTTCGACAGCGTCGCCACGCTCCCCCAGTCGCGGCAAAATACCGCACAGCGCGCGCCCAATGCATCGTATTTGGAGGTGTGCGGGCGCGAAATAGCTTAGGTGCTGTTCCTGACCGCTACCTCAGTTTGAGGAGGTATTGCTTGCCGCTCGTTCGCTCCTGCCCGCACTGCCAAACCAAGAATCGTGTTCCCGCCGCGCACCTCGCCGACACCGGCCGCTGTGGTGCCTGCAAGCAGCCGTTGCCCCCGGTGAACGAGCCCATCAACGCCGATACAGCCCTTTTCGACGAAATCATTCGGGAATCCCCCGTCCCCGTACTCGTCGATTTTTGGGCCACCTGGTGTGGCCCTTGCCGCACCACCGCGCCGGAGGTCGCCCGCACCGCTGCCGAAACTGCCGGCTATGCCCTCGTCCTCAAAGTGGAAACCGACGCTAACCCCCAGCTCTCGGCCCGCTATAACGTCCGCAGCATCCCCAACCTGATGGTCTTTACCGGCGGCAAACTGCTGCGCGAACAGGCTGGGGCCGTGGGCCACGACCAAATGACCGTATGGTTAAAATCCGCACAAGGCCCCGCACACACAACCGCCATCCGCTGACCACTCTGCGAATTAGCGGTGATGAGCCCCGCATCTGGGCCCCCTGCTAGGTGCGGCTCTACACCGTCCTACCGCTGTCATCCCGCAGCGCAGGGAGCTGCTTTTGCATGGCCGCTATACCTGAAGGGAATGGCTCTGACGGCGAATGGCTTTAATGGCTTCCTCCGGCTGCCGCCGTTTCCGCCGCGCCGGCTGTACCGGCCTTGGCACCCGTCGCATCCGCCTTCAACACAACGCTCTGCTGATCGTTGCTCTCCAGCTGCGAGTAGAAGCTCCGCAGCTGTGGGTACAGGGGAGGCGGCACGATAATGTCGTTGAACACGAAGTTTCTGCGTGTGGTGAAGCTGGTCGGCGTGGAGGTCACCGTCATGTCGTACGTGCCGGTTTTTGGCATGTCATACTTCGCTGTCGTGGGAGTTGCTTCTACAACGAAACCGTTATGAAAGGTAATCCGTAACGCATCCTGCACCATCCGCGGGTAGTGGAAATACACCTCAACCTCTCGCTTCTCATGGGGAAAGGTTGCTTTTTCGTCCGAAAGGAACAGGTCCGCCGGCACCACGAGCCGTTTGCCCGCGGAGTTCCCCATCGTTCCTGTCACCCCATAGGAAACCATCAGTGGCTTCTCATAGTCCTCGAGATTTTTCACCGAGTTCACCCTCACTTCCAGGCTCTTTGGCAACATCTCTTCCAGCGACGATTGCAGGTCATGTTTCAGACCCTCCTCATCCCCCCGCAACGCCACATGCCGCCAGCTCAACGCCGCCGATCCGCTGTAGGTCAGATCGACCTTACCCGCGATCTCGCCATCGGCATCCACTGCCAGATTGGCCACCCGCATGATTCGATTGGTCGAGTAGCCGTCGCCGCTGGTCTTTTCAAAGGTGGTGCCGCCGTCTTTCTGCCGCAAACCCTGCACAAAGGTGTGCTCCCACGCCAGATGCCTGTAGGCGCAGTAGCGTGACCCCGGGTCGAAAAAGACGTCGGTGCCGTCCAGGTTCACAATCGCAATCAGATCGTCGAACTGACGGAAATTCAACCATCCTGGAACAAACAGCTCCCGCGATCGATCCGGCACCAGCATCAGATCTGCCTTCAGTCCGGCAGCGCGCGCCATGCCGGCAAACAGCTCGGTAAGCTGGGTTGAGTTGCCACGCTTATGGGCCAGCACCTCGGCTGTGTTGTTGAGCTTGCTCAGGCCGTTGGCCTTGTCCTCTTGCTGCTCATGCTTCCGTGTGAAATCCGTGTTCTCCAGCGCCATCACCGCGGCGTAGATCTTGTGCAGCTTCTCATCAGGCGTGTTGGCTCCGGCAATCACCGCCTGCGTCGCCGCTGCCAGTTCACCATTCGGATTTGTAAAAGCGTCCGTACGCTTAGACCAGTCCTTGCCCTCGCCCTTCCAGAACTCACCCGCCGTGCGGTAGGAGGTGAAATTGAAGTACACCCGGTAGGTGTAGTTGGACGTCGGCGGCATATATTCCTCTTTGATTACCGGAGGAATATCCTTCAGCACCAGATCGTAGGTCTGCTGTGATCGGCCGCCCAGGGAAGCCGGCATCTCATGCCGATTGATCGTGGCTCCCGGGGGCAGCAGCGGAAACCAGGAGATCGAGTTGATCTCTCCTCGGCCGTCATGCAGTTCCCGGCTCGTGGGATACCACGTGTAATGTGCCGACCTCACGAAAAGATCGCCCTGGATGTACCAGTCCGGGGCCTCGTAGACGGAATCGTTGTACCGCTTCGCGTACCGGTACTCGATGATGCTGCCTACCTGCACATCCGGCAGCGTGAACACCTTGGCCTGGTACTTCAGCCCCTGCGTTTTTTCCATCGTCTTCAGGTACGGTTTCCCAGTGAAGGGAATGACTGCCCCGTCCGGATGGATGGTCCGGCCCACGATGCTCTCTACAGTTGCGTCGTCGCCGTTCCCGTTCTCGGTGCCCGTGGTGCTGAAGTAATTCAGCTCCACGTTGGCGTATTTCTTTCCTTCCTCTGTTAGCACCTTGATTCGGTCGTAATACAACGTCGAGTGCAGATCATCTTTCGTGATCTCTTCTCGATACAGCACCAAGGCCGCCGCTCCCGGATACCCTGGCAGTGACGTCATGCTCAGTTCTTCCTGAGTTGGCTTCATGAATTGATCCGCGCCAAAGGCCGGCGTTCCCGGAAGCGCCATCACCATGAAGTACAGCGCTGCCGCTACGAAGAAAACTCTCGCGGCCAGGCTTCGGGCGTGCTGACCTAAAAAGCTTCCGAAACTCCTTACCACTCGACCTCGATTTATTTCCAAACCCACAAATTTCCTGCTCACGGGACGACTCTCCATAATTGGCTGGCGGCATGGCCGCTCAGTGTTTACCACTACTGCGCTCGCTTCAGGACGGCACGGCTGTCTTCATCAGCGGCGATGATGCTGGCCAGGTGTTGTACGTCCGGGTAGCGGTCGGCGGGCAGCGTCGTTTCGCGCAGCGTGAACGTTCGGCTGTAATGCAGCGTGTGGCCGCGCAACTCGGTGGAACTCTGATAGCTGGCAAAATCCAAATCTTCCTTCACCGGCTCGGGCAATTCGTCCACCGCGTAGCCTTCGGGCAGCTCGATATCGAACTGGTCTGTTCCCTGCATGGTCTCGTGCAAATCGATCGGCACCACCCGCGGTTCGCGATCCACCGGCAACCCATAACTTCCAAGCACGCGGGGCCGCACCATCAGCAGGGGACCAGTCGCATTTGCAAAATGATCGGCGTGCAGGTCGAAGCTCGTCGTCAGCGCCTTATTCAGCTCGTCCGCGTTCCGCACGGTCAGACCGGTGACGGTGGCGGCCATCAGGTCGCCGGCCACACTGCCATCGACAAATTGCTGTTGTTTGCTCGCGTCCTCATGTAAGAAGACGCGCCTGCTCCGTTCCGCCAGATCGCCGAACCGGCTCTCTGTCACCATGCCCTTCAGAGCCCCGTCCGTACTCAGCTGTAGGTTGGCCGTCCGCTTTACGGTATTCAGGTCGGGGCTCATCACCGGCAGTTCGATTACCTGGCTGGCCGCACCCTCCACTAACACTCCGTAGCTTCCCTGGAGGTTGTCTTCCAACTGCCCAAACGGTGTCTGTTCCCATGTGGGATCGAAGATCAGGTAGCGCTTGCCCGTCTTTGCTGTGACCACGGAATGCATCTTCGGCGATTCGTACCCGGCCGGAATCTCAATGGCTCCCACCATGTGGTTGCCCACAATTGAGGGTGCCTTTGGGTCCACCACGCCCCGTTCCGTGTCCACCATCAGCAGCGCGCTGTGAATGCCCACGCTCGCGTACATGGCTGAAAGTAGCGTCGCCTTATCCTTGCAGTCGCCATACCGGCCATGGAAGATCGCTTCAGCCGGGTGTGGCTGGTATCCGCCAATGCCCATCTCGATGGCGAAATAGCGGATCTTGCCCTGGACGAAGTCGCCGATCGCCTCTGCGCGGTTATAAAAGTCAAGCTTGCCGGCTGTCAGCTCCGCGGCCTTGGCTGCGATGTCCGGCGATGCCACCAAGCGGTCCTGGGACAGCGCGGCATACCACTCTCCAATGCCCTGCCACGTGCCATCCTGCGGCTCCGCCAGACCCGGTCCGGCATAATGTACTGACATGCGCGCGGCCAGCGCCTCCGTCGCGGGCGACATCGGCACCCGCTCCAAATCGATTGCCGGCTCGCCATGCATCTCCCACCGGTAACGGTGGTTCTCAAGATCCGCGCCTTCTACCTTTTCGTGGTGCGCCCAGGTCGTTGAATACGTGTAGCCGGGCGGCAGCACGAGCGTAAAGCTCTGGTTCAACCGCGGCAGCTCATCCTGGAAAAACCAGTTCGTCTCCGCCAGGTACGGCCGGTCTCTCTTCTCATACTCGTAGGCCACCACACCGCCCGGGTCTCGCCCCGGCGGATCGGCTATCTCCGCCTTGTCGTCGGAGTAGAGCTCGCCGCCTTGCCCCGGCGGACTGATCTCGCGAATCTCGTTGTCTTTCAGCGCATACTCATGTCCGGCCGGATCGATGCTCCACACATGCATGGAAAGCACTTTGGAATCCTTATCGAACCACACCGTCGGGTAACCGTACCCTCGCCCTTGCGGCCGCAAAATCTTTACCACGCTGCGCACGTGCGTTGTAGCCTGCCCATTGGGCGCCACCGTGTAGGTTGTTTCGTGCAGCAGCACCAAGGCCTTTGCCGAATGCGGTAACGGCGGAAGGGACTGCTGCGCCGCTGCCCTGACCCAGTCGGGAACTGCGACAGTGGAGCCCCATGCCGGGCGCACCGTGAACGCCAGCAGCAACAAAACTGCTTTGCAACTCCACCCGCTCCGCTGCGCTCGACCGACCATGAACGTGACCTTCCCCCAACGGCACACTGTCACAGACTGGCGATCCAAACAGTAGCTTGTTGGAGGTCACTCTAACCCGAGGCGAGCGGGGGAACAACAACTTTTCTTGCTATTTCCCTCGAAAGTCGCAGGTTGCGCCCGGCGATGAGGCCATCTTGTTTCAGATTGATACAGAGACCAAACAAAGGTAACCGGAATTGATCACTCTCGTACCGCATCACGCTACGAGCACACGCTTGCGGAGGCAACTTGAAATGCTCCTCCTAAAAAGCGGAAGCGGTGAACTGAATCTCTCAGCTCACCGCCTCGTTAGGTTACCTACGCTCCACTCACCGCCACGTTGGATGAATGAGGCTTAATCTTCGACTGACTCGCCTGCGGTTTCCGGACGCCCTTCGGCCTCTGTGATGACATTGGCGGGTGTTCCCGGGCCGTCTCCGCTGTTCTCAATCTGGGCCGGTGCGAAGGGATGCGGCGCGGTCGGCGCCTCGCCCAGACCCTGGCCCAGGCTGTCACCGGCAGCCTGCATGGTCTTGCCGCCGATTGCACCTGTCACGGCGCTGTCCATCATGATCTCTGCTAGCCGGCGTGTCGTTTTGTCCAGCCGCTCAATCGCTTGCCGGATCACTTTGTGATCATCGCCTTCCATCGACGCTCTCAACTCCAGCGCCGCCGCTTCGATGTCCTCATGTTCTACCGAGGTGAGCTTTTGCCAGATCGGCTGCTTTTGCGCTTTCTCCACGGCATCGTAGATGGTATGGCCCTCGTTCTTGGCCTCGATCACCTGCCGCTCACGAAGGTCCTGCTCTCCCATATCAAAGCTCTCCAGAATCATGGTTTCGACCTGCTCATCCGTCAATCCGTAGGTGGGTTTCACCTCCACCTTGGCCTCCGTGCCCGAGCGCTGCTCACGCGCGGAGACCTGCAGGATGCCATTGGCATCGATCAGGAACTTCACTTCAATGCGCGGCAATCCCGCTACCATCGGCGGTATGCCTTTCAGATCGAAGCGCGCCAGCGAGCGGCAGTCTTTCGCCAACTCCCGCTCCCCCTGCAGCACATGGATGGCCACGTTCGTTTGCCCATCCACGCCGGTGGTGAAATGCTCGGTGGCTGAGGCCGGAACGGTAGAGTTCCGCTGAATGATCTTGGCCACCACGCCGCCGAGCGCCTCGATCCCCAGCGAAAGGGGCGTCACGTCCAGCAGCAGAAGATCGTTCGTCGCCTGATTGTCACCACCGGATAAGATTTGCGCCTGTACCGCTGCCCCCAGCGCCACCACCTCATCCGGATTCAGCTCCGTGTGTAGCTTCTTGCCGCGGGTTTCCAGATCGAACAGCTTTGAAACCAGCGTCCGCACTGCCGGGATCCGGGTCGACCCGCCCACCATGACAACTTCATCAATCTTCTCCGGGGTGAGGCCTGCATCCTTCAGCGCCCCCAGCACCGGGCCGGCCGTGCGTTCAATCACGCTCGCGATCAGCCCCTCAAATTGCTCACGGGTAATCTCCCGTGCATAAAGCTGCCCGTCCGGCAGGGTCAGATGAAAGCGTGTGCTTGCCTCCGCGCTGAGCGCGATCTTTGCCTCGATCACCGCCTTGCGCAACGCCTGCAAACCCGCCGGATCGCCGCTGAGATCCACGCCCAGATCGCCCCGGATATCGTCCAGCGCCACCGCCAGCAGCAGATTGTCGATGTCGTCACCGCCCAGGTGCGTGTCGCCCCCGGTGGCGATTACCTCGAAGATGCCCTCATGCAGCTTCAGGATCGACACATCAAATGTGCCGCCGCCAAAGTCATACACCGCAATCGTGCCATCGGTCCCGCCATGCAGTTTGTCCAGTCCGTAGGCCAGCGCGGCCGCGGTCGGTTCGTTGACCAGCCGCAGCACCTCCAGGCCGGCAATGCGCCCGGCATCCTTGGTCGCCTGTCGCTGCGCGTCATTAAAATACGCCGGCACCGTCACCACGGCCTTGGTCACAGGGCCGCCAAAGAAGCGTTCCGCGTTCTTCTTCAGCTGCAACAGAATATAGGCGGAGATCTCAGGCGGTGTCAGCGTCAGGCCGCCTACCTCCAGCTTCAGCACCTCCCCCGGCTGCAGCCCGGCTGCCAGCTTGAACGGAAAGAGCTTCAGCTCCGGCTCTACATCGCTCAGATCGCGACCCATCAGCCGCTTTACCGAGTACACCGCATGACCCGGCTGCGTCAGCAGCACCGCCCGCGCGGCGTTGCCCACGGCATAGCCTTCGCCGCCCTGCGCCGTATCGAACTGAAACGCCACCACCGACGGCACAATCGGCGACCCATCTTCTCCGGGAATCACCGCCGGCCCATCGCCCTGCATAAATGCCACAAGCGAGTTCGTCGTGCCTAGATCGATACCGACAATGCGCCCTTGTTCCGCCACGTTTTCATTCTCCCGCAAGGACGCCCCGCGCCGCTGCTCCCTCTTTACGACTTCTGTTCGGTTCCTCTGTACAGATGCCCAGAAATGGGACGGTGATGCCGCCGAGAGCGAGCGTCCTCCCCCAAACAGCTCATTCATGTGCATGGCGCTCCATCGCACCCTGCCGCAACTTACTGCACGGTAACCGACACGTTCACCGTCTGCGCCGTCGCCCCCGGCGCGGTAAAAGTTACCGGGACCATATACGTTCCGCGGGCCGTACTGTTCGACCCGCCTCCGCACCCAGCAAGACCCAGCGTCAGCGTCCCAAGCACGGCCAAGGAACAGGAGAGGCAGGCCACGCCTCTGCGTTTCCCTCGCCAGAACAGCCCGCCAAGGGCAGGGAAGAGCAAAAATCCCAGGTAAACCCTTGCTCCCCGAAAATTTCCAGGACGGATGGGTGTTCCCAGCGCCGCCGTCGCCGAATCGGTGCTGATTGAAAGCAGCACGCTCGAAGCCCCGGTCGCTGTAAGGTTGGCCGGCGTCCCAAAAGAGCAGGCCATGTGCGCCGGCAACGTACCACAGGTCTCCCCGACCGCCGCCGCAAAGCCGTACATCGGCTGAACTGTAAAAGAAATCTGCCCGGAGCTGCCCGCTGTGATCGTCAGGCTGCCGGACGTTGGCGTAACCGTGAAACCCGGCGTCCCCACCGTTTCGGTCACCGCCGCCGAACTCGACCCGCCAAACAGCCCGGCTCCGGCGTAGGTCGCCGTAATCGGGTGCGTTCCGGTCCCCAACGATGATGTCGTGAATGTCGCCACGCCGCCGCTCAGTGTGCCCGTGCCCAGGCTCGTCGACCCGTCCAGAAAGGTCACGCTCCCGCCCGGCGAGCCATAGGTCGCCACCGCCGGGCTGACCGTAGCCGTAAATGTTATCGCCGTGCCCGTGCCCGCGGAGGTGTTGCTGCTAGCCAGCGTGGTCGTCGTCCCGACAGCGCCCCCCAGCACCGCCACCGTTTGCGGGGCCGATTCGGAGACCTTGTAGGTCGTATCGCCGGCATACACCGCCGTGATGGCGTAGGGGCTCGCCGCCGTGGCGGCGAAGCTGGCGATCCCGGTGCCCGTTCCGTCCAGCGCTGCGGAGCCTACGAGGGTTGGGCCGTTGAAGAACGACACCAGTCCGGTCGGTACGGCGCTCGAAGCGGCCGAACTCACCTCTGCACTCAGCGTCACCATTTGTCCTGCGATCGTCGTTGCCGGCGTTGTCAGGGCCGTGCTGCTCGCCACCAGGGGCGTAAATAGATTGGCCGCCAGCGCCGCCACAATGTGGTGTCCCGTCGTCGTCGGGTGCAGCCCGTCCCAGATTAGGTAGGTGTCCGGGCTCGCCGTGATGTTCTGTGCCGCCGCAGTCACGTTACTCAGGCCCAACGCCATGGGACTCCCGGCCGCCGTGGCGAACTGCGAAAACACATCGACCTGATAGAAATTGACCGTGACCCCGGCCGCCGCGCTGGCCGTTTTGATCGTCGCCAGGGCCTGCGGCAGCGCCTGCGCCAGTAGGGCGGCTCCGGCGTTCAGCGCCGCTGCATTGGAGGTTGTCGCATAGTTCGGCACGCCGCCCAGCGGAGGTTCATTCACCACCAGAAAATTCGTCGCACCCTTCGCGATCAGCTGTTGAATGTAGCCGCTCTCATTGCTCACAGCCGTCGTCGCCGCCCCGGTTGCGGCCGCGGTGGTGTCCGTTCCCGCCATGGCGGCCGCGGAAACCGCCTTGTAGATATCGTTGGCGCCGCCCCAAAAGACATACAGTGTCTTCGCGTTGGGCACGGGCGCCGGACTTTGGCCCAGGTAATCGGCCAGCTGCTGCCCCATGTTGTGCAGCGTGATCGAAAGCGGCCCTTCGCTCACCGTGGTGCTGCTGTTAGCGGTTGTCGCATCGCCGTAGGCGTAATTTGTGCCTCCATCCAGCGAATCTGTTATCGCCGGTTTGCCGGCAAACGACGTCGCCAGCTGCTCTGCCCACACCCCGAAGTACGCCCTCGCCGCCGGTTGCGTATCCTTGCCGTCGGTGAAGCGGCCGTCCGTGTAATCCAGCCCAAGTGCCGTGGTATCGCCAGGATAGCGAAGGGTGCCGGCGCTCGCTGCCTGGGTCAGGTGGGCGATGTTACCGGTGTCGGAGAGCGAATCGCCGAACACCACCACCGTGCTGAATGTCGTTTGCGCAACGAGCGGACCGGTCAGCAGCAGGATGCTTAGGCAAAAGAGCTGGCAAAGCAGTCGGCAAAAAGTGGTCGGCACGGGGCGACTCCGGAGAGGAAGGTGCGTTCGCGGAAACTGTACCACCGGAGCCAATCCGCCTCCACGGAAATTCCTGCATTGGGAAGCCTCCCCCGTCTTTATGGAGCTTCCATGCTTTCGCACCGAAACCTCTCGCGTTATCATCAAAACACACGAGGACTTTCCCATGGCATACAGTGACAAGGTTGTTGACCACTACGAAAACCCGCGCAACGTAGGCACCCTCGATAAAAGTTCCGCCGAGGTAGGCACCGGCCTGGTTGGCGCCCCTGAGTGTGGCGACGTCATGCGCCTCCAGATCAAGGTCAATCCCGAGACTCAGGTGATCGAGGATGCCAAGTTCAAGACCTTCGGCTGTGGCTCGGCTATTGCCAGCTCGTCGCTCGCCACCGAGTGGGTGAAGGGCAAAACTGTCGCCGAGGCCCTTGCCATCTCCAATACCGACATCGTCAAGGAACTTGCACTTCCTCCAGTAAAAATCCACTGCTCGGTGCTGGCCGAAGACGCAATCCGCGCCGCCATCGGCGACTGGAAAAAGAAGAACGGCGTCCCCGAAGAGGCTGGAGTCGCTGTCGCGGCTCACTAATATCCCGGCGTCCATTCGGGCAGCTGTCGAATCATTGCAAGATAAGTCCGACGAGGTCTACTCTTTAACCTCGTCGATTTCTTCTGCTCAGAGGATCTATGGCCACCACACTGTTACAACCGGGAACCGCTGCTCCTCGTCCTGGAGCGTCGGCGGAGAGCAAAGATCCCCTCGCGGGCATGATCCTGCTGACAGCCGAGGGTCAGACCTCGCGCTCAAAACAGGCGGTCGAGATCACTCAGAATGCCCTGAAGCGCATCCGGGTGGCCATGGCCAAAGAAGGTATTTCCCCCTCTGCGGGCGGTTTACGTCTTGGCGTTCAGGGTGGGGGCTGCTCCGGTCTCAGCTATAGCATTCGTTTCGATACCGAACCCCGTCAGCGCGACCGCGTTTTTCTCTTCGGCGAGGGCGTGCAAACGCCAAACGATCCCAGCGGCGCCCAGGCCGTGCGCCTTTTCGTTGACCCGAAAAGCTACCTTTACCTCGCCGGTATGGTGCTGGATTTCGAAGAAACTCTCATGCGGCAGGGATTTAACTTCATCAATCCCAACTCCACCAAGAGCTGCGGCTGCGGGTCAAGCTTTTCCGCCTGATTGCCTTCTCATCATCGGGTACGCCATCTGCACGTGGCCGGCCTTTGAAAAACCGGCTTTCGATTTACTTCGCTTACGGTAAAAAGATTTGTTCCAGGGTAGCGTGGGTCGCTGGCTGCAGCAGGTACAACGGGCGGTTGTTCCTGCCCTTTGGTTTATCTTCGCAGAGCTTCTTTTCCAGCTTGCCTCGGGTAAACGCCCGCCAACCTGGCTCGATCTACCCTGGTACGGCGAAGGTGCCCTGGGTTTCCTTCTCAGCTACAGCACTGTCCGGTACTGGCGAGCCCGTCGTGAAAACCGGCCTTCGGACCCGTAAACGTTCCGAGGCGAAGAATGCTTCGCTGCGCAAGATGCCGTATGCCCTTCAATATAAAACACCAGACCTATTTACCCTCCTGCTGTGGCTTTGACATCATCTTGATGTTGTCATCCCGCAGCGTAGCGGAGGGATCTGCTGTTGAGAATAGCCACGAAATCTGAATTAAACCGCACTAACTCGTAGCCTCGACCTCAACTTCGACCTGTTCCGGCAGCAGCACGCGATTTCGGCCCTGCCGCTTGGCGGCGTACATGGCCATGTCGGCTTGGAAGACCATTTCCTCTGATGTTTCGCCTGTTTGCGGGATGCGGCTGCAAACGCCGATGGAGACGGTCACCCACTCACCGGCCAGCGATCTGGGATGCTCCAGGCGCAGCGCTTCCACGCCGTGCCGGATGGTTTCGGCGATGTATTGTGCTCCCGTGACGTCGGAACCGGGCAGCAGCACCGCAAATTCTTCACCGCCAAAGCGCGCCACCACGTCATGCCCCCGCCGGGGCTGGTCCTCGAGCACGCGGGCAATCTCCCGCAGACACTCATCGCCGCGCTGATGGCCGCAGCTGTCGTTCAGGGCCTTGAAGCAATCTACATCGATCATTAGCAGGGCCAGCGGCTTTTGCGTTCTCAGGGAGCGGCGCCACTCCGTATCCAGGGCCTCATCAAAGCGCCGCCGATTATGAAGCCCTGTAAGGCCGTCGCGGATAGAGCGTTCGCTGAGTTGGGTATTGGCCTCCCGCAGCTCCCGTTCACTGCGCACAAGTGCCTGTTGTGAAGCAGCGAGCGCCGCGTGCAGCTGGCTCAGCTCTTTGTACCGTCGTTTATCGATCGCGGCTGTTCCGAGGGTCACCAGCAAAACCAAGCCAAAGGTGACCAGAAGCGCGGCCTCTCCGACTTCGTTACCCCGCATGTTGCCCCGTGCTCTGATGTACGACGGCAGCGGGGCAAATACCAGGGCATGGAACGTCAACAGGTGCATGGCTGTCACGGCCGATCCCATGAGGGCGCTTCCGCCCACGCGCAGCCATTCCATGTTGGCTGGGTCATACCGCTCGCCAAAGACAACCCAGAGCGAGGTCATGCTCAACAGGCTGCCAACGATAACAGCCAGAATCATGCGATCTTCGCGGACCTGCACGATCACCATCGTCCGCTGGGCTTGCTCGCCGAGGAAGTGCATGGTGCATACCCCCAGCCCGATCAGGGTGCCCCCGCCAGCTAGCCGCAGTCGTGACTCAGGTCGCCAGACCACCAACCGCAGCGCCGCCCAGGAAAAACTGATCGCAACGGCAAGACAAAGAGCGACCAGCCGCAGTTGGTAGACCGTCTGACTGGGATTTGCATCTTCCAGAGCACCGAAGAAGTGCATGGACCACATGCCGAGCCCCAACACGGCGGAGGCAGCCGTCAGCCAAAGACGCTGTTGCCAGAACCGGTCCGTCCGCTCTATGCGCTCTGCCACCGAAAAAGCCGCGTACGACGCCAACATGGAGGCGGTGACGGCCATAGCGCGCAGTGCGTGAAAGCTTTGCAGGGGAAGAGACTGCATCATTGGTCTTTGATCTTCAGCTCACTAGGGTGTTTAAACATTGGACGCGGTTGAAGCGGCAGCGGCTAGGAGTAACTTACGCCTCGTAGAATCGAAGTCGATGGACTACTTCACGCTCTTCTCCCTTCCGCGGCACCTGAGGCTTGATCTCCCTACCCTCGAGCGCACCTTCTACGCACAATCCAGGCTCCTGCACCCTGACAGATTCGCCTCACGGCCCGTTGCCGAGCAAGCTGCGGCCTTGGGACGATCTTCGCAGCTGAACGATGCCTATCGAACGTTACGCGACCCAATTCCCCGGACGGAATACCTCCTTTCGCTCGAAGGGGTGCAACTTGAGGAGCAGTCCCGCCAGGCAACCGACGCGGCAAAAGCGACCGGAGTCGAGAAGAAACAGGTTGCCCCGCCCGATCTGCTCGAAGAAGCTTTTGAGTTGAATATGCAGCTTGAGGAGATGCGCTTTGCACGAACGGCCGGCGAAAAAGATGAGGCCACGGAGCGCGATCTCCAGGGAGCCCGGGAGCGCTTCACGGCCATGCTTACCGCCCTCGGCGGCGAGCTCGAGACGTTGTGGGCACGTTGGGACGTGGCTGAGGACGCTAGTGACGAGGCCGCGAAAACAGCCGCTCGCAATGCCATGGTCGCTCTGCTCAACCGGCGAAGCTACATCCGCAACCTCGTCCGCGACGTCAATGCCGCCTTGGAGTAGATGCTGCGCTTAGTCGCGATATGTCGAGCGGGTCAGCTTTTCCAACCCGGACAGGTGGTGCAGATCATGGCCCGCGGCAATTTCAACGAGGTGCCACAGAGTCACGGGGCCTAACTCCGGATGAACCGCCGGCCGATTTTTGTCCTCTGCCGACAGGCCTTCGATGAGGGCCATGTTCCACTGCCGCATCGCATTCCACGTGGCCCGCGCTGTGGCCGTCGTGTAGCAGGAGCCGTCATAGGCGCGCGACCACGAGTCCTGTTCAAACGTCTGCAGCAAAGGCCCCTTCTGATCATTGGCGCTGCCGTAAATGATCCGCAGCCGCCATCCCAGGGCAACCTCGCAATCGGCCAGGTGGCAAAGCAGCTCCCGAATGCTCCATTTGTGGGGTGCGGGCTTGTGCTCAATGGCTTCCGCCGCCATGGGTTTCAGCAGATCGGCAAGCTTTGCAGGCGTCTCCCGCAGGATCTCCGCGGGCTCTCTTCCTTCAAGCAGATGAACATACGGCCGGGCAAGCGTCGCTTCTTCACTCATAGCAGCTTGGATGCGCCTCCATGCCCCTGGTAGCGGCATAAAAGATACCGGCGGGGATCGCGAACAGCGGGATACCGATGGTGATTACGTCGTGCATGGCTGTTCACGATCCGAATGCCGGAAGCGGCTTTACCTTAGTGGGCAGCCCACTCGATCTTGGTAAGGTCGATGCCTTCTTTCACCATCTCGTACAAGGGCGAAAGCTCACGCAGCTTAGTGACCACGTCGATCAGCTTGTCGGCCACATAGTCCACCTCGGCTTTGGTATTGAAGCGGCCCAGGCCGAACCGGATGGAACTGTGCGCCACATCGTCACCCAAACCCAAAGATTTCAACACATAGCTGGGCTCCAACGTAGCCGAGGTACAGGCCGAGCCAGACGACACCGCAATGTCATTGATGCCCATCAGCAGCGACTCGCCTTCGACGTAGACGAAGCTGATGTTCAGATTCCCTGGCAGATGGTGGTCCATGTTGCCGTTCACCTGCGTGTAGTCCAGGGCCGTCTCGAGCTTGTTGCGCAGATAGTCGCGCAGTCCCCGTTGACGGGCACCCTCGGCGGCCATCTCGTTCCCGGCGATCTCACACGCTGCCCCGAGGCCCACAATACCTGGAACATTCAGCGTACCGGAGCGCATACCGCGCTCGTGGCCGCCGCCATTCTGCTGCTCGGAGATCTGCACCCGCGGGTTGCGGCGACGGACATAAAGCGCACCCACACCTTTGGGGCCGTAGACCTTGTGGCCGGAAAGGGAAAGCACATCGATGTTGTCCGCAATGACATCCACCGGGATCTTGCCGACAGCCTGCACGGCGTCCGTATGGAAGATGACGCCCTTCTTGTGGCAGAGCGCGCCAATTTCCTTTACCGGCTGAACGACGCCGATCTCGTTGTTGGCATACATGATGGAGACCAGGATCGTTTGATCGTCCATGGCGCGCTCCAGCTCTTCCATGTCGACCAGGCCGTCACCCTTTACGGGCAGGTACGTGACGCGGAAACCCTGCTTTTCCAGCTTCTTGCAGGTGTCGAGCACGGCTTTATGCTCAGTCACCTCGGTGATGATGTGGTTGCCGCGCTCACGATACATCTCAGCGATGCCCTTGATGGCAAGGTTATTGGACTCAGTCGCGCCGGAGGTAAAGATGATCTCCTTGGCTGTGCAGCCAATCAGTTTCGCAATCTGCTCGCGGGCCTTGTCCACGGCCTGCTCGGCCTCCCAGCCGAAGCTGTGATTGCGGCTGGCGGCGTTGCCGAAAATGCCTGTGAGATAGGGCATCATGGCTTCGAGCACGCGCTGATCGAGCGGCGTGGTCGCATGGTTATCCATATAGATGGGCAGCTTGACCCCGGCCGGCAAAGGGCCGCTGGCCTGTGTGATCCCCATGCCGTTCGCGGTCATGGCGCTGGATGGCTCGAGTTCATTGATGGCGACTTCGGACATGGTGTTCACTCCTCAAAAACTTTTGGGTGGTGCTTCAACTCTTCCCATGGCATTTCTGCCAGGAATCCGCATTCTTCCGTGCAGTACAACAATTCGTCGGGACTAAACTGCGATGGTAACCAGCCCCGCCCCTACTGGAATTGCTGGCATCGCCGCGTCATTTGCCTCAGCCGGCTCGGTTAGATCTGCAATTCGGATACCGCTCAGCATATCCTTGATCGAATCGTTCAGCTTTCGCAGTGGCTCTTTGATGGTGCAGGTTCCATGCAGGTCGCACGTGCCGTGAATGGTGATGCAGCTTGTAATAAAAAGGGGCCCATCGATTGCCCGGATCACTTCAAAGGCCGAAACTTCGCTGGCCGGCCGTGCCAGGGCATACCCACCATTTGTTCCGGCGGTGGACACCAGCATGCCTGCTCGGGCGAGTGTCTGCAGGATCTTCGCCAGCAGCGGCGGGGGAATATGGTAGGCGTCGGCGATATCCTTTGCCGATTGCGCACCCTGGTGCGCGTGTTCTGCCAGGTACTTCAGGGCCATCAACCCGTAATCCGCTTTTTTGGTGAGCCGCAGCATAGAGGGTAGGCCGCCCGCTTCCGCCCGCCTCAGGCTTGCGCGGAGCACGGTATCCGGCATCTTCAGTGTACGGCCACGGTCGGAGGTGCGCAATGCGGAATCACGGCCGTGATCCCAATCGTCCTTCTGGCTGCAATCCCGCAGCGTAGAGTGGCGGATCTACTGTTTGTAGGCGGCTATACCTGAAGGAATCGCTCCCACCCCGCCCCTAATACTCGGTTAGCACCTCGACCCCGTCAGCCCCCACCGCCACAACATCGCAGTGGCGCATGCCGCCGTAGCCCTCCAAGTAGGCTGCGGGCTCCACATTGAATGTCATGCCCTCCGTCAGCACATCCGGCGAGTCCGGATGGATCCGGGGCAGCGCGTCCCCATTTGCCGCCGCGTACCCAACCCCATGGCCGGTCGGGTGCTTGAATTCCTTGTCGCCGAAGCCGTGCGCCCGCATCACAGACCGTGCCGCCTGGTCCACCTCGCGCGCCGGCACGCCCGGCCGGATCGCCTTCAGCGCCGAATCTCGCGCCGCGCCAATCGCCGTCCGCATCGCCTCATGCCGCTCCACGCGCTCGCCCCCGGCCGTATAGGTGCGGGTGATGTCGGTCCAGAAACCATCTCCGCAGGTGTTGGCATGGATCATCACCAGATCGCCATTCTCGATCCGCCGTTGCCTTGTGCGCGCATATGCCGCCGCTGCTGTCGCCGCATTTGGCCCTGACATGCAGAAGAAAAACCCATAGCTCCGCCGCAGCGCCTGCGCCTCCGGCGCCGCATCGAATGCCGCCTGGATCGCCGCGGCCACCTCCGCCTCGCGCAGTCCCGGTCGTATGGCCTCCGCCGCCGCGGCAAAGCCGGCCTCCGCTACCCTTGATCCCAGCCGCATCAGCTCCAGTTCATGCGCCGTCTTGGCGGCTTTTTGCGTTTCCAGCAGATCATCGCAGGCGACCAGTTTGGCCCCCTGAGCCAGCTCCTGCAGCAGGTTGTCCAGGGAGTGCCGAAAGTCTGTCATCACCGCATAGCTTGCCGGCTGCACGCCCAGCTTCAGCCGCAGCCCCAGCGTTCCGCGCTCCAGGCCCAGCTTTCTAAGGAGCGCCGCCAGCGGCTCTCGCAGCTGATCCGCCGGCCCCGTCAGCTTCGTTAGCAGCTCCGGTTCATAGGCCGTCAGGGTTGCGCCGGAGGTCTGGCTCGCCAGCTCCTCCTCATCGGCGGGAACAATGGCGTGCAGCGCTCCCTCGGCCGTCAGCACCGCCGCGCTCGTGGCAAAGATCGGCCAGTAACCCGTCAGCAGCAGCACCTCGCTCGGCGACGTACACACGATCGCATGGAGGCCGGCTTCTTTCATCGCCGCACAAAGCCGTGCCGTCCGCTCCGGGTCCCCGGGCGCCGGCGTCGGCCCGTCACCCACACTGTTTTGTGCTGTTTGCTGTCCTGGCACTAAGCCTCCTGTCGCCGGAGCGTCGGCAAGGCGTAGCCGCGCGCTCGCGTCCTCGACAATCCCGCCGTTTTGATGCAGCCTAGCCATCTTCCGCTACCTGAAGGCCGGGCGTATACTTCGGGTGTTCGGGCTATATCCGTCACAGGACGGAGTGGCACTGGAGACGACCATGAGCCTCACCCAGCCCCGTTCCGGGGACCTGTCGCCGTCTGCCCCCAAGGTGACCGCGGCGACCCTTTCTGCAAAAAAGCGCGCCGGCGACCCCATCACCGCTCTCACCGCCGTCGACTACCCCACCGCCCGCCTCGTCGACGGGGCCGGAATCGACCTGATCCTCGTAGGCGACTCCCTCGCCATGACCGTCCTCGGTTACGACAGCACCCTTCCACTCACAGTCGACGAGATGCTGCACCACGCCAAAGCCGTCCGCCGCGGGGCAAAGCGCGCCCTGCTGCTCGTTGACATGCCCTTCGGCAGCTACCACGTCAGCCCCGAGGACACCCTGCGCAACGCCCTGCGTTTCGTGCAGGAGGCCGGCGCCGAGGCCGTCAAGCTCGAAGGCGGCAGCCATCGCGCACCGCTCGTGGAACGGCTCACCCGTGCCGAAATTCCCGTCGTCGGCCATATCGGCCTCACCCCGCAGAGCCTCCACCGCATGGGTGGCTATCGAGTCCAGGGGCGCTCCGTTCCCGCGGTCGAATCGCTCCTGGCTGATGCCGCCGCGCTTGAAGGCGCCGGGGCCATTGCGCTGGTCATCGAAGGCGTTCCCCGCGAGGTCGCCGCCCACATTACCCGATCGCTCTCCATTCCCGTCATCGGCATCGGCGCCGGGCCTGACTGCGACGGCCAGATCCTCGTCTTCCACGACTTCTGCACCCTCACCTTCGCTCCACCCGCAAAATTCGTGCGCCGCTTCACGGACACCGGAGCTGCCCTTCGCGACGCCCTCGCCGCCTATCGCGATGCCGTCACGGCCGGCACCTTTCCCAACGACGCGGAAAGCTACCATCTACCCGCCGAGGTGGCCGCCGAGGTCGCCGCCGCACTCGAACCCAACCTGACCGGAGACCGCCGGTGAATCTTTCCTCAGCGCCATTGGCACCCGCAGGCTCGAACCCACCCGCTCCTGCGCACCCGGACTCGCGGGTTCGGCCTCAGAAAATGCAGATCTGCGAAGCGATCACCGAGACCCGCGCCGCGCTTCGCACCCTCCGCGACGAGGCAGGTCAGGGGAGCACGCTGGGCCTCGTCCCCACCATGGGTGCCCTGCATGAAGGGCACGTCTCCCTCATCCGCGCCGCACGCAGCCGCTGCGACCGCGTCGCCGTCTCCCTCTTCGTCAACCCCACGCAGTTCGCCCCCGGCGAAGACCTCGGCAAATACCCACGCACCTTCGCGGCCGATTGCGCCCTGCTCGAAAGCGAGGGTGTCGACCTGCTTTTTGCCCCCACCCCCGAGGTCATGTACCCCCAGCCCACCGGAACCTGGGTCGACGTCCCCGAAATCGGCTCTCGCCTCGACGGCCGCTCCCGCCCCACCCACTTCCGCGGCGTCGCCACCGTCGTCAGCAAGCTCTTTCACATCCTGCAGCCCGATAGCGCCTTTTTCGGTCAGAAAGACGCCGCCCAGGTCGCCGTCCTTCGCGCGATGGTGCGTGACCTCGATCTTCCCGTCGAATTGGTCGTCTGTCCCACAGTGCGCGAATCCGACGGCCTCGCCCTCAGCTCCCGCAACCGCTATCTCAGCCCCGTCCAGCGCACGGAGGCTCTCGCCATCCCGCGCGCGCTTGAAGCCGCCCGCAAACTCGCCGCCACCGGTTGCGAAAGCCCGCACATCCTCGCGGAAATGCTCCGCGCCAATCTCAACCGCGAGCCCGGGCTCCGCCTCGACTACGCCGAGGTCGTGGACCCCGACACCCTGCTTCCCGTCGCCGACCTCCGCGCAGGCGCCCTCGTCGCCGTCGCCGCCTTTCTCGGCACCACCCGTCTTATCGACAACCTCCTCCTTCCCCCAGCCGACCCGCCCGCCGCCGTCTCACCCGTCGCCGGGGACGCCCGCCCGTGAAGATCCTCCTCGGCGTCAGCGGCGGGGTCGCCGCCTACAAGGCCGCCGAGCTCGTCCGCGCCCTGCAAAACGGCGGTGCCGAGGTCCAGGTCGCGCTGACCCGCTCCGCCCGGCGCTTCGTCACACCGCTCACCTTTGCCGCGCTCACCGGCCGCGAGGTTCTCACCTCTCTCTGGCAGCCCTCGGGCGAGGCCTCCACCGGCCCTGAAAACGGCCCAGCCCAGCCGTTCTCCATTGAACACATCGCCGCCGGGCAGGGAATCGACGCCCTCGCCATTGCGCCCTGCACCGCGGCTCTGCTGGCCCGCCTCGCCCATGGTCTCGCCAGCGACTTTCTCTCCACCCTCTATCTCGCCACGACCGCGCCCGTCGTCCTTGCGCCGGCCATGAACGTCAACATGTGGGGCCACCCCGCCACGCAGGCCAACCTCCGCCTGCTCACCCAACGCGGCGTCCAGATCGTCCCCCCGGACGCCGGTTATCTCGCCTGCGGCATGACCGGCGCCGGCCGTCTCGCCCCGGTGGACACCATTTGCGCCGCGATTCTCGCTGCCGCCCGCCCGCCGGCCGCGGCCCCGCCGCAGGATCTCGCCGCTGAAACCGTCCTCATCACCGCCGGCGGTACCCGCGAGCCGATCGATCCTGTCCGCTTCCTCGGCAACCGCTCCAGCGGCCGCATGGGCCACGCCCTCGCCGCCGCCGCGCTCGCCCGCGGCGCCCGTGTCACCCTGGTCACCGCCTCCCCGCTTCCTACGCCCGTCGGCTGCGAGGCCGTGCGCGTGCAAACCGCCGCCGAAATGGCCGCCGCCGTTTTCGACCACCTACCTCGGGCCACCGTCGTCATCGGCGCCGCCGCGGTGGCCGACTTCTGCCCCCGCTCTGTCGCCGCTGGCAAGCTGCGCCGCGACGGCGGCCTCACCCTCGAGCTCGAACCCACCGAGGACATCATCGCCCTGGCCGCCGCGCACCGCCGCCCCGGCGTCTTCGTGCTTGCCTTTGCCGCTGAAATCGAGCCCGATCCCGTCCGCCTCGAAGCCGCCGCCCGCGGCAAACTCCGCCGCAAGGGCGTTGACGCCGTCGTTGCCAACGATGTATCTGCCGAAGGCACCGGCTTTGACGCCGACCGCAATAGCGGCCTGTTCGTTACACCGGATGGCACATACCCTCTGCCACCGGCCTCCAAACGCGAGATGGCCGATCGCATCTTCGACCGGATCGCGGCCCTTCGCAATGGCAAAAGTACAAGGGCGCGCCTTGGCAACACCCTCACCGCGCCAACCCTGCTACCGTAGAGACAAACTTCTACACAGTTTGTGTTACAGGAGGGCAGGTCTTGGTCAACAGCATCTCTGTTTTGGCTCGTTTGTCCCGCTACATGGGAACAAGGTTGTTTGTTTGCAGCACGGCAGCCAGCCTGGCCGCTTCGCTCGCCGCCCCATTGGTCGCCCAGGTGGTCCCAGTCAGCCCCAAGCCCGACCTCGGCGGTTCCAACCCTTCCTCCGCCGAGCCCCTCGTGACGCGCCCGACGACCGCACCCTGCACCGTCACCCTCTTCAACAATGAAGCCTTCAACGATTACAGCGGCCATCCGCTTAGCTTTACGCCACCTGCGTCCTGCCCCGGACCCTGGGCCAAGGTCGTCCTCACCGCTGACTTCACCGTCACCGCCGGTCGCCAATTTGACCGCACCGCCTCGCTCTATCTTGGCAACGCCAACATCTTCTACGGCACCACCGCCGAGCCCCGCAGCACCCTCAGCCCCTCCTGGCATGTCGAGCGCGACGTCACCGATCTTTCCGCCATCTTTAGAACGGCGCAGACCGGCCAGGCGGTCATCGATAACATCTATAACTCCACCTACAACGGCGGGATTTACGGCACGGCGCAGCTGCAGTTCTACCCCGCTGACTTGAAGAATCTGCCGCCGGTCGTCCCTTCTGTCGTGATCCCCGTCAGCGGGGCAAACAGCCCCTATTCGCTCAACACGACGACAGACCAGCTCGTCACCACATTTACGGCTCCGCGCAACACCGAAAAGGCCTACCTCGACGTGGTCGCGCAAAGCCAGGCCAATGACGAGTTCTGGTATCTCAGCGTTCCGGATGACGTCGCGGGCGAGCTCGAAACAAGCGGCGGCACCGCCTTCCGCGAAACCGAGATCGCCATCGACGGCAAACCCGCCGGCGTCGCGCCCGTCTCCCCCTGGATCTACACCGGCGGCATCGATCCCTATCTCTGGGAGCCCATCCCAGGCGTGCAAACGCTGAACTTCAAGCCCTACCGTGTCGACCTCACGCCCTTCGCCGGCGTCCTCGCCGACGGGCAGCCACACACCGTGGCCCTGGGCGTCTATAACGCCGACGACCGCTTCGACGTCACCGCCAATCTGCTGCTCTACACCGATCCGCTGGTGGCCCAAACCGGCGGCGGCCTGCTGGAAAACACCCTCACCGCCGCTCCCACGCCCGATGTCACGGAAAATCTCACCACCGACGCCACTGGCGCAGTCGTCGGTACCGTCACCGTCGGCTCGGCACGCAAGTTCAGCATCCGCGGCTACGTCAATACCGGCCTTGGCCGCGTGGAAACCACCGTCGCCCAGCAGGTGAACTTCAACAGCACCCAAACCTTCAACGTCGGCACCAATGAGGTCCAGAACGTCGTGCAGACCAGCACGGTCGACTCCCAAACCACGGACAAGCTCGGCATCTTCGAAACCGTGACCGCCCACCACTTCAGCTTCCCGCTCACCCTCGATTACAGCTTTCTCGCCAACCCGGACGGCACGTACAAACAGGTCGTCAGCAGCCATCAGCAGTACGTCTCGGACGACTCCACCTCCGTCAACGGCCTGCAGCTGACCTTCGCGGACGCCACCGAGCAGGTCACCTCCTCCGACACCCTGAACTACAACGCCGCGCTCACCGCGGTCACCTCCGTCGGCCCCACCGCCAGCACCGCCAGTTACGTCAGCAAGGACTCGCGCGGCAACTGCTACCAGCTAACCCTCACCTCCGCGAACCGCATCCTCACCGGCGCCAACGGCAAAACCTGCCCCGTAAAACAGTAAGTCGGGTTGTACGTTCTACGTGGTAGGTTCTACGTTCCAAAGCCAAAAAGAACGGTCTGGGGTCATTCCCAGACCGTTTCTTAGCTTTAACCTACAACGTCAAGCGTTTGTTTAGACCTGTTTACCTTTACGTGTGGCTAGGACATTGCCTCTTGTTGTCATCCCGCAGCGCAGCGGAGGGATCTGCTGCCTGCATGCCGCAGTAACTCAGAGTAGAACGGCTCCAGAACCTGCAACTTACATGTAAAACTAATAACCCACTAGGAACGGTGAACAGATAAATCTTCATTAGAAGGTTCAAGATGACAAGATATCAACCTATTCCCCCTTTGTCGGTGGTCAGGCTTTGTAAGGTGACTACTCAACAGCCCGACTGGGAGCCGAAACAATATTTAAACCGCGAATTCCGCATTGGTTATTACCGTCATCAGGACGGACTTGATTGTGTTTGGCTGGTAGACGATGAAGGCCAGTACGCAGAGACGGTAGATCAGGAAATGATTAGAACTCACTTCAAGATCACCGCAAAGAGCGATGAATCAGATTTGTTTGGGGACGAGCGACCTCCGGTAGGTTCCCGTACACGAGCATCCAGTTAGCGGCGTGCAGGGTATCGCAGGGGATGGGCCTAAGCAACGGCAGCAAAGGCCTGCCCCGTTCAACCCAAAACGCTCTACCCATTCCCCCCATCTGTATCCGGGTGAATCGTCCGGTAGCTGGCGTTGCCCTTCGACCACACCAGCAGCAGAAGATCGCCGTTGCTCGACTCACTCTTCACCTGCCCGACAAACTGGCTGGCCGACCCCGTTGGTTTCCGGTCCACCTGCACGATGATGTCCCCCGGCTGCAACCCCGCATCCTCTGCCGGGCTCCCCGGGCGCACATTCTGCACCACCGCACCGTGTACGTCGTCCGGAGCCTGCAGCTGCTGCCGCGCGTCCGCCGTCAGGTCGCCGACCGCCAGCCCCAGCTTGCCGCTATGCAGATTGCCCGCCGGGCCGTCGCCCTCGTTGGAAGCCACCTGCTGCGCATCCTTGCCGAACTCCCCCACCGTCAGGTGCTCGGTCAAAGGCTGACCATTGCGCAGCACGTTCAGCGTGATCGAAGTCCCCGGATTGATCTCACTCACCGCTACCTGCAGTGCGCTCGAATCCGTCATCGGCTGTCCGTTCAGTGCTGTAATCACGTCTCCCTGCTGCAGTCCCGCCCGGCTTGCCGGCGACCCCGGCGTCACCTGCGCCACAATCGCGCCCGAGGCATCCTTCAGCCCAAAGAAGTGCGCATTCTCCGGCGATACATCGTTCATCGAGATACCCAGGTAGCCGTGCTCCACCTTTCCGTGCGCAATCAGCTGCGTGGAAATTGCCTTGGCCATCTGCGAAGGAATCGCAAACCCCGCGCCCGCAAATTGCCCGCTGTTCGTGATGATCGAGCAGTTGATCCCCACCAGTTGCCCACGCGCATCCACCAGCGGTCCGCCCGAATTGCCCGGGTTGATCGCCGCATCCGTCTGGATGTACGCACCCGGCTTGCGCGCGTCGTCACGGAACGGATCGCTCCGGTTCACCGCGCTCACAATACCGCGCGTCACCGAAAACCGCAGCGACCCGAACGGGCTACCGAACGCCAGCACCGTCTGCCCCTGCTCCAACTTTGTGGAATCTCCCCACGCGATCGCCGGCAGGTCACTCGCATTCACCTTCACCACGGCCAGATCGGTCAGCTTATCCGCCCCCACCACGTGCCCGTTCAGCACGCGCCGGTCATGCAGCGTTACCTTGATGTCCCTGGCGCCCGCGATCACATGGTTGTTGGTCAGGATGTAGCCATCCGGCGAAATAATTACGCCCGAGCCGATCCCGTGCTCCAGCTGAGGCTGCTGCGGCTGCATCCGCCCTTGCCCACCGCCCATCCCACCGAAGAACTGCTGCAACTCCGGCGGCAATCCCTGCAAACCTTGTCCACCGCCCTGTTGTCCACCGCCCTGTTGCCCGCCGCCCTGCTGCCCGCCGCCTTGTTGGCCGCCCTGCTGCCCGCCTTCCTCCTGCGCCGCCTCCTCAGCCGAAGGCGTGGATGTCACAGCAATGTTCACCACACTGGGCTCCACGCGTGCCGTCAGGGCCTCCATCGCCTGGTCCAGGGAGGTCAGCGCCGCCACTGAGCCCGCGTCCATCGGGTTTGCCGCCGTGCCCGCGCCCATCCCAGCCGCGGCATGGACGCCGGTTACATGATTCTCCACCGCCAAAGCGCCCAGGGCCACCGTTGCGGAAAGCACAGCGGGAAGCACGTAACGCTTGGTCCCAAAGACTAGTTTATTAGTTGAAATTGACATGGAATCCCCTCCAAAAGGGTGTGTTGCGTGAAGCAGGGTTAAAGTTGAACAACCAGCCAGCCATCCGGAGTTTCAACAGCCCGGACGGACGAATACCAAATCTGTTGGGTCTCGATCATGACCGGGACCACCCGGGGCACATAGAGCGCCGGCACGAAACGTTGTTCCGACCTCTCAGCTCCGCTCGCGCCCCGTTCGGGCGAAACTTCCTGCCAGCTCGTAAGCACCAGCCACGGCGCAGCCACCCCGCGCCCACGTCGCCGCAAACCGGCCTTCAGTGCAGTGGCCCGGCGTGTACGCCGAAGCTCTGGGGAACTCTGCAGACTCCTCAAATGGGAGGCAGCCCGCGAAACCGGCATCACCGCTTTCAACAGCGCAGCATGCGGCTCCCCAACGCCTTCCCTGGCCGTGACACGGCTCACCACTGGCAGCATCCGATCGCCGGGCAGAGGGTCCATTAAGGCAGACGTCGCCGAAGGGGTCTCTGGTCCAAAGCTCACCAGCGTCGGACTGTGGTCCAGGGCTCCACCGGCAAAAACCGTAGCCGCAAGCACCAAGCCTGTCGCCAGACGCAACGGCATACCTGACAAGGTCCGCTCCGGCCGCCGCAGGATCCGCTCCACCCGAGCCGTCAGCTCCGACCGCCGCCGTCCCAACGCCCCCACCGCCAGCGACAGTCCCCGCCGCAACATCGACTGTTCTGCCACATGCGCCAGGCAGGCCGCATAGGCCTTGCCCGCTCGCGTTGTCGCCAACACCGCGTCGTCGCAGGCCAGCTCCCGTTCCAGCGCCACCTGCTTATTCACCCAGAACATCGCAGGGTGCAAGGGCAGAATGACCAGTGCAATCTGCTGCAGAAGGTTTACCCAGTCGTCTCCGCGCCGCAGGTGCTCCAGCTCATGCAGAACGATATGCGCCAGCTCTGACTCCTTCAAAACTGGCAGCAGATCCGCAGGCAGCAGCAGCCGCGGCCGCAAGAACCCGGCAACACACGGCCGGTTCACCAGTTCCGACGCACAAAGCTCCGGCCGGCGAGACGATGCCCGCAAAGACGCCGCCACCGCCGGCGGAGCTCCCAAGGGCCGCGCCAAACGCAGCGTCCGCCAAAGCTCTACCCCGCTGATCAACAGCTGAAACAGCCGGAACAGGGAAGCCATCGCCCAAATCCCGACCAACGCCACGCTGAAGCCGAAGTTCGCATGCACCAACCTCCCCGAACTCACGCCGGTTCCACGCCGGGAGAACGCCAGCACCGGATGGGTCGTAATCACCACCAACACGACCACCCAGATCGCGGCACGGGCCGCCGCCGTAAGCCCCGGCAGCAGCCGCAGTCCAAGCGCGACAAACAGCACCAGCAACGAGCCTTGCCAAAGCGAAGCAAACAGGGCACCCGCCACGGCAGCCGTCATGGGCATATGGAAAAGAGAGGAGGGAAGCACCATTTACGCCTCCTCCCGCGCTGACGTCAGCGTGCCTTGACGCGAGGCCTGTGCGCCCGGGGCAGTCGGCTCGTCCTCATTCTCATCCGCAGGCGCTGCGGCGATGGCCTGCTTCAGACGCAGCAACTCATCGGCCGTGATCTCGTCATCGCCCAGCAGTGAAAGCAGCAGGCGTTCGCGCGAGTTGCCAAAAAACCGCTGCAGAACGTGCTTCACCTCGCTGCGGCTGGCCTCACCCTCGGCCACACAGGGCGTGTACAAAAACGCCCGGCCCTCCTGCCGGTGCGTCAGGTAGCCTTTCGTCTCCAGAATCCGCACCGTCGTCAGCACGGAGGTGTACGCCAGCGACGTCTCTTTCGGGTCCTCGGCAAGCGCGGCGACCAGGTCCGCCACAGCCGATTCGCCGCGCACCCAAAGCAGGCGCATCAACCTTAACTCGGCCTCGGTTAGCGTGATGGAACGTTTCGGTGGCATCGACCCCTCGCCCTACATCTCATCTGACGAGCTACGGATAAATTAGTTAGCAAAGAATTCCGTTTGTTCTGAACCAACTCCCTGCCATCCCGAAAGCCAATTTTTTGTTATCCCGCAGCGCAGCGGAGGAATCTGCTTTCCTCCTGCGCAGCCAATCCCAAGCCGGACCGCACCTATGCCCCTTGCGCCCCTCCCGGCCGAGTCGTCCGACGGCTGCCCCCGCGTCCAGGCGGACAGCAGTGCGCAAAAGTGCGTGACAGATCCCCCGCCGGCGGCTTAGCCTTTCGCCATGAGCTTTCTTCCGCGCCGCCGTTTCCTGAAATCCGTGGCGGCCACCTCCGCCACCCTGGCTGCCGGTTCTTTGGCCACACGTTCCCTCGCGGCACGTACCCTCTTCGCGCAAACCGCGCCCGCCGCTCCGGCTGGCAAGCTCACGCTCCACCCCGACCGATCTGGGCCGACCGTGCCCGCCAGCTTCATCGGTCTCAGCTACGAAACCGAAGAACTCACCCGTCCGGCCACCTTTTCGCGCGAAAACACCGGCCTCATCGCCAAATTCCGCCAGTTGTCCCCCACGGGCGTCCTGCGCATCGGCGGCAACACCTCCGACGTCGGCTGGTGGAAGCCGACCGCCGCCTCCATACAGCCGCCCATGCCGCACTTCGCCGCCGAGGTCGGCGAACCTTCCACTGACCTCAGCTACCCTGTCACCCCGGAGGCCGTCCGCGCCCTGCGCGGCTTCCTGGATGCGACCGGCTGGAGCTGCATCTACGGCCTCAATCTCGGCACCGAAACCCCCGCCCGCTCCGCTGAGCAGGCCGCCTTTGTCGCCGCCACCCTCGGCCCGAAGTTGGACTATTTCCAGATCGGCAACGAACCCGACGGCCTCGCCCCGCACCTCCGCGACAAAGCCACCTGGAACGCCTCGCGCTACTTTGACGAGTGGATCGTCATCGCCAATGCCGTCCGCGCACGCGTGCCGGACGCCCGCTTCGGCCTGCCCGACGCCGCCAGCAACATCACGTGGCTGCGCACCGTCACCGACCGCCTCACCGCGCTGCCCAACCCGCCGCATGTCGCCGCGCTCACGCATCACTACTACTTCGGCGGTCCACCCTCCAGCCCGGACGTAACCATCGCGCGCCTCCTCGCACCCGATCCGCGCGTTCCGCGGGACGCCGCCGCCGTGCGCGAAGCCGCCGCCCGGCTCCATGTGCCCTACCGCATGACGGAGGGCAATACCTGCTACCGCGGCGGCAAACCCGGCGTCTCGGACGTCTTCGCCGCTGCGCTCTGGGCCGCCGACTACGCCCTCAACCTGGCCTCGCTCGGCTACGCGGGCCTCAATCTACACGGGGGTGATGGCGGCAAGTTCGTCGGCAACTCCCTCGGCGGCCACCTTCCCGGCGAAGACCTCCTGAAACCTGGCGACCCCGCCCAGCCGCGCCCGTTCTACACCCCGGTTGCCCATCTGAACGGCGCTTACGTCGCCGAACCCACCTTTTACGGCCTTCAGTTCGCTGCCGCCTTTGCCGGCGCCACGATGATCCCGCTCACCTTCGACCCCGGCGGGGTAGACGCCACCGCCTACGCCGCCCGCCTGCCCACCGGCCAGCAGATCGTCGCCATTCTCAACAAGGACGACCACCAGGCACTACCGCTCGATCTGCCCGGCTTCAGCGTCAGCCAGCAACTCACCGCACCCAGCTTGCTCGCCTACTCCGCCCAGCTGAATGAGCCGCAAAGCAACCGCGAAGCCTCGGCCGTACCCGCAGGCAGCGCCCTCCTGCTACTCAGCGCCCGCAGCGCGTAACGACAACCAGCGCGTGACGATAATTAGGGCGTGTCGACACAGAGGATTTTGTGCCGTGGCGCCGTCATCTCGACCGGAGCAAGACGTTTTCTGTCTTGCGGAGTGGAGAGACCCCTGTATCTTGGAGCGGCTGCAGGTGCTCCGCTTCGCTGGACTACGACGTGAGTGTCACCGTGTCTCCCGCCACGGCCGGGATCGGCAAGACACTTAGGGAGTGTGTGGCGTCCTGCACGCTCATGCCAGGGTCATTCCCGCTACACCGTCCTACCTCTGCTGGAAGTCAGACTTGTTACGTTGCTTTGTGGCTCTGACATCGTCTTTTTGTCATCCCCCAGCCTTCTTCATCCCGCAGCCTTCTCCTTTGTCATCCCGCAGCGCAGCGGAGGGATCTGCTGTTTAGACCGCCGCCATATCTTCGGGAACGTCGCTCAGGCAGGGAACCGCCAAACTCCCATTGCTTTCGATCGATGACAGGCAATGCGTGCCTCTACGATCCCGCGCCCAAACCCGGATTGCCATCAACCGGGTCATCACCTCCCCCATCCCGGGGATTGGCATTCCCGCTTCGGGGCGTTGATAACAGAGGCGTGCCGATTCGGGACCGAACTCACACCGCTGCTCCTTCGGCGATCCTCTCCGCTGCACCCCGAATGGGTGCGGCGCATTGGCCGCCAGCGAGCGAGCCATGCACGAAGTTCCCTCCACTTTCCTGACTTGAGCACACTACGGCAGCAATGGCACGACGCAGAGGAGTTTTCATGCCGCTTGCACACATCGCCCCACAACACCGCCTCCTCGCCCTGGTGGGCGCGGCCTCCTTGCTTTCGCTCACTGGCTGCGGCATCAACACCGCCACCCTCGCCGCGGACTCTCCTGCGGAAAGCGCCGTCGCCCGCACCATCCAGGGACGCGTGCACGGCGGCGTCTACCCCATCCGGAACGCCACCGTCCGCCTCATGGAAACGCAGTCCAACGGCTACGGCGGCGTCGCCAAAGCCCTGCTCCCGCCCGTCACCACGGATGGGAACGGCTACTTCACCTTTCCGAACACAAGCTTCACCTGTGACACCGGGCAGTTCGCCTACCTCACCGTGTCAAGCGGCACCACCGCCAACCTCCCCAGCACCCTTCCCAACAACAACGTGCTTCAGGTGGGCGTCATCGGGTCCTGCGCGACCCTGACGGCGGACTTCAGCACGATCAACGTCTTCCTGAGCGAGGTCAGCACCGTGGCGGCGGCTGCCGCCCTCGCGAACTTCATCAGCATCGACAGCACCAATGCGGCGAGCGGCCAGCAGATCGTCAATATCTCCGCACCCGCGGCCAACAACGCGGCCAACCCCGGATGCACGGCGGGCAATTCCATGACCTGCACCGCCGCCGGCCTCGCCCACGGCTTCACCAACGCCTTCAACCTCGTCGATTCGGTGCGGTTTGACAACTCCTTCCCCACCGGCCAGGCCCGCACCGCTGTGCCCACCAACACCGCCTCCTACCTCCCGGCGCAGCTGCTCAACACCCTCGGCGACATCCTCCAAAACTGCGTCGACTCCGCTGGCGGCGGCGTTGCCGGCGACACCACCTTCTGCGGCAACCTGTTCACCCTCGCCACGCCGCCGACTACCGGCGCCCCCGCCCCCACCAACACCCTGCAGGTGGCCCTGAACATGGCCAAATACCCCACCAACAATCTCAACGCGCTCTACACCCTGCAGAGCCGCACACCTTACTTCACCCCCACGCTCTCCGCGGCGCCCACCTCGCTTTCCGTCTCAATCTTCTACGGTGCCGAAGCCAACGGCGGCTACGTGCCCTTTCCCATCGACCTCGCGCTCGACGCCGCCGATAACGTCTACATCCTCTACGGCAGCACCGGCAACTCCAGCACCACCAGCGGGACCGGCACAGCCAACACCTACGGCGCCGTCGTCGCCCTCGGCGCCGATGGCACCCAGATCTTCTATGGTCCCCAGAACAACACCCTGCTCTATCCCACGCAGATCGCCGTCAACAGCAAGGGGCGCGTCTTCGTCACCAATAACGACACCCAAACCCTGCTGAACGGTGGCCTCTACGCCACGGCTCCCAACTCAACCACCGGCGCCCTGTCGCAGATCGCCACCCTTTCGAACCCCTCCGGCATCGCCGTCGACCGCAACAACGACATCTGGCTCTCTGCCGCCAACAGCACCGGCAACTCCATCCAGGAGTACAACTACTCCATCGTGCAGAATGCCACCAGCACCCTGTTCGCGGCAGTGGCCTTCTCCACCAACTCACTGGGTGTTCCCATCACCAGCCTCGCCATCGACTCCGGGCAGAACGTCTGGGGTGTCTCGGGTGGCACTGGCCTCAGCTACGCCGCCGTTCTGCCCAACACCGGCACCGTCCTGGCCCCCGTCTTCAACGTTCTAAACGGTGGCCCCGTCAAACAGAGCCTCGGCAACTACGGTGGCTACGGCCTGGCGCTCAACGCCTCCCCCTCCGCCGATTTCCCCACCCATCAGCAACTCAACGGCGCTGCCTTCGCTTCCTCGACCCTCACCACGGGCGGCAGCGGCACCCTCACCGTGGGTTCTTCAGGAGCCCCGCAGCGCGCCGAAACCGATGGCGCCGGCAATGTCTTCTGGGCCGACAGTGAAACCAGCGGCCTGCTGTACCAGTACACCCCGGGCGTCGGCGCCGGCCTTGCCAACGGCACCCTCAGCTCCATGCTGCCCTGCTATCCCTTTGCCAGCGGCTCCGGCTCAGCCTGCGTGACCACCAACAACAGCAGTCCCGTCTTCACACCCACCAACCTGCGTTCGCTCGCCATTGATAGCGGCGGGGACGTCTGGTATCTCGCCGCCGCCGGGGTCGGCACGGTCGTTGAAACCCTGGGCCTGGCCGCCCCCACCTGGCCGCAGCTCTCCTTCGGCCATCCCGGCTGCACTCCCGGCCTTACGACCACCTCGCCGGCCTGCCCGTAGATCCCGTTCAACCTACGCCATTGAACCTTTCATGAGCCTTCGGTGCCGGCATCCCCCGAAGGCCCACGGCCCTCCCCCGGATCGGTCCCTGCCAACACGCACTCCCACCGTCTACACTGCCACCTATGTGCGGAATCGTCGGTTATATCGGCCCCAAACCCTGTGTCCCTGTCATCATGGAAGGCCTAGCCCGCCTCGAGTACCGCGGCTATGACTCGGCCGGCATCGCCGTCGCCGGTGGCACTGCTCCCGAAGGCTCACCGCGCGCCGGCTCTCCCAACCTGCTCCAGCTCCGCCGCGCCCCCGGCAAGCTCCGCAACCTCGACGCCATCCTGCGCGAAAACCCCGTCCACGGGACTTACGGGATAGGGCACACACGGTGGGCCACCCACGGCCGCCCCACCGAAGAAAACGCCCACCCCCACCGCGACGGCACCGGCACCCTCGTCGTCGTGCACA
>CAXSCE010000018.1:0-64626 GCA_964236545.1 uncultured Bryocella sp.
CCGCACATACTCCACGAAGCCCTGCATCTGCCGGTTCATCTCCTCCATGCGCTCACGCATCTGCAGCACAATCGCGATCCCGGCGATATTTACGCCCAGATCCCGCGCCAGATTCAGGATGAACTCCAGCCGCTCCAGATCGTCGTCCGTGTAAAGCCGCGTGTTGCCGTCCGAACGCGACGGCTGTAACAGGCCCTCGCGCTCATACAGACGCAACGTCTGCGGATGGATGCCATACATCTCCGCCACTGCGGAGATCATGTACGCTCCTTTGGTTTTGCGCTTTGTTGCCATCGAAAATGAGCATACCCCTCGCCGTCGCTCCCCGCCACTCTCGTCTGCGGCTCGGACCCGCTCCTGCCAGATCGCCTTACCAAGGTGACGGCAAGCAGGAGCTCTCATCCCGTAAAAACCATTGCGCTCCCTGGAGCGAGTTTGGCCCGCAAACGTTGCATCAGAGGGGAATATGCCGCGTTCCGCTTCCGCCAATCTCGCCATCGTCGCCGCCGCTCTAGGCGCCACTGCCGCCCTCATCAAGGTGCCCCGCGCCCTCCTGGAAATGCCACCCCCTGCCGATGCCGTGGTCCTGGTTACCGGCGGCTCGCGTGGGCTGGGGTTTGCGATTGCCTCGCGTTTTGCGCGCAAGCCGGTCAAGCTGGTGCTGGCAGCCCGCAACCTGGGGGAACTGCAGAAGGCACAGGAGGCCCTGCTCGCGCGCCATGGGCACCTGCACCCGGAAAGTTTTCATCTGGTAGCCGCCGATCTCTCCAAGGCGGAAGACTGCCGGCGGATGATCGACGAGGCTTTTGCCCGCTTTGGTCGCATCGATGTGCTGGTCAGCAACGCCGGGGTCATCGACGTAGGTCCAGTCGAGGTGATGACCAACGAAATTTTCCAGCAGACACTGGCCATCAACTACCTCGCCGCTTTCAACACAGCGTTTGCCGCCCTGCCACGCTTGCTGGCGCAGACACCCGCCGCCGGCTGGAGCCGCCGTGCCGCAATCGTCAACGTTTCATCCGTCGGTGGCAAGTTCTCCGTGCCACATCTGTTGCCCTACTCGGCCGCCAAGTTCGCCCTTACCGGTTTCTCTGAAGGGCTGCACGCCGAAGTTCGTGGAAAGGGCGTCCGTGTGACCACCGTATGCCCGGGGCTGATGCGCACCGGCGGCGAGGACCACGCCCACTTCTATGGCCAAAAGGAAATGGAGCAGGCCTGGTTTCAGTTCTGCGCCAAAACTCCCGGCATCGCCACCACCCCGGAACACGCCGCCGACCGCATCTATGCTGCTGTCGCCCAGGGCCGTGCCGAGATCACCATCACTCCGCAGGCCTGGCTCGGCGCCCGCTTTGCCGGGCTCTTCCCTGAGACCCTGCAATGGCTGAATGGCCTTACGAACGAATACCTGTTGCCAAAGAAGCCCTAGGGTGTATCGCCATACAGGGCTTCGTCCCAGATGTGTCATCTCGACCGGAGCTGACTCCGTCAGCGCAGCGGAGAGACCCTTGTATTTCGTCCGGTGAAGCCGAGCATTTGTGGTCGTTCCAAAATACAAGGAGTTCTCCGCTCCGCAAGGTAGGAGAACGTCTTGCTTCGGTCGAGATGACATCCACGACGACACCTCGAGCCTAAATGTAGATACAACCTAACTTCGGAGGTACTCTTCCTGTCGGTCTAGGCTTGATCCGTAGGGTCATGCCTCGGCGAGCATCTCCGCCCGGGGGTCCTCCGGGTTCAGCTTCTGCAACTCGCGCAGAATCTCCTTGGAGCGCTCATCCTGCACCTTGGGCACGGTGATCTTAACCTCGACAATCTGATCCCCGCGCTGTCCCTCGCGGGCCGCCACAGGCGCACCCTTTTCCCGCATCCGGAGTTTTTGTCCCGTCTGCGTCCCGGGCGGAATCTTCAGCTGCGCCCGCCCTGCGGTCTGGCCTTCGCCGTCGATGGTCGGCACATCGATGCGTGCGCCCAGCGCCGCTTCCATCGCGGTCACCGGCACTGTGACGTGGATATCATCGCCCACCCGCCGAAAAAGCCTGTTCGCGCCCACCTTGATGATCAGGTACAGGTCGCCGTTGGGTGCGCCTTCGGTGCCGGCATTGCCCTTGCCCGCCAACCGGATGCGCTGCCCATCGCGGGTGCCCCCCTTGATGCGGAATTCCAGGGGCTCGCGCCGAGTCAGCACACCCGCACCTTCACAGGCCGGGCACGCACCCTGTACCTTGCCTGAGCCGCCGCACCGCGGGCACTGAACATTAAACTTCATGCGTCCGCCCGTCTGCGTCACCTGGCCGGTGCCGTGACACTCCGGGCAGTCCATTGGCTTGCCCACGGCGCCGGAGCCTTTGCAGGTTCCGCACTGCTCCTGCCGCTGGATCTCCAGACGGGTGACCCCGCCGCGGATGGCTGTCCAGAAGTCGATCTCCACCTGGTACTCCAGATCGGTCCCCGGCTGGGGTCCGCGCGCCTGCCGCTTGCCGCCCCCGCTGAACATCCCGCTGAACACATCTTTGAATGAGCTCCCAAAGCCGCCACCGGAGGCGTCAGGCTGCGGTCCGCGAGGATTGCCGCCACCGCCGCTAAAGCCGGAAAAATCAAAGCCGCCGAAATCGAAGGGCACGCCGCCCTGGCCACCGCGGCCGCCGCCCGGCTGACCCCCTCCGGCGAACCCGCCCGGAAATCCACCACCGGCACCGGAACCACCGCCGCGAGCATAGGCCTCCGCAGCCGCGGGATCGATATTGTCCGAATAAAAGCCCAGTTGGTCATACACCTTGCGTTTTTTGTCGTCGCTCAGGATGTCGTTGGCTTCGGAGATTTCTTTGAACTTTTCTTCGGCTTTTTTGTCGCCGGGGTTCACGTCCGGGTGGTATTTGCGCGCAAGTTTGCGGAATGCCTTGCGGATCTCATCCGCGGTCGCCGCTTTTTTTACGCCAAGCGTGCCGTAGTAGTCCTTCTGTTGTGTAGGCGCCATAATTTCAATCGCTTTAGTCGCTGTCTGCTGTACTCAACAGACAGCCTGGTACTCAGCATATTAGATGATCGGACGCTCAAGTTGTCGCATAGCCTGGAGGTGTCTCCCCCGCTCGGCATCTATCGCAGCACACCCGCCTTTTTCGCCTTCAAGGCCGCCCGCGACGCTCGCAGGCTGACTCCATGCTCAAAGGCCTCCTTGTTCTCCGCCTCGGTCGTGGCCTGGTCTCGGGGGCACCAGTACAGGGTGCGGCCCGCGATGTCCCTATGCAGGATGCGCTCCCCGCAGACGAAGCATGGTTTGCCGTGGCGCCGGTACACATAGTGCTCCTCACCTCGGTGAGCTGGCTCGGCCCGGCTCGGCCGGTCCTGCCGCTTCGTGCACACGATCCTCCGGTCCACCATGCCGGCCCGCAACAGCGGAATCAGGTCTTTCCACATGGCTTTGAGTACTTTGGGAGACATCGCGGTTCCGGGTGTGAACGGGTTCACGCGGTGCCGGAACAGGATCTCCGCCCGGTAGATATTGCCCACCCCGGCCAAGATTTCCTGATCCATCAGGAGCTCGGCAATCGGCTTTTTACGCGCCAGGATGGCGTCAAAGGCCCGCTGCGGGTCGTCGTGGCCTGCCGCGTCCCCGCCCAGCGGGTCGGGTCCCAGCCGCTCCAGCAGCTTTTCCCACTTCGCCCGGTCGTACACGCTGCAGTCGGTGGGCCCGCGCAGCTCGCACCACTCTACCTCCTCCGGCGGAAAGGGCTGCGTTCCATCGTCGTGCTGGCAGCGCAGGTTGTGCGGCTGTCCCTTCACGCTGCGCGCCGGCTTGCCCGATCCGGACCGCTGCATGATCGCCCGCAAAGCCCCTTTCGGCTCGGGCAGCTGCCCACAGCCTTCAGTCCAATCCCCAAAGCGCCCGAGGTGCACATGCAGCATTAGGTCGTCGCCGAACTCGTAGCCCAGGTGCTTGCCCACGGCGTGTACCCGCTTCAGCTTCTTGCCGTCGACCAGGTGCGCATCGCTGAAGCGGTGGCTCGGCCCCGGCAAGACGTTCAACTTGCGCCCGGCGAAGGCGGCGTTATGCCGCTCCGCCCAGCGATGGACCTCATTTCCTTCCGGCACTTGCCTCCACCCTTTCCCACACGAACGCCCAACGGAGCCGCGCGGCCTGCCCGTATACTATGGCAGTTTTGCCGGTAACTTCCCCACCCATGTCCGTGCAGCTTCAACCCGGGCATCGCTTTTCCACCCTGGACGCGCTGCGCGGCGTGGCGGCGCTGCTGGTCGTGCAGGTGCACCTGCCGTTTCTGTTCGCCCGGCACATGCCCTTTCCCAACGCGAACCTCGCGGTGGATTTTTTCTTCATGCTCAGCGGATTTGTGCTGTCCTTCGCGTACGGCGAACGTCTCGCCGACGGCTGGCCGCAGAGATTCTTCCTGCGCGACCGCCTCATCCGCCTCTACCCGCTCTATCTACTTTCTCTCCCGCTTGGCCTCCTGCGGCTTCTGCTGTTGGCGCCCGCGGAAGGAATTCCGCTCAGCCATGGCGGAACCGCGGCCCTGGTTCTGCTGGCGCTGCTTTTCCTGCCCGCGCCGCTGCTGTTGCGCGCGGGCGGCCCCTACGCCTTTCCGCTCAACCTGCCCAGCTGGTCGCTTTTTTATGAGCTGCTCGCCAACCTCCTGCATGCCCTTCTCCTGAGGCGTCCCTCGTTGATCCGCCTTACGGCGCTCGTTCTGCTGTTGGCGATCAGCTTCTGCGGCATGGCTTATGCCCGCCACTTCGCCAACTTCGGTCCCTACAAAGGCGAAATCGGCGCCGGTATCGTCCGCGTATCGCTTTCCTACACCTATGGCATGCTGCTGTTTCAGCTTTGGCGCGGGGGACGGCTGCCAAAGGTCGGCTCGTCGATCCTGGCCGCGCTTCTGCTCGTGGCCGTGCTCGTCTTCCCCGTGCTGCACGGGCACAACCTGCTGTTTGAGGCTGTCGCGATCCTGCTGCTTCTCCCCTGCGCCGTGGTCCTCGGAGCCAACGCCGCTCCCGGCAAGAGGTGGCTTCCGCTCTTCAGCCTGCTGGGGACCACCTCCTATGCGGTCTACGTCTTTCACGTGCCGCTCTACGCGGTGTACACGGTGCTGTGGAGGGTGTTGCTGCATGGCAAACCGGCCGATCACGCCCCGGTCGCCGGTCTGCTCTACCTCGTGCTGCTGCTGGGCTTTGCCTATGCCGCCGACCGCTTCTACGACATTCCCGTACGCGGCTGGCTCAAAAGACGGACTCGCTAAGGGCAGCCAACCGGTCCAATGCTTTAACTCCGGCGCCGGCTTTCTGCCCGGCTTCCCGGTAGCTCGCTGTTTCCTTCGTTCCTGCATCCTAAACTGGACGGGAAACGCCGAGGACCGCGCCACTCACTGAGTTCGCACAAGCGGCGCCGGCTATGTTTCGGCCGAATTAAAATCATTTTCCAAGAGACAAGGAGGAACAATGCCCGCCTATACCCCCTACCGCCCCGACATCGAAGTGATTGAGTCAGACGAAGCGGAAACGCACGAAAAAATCATCCAGCTGATGACCGATGGCCAGAACATCACTCGCGAGAAGTACGGCAAAGCCGTCCGCATCTCCCATGCCAAGGCGCATGGCCTGCTCACGGGGGAGCTCACCGTGCCCGCGGGGCTGCCCGAGGAGCTCGCGCAGGGCTTCTTCGCCCGCCCCGGCAGCTACCCGGTGCTAATCCGCATGGCGAGCGCTCCCGGCGAGTTCACGGACGATTCCAAAATCTCCACCTCCCGCGGCCTGTCGTTGAAGATCTTCGGCGTCGAGGGCGAGAAGCTACCTCCATTTGAAGACATCACCACGCAGGATTTCCTCTTAAGCACGGGCAAGCTCTTCGATGCGGGGAACGCGAAACAGTTCGCTCAGGCCTTCAAACCCAACGCCAAACTCGCGCCACAATTGTCTGACACCACCAAGGGCGTCGTGTCCACGGTGACGCGGGTGCTGAATGAAGGCATGAATGCAGCCGGTATGAACTCCCCCTTGCTGGATTTCTTCGGTCACCCCTACACGCATCCGTTGGCCGAGCCCTACTACTCGCAAACTCCGCTGCGTTACGGAATCTACATCGCCAAGCTGGCGGCCTACCCCGCCACACCGGGCATGGAGGCGCTTGGCGAGATCCATGCCGAGTCAGCCGATGCCTTCCGGGACGCGACGGTCGCCTTCTTCCGCGCGCATCCCGCCGAGTTCGACCTGCGCGTGCAGCTCAACACGGACCTCGAAACCATGCCCATCGAGAAGGCCGAGGCGGCCTGGAGCGAGGCGGACTCACCGTACCGCACCGTGGCGCACCTCACGATCCCTGTCCAACAGGCCTACACGCCCACGCGCGAGGATTTTGTCGACGGCGATCTTAGCTTTAACCCCGCGCATACCCTCCTCGAGCACAAGCCGCTGGGCTCCATCAACCGTGCCCGCATCGCGGCTTACACCGCGCTTTCGGCCACCCGGCGCAGTGAAAACGGGCGGCCGCAATTCGAACCCACCAGCCTGGATCAGGTCCCGGCCTAGCCTGCGGGGCGCGGGCGGCGGCCGCGCCTCTGCTCCGTACAGAGCCTCCGCTTGCAGCTGCTGTACACAAATGGCGTTGCGGCCCTTAGCATGGAGGCATGACTCTCAGCCGTGCCTTCCTGCTCCTGCTCCTGTGGGGTTCTCCCGTATGTGAACTGCACGCCTTTGCGCAGCACGGCGGCAGTGATTCAGCAGCGGGGGGTACGCCTGCTCCCGGCGCTCCCACCGTGCCTGCCGGTACCCCCAAGCAGCCGGCCAAGCCCGAAGCCGAGCCCAATCCTCTTCCGGCGGACAAGTCCGTTCCGCAGACGATCACGGTCAACGGCAAGACGATCCATTACACCGCCACCGTCGGTACGATTGCCCTGAAGGCCAGGGACGGCAAGCCTACCGGCGAGGTCGTCTACACCGCCTATGTCGTCGACCAGCCGGCCGGCGCTCCGCACCGGCCCGTTACCTTCGCCTTTAACGGAGGTCCCGGCGCCAGCTCGGTCTACCTGAACATGGGCGCGGTCGGCCCCAAGCACATCGCTTTCGCTAACCAGGGGGATTCTGCCTCCGATCCCGCTGTGCTCACCGATAACCCGGGCACCTGGCTCGACTTCACCGATCTCGTCTTTCTGGATCCCATCGGCACCGGCTTCTCGCGCACGCTTGTCTCCGAGGACGAGACCAAAAAGCTCTTCTACGCGCCCACCGCCGATGTGGAGTACCTTTCGCTGGTCATCTACAAGTGGCTGGTCAAGAGCAATCGCCTGCTCGACAAGAAGTACCTGCTGGGTGAAAGCTACGGCGGCTACCGTGGCCCGCGCATGACGCACTACCTGCAATCCCAGTTGGGCGTGGGCGTCAACGGCCTCTTTCTGGTCAGCCCATACCTCAATCCTGATCTCGGCGATAGCATGCTCAGCCCCACAGAATGGATGACCACACTGCCCGCCATCACCGCCGCGCATCTGGAGAGCCAGGGCAAGCTCACGCCGGAAACCATGGCCGGCGTCATCAGCTACACGGAAGGTGACTACGCCTCTGCCCTCATCAAGGGCCCACAGGACAAAGCCGCGACCGATGCCATGATCGCCAAAGTGACAGGGATGACCGGGCTTGACCCGCAGTTCGTGCGCTACTCCGGCGGCCGGCTGGAGACAGGCGCCTACCTCCGCGAGGTACATCGTGAACGGGGCGAGATCGGCTCCGTCTACGACTCCAATGTCACCCTGCCCGACCCCTTCCCATACTCACCGGAGTTCATGTCCTCGGATCCCATTCTGGAGAGCATCATCGCCCCCACCACCGAGGCTGCGGCCAACTTCATCACAAACACGGTCGGCTGGAAGACCGACGATCGCTACTACGCGCTGAGCTATGACGTGAACCGCCTGTGGGACCGCCAGACCGAAGACCTGCGCCGCGGCTCCGTCCCCGACCTGCGCGAGGCCATGGCCGCCGACCCGAAATTCAAAGTCGTCATCTTCCACGGCTGGAATGATCTGAGCTGCCCCTTCATGGGCTCGATCCTGACGCAAAATCAGCTGCCCGGCAACCTCGCCAAGCAATTCGAGGTACACGAGTTCCCCGGCGGCCACATGTTCTACACCCGCGCCACCAACGGCGCCGGCCTGCATGATTTGGCGGAAGGGGCTGTGGCAGCACATTGAGGGTTGAAGGTTCTTAGTTCTTAGTTCTTAGTTTCTAGTGGTAAGGCTACTTCGTGCAGGTATACCTTCGTCCTGATCTCTGGATCGGCTGTTCTGTGTCGCGTACCCGTACCACCCACTAAGAACTAGCAACAAAGAACGAACAACTATCACCCCAGACCTTCGCCCATTCCGGGAGCGCTCAGGCGTACCCTTAAACTCATGCGGATCTACCTGGACGCCAACGCGACTACCCCCGTTCTACCCGAGGTCGTTGCTGCCATGCAGCCTTTCTGGGGCGAAAGCTTTGGCAATCCTAGCTCCAGCCACGCCGGCGGGCAGCGTACCCGGTCCGCCGTGGAACGCGCCCGCGGCTCCGTGGCCGGACTGCTCGGCTCTTCCCCCGCCGAAATCGTCTTTACCTCCGGCGGCACGGAAGGCGACAACCTTGCCCTAAGAGGCGTCCTCGAGCCCTTTCTCGAAGCCGTCCCCGGCCGGCGCGAACCCATCCACCTCATCACGACGGCCATCGAGCATCACGCCGTTCTCTACACCGCCCAGGCGCTTGAAAAACGCGGTGTCGAGGTCACCTACGTGCAGCCGGACCGCGACGGCCTCATCCGGTCCGAAGCTCTGGAAGCCGCATTCCGGCCGCACACCCGGCTGGTCTCGGTCATGTTTGCCAATAACGAAACCGGTGTCATTCAACCGATTGGCGAGCTCGCCCGGCTCACGGCGGTGCATGGCGCGCGCTTTCACACGGACGCGGTCCAGGCCGCCGGCAAGATTCCGCTCGATCTCTCCGCAGAGCTAAAAAACGTCGATCTTCTTACGCTTTCCGGCCACAAGATGTACGCGCCACAGGGCACCGGTGTGCAGTTCGTCCGCAAAGGCGTCGCTCTGGCTCCGCTCTTCCATGGCGGCCCGCACGAGCGCGGACGCCGCGCCGGCACCGAAAACGTCCCCGGCATCGTGGGCCTGGGCGCCGCTGCCGAACTTGCGCGCCGCTGGCTGAATGAAGGGGGTCCGATCCGGCTCCAGGCGCTGCGCGACCGCCTCCAAAGCGGTCTTCTCAGCGCGATACCTGACGCCCTGATCAACGCCGCGGGCGCTCCGCGCATGAGCAACACGTTGAACCTTCAGATTCGGGGCCTGGACGCCGAACGGCTGCTCATCGCACTCGATCTCGGTGGGGTCAGCGCCAGCTTCGGCGCGGCCTGCCAGTCCGGCGCCACCGAACCCTCGCATGTGCTGCTGGCCATGGGCCTCACCCCGGCCGAAGCGCGCGGCAGCCTGCGCCTTTCGCTCTCCCGCCTGACCACCGAGGCGGAGATCGACCGTACCCTGGAGATCATCGCCGCTGCCGTTCGGCGCATCCGCGAGGCATCGAGGAGCAAGGCAGCCGTCCTAACCACCGGCCCCACTCCACTCCTCACCACCTAGAACGTACAACGCCTCATAGGTACCACGGAATATTGATCACGATGATTCTCTGATTGCCGCGCAGCAGCAAGAGCAGCTTCAAAATCTGAACCCGCTGATTGTGCAGCAGATTTTCCCACCAGTGGCGCACGACCAGCTCCGGCACAATGACCGCAACCTTGCGTCCGGGATTGTCATCTTCCAGCTGCAGGATGTAATCCATCAGGGGCGTCAGTACAAGGCGGTAGGTGCTTTGCACCTGCACCAGTTCAGGCTCGGCCGTGCCGTGCTCCCGGACCGGTTGCAGCACCATCTTTTCCCAGCTATCCGCAAAGTTGGTCTCGTCATCTTCGCTTCGCACGTTGACGACCTTCACCTCTTTGCTCATCAACATGCCGAAACGGATGGCTTTTTCGCTGATCTTGTCCCAGCGTGCAATGGGGATCACCACCAGCGGCTGCTCCAGGCCCGTGAGCCGCATGGGCGTGGGATCGGCGGTCTCCAGCTTCACGCGCGTATAGTGCCGCTTGATGCCGTACATCAGGGCAATAATGGTCGGCACCAACAACGCCGTGATCCACGCACCTGTCGTGAACTTGGCCACCAGCACCACACACAGCGTAATCCCCGTGGCCACGGCACCCAGCCCGTTCAGAGACATCTTGATCTGCCAGTGGCGTTGGTCCCGGTTGTTCAGCCAGTGCTTCACCATGCCGGCCTGGCTGAGGGTAAAGGCGAGAAAGGCGCCGATCGCGTAAAGCGGGATCAGGCGATTGGTGTCACCGCCGAAGATCACCAGCAGGATCGCCGTAAAGGCAGTTAGCGCGTAGATGCCGTGGGAGAACAGCAGACGCCGGCCGCGCAGCAGAAACACATGCGGGAAGTAGTCCTTGGAGGCAATGGCCCGGGCCGTGCGCGGGAAATCAGCAAACGCGGTATTCGCGCTGAAAGACAAAGCCGCCAATGTACTGCCCATGGTCAGAAAGTAAAACCAGCCGCGGCCAAAAACGGCGGCCACCTGAATGGAAAGCACGGTCTGGTATTGCGGATCGTTGGAGTCCATCGCCGTGACGTGGTAAGCCTTGGCGACATAGGACAAACCCGCCAGCAGGATGATCAGGATGGCGATAATGACCGTAAGCGCCCAGTTGGCGTTCTGAGAACGTGGCTCCTTGAACGCTGTCACACCGTTGGAGACGGCCTCCACACCCGTCATCGCCGCGCAACCGCTGGCAAAAGCCTTCAATAGCAGCCAGATCGTGAGGTATTGCACGGTCGCCGGAATGGGCGGCGGCGGCGCCGCGAGCGGCACCGGATGCCCTCCTGCCTGAAACGTGTGCCAGATCCCCACCACCACCGTTGTCAGAAGCGTCCCCACAAACAACAGGGTGGGCAGCATGAAAACAAAGCCCGACTCCTTCACTCCGCGCAGGTTCACGACCACGATGATCGCCAAAATCACCATGCAGAGAGCAACCAGATGCGGATGCAACGAGGGCACCGCGCTGACCAGCGCCGTCGCTCCGCCCGAGATGCCCACGGCCGCCGTGAGGATGTAATCGATCATCAGCGCAGCAGCGGCCAGCAGGCCAGCTCCATCGCCGAGGTTTTCACTCGCGACGGTGAAAGACCCACCCCCATTCGGGTAGGCCTCAATCGTCTGGCGGTAGCTGAAGTAGAGAATCGTCAACAAAATCAGAATGGCCGCGAAAATGGGCATCAGGTGCATCTGCACCCCGGCCATGCCCAGCGGAATCAGCAGCACCATGGCCTGCTCCGGCCCGTATGCCGCGCTTGTCAGTCCATCCAGCCCAAAAATCGGGATACCAGCCGCTACACCAATATGTTCGTGGGCCGCATCACTGTTGGCCAGCGGCTTACCGAACAAAACATCAAACAAACGCATTTATGGTTGTCCCCGGCGCCATTTTTTTGCGCCAAACATCCCATATCCTACGCCTGATCCTAAACGCACAAACATAAAGAATTTCTAAGGAACAGTGCCTATCCTCCGGGACGCAAGGATCGCCCACCTTGAGGGAGGGGACACCCGAGAACCCCAGGTGTCCACCTCGTCCGCTCGCTTACACGATCTGACGCACCAGGTCGCTGCCTGCTGTCAGGGCGATACGGATCCGGTTCGGCTCGCCGCGCATCAGTGCTTCCGAGAACTTTACAGCCTGTTTCGACGTGATTCTGGCTGGCAAAAGCGCCGTGAACGGGTCCACCACCGCCTCAATGATCACCGGTCCGGGCGTGTTCACCGCCTGCTCGAACTGCCCTTCGGCCAGTTTGGGGTCTTCGATCCGGATGCCGTCGCCGCCCATTGCCTTCGCGAATGCCACGAAATCCACCGGGAACAGATCGCACTGGTACTCGGGATTGCCTTCAAAAACCATCTGCTCCCACTTGATCTGGCCCAGCGTGTTGTTCTTGATGATCACGAACTTAATGGGCAGCTTGTAGGCCACGGCCGTGATGAACTCCCCCAGCAGCATGGAAAAGCCCCCATCGCCTACCACGGCGATGACCTGGCGCTCCGGAAAGGCGATCTGGGCTGCGATCGCGTAGGGCATGCCGCAGGCCATGGTGGCGAGATTGCCGGAGCAGGAATGCATCTGGCCTTTTTTGGCCTTCATGTAGCGCGCCCACACCGTGGTGTTGGTGCCGGAATCGGAGACGATGATCGCGTTTTCCTTGGTGAATTTGCTCAACTGCCAACCCACCACCTGCGGCTTCATGGGCTTGCTCATCACCGTTCCCTCCGCCTCGAGGGTCTTATCCCACTCCTTCATGCCCTTTTGCGCCTGCTCCAGGAAGCGGCGATAGCTGTTGCGCTTCAGAAATGGCAGCAGTGCCTTGATGCTCTTCTTGGAATCGCCGACTACCCCAACCTCGGCAGGCAGCCGCAGACCGATGCGCTGTGCATTAGAGTCAATCTGCACAACGTGCACATCGGTCGGCTTGGGCAGGAACTCGATATAGGGGTAGGACGTGCCTACCATCAGCAGCGTGTCGCAGTTCTCCATCACATCCTGCGAAGGTCCTGTGCCCAGCAGACCGATTCCGCCGGTGGTGTAGGGCGAATCGTCCGGTACGCAGCCTTTGCCGAGCAGAGCCTTAATGATCGGCGCACCCAGCAGTTCCGCGATCTCGATCAACTCATCTCCGGCGTCGAGCGCGCCCTGGCCCGCCATGATGGCGATGCGCTTGCCGGCATTCAGCACCTTGGCTGCGGCTCGCAGATCCTCCTCCCGAGGCAGGTTACCCGTCAACGACCGCACCGAGGATGAATGCCCCTTGATGTTGCGTTCTGACCGGTCCTTGTCGCTCAACTCTTCCAGTTGCACGTCGATGGGAATGGTCAGGTGGGCCACCTGGCGCTTTTCGATCGCGGACCGAATGGCCAAATCCGCAATCGGCCCCATGTGCGGAGCATTCATCACCCGCTCGTTGTAGCAGGCCACATCCATAAAGAGCTTGTCCAGCTGCACGTCCTGCTGGCCGAAGGTCCCGGTCAGATCGCGAAACTGCATGCCCGTAATGGCCAAGACCGGCGCCTGGTCCAGCTTGGCGTCGTAGAGCCCGTTGAGCAGGTGGATCCCGCCTGGACCCGAGGTTGCCAGACAAACGCCGAGCTTGCCCGTGAACTTGGCATAGGCGCAGGCCATAAAGGCCGCTGATTCCTCATGCCGCACATGGATGAAACGAATCTTGTCCTGCTTCTTGCGCAGCGACTCGAGCACACCATTGATGCCATCGCCTGGTAGACCAAAGATGGTGTCCACACCCCAGGTGATCAGCTTTTCTACAAGAATATCGCCAGCATTCATCGTTTTGCGCTCCGTTTCCATAGGGCGCAAACGATTCAGCGCCGCTCCAACGTAGACGCCGACGCGGGCGATGAGGTTGCGCTGCCGCCGGTTTGCCCGCCAAGCGACGCTTCGGGGCAACTGCTGCCCCGGCCGCAGGGCCAAGCTAGAGTCAAGAAGCCACAGGGCCGGCCAGCGCACACGCGCACCTTCCATGGTGGGCGTGGAAAGGATTTCCGGTTGATAGAGCGGAAACGAGTGCCCTACCACATCGTGGCCGGTCTCGCCGAAAGCCCTTGCCGTAAGGATCTGCGAGCCGCACCTAACCCAAAAGTGGGACTCTGCTGTCTACTATAGGCAGAGACGTCTGTCCCGGGGAGCTCTTCCATGTGGATCGTTCGGCTGGCACTCAATCGGCCCTATACCTTTGTCGTGCTGGCGATTCTGATTCTGATTGCCGCGCCCGTGGTGATTCTGCGTACGCCGACAGACATCTTTCCCAACATCGACATCCCTGTGGTCTCCGTGGCCTGGACCTATACCGGCCTGAGTCCGGAGGAGCTGGAAGGCCGCCTCACCACGCCCTACGAAAAGACCCTGACTACGCTCGTCGACAACATCGAGCATGTCGAGTCGACCACGCTCAACGGGCAGGCCATCGTCAAGATCTATCTGCAGCAGGGCTCTTCCCTGGCCACGGCCAATGCCCAGGTTTCGGCGGCTTCGGAGTTTGAGCTTCGGCAGCTGCCCCCGGGCATCCAGCCACCGCAGATCATCAATTTCTCCGCTTCCAGCGTTCCCATTTTGCAGCTCGGCCTTTCCGGCAAGGGCCTGGACGAGCAGCAACTGAACGACTATGGCCTGAACTTCGTCCGCACCCAGCTGGTGACGATTCCAGGGATCGTCGTGCCCAATGTTTACGGCGGCAAACAGCGCTCCATCATGATCAATCTCGATCTGAAGCTGCTGCAGGCAAAGCACCTTTCGCCAGCTGATGTGCTGCAGGCGGTGGGGGCTGAGAATGTGGTCGAACCCGGCGGTACCATGAAGATGGGTGCACCCGAGTACGATGTTCGGCTGAACTCTACGCCATTTACGGTGCAGGGACTCGCCGACCTGCCCATCAAGCAGATCAACGGCGCCACCGTTTACCTGCATGACATCGGCAGCGTGGTGGATGGCTCCATTCCGCAAACCAACATCGTTCGTCAGGACGGCCAGCGCGGCGTTCTGCTCAGCATTCTGAAATCGGGCACTGCTTCGACGCTGGACGTCGTCAAAGGCGCGCTCGACAAGCTGCCCCGCATCGAAAGCACGCTGCCGCCAGCGCTGCGCATCACCCCGATCGGCAACCAGGCTATCTTTGTTCGCGGTTCCATCGACGGCGTCGTCCGGGAGGCCATCATCGCGGCCGGCCTTACCGGCCTGATGATTCTGCTGTTTCTGGCCTCGTGGCGATCCACGCTGATCATCGCCGTGTCGATTCCGCTGTCAATTCTTACCTCGGTGATCATCCTCAGCCTGCTCGGCGAAACCATCAACATTATGACGCTCGGCGGCCTGGCTCTGGCGGTGGGCATCCTCGTCGACGACGCCACGGTGGCCATTGAAAACATCGATCGCTTCCTGGAGGACGGTTTTCCGGTCACCGAGGCCATTCTTGCCGGCTCCGCGCAGATCGCCGTTCCCGCCCTGGTCGCGACGCTTTGCATCTGCATCGTGTTTCTGCCCATGTTCTTTCTTTCGGGCGTTTCGCGCTTCCTCTTCGTTCCCCTGGCTGAAGCCGTCGTCTTCGCCATGCTGGCCTCGTACTTCTTCTCGCGCACCCTGGTGCCGACCATGGCGATGTACCTGCTCAAGCCGGTCGACCACCACGCGCCGCTCTCCCGCAACCCGCTGGCCCGCTTTCAGCGCGGCTTTGAGCGCGGCTTCGAAGCCCTTCGCTCCACTTACGAAACCACCCTTGTCCGGCTGGTCGACCGCCGGCTGCTCTTTATCCCGCTTTTCCTGCTCGCCTGCTTGTCCGTGATGCTGCTGATCCCATTTCTTGGGCAGAACTTCTTCCCCACCACGGATAATGGTTCGTTCATTCTCCATGTACGCGCCAAGACCGGCACCCGGATCGAGGAAACCGCCAAGCTGTGCGATGAGGTGGAGAGCACCATCCGGCAGGTTGTGCCGCCGGCGCAGGTGGACAACATTCTTGACAATATCGGCCTGCCCTACTCCACGCTGAACACCCAGCACGCCACCAGCGGCCTGTTCGGCAACGGCGATGCGGACATCCTTGTTTCGCTCAAGGAGAACCACACCGCCACAGCCGACTTCATTCGCACCCTGCGTGATCGGCTGCCGCGCGAGTTCGCCGGGACGACCTTCTACTTCCTGCCATCCGACATTGTCACGCAGATCCTGAACTTCGGCCTGCCCGCCCCTCTGGATGTGCAGGTCAGCGGCCGCGACGATGCCGGCAATCGCGTGGTCGCCGATCAGATCATGGCGGAGATGCAAAAGGTGCCCGGACTCGTTGACGTCCGTTTGCAGGAGCCAAACGACTACCCTGTGCTCAACGTCACCGTGGACCGCACCAAGGCGGAGCAGGGCGGCTACACCGAAGGGCAGGTGGGCAGTTCGCTGCTGAACGTGCTCTCCGGCTCCACGCAGCTCAACCCGCAGTTCTTTCTCAGCCCCAAGAACGGCGTAACCTACAACATCGTGGCGCAGACCCCGCAGTACCGCATCGATTCCCTGCAGTCACTGCAGAACATACCGCTGCCGGCCGCCCCTGGCCAAACGCCGGAAATTTTGGCCGACGTCGCCACGCTCAGCCGTTCCACTGAGGTGCCGGTCATACAGCACTACAACATCACCCGCACGCTGGACGTCTACGCCGCGGTGCAGGACCGGGATCTGGGCTCTGCCTCCCGCGATGTGGAACGCATCCTCGAGCGCAACAAGGGCCACCTCAGCCGGGGCAACTTCGTGATCATGCGCGGCCAGGTCACGGCCATGCGCCAGGCCTACACCGGCCTGGTCTTCGGGCTTCTCTTTGCCATCTTCCTGGTCTACCTGCTGATCGTCGTAAATTTCCAGTCCTGGCTGGATCCATTCATCATCATTACGGCGCTGCCCGCTGCGCTTGCCGGTATCGTCATGTTTCTTTTCGTGACCGGCACCACGCTTTCCGTGCCGGCGCTGATGGGCGCGATCATGTGCATGGGCGTGGCCACGGCCAACTCGATCCTGGTGGTTTCTTTCGCCAAGGACCGCCTCGCCGAACATGGCGATGCGCTGCGCGCCGCTGCCGAAGCCGGCGGCACACGCTTCCGGCCCGTGGCCATGACGGCGCTCGCCATGATCATCGGCATGATTCCCATGGCGCTCGGACTCGGCGACGGCGGCCAGCAGAACGCTCCGCTGGGCCGCGCCGTGATCGGCGGCCTCAGCTGCGCCACTGTCGCCACGCTTGTCTTTGTTCCCTGCGTATTTGCCCTTTTCCATGGCCGGCGCAAAGGGGAACAGGAGATGCCTACCGGCGTCGCTCCCCAACCCGAACACGCCCATGCCTGATCCCTGCGGCATCGCCGTCCCAACGCCCCGCCCTGAACGCCCCGCCCTGAACGCTTGGAGGAGAACGATTGACCCCCACTGATTCACCCCTGCAATCGACCGCGCAGAACCTGCAGGCGCGTCTGTCTTCCCCTCTCCCGGACGCCATGGACACCCGCGGCTACGCCGGCTCCCAGCCCGAAATGCATTCGGACCCAGGCCATGCTCCCGCAGTGCCCCACCCCGGCAGGAACTCCGATGACGGGCCCGACGTCACTGCACCCACGCGCCCGGCCGGCGGCATCCCCGGTATCGTCTGGGTCGCACTGCTCATCCTCGTTATCCTGATTGCCTTTGCCGTGGTCACCGGCATCCTTTCCCGCTCGCGTGCTGAGCACAAGCTCGAAAAGACCACCGACGTGGCCGCGATCGCCACCGTGAACGTGATGCACCCCGCGCTGACCGGCAATGCCGGTGAGATTTCGCTGCCGGGCAACACTGTTGCCTTCGATGACACCCCGATCTACGCCCGCACCAACGGCTACGTGAAGGCCTTCTACACCGATCTCGGCCAGCACGTGCACAAGGGTGAACTCATGGCCACCATTGAAACTCCCGAGATCGACCAGCAGCTGCAGCAGGCCGAGGCCGACCTGAAAAGTTCCCAGGCGAATTACAACCTGGCCCAGACCACAGCCGCGCGTTACCAGAACCTGCTCAAGGAGGATTCGGTTTCGCAGCAGGAGACCGACGTGGCTGCCAGCACCCTGCTTGCCCGCCAAGCCGCCGTTGACGCCTCACAGGCCAACGTCCGCCGCCTGCAGCAGCTGCAATCTTTTGAGCACATCTACGCCCCATTTGATGGGGTGATCACCGCCCGTAACATCAATCCCGGCGATCTGATCAATGCCGGCGCAGGCACCGCGCCCCGGGAACTCTTTCATGTCTCCTCTACCAAAGTTTTGCGCGTATTCGCGCAGGTTCCCGAGATCTACGCGCCGGATATCCATGACGGCGACACTGCCAGTCTGACTCTCGATGAGTACCCCGGCGCCGCCTTCCAAGGCCACATCACCCGCAACGCCCGCTCCATCGATCAGAACTCCCGCACCCTCAACGTCGAGGTCGATGTGCACAATGAGGATGGCCGCCTGTTGCCCGGCGCCTACGTGTTTGTTCACTTCAAGCTGCCGCAATCGCCGCATGAGCTCAACGTGCCGTCCACCGTGTTGCTGTTTCGCGCGCAGGGTCTGCAGGTCGGCTTGGTCCGCGACGGCCGCGTCCACCTGCAGGACATCAGCATCCGGCAGGACCATGGCGCCACCGTTACCATCGGCACCGGTCTGGCGGCGAGCGACTGGGTGATCCAGAACCCGTCCGACGCTCTCGCCGAAGGCGAGCGCGTTCACGTCGGTAACGCCCCGGAGGCAGGCGCGCAATGAGCCGTTACGCTGCCCTGGGCGCTCCCAAACGGGGGCGCGGGTTCACCTTCTGCGCCGCCGGTACGTCCCTGCTGCTGCTGGCTTTGCTGCCGGCCGGGTGCAAAATCGGGCCCAAGTATGTGATCCCTTCTGCGCCCGTGCCGCCCGCCTACAAGGAGCTCGGCCCCGATGCCTTTAAAGAAACCGGAGACTGGGTTCACGCCAAGCCCATTGACTCCCTGCCTCGCGGTGCCTGGTGGACGGTCTTCGGGGACGACGAGCTAAACGCCCTCGAGCTCCGCGTCGAGCCGGCGAACCAGACCCTTCGCCAGGCCAGCGACAACCTCCTTGCTGCCCGTGCCGAGGTCCGCGTCCGCAAAGCCGACCGTTACCCCACCATCGGCATCGATGCCAGCACCACCAACAACCGCTACAACCCCAATCTGCCCTACTTCAATCCCGCGCCCCCCGTCAGCGAAAATGAGACGGCCCAATACCCTTTCCAGGTGACCTACGAGGCCGACCTCTGGGGCCAGGTACGCCGCAACATCTCCGCCGGCAAGGAGGAGGTCCAGGCCTCCACGGCCGACCGCGTCAACATCCTGCTCTCCCTGCAAACCGAGCTCGCCATCGACTACTTTGAGGTCCGCTCCGCTGACGCGCAGCAGCAGGTACTGAACGCCACCGTTGTGCAATACCAGGATGCCCTCCGCATCACCACCAACCGCTTCAATGGCGGCGTGGCCGTGAAGTCTGACGTTACCCAGGCCCTCACCCAGCTGCAATCCGCCCGGGTTGCCGCCTCTGACGTCGCCATTGCCCGCGCCCAGTTCGAGCATGCCATTGCCAACCTCATCGGCGTCGCTCCCGCTGAACTCACAATTGCCTATTCGCCGCTTCCCCTCAACACGACACCGCCTCTCATCCCCACCGGCATTCCTTCTCAGCTGCTCGAACGCCGCCCCGACATCGCCGCCGCTGAGCGCCGCGCCGAGGAGGGCAATGAGGCCATCGGCATCGCCCAGTCGGCCTACTATCCGCAGCTGGTCCTCAGCGGCTCTGTGGGCTTTCAAAGCAGCACCGCTCTTGCCTCCGTCTTCAATCCGTCCAGCGTGGTTTACTCGCTCGGCCCCGGCATCGCCTACACCTTTCTGGACGGGGGCCGCCGCGCCGGCATCAAGACCGAAGCCATCGCCGAGTTCGATCGCAACTCCGCGGTCTACAAGCAGACGGTCATCGATGCCATGCAACAGGTGGAGGATTCCCTCGTCTCGCTGCGGGTGCTTTCGGATGAAGCTGTCCAGCAGCGAACCGGCACGGTTGCGGCGGAGGATTCCGAACGCATCTTCAACAACCGCTACATCGGTGGCCTCGACACCTATCTCCAGGTGATCACCGCGCAGACCACCGCTCTCGTCAACGAACGCAACGACATCGACATCCTGCGCCGCCGCATGGATGGCACCGTCATGCTCATCAAAGCGCTGGGCGGAGGCTGGGACCGCACCCAACTTCCCCCAGCCTGACCCCAAAGCCAGCTTTCTCGGCCCTCCTCTCTGCCCTGCCACAGCCTTTGCCTTCGCTTTGCCTTTCCAGTTGTCGTCCCCCGCAGTCGGCCACCGGCGGCCGTGCTACCCTCACTTCGCCATGACTTCCGCGCTCCCCACCCGGCGCCGCCTCCTGCAACTCAGCGCCTGCGGCTTCGCCGCGCTGCATATCCGCGCTCTCCCCCAGACCACATCGCTTGCGCACGTGAATGTAGCTGGCCTGGAACACGACCGCGTCCTCGCCGAAGCCAAAACAGCCCTGCTTGCCCCCATTGCCCCGGTCGCGGCGCAAACCATGGCAGAGGCTCCACGCAACCAGTTCTTTTCCGAACTCGACTCTGACGAAAACACCGCCAAACCGGTCTTCCGATCTCAGGCGCGCGCCCTTCGCGAGCTATCCAACACCGTCGCTACCCTGTGCGCCGCCTATCTGCTCACCGCGGACGAAAGCTACGCCAGCCGTGCCGTCGAGCACGTCCGCGCCTCCCTGCTCGAGCCCGCCACACGCCTGGAGCCCAACTTCGATCACGCCGGCTGCGCTCCCGGCACCACGGCCGGTACACCTGCCGGCATCGTGGATCTGTTGCCGCTCGCCGAACTGAGCCGCGCTCTTGTCTTTCTTATCGACAGCCCAAGCCTCACGCCGGATAACCAGTCGGCCTTGCAGCAGTGGTTTGGGTCCGTCTCCGATTGGCTCAACACCAGCCGTGTCGCGGGGATTGCCCGTGACAAAGCCGACCACCGCGGCTCGGCGTGGCTTCTGCTCGCCGCGGCCTTTGCCCGCTACACTCGCGATGAAACCGCGCTGGAAGCCTGCCGCAAGCTCTTCCGTACCCCTACGCTGCGCCACCAGATCCGCACTGACGGGGTCTTTCCGCAGGAGGTCGCCACCCCGAACCCCTACCGCAACACCCTTTTCAATTTCGATCTGCTCACCGCGGCCTGCCAGCTCCTCAACTCCTCCTTCGATCCGCTGTGGGGGTATGAGCTCATCGACGGCGTGAGCCTCCGCATCGTCGTCGCCTTCCTTTACCCCCTCATCGAGCACCCTGAACGCTGGCCCTACCCCGCCGATGCCGTTGCCTTCCGCGAGCTGCCACGCCGGCGCCCCGGCCTGCTCTTCGCCGGCCGCGCCTACGATCGCCCTGAATACGTAGCACTCTGGCAACAGCTGCCCGCCGGTCCGCCCCCGGCCGCTCTGGCCGCCAGCTTCCCCATTCGCCAACCGATGCTCTGGACCGCCCGCGCCCGCCACGGCCTTTGAAGGGCTGCCGCGCGGTGCGCCGTCAGGCACGCTGCTCTGTCCTGTGGCCTTTACCGGAGCGTCGCCGAAGAGAGAGTTCGGCCCTTCCGGCGGGACGCCAGGTGGAACCCTCCTGCATAGAGCCGCATCTCAGCTCCCAGCGCCTCAACAGCAGCTGGAGACTCCATGAATCTGAAGAAATACAATGTAACCGTTCGCCGCTTTCATCCAGACAAGGGCATCAACGATGATAACGATGCCGAGGACTTCATCCTTCCCGTGGATAGTCCGGACGAGGAGCACGCGATATCGGCTGCCATGTCCAACTGCGTCGCCTTCACTTCGAAGATGAGCCTGGGCGTGTTGAAACCGATCGCCTTCTGCGCAACTGCCGTAAACGAACGCAGCTAGACCTGTCTTCCTCCAGGTATAACCCCGCCGTCATCCTGAGCGCCGCGAAGGATCTCTGGATTCCTCGCGGCTACTCCCACCTACAGGAAAATGCTGCAGCCGACGCAACACCAAAGCAGCACATGGACCAGCGGCTTCAAGGCTTGCTGGCCCTTGTGTTGGTTATTAAGTTCTAAGCGAAATCAGTCGATCGAGATCTTGCGCAGCAGCCGGAAATCTGACAGCATCTTGCCGGTGCCCAGGACCACGGAAGCAAGTGGATCATCGGCGATGGAGACAGGCAGCCCCGTCTCCTCACGAATGCGCTTATCCAGATTCTTGATCAGCGCCCCACCGCCGGTGAGCACAATGCCCCGCTCGGAGATGTCGGCCGAAAGCTCGGGAGGGGTGCGCTCCAGCGCCACACGAATCGCATTCAAGATGGTGGCGATGGATTCACCGAGCGCCTCGCGGATCTCCGCGTCATCAATCTGCACCGTGCGGGGTAGACCTTCGATCAGATTACTACCGGTAATGTCCTTCTGTATTGCCTTGTCCAGCGGGTACGCCGACCCAATCTCGATCTTGATCTGTTCGGCCGTTCGTTCCCCGATGAGCAGGTTGTACTTGCGTTTGATGTACGTGATGATGGCGTCGTCCATCTGATTGCCCGCCATCCGCACGGAACGCGAGTACACAATCCCGGCCAGTGAAATCACCGCGATGTCCGTCGTTCCGCCGCCGATATCGACCACCATATTGCCGCCCGGCTCGGTGATCGGCAGACCCGCACCGATTGCAGCCACCATGGCCTGCTCCACCAGGTGCACCTCGGAGGCCTTCGCGCGGTACGCCGAATCCATGACGGCGCGCTTTTCCACCTGTGTGATCTCCGAAGGCACACCGATCACGATGCGCGGATGCACCATCATCTTGCGGTTGTGCGCCTTCTGAATGAAGTAGTTCAACATCTTCTCGGTGTGCTTGAAGTCGGCGATCACACCGTCTTTCATCGGCTTGATGGCGATGATGTTGCCAGGTGTGCGGCCCAGCATCTCCTTGGCCTCTTTGCCGACCGCCTCCACCTCATTGGTGATGCGGTTGACCGCGATGATCGAGGGCTCATTGACGATGATGCCTTTGCCCGCCGCATACACCAGTGTGTTGGCCGTACCCAGATCGATGGCAAGGTCGCTGGAAAAAAGCGAAAAAATTGACCGCATGTTGCTCACACGGCCCGTGCGCGTTTGGAATCCGTTCGAAACCATCAAAAGTGGCAGTCCTGAGAACCTTTTCGTTATTGTACGGTGTCGCGCACTTGAGCGCCGAGCCCCCCTCGCCATCCGCCCGAAGGTACGTTCTTGGTAAACGGTGCGCTCAATCGGAGGATGCGTTCTTCGATGGCTCGGCGCGCGGCCTCCGTGCGAAGCTCCGTCAAGGCCGCCAAACCATAGCTGTATCCCATGGTCATTCCAAGCGCAGCAAAGCCAACCGCCAGCGAACCCCACCCGGGTTGCCACCTCCGGTCGCCGGCCAGCAGCGCCGTCAAAAGCAACAAAAAGGGCAGATGCCCGACATACAACGTAAAGGAAAAACTGGCCAGCCCCCGCGCACAACGGTTGCCGAGCCGGGCCGGGTCCGCCCGTTGGGTCTGCCCCAGCAGGACGAGCATTAGCACCGCGGTGGCGAGAGCCAGCCCGTAGTCCTGGCAAAGTCCGGGCAGCAGCCGCAGCTTGATCGTCCCGAAGAAGATCACCGGGTAGAGGAGCAAAATGAGTCTCGAAAGCGAACGTCCGGGCCGAAGAGAGGGCGCCCGTGCCAGCCAGGCTCCCAGAAGCCAGATCGGAAACGAGAACAGCACGGCTTTGCCCACGATCGCGCTGCAAGCGAGCAGCGCCATCCCCATCACGAGGCGGCCCATGCGCGGCGTCTGCCGCCGCAGGGTAAACAGGGCCAACGGAAACAGCAGGTAGTACCAGAACTCAAAGGCCAGGCTCCACAAGGCACCGTCAGAGCCCAGGGTCGGAACATGCAGACCGCCCAGAAAGAACAGATTGCCGAAGAAGATCCGGGGGGAGAGCCGAGGCAAAACGGCCCCGGTCAGGTGGTTGTAGCCCGCGCCCGCATACAGCAGCGGCGCCCTCCGCAGATGCAGTCCCAGCACATCCCACGCCACGCAAAGTAGAAGCCCCGGCACTAGCACAATCCATAGCCGGACCAGGCGATGCAGCAGATATTCACGCCAATTCCAGCTCCCTCGGTCCAGCGATCGAAAAACCGACCCACCCACCAGGTAGCCACTAAGCACAAAAAAGACCACGACCGCCTGATGCCCCGCCGAGCTCAACAGATAGGGCACGGCGGCCAACACCCAATGGGGCTCGCTCAACATCGGGTAATCCACGAACAGCATGTTGCGCCAGTGGTCCACCAGAACCAGAACCGCAGCGGACCCTCGCAGCAGGTCAAGCAGCACGGAGGCACGCGTTTGCGTAAACGGAACCGCTCCGCTGCTCCGTGAAAACGAAGCCGGCTCAGCCAGCCCGGAGAGATCCGCATCTGGTAGGAGTCGGTTCTGGTTCTTTAGAAGTCGATTTTTTGCAGACGGCCTGCCTTCCTGTCCGGCAGCAGGAGGGGGAGCGTCAATGCCAATGTCGGCGTGTCTGGTTTCTGTCAGCGCCATCCTCTTACGGCTGTGGGTCATCCTTTGCCGGTCTCACGTCAAGTCTTCTTCAGCGTGAGGCAGCATGGCGCAGCTGTCCATGGCTAGATCGGGGGGTATGGGACGGGGAGTGTCTCATCCGATCTGTGCGGTGCGCCCCGGCGATACGGTCCGTGTCCCAGCCGCCATACAGGCCGAGCGCGGCAGACGCGCCCGGTACCAACGTGCCAAGGGCTTGGAACTTTCGATACGATAGGCGTGAGGGCAGAGAAACAGATGGTTATTGGTGTTCCTAAGGAAGTGAAAGACCACGAAAGCCGCGTCGGCGTCACGCCAGCGGGCGTGAAAGCGCTGACGGAGGCCGGCCACAAGGTCCTCATCGAGCACGATGCCGGCCGGCTTTCCTCTTTCTCCGACGATGAGTACCAGGCAGTCGGCGCTGAAATCGTCGGCGAGGCCTACCACGTCTGGCGCAATGCGGAGATGGTGGTCAAGGTCAAGGAACCCACAGAGGCCGAGTACTTCCACTTCCGCGAAGACCTCACCCTTTTCACCTATCTGCATCTTGCCCCGCTTCGGGATCTGACCCAGTTCCTGCTCGACAAGAAGGTCACCGGCATTGCTTACGAGACGGTGCGCGACCGCTCCGGCTCCCTGCCGCTGCTGATTCCCATGTCGGAGGTCGCCGGCCGGCTCTCCGTGCAAATCGGCGCCAACTACCTGCACAAGGGGCACGGCGGCCGAGGCGTCCTGCTGGGCGGCGTTCCGGGCGTTCCCCCAGGGGATGTCTGCATCATCGGCGGTGGTATTGTCGGCACCAATGCGGCCAAGATGGCGCTTGGCCTCGGCGCAAAGGTCACGATCATCGACATGAATCTGAACCGGCTGCGTGAGATCGACGACATCTTCGGCGGTCGCGTCTTCACGCTCGCTTCCAACAGCTACAACGTCGAACGCGCCGTCGCCGAAGCCGATCTCCTTATCGGGGGTGTCCTGATTCCCGGCGCTGCCGCACCCAAAATCGTCACCGCAGCCGCCGTCAGCAAGATGAAGAAGGGTGCCGTGGTCGTGGACGTCGCAATCGATCAGGGCGGCTGTATAGAAACCGCTCACGCGACGACCCATTCCGACCCCAGCTATGAGGTCGACGGCGTCGTCCACTACTGCGTCACAAATATGCCCGCCGCTGTGCCGAACACCAGCACCCTCGCCCTTACCAATGCTACTTTCCCTTATGTGCTGAAGCTCGCCAATCAGGGGGTGCGCGCCGCCATCGCCGGGGACCCCGGCATTGCTGAAGGCGTCAACACCATTAACGGCAAGCTCACCTACGAAGCGGTGGCGAAGAGCCAGGAACGAGAGTTCACGCCCATCGCCTCGCTTATGGCTAGTTAGCCGGAGTTCTCGCCGGTTTGTGGGGGGTGAGGCGTAAGGCTGTGTCACATTGAGACACAAACGGCAGAACTTTGGGCTTTCTCCACCCACGCCGTGGTATTTCCGGGGTAGGAGCGGCGGCGTAGACTGCTAGCCATGGGAGATCGCGGCAGCCGGCGCGTTTGGATTTTCGTGCTTCTGGGCAGCCTGCTCGTGCTGTTTCTTGTGCTCGCGGGCCTTAACGCCTTCAATCTTCGGCTCCTCGATCCCCAGTCACCTCTGGAGACGCTGGTCTTCCTCGCGCTTTCCATTGTTGCGTTTCTTCTATTCGTCAGCATTTTGGTCGTGCTCGTCCGCAACCTGCTGAAGCTCTACGGGGAAAAGCGCAGCCGTGTTCTGGGCGCACGCCTGCGGACGCGCATGGTGTGGGGCGCGGTCCTGGTGTCGCTCGTGCCGCTGATCTTCATGTTGGCTTTCAGCTACCTGCTAATGAATCGCGCGGTGGATCGATGGTTCTCGCAACCAGTGACGGAGATGCGCGACGACGCTGCCGGCCTTTCCGCGGCGCTGGAGCGTTACGCCAATGCCAATGCCCGCGCTGAAGCCGACACCCTCGCCATCGAACTCACAGATATCCCTTCCATTGACTCCCTCAATGGTTCCCTTGATAAGGACTCCTTAAAACGGCGGCGCGACACACCGACCGGCAAACGCCTCTCTACGGCCGCAGGAAACGCAGCGTTCTATCGCGTCCTGCAGCGGCATGAGCTCAACCTGCAGGGCGGCTTCGCCATCCTGTATCGCGACGGCATGCCTTTGGCGTCGCTCCACGTTCCTCCAGAGACCAAACCGGGCGCGCCCACCGCTGCCGGGGGCAGTAGTCAAGCAACCGGTCTTGCTGTTTTGGAGGCAGCGCAGCGCAGCGAAGGCACCCTCTTCGCCCTTTCTGGCGTTGAGTACAGTTTGGCGCTCGCCGGCCTGAAACATGGGGGCATTGTGGTCGTCGGCCTGCCCCTGCCCACCGACGTCTCGGCCACCGAACTGCGCCTGCGCAAAGCCACGGATGTCTACTGGACCGTTTTCCGCGAACGCCGCCAGGTTCGCAGCTTATACACCGGCCTTTTGCTCCTAATCACCGTTCTGGCCCTGTTCGCCTGCTGCTGGCTGGCCCTGAACACAGCGAAGCAGGTCACCCGTCCGGTGGAGTCGCTCGCCGAGGCCATGGAGGCAATTGCTGCCGGCGACTACGCCCGGCGTGTCGAGCAATCCGCGACCGAAGAGCTTGGTGAGCTCGCCGGCAGCTTCAATGCCATGGCCGCCGACCTTGAATCCACCCGCTCTGCCGCGCTTGCCTCCGCTGCCCAACTCAGCGAGCTCAACACTGCGCTTGAACGCCGCCGCACCGAGCTTGAAACCATCATCGAAACCATCCCCGCAGGCCTCGTCACGCTTTCACCCGAGCGTCGTGTCGTTCTTGCCAACCGCGCCTTTTCCGAGATGCTGGATCCCGGCGGCGAAAGGCTTTTTGTCGGTCTGCACCTGCGCGAAGTCCTGCCTTCCGAAACCATCGATACCCTCGAACGGCTGCTGCAGCGCAGTCACCGCATGGGCTCCGCTTCAGCCGAACTGCAGCTTCCGACCTCCTCCGCCGAACTGCAGGTGTCAGCTGTCGTCGCTCTGCTTGAACGTGGCCCAGCCCGCGAGCACCTCGGCTATGTGTTGGTTCTGGAAGACGTCTCCGAGGTCCTGCGCGCCCAAAAGCAGAGCGCCTGGAAGGAGGTCGCCCGCCGCGTGGCGCATGAGATCAAAAACCCGCTCACCCCCATTTCACTGAATGCTGAACTCATTCGCCGCCACATCGATCGCCTCGCGCCCACCCTAGCCGGCCAGCCGGGCGCCCGCTCCGCCGAGGTGATTCAGCGGTCTACGGACATCATCGGCGCCTCGGTTGAAACCATGCGCTCGCTCGTCGACCAGTTCGGCTCTCTCGCCGAGTTCCCTGCCGCCCGGCCGCGGCCCGCTGACCTCAACACGGTCATCGACTCCGCTCTCGCGCTCTTTACCGGCCGCTTGGGCTCCATCCGCCTTCGTCGCCGGCTGGGCGCGGATCTGCCCCTCGTGATGGCTGATCCGGAGGCACTGAAGCGGGCCGTCAGCAACCTCATCGACAACGCCGCCGAAGCCATGAGCGAGAGCCTGCTCCGCGAACTCAGCGTCGCTACCCGTCTGCTCGACAATGGCGCTGTCGAGCTCAGCGTCTCCGACACCGGCTCCGGTCTCACCGACGAGATGCGCGAACGCCTCTTTTTGCCTTATTTTTCCACCAAACAGCGCGGCACGGGTCTCGGCCTCTCCATCGCCGCAAAGATCGTGGGGGAACACGGCGGCACCATCCGCGCGGAAAAGAACCTGCCCTCCGGCGCGCGTTTCATCGTCGAACTGCGCCCGGCACCCGGCCCCGAGGCATCTGACACGGCTGGCGCCGCCGGGGACGGAGCCGCTGAGCCAAGTGCTGAACCCCTCGCTGAGCGGACTGCTGAACGACCCCATGAACCGGTCGCGGAGAGAGTTCCCGCTTGAATCATGTTCTGATCGTCGATGACGAGGTGGATATCCGCGGCTCGCTGGAAGCCATTCTGCGCGAAGAAGACTACGCCGTTACCACCACCGGCACCGCGACCGAAGCCCTCACGCTCCTGCGCGATGCCGACTTCCAGGCCGTTCTGCTGGATATCTGGCTTCCCGACGGAGACGGCCTGGATGTGCTCGCTAAAATCCAGCACAGCGAGGACGGCGACCGTCGCCCCGGCGCACCCGAGGTCATCATGATCTCGGGCCATGGCACCATCGAAGCCGCGGTGCGCGCCACCAAACTTGGCGCCTATGACTTTCTTGAAAAGCCGCTTTCCCTGGACCGAACTCTGCTGGTGTTGCGGAACGCCGTTCAGGCCCACCGCCTGCGCGAAGACAACGAGGAGTTCGCCCGCCAGCTTGCCACCCGAGGCTCCGTCACCGGCCAGTCGATCTCGATTAAAGCGTTGCGCCAGCAGATCGGCCTCATGGCTCCGACCAACGGCCGCGTGCTCATCTTTGGTGAGTCCGGCACCGGCAAGGAACGCATCGCGCGCCTGATCCACGCGGAATCCGAACGCCGCGAGCGCCCTCTCGTTGAGGTGAACTGCGCGGCCATTCCTGAAGATTTCATCGAAAGCGAACTCTTCGGCTACCGGCACGGCGCCGGTCCCGGCGGCCCCAACCAGCCCACGGAAAAACGCGGCACCTTTGAACGCGCCGACGGCGGCACCCTTTTCCTGGATGAGGTCGGCGACATGAGCCTGAAGACACAGGCCAAGGTGCTTCGCGCGCTCGACGAGCAGCGCTTCTACCCCGTCGGCGCCTCGCGCCCCGTTCACGTTGACGCCCGCGTCATTGCCGCCACCAACAAGGATCTTGAAGAGGAGATCGTGCGCGGCAACTTTCGCGAAGACCTCTTCTACCGTCTCAATGTCATCCCGTTCGCGGTTCCTCCCCTGCGCGAACGGCGGGAGGACATCCCTTCCCTCGTGGCGGAGTTCCTCTCCGAGTTCGGCCAGCAGTATGGCCGCCCGCGCATGGAGATTTCCGACCCCGCACTCGCACAGCTACGCGCCTACAGCTGGCCCGGCAACGTTCGCGAACTTCGCAACGTCACCGAACGTGTCGTCATTCTGAACCCCAAGGTTTTGCGAATCGAGGTAAAACACCTTCCTATCCTGGTGCAGCGGACCGATGGCCGCGCCAATGTTCGCGAAGAGTTCTCCACCCTCCAACAGGCCCGCGAAGCCTATGAGCGCGACTACATCCTGAAGGAGCTTGACCGTTCTCACGGCAACGTAAGCCGCGCCGCAGAGACGCTTGGCCTTGAACGCTCCCATCTGTACCGCAAGATGAAGGCCCTCGGCATTCATCTCAGCGAGTAATGGCGCTCCTGCTGCGTTGTGCAACAGCAAAGGATCAAGCACGGTGAAATTTGTTTGCACATGAAAGTACCGATCGTGAGAGCGACTTCCCTGTGCTAACCTTCGGCTGCTTCACTAATCCAGCTTTGGGGGCATCACGAATGCGAGTCAGTCAAGAGCCAACCGGTCCGGCCGTTCCGAAACTCCGCTTGGGGCGCAAATGGGAGCTGAGCCTCGCCTTGGCCGCCGGGGCGCTCGCCGTTGTAGGTACCGGAGGCCTGGCCCGTACCGCCTCTGCCCAGGCCTGGACGCTGCAGTGGAGTGACGAGTTCAATGCCGCCGCCGGCATCTATCCCAATGCCGCTAACTGGACCTATGACACCGGGAACGGCGGCTTCAACAACCCCGAAATCGAATACTACTGTGCCCCGGGTTCCAACACCGCGCCCTGCTCCACGACTTCTCCCAATGCCTACCAGGACGGCAACGGCAACCTCGTGATCAAGGCCATGCGAAACGGCAGCGGCGAGTGGACCTCCGCCCGCCTAAAGACCCAGGGTCTCAAGCAGTTCCAATATGGCCGCATTGAAGCCCGCATCAAGCTTCCGGTCGGCGATGGCTTCTGGCCCGCCTTTTGGATGCTCGGCGCCAACATCAACACCGTTTCATGGCCTGCTTGCGGCGAGCAGGACATCATGGAGTGGGTCCAGTCCTATACCCCCACCACAACCTCCTCCACCAGCCATGGTCCGGGCTACTCCGGCGGCAACGGGATCGGCGCAAGGTTCACTTTCCCCAACGGAGGCCGGATCGACGATGGCAACTACCACGTCTACGGCGTCCTCTGGGGACCCAACTCCATCCAGTACTACCGCGACAGCCCCTCCAACATCTTTCTCACGACCACGCCCGCCAACATCCCGTCCGGTGACCAGTGGGTTTACAACAATCCCTTCTTTCTGCTGCTGAATCTCGCTATCGGCAGCGGCGGCTTCCCCGGCGCAACCGATGGCAGCACACCGGGTTCCGCGACCATGCTGGTTGACTACGTCCGCGTCTACTCCCCTTCGGCGGGGAAGAGCCTGAACGGTACCCACACCCTTGTCCCGCAAAACGCCACAGATCTGCGCCTGGATGACGAGGGCGCCCGCACCTCTAACGGCAATCCGATCGACGTTTACAGTGCCAACGGCACCGGCGCCCAGAACTGGTCCATCTCCTCCACCAACGTCAGCCCGGCCGGCTACTACAACCTGGCTACTGAGGGCGCCTACTGCCTTACCGCTTCCGACACCGCCAGCGGCTCGGCCGCTATCCTCACCCCTTGCAACGGCTCCAGCGCCCAGGCGTGGAACGCGGTCTCGGCCGGTAGCACGTATGAGCTCACGCCGGCCAACAACCCCAGCAACTGCCTCGATGTTCGTGGCGACGCCACCGGCTCCGGAACCATTGTGCAGGTTTACAGTTGCAACTCCGGTCCGCAGCAGCAGTGGGCCGTAGATTAGGAAGGGCGCCAAGATCGCCCCATCACCTTGCAATCCAGAACGCAGCGAGAGGTTTCGCTGCTCGCTTCCTTCTAATGCAACCAAGGGAGATCAGGCTCGCCATCGCCGGTACCGCACGGTTCCGGCCTGATCTCCCGCTCCGACACACACCATGCCACAGCGCTGCATCACCCGCACGCTGGCCGTGCTGCTCTCAAAGGCTTGTGCGCTCACCGACCGCACCGCCGGCCGGCGCAGCAGCCAGGCCGTCAGCGTGTTCGCGGCCTCGCTGGCAAAACCCTTGCCCTGCTGCTCGGCGGCCACCGAATACCCCAGTTCCACATCGCCGCGATCGCAGGGAAACCCGCCCAAACAACCAATAAGGCAGGGCGGTTGATCGCGCGAAAGCATGTAGCGGTGCCATCCGGTCGTCTCCGGTTGCGCCTGCAATTGAGCGACAATATGCTGCCAGACCGGCGGCTCCCATAGCGGCGGAGGCCAACCGGCGGGCACTTCGGCCCCCAGGGCGTCGGCCAACATCCCTGTCTCTGGCGATCCTTCCGCCTCAAGCATCGCCGGCGTCATGGTGACTAGCCGCAGCCGTGCCGATTGGAGCGTCTCCGCCGCCCGCCGGTCCCGACGCCGCAGCAGGGCCGCGATCACTTCCGGTCCTCGACCTCATTTTCGGCTGCGTCAGGACCATTTTGATGGTCAGCCGAACGAACCTCATCCGCAAGGGACCCCCCTGCAGCCTGCGCCTCCAGGCTGCGCGCCAGCTGCTGGTTTTGGGCCATGTCCTCCAGCTGCCGTCGCCAGTCCAGTTCGTCGACAAAGCCAGCCGAGGTGCGCCAGTCCTCGCGCACCTTGACGAACAGCTCCAGGAAGACGCGCGTACCCAGCACCGCCTCGATCTCCTTGCGCGCCGTCGTGCCGATGCGCTTCAGCATCGCGCCTCCCTTGCCGATCAGGATCGCCTTCTGCCCTTCCCGCTCGCAAAAAATCGCGGCGGCGATCCGCGTCAGAGGCAGCTTGCCGTCCCTGGTCTTCTTCGGCGACTTGGGCTCCTCAAAGCGCTCCACAACCACCGCCGCCGCGTAGGGAACCTCCTCACCGGTCAGCAGCAGAATCTTCTCTCGGATCAGCTCCGCCACCAGGAACCGCTCCGGTTGATCGGTCAGCTGATCCTTCGGAAAGTAGCGCTGACCTTCAGGCAGATGTTTGACTATGCTGTTCAGCAGCAGCTCCAGATTTTCGCCCTTGCGCGCCGAGATCGGAATTACCTCCGCGAACTCGTGCAGAGCCGTCCAATGCGCAATCAGCGGCAGCAGCGCGCTCTTGGGCAGCGCATCAATCTTGTTCAGCACCAGCAGCACCGGGCAGTCCAGCCGCTTCACCAACTGAAGTGCCAGATCGTCCTCTGCCTTTGAAAGCGCTCGTTTGTGCTGTCCCAGCGACCGTACCTTGCGCTCGCCACCGTCCTGTTCGTCGAGTTCCTCGCCCTTGCCTTCCGCAGCCGCAACAGACACTGCGGGTTCAGCGACAGGCAAACGGTGCGTCACATCCACAATGAAGAGCACAACATCCCGCGCTTGGAGCGCTTCCTGCACCTCTTGCAGCATGCGCCGGTCCAGGTGCGTTTCGCCGCGGTGCACGCCGGGTGTGTCGACCAGAACAACCTGCGACGCCGGCCTTCCCGGCTCCCCTTTGGCCTTTTTACGGAGGGGCAGCTCCAGCACACCCTGAATGCGCGTCCGCGTGGTCTGCGGCTTGTGCGTGACAATGGCGAGCTTCTGGCCAAGCAACGCGTTCAGCAGGGTCGACTTGCCGGCATTGGGACGGCCAACGATAGAAACAAACCCAGAGCGCAGTGCCATACACCCATCATCGCACCCACGCGACAAAGCCTCGCAGTAAACTGCCTTACTTCAATTGCAGGCCAAGCCCACACCCTGTCATCTCAACCGAAGGCCAAGCCGCCCCCTCTGTCATCTCGACCGGAGGCGAAGCCGCAGCGGAGAGACCCCTGTCTTCCTAGAAAGCCGCTACTCCGGCTCGGGCGCGCCCATCGACCCTTGCAGGCCCACCCGCACCCGCTCCACCAGCCGATCGGTCGAGGCCAGCACTTCCAGCCGCAGCGGTCCATCCTCCACCACCTCACCCGGCAACGGGATGTGCCCGGCAATTTCGCTAACCAGGCCGCCCACCGTGGTCGCCTCATACCCTGTCAACAGCTGCGGTAGCACCTGCTCCGGCGTCCCCGCCTCGTTGTCTTCCTCGTCCTGCACTGGGAGGCTTGTCGCCGGCTGCACGAACAGTTCCCGCAACCGGCTTACCTCGAAGCTGCCCGGAATGATGTAGGTACCGCCGTTCTCGGCCACCGGTGCGTCGCCCGCCTCCTCCGTGTCGTGTTCGTCTTCGATATTGCCGACGATGGCCTCGAGCAGATCCTCGATCGTTACCAGCCCGGCTACGTTGCCGTATTCATCGATGGCCAGGCTCATGTGCTGCTTGCCGCGCTGCATCTCGCGCAGCAGCTCGTTGACCTTTTTGCTTTCGGGCACGAAATTCGCCTCGCGCGCCAGGCTGGCCACCGTTTGCGTAAGGGCATCATCGTCCTTGACGCCAAGCAGATCCCGCGCAAACGCGATCCCGATGACGTGATCGAGCGAACCCGCGAAGACCGGCACCCGCGACAGGCTGCGCTCGTTCACCTCTTCGGTAAACGCCATCAGCGTCATCGTCGAAGGCACCGCAAAGATATCCGGCCGCGGCGTCATTACCTCGCGCACCACCTTGTCGCGAAACTCTACCACCGACCGCACCAGCTCGCGGTCGCTTTCCTCGAAGATGCCCTCTTCTTCGCCCGCCTCCAACAGCGCATCCATCGCCTCGCTGCCCGGTCGCTCCTCATCGGGCTCCTCCGGCTCCGCCAGCTTCGCGATGGACATCACCAAGGAGATCAGCAGCGTGACCGGCATCACCAGGTAGAACAGGAGTCGCACAGGCAGCGCAAACCACCGCAGCCACCGTCCTGACGAGCGCGTAAACAGGTATTGCGGCAGCAGCCAGTGGCAAAAGACCACCGCCAGCCCATACTCCAGCACCACACGCCCGATCACGAGCCTGGCATCCCGCGCGTGCCAGGGAACGTGGCTCGCCAGCAGCAGCGCCAGCGTGCCGAAGGCCACCTGCGACAGCACCGAGGCCGAAGTCGCCGCCGACTCACGCCCCAGCCGCAGCTTCGGTTCGACCTCGCGTTCCCACGCCTCCACCGCCTCGCCCGGCTCACGCGGCAGAAACTGGCCCATTGTCTCGTAAACACGTTCTGCGTAGGCCGCGATGGCGAGCACCAGCAGCACCAGCAGGATGCACGGTCCGTAGAGCGCGCTCACTGCTTGCTCCCGGTGCGGCTGGGGGGACGGACGAGCTTTCTCAGCCTTTTCGTGGTGCGGGGCGGCGAGCCTTCGGCGCGCGCGATCAATCCGGCCGGCAGACGGAGTTGCCTTCGCAGCGCCGCCTCGTGCCCGGCCATCTCGCCATCGTCGATTTCATGATCCATGCCAGCTAGATGCAGCACGCCGTGTAACAGCAGGATTCGCACCTCATCCCGCAGCGTCAGTCGGTATTCGGCGGCCTGCCGCGCCGCTGTTTCCAGGGAGATTGCCAGATCTCCCGCGTGTTCACCGGCCCACTCGGCCGGCGCGGGAAAACTTAGCACATCGGTCGCCTTGTTTTTGCCCCGGAACTGCCGGTTCAGCCGACGCAGGGCGCGGTCATCGGAGAGCAGCACGTCCACGTCGCCGTCCAACGCCGCTGCGGTCTGCGCGGAACGCAGAAAGCGGGTGAGTCCGGCCCTGGACAGGCCGAGCGCACCCCAAGGGTCCGGTTCCGCTTCCACTCCGCGCGGCGGTTCGAGCGAGATCATGGCTTTCGTTTCACGTGTGCGCCCGCCCTACTGCGTCTTCACACGGGGCGCACCCGCCTCATCTCGCCCCGCCATGGGCAGTCGGGACTCGCCTTCCATACCCATCGGCGCCTGCGCTACCTGCTCGGCTGCGCGCGTATGGCTCTCATACGCCTGCACAATCCGCTGCACCAGCGAGTGCCGCACCACATCCTTATTCTCGAAGTGGCAGAAGCCGATCCCTTCTACACCCTCCAGCACCCGCAACGCCTCATACAAGCCGCTCTTCTTCGGGTTGGGTAGATCAATCTGCGTCAGATCGCCGGTAATGATCGCCTTGGACCCCTGCCCGAGCCGCGTCAAAAACATCTTCATCTGCTCGGTCGTGGTGTTTTGCGCCTCATCCATGATGATGAACGCCTCATTCAATGTGCGCCCGCGCATAAAGGCCAGCGGCGCAATCTCGATGACGCCCGTCTCCAGCATGCGGTCTACCTTGGCTGGGTCGATCAGGTCATAGAGCGCATCATAAAGCGGCCGCATGTACGGATCGACCTTCTCCTGCAGCGAACCCGGCAAAAAGCCAAGCCGTTCGCCCGCCTCCACCGCCGGCCGCACCAGAATGATGCGCGCCACCTTCTTGGCCAGCAACGCACCGACCGCCATCGCGACCGCAAGGTAGGTCTTGCCTGTACCCGCCGGCCCCATGCCGAAGGTCATGTCATTCCGCTCGATCATTTCCAGATACTTGCGCTGGTTCGGTGTCCGCGGCTGCACCGTTTTTTTCGTACCCGCGCCGCGTTGCTTGCCGCTGTCGATCAAGCCGCGCAGGGTCGCGGCGGAATCGGCCACCACCAGCTTGAGTAGGGCATTCAACTCACCGTTGTGCGGATGCACACCGCTTCGGCGGAGGTGCTCAAAGTCAGTGAAAATGCTTTCCACGCGAGCCACGGCCTCGGCTTCGCCCATCACTTTAATTGCATCGGACCGCAGATCAATTTGGACTCCGAGCGAATCTTCCATCAAACGAAGGTTCTCGTCACGTGTGCCATACAGCGGCTCGATACCGGGCGTCAGGGGCAGCGATGTCTTTACCAAGTAGGGATCTGACCTCCGTCAGGGTCGTGCTGTGAAATTGGATGTTCGAGGGTCCCGCTCGTTGCGATAGCCGCCAGCGTCGGAACCGTCCGCCAGCAAACGCCGGCCGTCGTTCCTGCTTCCTGAAACCACCGAATTGGCGAGGGGTGCCAATGAAGTAACGATGTTGCGGTGAGCGTAGCGCCGTGGGGCACAACCGGTCAAGCCAATTTCTGGAAAACAGGGCTGAAACTCGCACACCTTGGTTCGCACCAACGGGTGAGGCAGCCTCAACTATTTGCAATCTGATGATGCAGTCATCAAGTGCCTTGTGCTTCTTATAAGAAATTGAAAGTGTAATGGCACGAGATGAAATCGTACTGTCCGGAAGGTTCAGGATGCCTACAATTCATCTTTGATCGCTTGAACTTCGATCGATGATTCCATCGATTGACCTACTAGCCTACCTTCCCGTAAACTTGGAGGGTTGCAGGAGATGCGGCCCTTGCTGTGTCCGCACCAGCGTCTGGTCTGCACTATTCCCCGCCCCGATACCAGAACCAGATCGGGTTAAAGAGAGTTCAATGGCAAATCATGTTTCCTCCCTGAAGCGCGCCCGTCAGACCATCAAGCGGACCGCGGTCAACCGCTCGAACCGCTCCAAACTTCGGGGTTCGCTCCGCGCCATGCGCGAGGCACTGACCGCCGGCAACGCCGAATCCGCGGCTACCCAGTACCGCGCTACCGTCTCCATCCTCGATAAGAGCGTACAGAAGGGTGTGCTGCACAAGAACACCGCCAGCCGCTATAAGGGCCGCCTCAATGCTCGGCTCAAGACTCTGGCGACCAAGGCCGCTTAATTCGCTAGCAAGCCCGGCTTGCGATTGATGATTTTTGAAGTGCAAACAGAGAACCAGCTCACGTTGGTTCTCTGTTTTGTTTTGCTTGACAGAGCGGTCGACCCGCAGGTTTCGGCCAACCGCTAATTCTGTGGGAGGACAGAAGAAAGCAGCATGAGGTGAGAGGTTCGCCCCAGTCTGCGGAAGGCGTTCACTGCGGAGAAGAGCCGTGCGAGGTGTACTCCGGCGACTCGCCCGGATTTAGCAAGGTGGGCGGCTTGCGTGGGGTATCCGCAGCGGGGGCGCCTGGCTCTATCTGCGCCGTCGAAGCCGAAGGGCTCGCTGTTTTCCTGCGTAACAAGCCAGGAGCCTCGCCTGAGCCTACCCCTGAATGATCCGGGCCTGCACCACCGGTTGCTGCCGTGCCAGGGGGAGCTTCTGTGGGCGCCGCCGACGTCGCTGAGGTCGCCGCACCCTCCGCCGTACTCTCCTCGGCCCCGGCGGCCTCCTCCGACTCGGGCGCGCCCTCGTGAATTGGCCTTGTGATCCTCCGCAGCATGACCGGACCGTGCGCCTCCGGCGGCCGCATCGTTTCTACCTCGGCCAGATCTTTTAAGTCTCGCGCGCTCATTTCCGGCAAGGTGTACAGGTCCAGCGACTTCGACCCCAGCACCGCGAGGGTTCGCCCATCGGCGGAGAGATCGAAGTTTTCGGCCGTTCGCACCACCGGATCGCACTGCACATGCAGCAGCAGGTCGCCGCTTTCGGTTCCATAGACCCGGATCTCTTCACTCAACGGCGTCTCCGTTATCGGCCCGCTGGTGGGACTGCCGCTGCTCGTGGCATAGAAACGACTGAACGCAAAGCGTCCGGCATCCGGGGCGGAGACGAACGTGGGGTCCTGCAGCGTTTCGCCGAACGGTTCCTCCCAGTTTTCATGGCCGTCAAAGCCATAGATGGTCAGCTCCGGGTTTGTCTCCGAGCGGCAGCTCACCGCCGCAAACTGGCTCCGGCTCAGCAACCGCAGCTTGGGCGCGCACGAACTGCGTACGGCCGCCAGAGACTGCGGCTTGCCCTCGTATTCATTGAAGCTAACGGCCCATTGACCGCGCCCCTGGTCTTCGGCCCACAGATAGCCATCACCGTCCAGCGCCAGGTGGAGAAATCCCGGCGATCCGACCACGCCTGCGGGTTTTACCTGCACGGGCCGCTCCGGCTGGTTGGCCGAGAGCCGATAAAACTCAATCGTCGTTCGCTTGCGCTTGGGCGGCTCGTCCCCTTCGGCGGCTTCCTTGTCCTCCTCCGGGTGCTGGATCTGGATCATCAGGATGCGTCCATCCGGCGAGCTCTCAAGCAACTGCGGCTGCCCAGGACGATGCGGCAGCGTGGCCCGCTGAAATGAGGTGCCCGTCGGCAGTCCGCGCAACGGCGCAAAAATGGACAGCTCCTGTCCCATTCGCAGCACAAATAAACCCTGCCCCGCGCTCCACAGGTAACGCCCATGGTCGTGGAGGTGCCACTCGGTCTTGGCCAGCACTTTCCCGGTTGGCAGGTCGATGATCTCGGCGGCCACCAGCCGGCCCGCGTCATTGGCATCCTCACCAGCCAGCCGCGGCACCAGAGATCGAAGGCTGAAGGTGAAAAGCACGTGCGTCTTGTCCAGCACATGCACGGTCGCCATGGAGGCGCCGACGTTGAGCAGTGCCCGGGGGTAGCCCTGAAATCCGAGACTATCGAGCGGAATGCGTTGCCCGGGTACGGGCGGCTTCTCCGCCCGGCAGAAGCCGCCGCTACCCAGCACGGACGCGACCAGAAGGCCGCTGCGAATCGTCGTCCACCGAAGATACCGTGCGAAGCGCATGCAGATTGGCCCGCTTTCTCCCCACTTTTGCTTGTAGGCTCTAGTCTAGCCGATCGAGAGGTCTCTTTTGCCCAAGACACCCGCCACGACGGTGCACCTTCAATGTCCTGGCTGTCTTCGCCCAGTTTTTGGATTAGGCAGCAAAGGCAGGAGACTCTCGCAAAATGGTTCGCTCCCTCTCCCGGCGCTCTCTCGCTCCCCGCTCCCTCCCTGGCCGCTCCTTGCTGATCGCCGCTCTCGGCATGGCAACCGCCAGCCTGCTGTTTCCCCGGCTCAGCTGTGCGCAGGTCCCCAATGCCGGAACCGTCGCACCGGCACTGCCGCACTACCAACTGGCGCCCGCCCTGGACATCGCCTCGCTCGACACCAAGGCCGACCCCTGTACTGATTTCTACAAATTTGCCTGTGGCAACTACGACGCCAATCACCCCATCCCCCCGGACCAGACCGGCGTCGGCCAGTTTCAGGTCCTCTACAACGTGAACAGCGAACGTCTCCAGGGCATCCTTGCCAAATACTCCACCCAGACCGTCGGTCGCACGCCCAATGAGCAGAAGATTGGCGATGACTACGCCGCCTGCATGAATACCGCTTCTATCCAGGAGAAGGGTCTCGCCCCTGTGCAAACGCTGCTGGTTGAAATTGACCGTGTGACCAAACCCGGCCTGCCCTACTTCGCAGGCGAGCTTCAACGCTACGGCGTGGACGTCTTCTTCAGCTACGGCGAGATGCAGGACTACAAAGACTCCTCCAAGCAGATCGCCGTCATCCAGCAGGGTGGCCTGGGTCTGCCTGAACGCGACTACTACACCCGCACCGGCGAGAAGGACAAGCTGCTGCGCCAGCAGTATGTCGATCACATCGCGAAGATGCTGACCCTGGCCGGTGAACCCGCCGACCGCGCCTCTGCCGATGGCCGCGACATTCTCGCCTTTGAGACGAAACTCGCCACCGCCTCCCTCACCAATACCGAGATGCGGGACCCAGCTGCGATCTACCACCCCGAAACCCTCGCAGCCTTTGAGTCCGAGCTGCACGGCATTCCGTTTGCCCCGTTCTTGGAGGCCATCCACTCGCCCGAGGTCAGCTCACTCAACGTCGCCACCCCAAAGTTCTTCCCGGCGATGACCAGTGCTATTTTTGCCGCGCCGATCGACACACTGCACGCCTACCTGCGCTACCACGTGCTCACGACCTTTGGGGCCAACCTCCCGGCCGCCTTTGACGCGGAGAACTTCCACTTCTACGGCACCGAACTCAGCGGCCAGCCCCAGCAGCGGCCGCGCTGGAAGCGTTGCTCCCAGACCGTTGACAACGCCCTCGGCGAGGCGCTCGGTCAGGTCTATGTGCAGCAGTATTTCGCCGGCGACGAAAAAGCCAAGACCCTGCAAATCGTGCACGACATAGAAGCGGCCATGAACCGCGACCTCGACAGCGTTACCTGGATGAGCCCCGAAACCAGGGTGCGCGCCAAGGAGAAACTGGCCGCCATCACCGACAAGATTGGCTACCCTGAGCATTGGCGCGATTACGCCCGGCTGCAGATCTCGCCCACCGACGCCTTCGGCAACCAGCAGCGCGCGACAGCCTTTGAGAACGACCGGGAGCTCGCCAAGATTGGCAAACCAGTGGACCGCGGCGAGTGGGAGATGACGCCGCCCACCATCAACGCCTACTACGACCCCAGCATGAACAACATCAACTTCCCCGCTGGAATCCTGCAGCCCGCGTTTTACGATCCGAATGCCAACCTGGCCGTCAACTACGGCCACATCGGTGGCGTGATCGGCCACGAACTCACCCATGGCTTCGACGACCAGGGCTCGCAGTTTGATGCGAAGGGCAATCTCGACAACTGGTGGACCCCTACCGACAAGAAGAACTTCGAGGCCCGGACCAGCTGCCTCGACCGGCAGTACAGCGGCTATGTCGCGGTGGATGATGTGCACGTGAACGGCAAGTTAACCCTGGGCGAAAACACCGCGGACAACGGCGGTCTTCTGCTCGCCTACATGGCCTATCTCGAACGTGCCAAGGAAGACGGCATCGACACCGCAGCCAAAATCGATGGCTTCACCGGCCCGCAGCGTTTCTACATCGCCTGGGGGCAGAACTGGTGCGAAAACACGCGTCCCGCGGCTGTACGCGAGCAGGTGCTCACTGACCCGCATTCGCCCAATCGCTTCCGCGCAAACGGCCCGGTGGTCAACCAGCCCGGTTTTGCCGCCGCCTTCGGCTGCAAGATCGGCTCACCCATGGTGCCGGCGCAGAACTGCCGCATCTGGTGAACCGCGCTTCCCAATCGAACGGCCGCGCGCTGGGGTTTGCCGCCTGCGCGCTGGCCAGCTGCTTCTGGGGTTGCGGCTTCTTCTTCGGCAAGATCGCCCTGGCCGAGATGAACGTCGGCGCCATGGTCTTCTACCGCTTCGCTTTCGCCCTGCTCGGGCTCACACCGATCTTTTTCACGCGCCGCCCCGGGTTCAATCGCAGGGAATGGCAGTTGTTGCTCGTAGCCTCACTGCTGGGTATTCCGCTGCAGTTCCTGTTGCAGTTTTATGGGCTCTCGCTCACCACGGTCTCGCACGCCTCGCTGATGGTCGGCACCATGCCGGTGTTGCTGGCCGCGGGCGCCACGGTGTTTGCGCGGGAGCGCCTCCACGGCCTCGGCTGGGCCGCGCTGGCTGTTTCCACAACGGGCGCCACGCTGATCGTCTTCGGCGGTCACCGCGGGGGAGCCGGGCATAATGCCGGGCCCTCGCTGCAGGGCGATCTGCTCGTTGTTCTCTCCATGGTCATCGCCCTGTTCTGGATTCTGGGCAACCAGCGCCTGCTCGCCAGGCACAGTTCCGTGACGGTCTCCGCCTACGGCCTGCTCGCGGGTACGCTGATGCTCTGCGTTTGTGTGCCGCCCTTCTGGGGATTGCCGCCGGTACACGGCATCTCGACGAAGGCCTGGCTTGCTTTGATTGCCAGCGGCCTGTTGTGCACAGCCAGCACGACGCTTTTGTGGAACTGGGGGCTCACCCGCGTGCCCGCCTCTCAGGCCGGAGTACTACTCAACATCGAGCCGTTGATGGGTTCCGTCCTGGGAGTAACATTGCTGGGCGATCGGCTGGGTGGCTGGGCCTACCTCGGCGGCGCCATGATCCTGATCGCCGCCCTGATCCTCACCGTGCTCTCCCCCGCCGCAGCGAAAGGCGCCTCTGACGAGATAGCCGTATCGTGATCGCTGCCCATTGCTGATAGCATCAACCCCGCGGTCCGGGCGTCCAGCCCTCCGCGTAAGGAGATCCATCCCCGCATGAAGCGTTTCCCGCTCCTCGCTGCCGCCCTGTTCGCCGCTGCCACCCTGCTTCCCGCACAAACACCGGGCAGTGCGCCGCAGACCTCGGCCCCCATCCCCCAAAGCACCCCGGCATCAGGCAGGTCAGCGTCCAGGTCAGCCGCTCAGGAAGCTCCGGGAGGCGGCCCGGACAAGGTCTGGGTCAACACCAACTCCAGCGTGTATCACTGCCCCGGGGACCGCTTCTACGGTAAAACCGCCCATGGCCGCTACATGACTGAAGCGGCAGCGAAATCCGCCGGCGCCAAAGGCGTGGGCGGCAAAAGCTGCTCCGCCGGTAAGTAAAGCGGGAACGCAGAGTACGCGAAGTTCACAAACGCAGAATACGCAAAGAACCTTCGCGGACCTCTGCTCCAACTTCGCGTCCTCTGCGTTCCGCTTTCTCCTCAGAACGCCAGAGGCCCAGGGAAAGCGCAACCTATACCGGCGTAATGATCCCACCCACCGGTAACGACGTCGGCAGCCTCCCGGGCCGGCGCAGGTGCATCGCCTCGGCCACGGTATCGGTGTACTTCAGCCCGGCTCCGGTGTTGAACAACACCACCCGTTCCTCGGCCTTGATCTCTCCGGAGGCCAACAGCGCATCGTAGGCCGCGGTCGCCGCCGCACCCTCGGGCGACAGGAAGAGACCCTCATGCCTGGCCCAGTCCAGAATCGAAGCCAACATCGTCGCGTCATCTGTGCTTACGGCTTTTCCGCCTGATTCCCGCAGGATGTCCAGGATAATCGCATCCCCATACGGCTTCGGCACGCGCAGCCCGGACGCAAACGTTTCCGCGTTGTTGAAAAACTCGCTGGCCGGCTTGCCTTCTGCAAAGGCCCGCGCCACCGGCGCACATCCGGAGGCCTGCAACGCATACATCCGCGGCCGCTTGCCCTTCACCCACCCTAGCTCTTCCATCTCGGCAAACGCTTTCCACATGCCGATCAGCCCCACGCCGCCGCCGGTTGGATAAAACACCGCGTCCGGGTACGTCCACCCCAGCTGCTCGACGAGCTCATAGCCCATCGTCTTTTTGCCCTCAACACGAAACGGCTCCTTTAACGTGGAGATGTCGAACCACACGTCCTCCGCCGGAAGGCCGGTCTCGCGCTGGTGTTTTACACGCTCCGCCACCATCCGTGCGCAGTCGGAAATCAACCCATCCACCATCGTCACGTCGGCCCCGTACACGATGCCTTCCAGGTAGTTGGCCATTGGCACATCGAGCGGCATGAAAATATGCGCCGCAATGCCCGCCGCCGCCGCATATGCCGCCAGCGCCCCGGCCGCGTTGCCCGCCGAAGGCACCGCCAGATGCCGCAGACCGTAATGCTTGGCCATTGTCACGGCCAGACCCAGTCCCCTAGCTTTGAATGTCCCGGTAGGATTTGCGCCTTCCTCTTTCACCAGCACGCCGGGGTAGCGTTTGGACTGGATCATGGGCGTCCAACCTTCGCTCAGCGTTACCGGCGTCACCTCCGGCAGCACATCCCGGTACCGCCACATGCCGAGGCTCGCCGCCGAAGCTGCCGCATACTCCGCCGGCGCTTGCCGGCGAGCCGTGCGCCGCAACGCATCCATGTCATACCGTACGTACAACGATCCCGCATCGAGCGGACAAAGCGTCTGCGGCGTGTCCGCTGAAACCCGGTTCCCGCAACGCACGCACTCCAGAAAAGCAATCTTCGGCATAGCCTTCCATCGTATCCGATCGACTGTTCAGCCAGTTCGGTACGCCGACACTCGGCCCCGGAAGCTGCTCTTCCGACCGAGCCGCCGTCGCTTGTATCCGGTCCTGAAGGCCTTCCCGGGGAAGCACGGCTCTACCCACGCACAGCCTTAATAAAAATGTAGGAGTTGACCAGCGACAACGTTAGAGATGGCAGAGACGCCGGGACGCTGTCCCGCATCCAGAGCCGGACACCAAAAGCAATCAACATCATCAAAGCGAGGCCGGCTGAGGAGATCCATAAAGCGGGTGGCCACTTCAGGCCGACCAGGAGGCCCGCTCCTCCCAACACCTCCAGCACGCCGGTGGGCAGGCGCAGCCAGGGCATACCGAATCTTCGAAAATCCTCCACCATGGAGGACGAGCCCAGGCAGGTGGCTCCGTAGATAAGGAAGGCGCCGCCGGACAACCAGGCAAGTACCCGAACAAAACTCATGCGTGAATGACCTTTCCGTACACTCCGGCCACAAACAAGGACAAAACCAGCAGGAAGAGAGAGGGAACGTACTTGATCCAGGAATGGTGTACTTTGACGTGCGCACCCTGTGCACCGACCATGAGCACAGCCATGAGCAATGCCGGAATCAGCACGAGAGAGGGATACCAGATGCCGACGATCAGCAAGGTAGCCAGTGAAATCTTGGTCGCGCCCACCAGGGTGCGCATAAAGTCCGGCAGCTTGTATTCGTGGAATTCCTTGACGACGTTAGGAAACCGAAGAACCCAGACAAGCACGATGGAACACGCGATAATCACCTGCGCACAAACAGCAAGAAGGTGCATTGATCCTCCAATTTGTTGATGTTCGTTGTGTTGGAGGGCACGTAAGCATCATTCTTCACTGCCCAAGACAAATCAAGCACGTCCGCAAGCAATCCCATCACTGGGCTAAATGCACGGCAGGCTTGGACGAGCGTCCAAGAAGAAAGGAACCCTCGCTAACTCGCCCGCGGCAGAGCAGGTGCAGCCTTACGCACCGAAGTATTAAGATAGTTAGGTGATTGATATTTCTGCCAGGAAGCGTGGCCACCCGGGAAATATCTGCCCGGCGTGACCCTCTCTATCACTGGTACGATGCCAGGAAGCACAGCTGTTATCGCTCGGGTCACAAACCGATTGTGAGTCTCCTGTGCGGTCACGTTTCCGGGCAGCGGTGTTCACCGCGCCATCGCAGCAGGGCCCCAGGCAGCAGGGCCGCGGAGGTGACGGCTGGAGTGATCCTCTGGCTGACGCGCTCACCTCCGAGGCTCCCGGTCTCTCGAAAACAAGCAGATGAGTCTGTGAATCAATGCCCTTGCCGGCTTCAAGCCGCGCGCAAACACAAGCCCGGCGCTCCCATCTCTTGTCCGCCAAACTTCTGTACGCTAAAAGCATGCGCCCCTGCCTCATCGCCATCGATATGGACGGTACCCTGATCGGCTCCGACGGCCGGATCAGCGACCGCAATCGCGCCGCCCTGCTGCGCGCCGAGTACGGGGGCGTCGAGATCGTCATCGCCACCGGCCGCCGGCACGCCTATGCCATGCGCCTGGTGCGCGCACTTGGGCTGCGCGGCGCCAGTGCCCTCATCAGCTCCAACGGCACCGTCATCCGCACAGTCGGCTCGGCGCTCATTCACCGCACCCACATGAGCGCCGCGACTGCGCTCTGGCTTTGTCGCGCCCTTGGCGATCTGCGCGATACCTTCGTCCTCACCTATGACCGCGTCGGCGAGGACGGCGACGACACCCGTGGTGCTCTCGTCTGCGAGCCGAGCAACGCCCTCCACAAAAGCATCGGCAACTGGATGCGCGCCAACGAGCCCTATATCGCGCACGTGGACAACATCGAGCACGCCCTGCTCCAGGCCGCCGAAGCTGCCTCCGCGCTTGCCGCGACGACCGAGTTCCCCGCACTCGACCTGCACGCCCCCATCCAGGCCATGCTCTGCGGCACAGTCGCGCAGATGGAAACCGCGGAGGCCCTGCTTCGGCAGCACCCGGCCATTGCCGGCGTCGGCGAACCCGAGCCTCCAGGCTGCGAGATCGTTCTTCACCGCACCGCCTATCCCGACCGCGATCTGTCCATTCTCGACATTCTGCCCGCCGGCTGCTCCAAAGCCTCCGCGCTCCGCCATCTCACCGCGCTGCGCGGCTGCACAATGGCCGACGTCCTCGCTATCGGCGACAACTGGAATGACGTGGCCATGCTCGAAGCCGCCGGAAACGCGGTCCTTATGGGCAACGCCCCCGCCGAGCTGCAGCTCCACGCTCGCGAGCGCGGCTGGACGCTCGGCCCGACCAACGACGAAGACGGCGTAGCCGTGGCCATTGAAGCGGCGCTGGTTCGGGAGCCCGCCCTGACCTGACCTCTCGCCGCATAGCCATTGGCCACAGCAAACCTGCTCTTCAAACCGCCAGACCGCCAGACTCAGCCGGACCCGGCCAACTATCTCGCGCCCTCCCAAGCATTGTCATCTCGACCGGAGGCGCAAAGCGCCGTAGCGGAAAGACCCTTGTATTGCGTATCAGCACCGAACTTGTCCCACAGTGCGACAGAACCCCAGCCCCATCCCCAGGAAGTTCGCCCCGTGTGTCAAAACAGGTCGCTCGCTTTTCGCCCCCGCTGGTAGTCTTTACCTCAGTGTTCGCCGCAGCCCATCCGAGCCGCTCCCAACGCATCCTCCTGTGGCTGCTGTGCCTCACCTGTGCCGCCGGCGCCCATGCGATGGAGCGCGTTACCCTCCGCAACGGCTTCGCCTATGACTGCACCCGGCAGGAGTCGCTCGACAGCACGCATATTCGTCTCTTCCTACTCGAAGCCGATCCAAAAGCCGCCCCCAACTACATCGATCTGCCGGCCGGCGCCGTGGCGAACGTCGAGATTCTGCCCGATCCGCCGAAAGCGGTCCCAGGGTCTCCCATGCCGCCCCTTTCCGTCGCAAATGCAGCTACCCCCGACGTCGGCACCATCCTCAGGAGCGCCGGCGCCGCCCATGACATCGACGTCGAGCTCCTCGCCAGCATCATGCATGCGGAAAGCGGCGGCCGCCCGAATGCCGTTTCCCGCGTCGGCGCTGTCGGCCTCATGCAGCTGATGCCCGCAACCGCGCTCTCGCTCGGCGTTCTCAACGCCAGTCTCCCCGAAGGCAACATCAACGGCGGCACCGCTTATCTCGACGCCCTGCTCACCCGGTACAAAAACAATCTTGCCCTCGCGTTGGCCGCCTACAACGCCGGCCCCGGTGCGGTCGACCGCTACCATGGCATTCCACCCTTCCGCGAGACCCGCGCCTACGTCGTCCGCGTCATGACCGAATTCAAACGCCGCAAGCTGGAGCTCGCGCGTAACGAACATGCGGAGCGCTAGCCCAGGCTTTCGATGACTTCAAGCTTTCAATGACTTTCTTGCCGCATCTGGCGAATCTGCACGCCGACCTCCAGACGATCTCTCTCCGCCGCGTAGCGCTTGGTGTCCTGGCGATCTACATCAGCGATGCCATTCGAGCCGTCCGTTGGGCTCTGCTCATGCCCGCCGCTAGCCGTCCCGCCGCGCGGACTCTTCTTCCCTCCCAATTCATCGGTTTTGCCGCCGTTGCTCTTTTTGGCCGCGTCGCCGATCTCACCCGCCCCTACCTCGTCGCCCGGCGCACGGAAACCCCTGTCACGCTGCAGATCGCCGTTTACTCCTTGGAACGCGCACTCGATCTTGCCGCCACAGCGATGCTGTTCTCGGTCACGCTGCTTTTCACGCCCCGCAACGCGCCGCACCACCAGGCTTTTTCCCGCGCCGGCGTTCTGGCCTCGGCTGCCACCGTCTTCCTGCTCGCCGTGGCCGTCCTGGTCCGCTCCGCCGGGGACCGGGTGGGCGCCTTTATTCGTACTCGCCTCCATCGCCCCTCGCCCAAACTGGCGGGCGCTGTCGCTGACCGCCTACTTGAACTCCAGGCCGGCTTTGCCACCCTCCGCTCCGCTCCCCAGATCGCCGGCGCCCTGGCCTGGTCGCTCGTCATCTGGGGGCTTATCGCGCTGTCCTATCTGTTCACCACCCACAGCCTGCCCGGCACGCCGCAGCTTTTCACCCTTGGCCCTGCCGCAGTGATGCTTCTGCTCGCCACCAGCATGGGCGCCTCGCTGCTGCAACTGCCTATCCTGGGCTGGTTCACACAGATTGCCGCCCTTGCCGCGGCCTACCATGCCTTTTTCGGCGCGCCCGCCGCGGCAGCCTCGCTCTGCGGGTTGGTGACCTTCGCCGTGAACACCCTGAGCGTGATCCCCGGCGGGCTTCTGTTGGCGCGCCAGGGCGGCCTCAGCTTGCGCGAGGCCAGCCGTGCCGTCCCTTCCGCCTCCCCCGCAAAGGCCTGATTTTCGCACCCTTGCTAGAATCGGAAACGCATGAAGTGCCCGTATTGCGGCCACACCCAAGACAAGGTCATCGACTCCCGCGAGAGCAAGGAGGCCGACTCCATTCGTCGCCGGCGCGAATGCGAACGTTGCGCCAAGCGCTTCACCACCTATGAGCGGCTCGACGAAATTCCCTACATGGTCGTAAAAAAAGATGGCCGTCGCGAGCGCTTCGACCGGCAAAAGGTCCTAGACGGCCTTATGCTCGCCTGCCAGAAGCGCGCCGTCTCCGCCTCTCAGATGCAGGCCATTGTCGACCGCGTAGAGACCTACGTCGTCGACAGCCCCGAACGCGAACGCCCCACCGCCGCCATCGGCGAACAGATCATGAACAGCCTCCGCGACATCGACTCCGTCGCCTACATTCGCTTTGCCAGCGTCTACCGGGATTTTAAGGATGTGAATGAGTTCAAGGCCGAGCTTGAGGATCTGCTCGGCGGCAGAACGCCTCGGAGCAAGAGTTCTTAGTTGTTAGTTTCTAGTTGTTAGTGAAGAACGGTGAGGCTGTAATGAAATCGTTTCGTGATCTTAAGGTATGGCAGGCGGCGATGGAGCTTTCCTTACTCATCTACAAGCTAACCTCTAATTTTCCTGACCACGAGCGTTTCGGCTTAAGTTCGCAAATGCGCCGTGCAGCGGTATCGATCGCAAGCAACATTGCGGAAGGCTCCGCACGGACGACCAAAAAGGACTTCCGGAATTTTGTCATCATCGCCCGCGGCAGTAACTGCGAGCTCCAGACGCAGTTGATGATAGCGACGGACCTGGGTTACGGACTACCCGAGGCGCTGGAGACGGCAGAGCGCCTCGCCAACGACGTGGGACGCATGCTGAACGGCCTGGCCCGCTACCTCAAAGGCAAACCCAGCCCCAAGCCGACCCACAATACTAACAACTAGAAACGAACAACTAAGAACTGAATCGCCCAGGAGTTCTCATTGCCCACAGAACGACGCTCCCACCCCATCACCCTCATCCCCGGCGACGGCATCGGCCCCGAAGTGACCGCCGCCACCGTTGCTGTCCTTGAAGCGGCCGGCAAACAAACCGACTGCCTCTTTGATTGGCACAGCTTTGAGGCCGGCGCCGACGCTCACGCCAAAACCGGCGAGTACATCCCGCAGGCCCTCATGGATTCCATCCTCGCCGACAAGGTGGCGCTCAAGGGCCCGGTGACCACGCCCATCGGCGGCGGATTCAGCTCCATCAACGTGCAGCTGCGCAAAAAGTTCGATCTCTACGCCAACTTCCGCCCGGTGAAATCCCTTCCCGGCCTCAAGTCCAATTACCCGAATATCGACCTTGTCATCTTCCGCGAGAACACCGAAGACCTCTACGCCGGCATCGAGTACATGGCCACGCCCGACGTCGCCCAATCCATCAAGCTCATTACCCGCAAGGGCTCTCTGCGCATCGCCCGCTCGGCTTTCGAATATGCCCGTAAGCACGGCCGCAAAAAGATTCACGCCATCCACAAGGCCAACATCATGAAGCTCTCCGACGGCCTCTTCCTGCGCTGCTGCAAGGAAGTCGCCGCCGAGTACCCCGAGATCACCTACGCCGAGCACATCGTCGACAACACCTGCATGCAGCTCGTCCTCAACCCCTACCAGTACGACATCCTCCTCACCGAAAATCTCTACGGTGACATCCTCTCTGACCTCTGCTCCGCCTTCGTCGGCGGCCTCGGTCTGGTTCCAGGGGCGAACCTGGGCGTGGACGGCGCGATCTTCGAAGCCGTGCACGGTTCGGCTCCGGATATTGCGGGTCAGGACAAGGCCAATCCCACCGCCCTGCTCCAGTCCGCCATCCTCATGCTGCACCACATCGAGGAAACCGAAACCGCCAACAAGGTGCAATCCGCCCTCGAAACGGTTTACGCCGAAGGGAAGTCCCTCACCCGCGACGTGGGCGGCCAGACCGGTACCAAGGCCTTCAGCGAGGCCGTCATCGCCGCGCTGTAAGCTCTCAAAAGCAGCCGGAAAGGTGTACACATTTCCGGCTGCCTCCATGTACACTACCCGCATGGACATCACGATCACGGAGTTTCGGCGTAATCTATTCACGCTCGTCGACCAGGCCATGAGTGGCGTCGAGGTACATGTCACGTATAAGGGCAAAGCTTTCACCCTAAAGCCGGACTCGCCTCCTGTGGACCGCCTCAGCCGGATCACGCCCTTGGACATCATCGTCGGCGATCTGGATGACCGGCCCGACAAAGAGGAGATGCGTCGCGCTTGGGAGCGGGACTGGGCCGATCTGTGATCGCCTATCTCGACACGAATGTCATGGTGTGGCTCGCAAATGGCAAACTCCGAAAGCTCAGCAAGAACGCGGAGCGCGTACTCCGGCAAGCGAACCTGCTTGTCTCTCCCATGGTGCTACTGGAACTTGAATATCTGTTCGATCTCGGCAGGACCAAACTCCGCTCCCGCGAGATCCAATCAAAGGTCGAGCGGGAGATGGGTGTTCAGGTGTGCGATTTGAGTTTTAAAAGCATCGCCGCGACCGCTATCGACGAGGGTTGGACCACTGACCCGTTCGACCGACTCATCGTGGCGCACGCCAAGGCGAACGGCTTCGCCTCGCTCATCTCCGCCGACGAAGAGTTCGCAATGCATTATCCAAAAACAGTTTGGTAACCAGGAGTACTCGACGACAGTGGTCACCTCTCGCACGTGCTTAGTTCTCACCTCATCAGTGCTTCTTCTCGGTGGTTGTCATTCAAATTCCTCGCCCAAGTCGGCCGAATCGCCAAATGGGCAGAACTCTTCACCTGCAGCCCCCATTGACCCCGCTACTGCCGGCAGCATCGCCGGGGTGGTCCATTTCAAAGGCAACGTTCCCGCGCGCATCCCAATAGACATGTCCATGGATCCCGCATGTTCGCTCGCCGGTGAAAACCTTACCGAGCAGTACGTCGTGAACAAGGGCGGCCTTGCGGATGTGTATGTCTATATCAAGTCCGGCCTGGCTGCTTCTGCGGCACCCGCCGGCGCCGCTCCCGTCAAGATTGATCAAAAAGGTTGCCGCTTCATCCCCCACGTCACAGCCGTGCAGCAGGGCGGCGACGTCAGCTTCATCAACTCCGACCCCACCATGCACAACGTTCACACCGTCACCCTCGGTGACAACCCCGCGCTAGACGTCTCGCAGGGTCCAGGCGCGCAGCCGCAGGTTCGCCGCATGAATTCACCGGAGCAGATGATCGCCCTCCGCTGCAACAACCATCCCTGGATGAACGCCTTCCTGAACGTCGCTCCCAATCCTTTCTTCGCCGTAACTGCCGCCGACGGTACTTTTGTGATTAAAGGGTTACCACCAGGAACGTATACGCTAGCCGCGCTTCATGAGAAGCTGGGCGAGCAGGATACCCAGATCACCGTTCCGGCGCACACTACGGCGCAGGCAACGTTCACCTTCACGACACCGTAACCTGTGCGTTCGGGCCTGGAAGTCGCATCCTGCATGTTGCATTCTGCATGTCGCACCTTAAAGGCACGGTTGAATGAATCTGCTGCTGGTCACCCATCATCTGCCCCTCTGGTTTCTGGTTCTTTCGCTTTTCTTACCGCGTCTATGCATCGTCGTTGCCTGGCTTCAGCACAGCGTGCCGGCCTATATACCGGCCGCGGTGGGTCTCATTCCGGTCCTCGTGGCGCTTCTGATTCCGCGTATCCTGATCCTTTTCTGGATCTACCAGGATCAGGGTATCGGCCCCTGGTTTTTGATCCACGCCGTCGGCCTCGTGCTCGCCTATGGGGGCGGAGGATCTCGCGTCTACAGTAGGCGGCGCACTGACGTGTGATGCACCCTGCCAGGTACCAGGGGTAGCCGAACCTTGCGGTAGACTGTCCCGATGGAACGTCGCGACGTCGGCATCCTCGGCGCCACCGGAACCGTCGGGCAACGCTTCATTCAGCTGCTCGCCAACCATCCCTGGTTCAACATCACCTGGCTCGCCGCCAGTGACCGCAGCGCCGGCAAGCCCTACGCCGAAGCCTGCGCCTGGAAGCTCGGCACCCCGCTTCCCCCACACATTGGGCGCATGATCCTGCAGCCCAATACGCCCGAGGCCTCCTCTACGCCTTTGCCGCGCATCATCTTCGCTGCGCTGGATGCCGCGATCGCCAAAGAGCTTGAGCCAAAGTTCGCCGAAGCCGGTTGCGCCGTGGTCTCCAACTCCTCCGCCTTCCGCATGACTCCGGACGTCCCCCTCGTCATCCCGGAGGTCAATGCCGATCACCTGGCCCTGCTCGAAACCCAGGCCACTCGCCGCGGAGCCAACGGGGTCCAGCCGAGTGGGGGCTACATCGTCACCAATCCGAACTGCTCCGCCATCGGCCTGGTGCTTGCCCTGAAGCCGCTCGAACAGTGCTTCGGTATCGAAAGCCTGTTCGTTTTCACCATGCAGGCCGTCTCCGGCGCGGGCTACCCCGGCGTCCCCGCGCTGGATATTCTCGGCAACGTCGTCCCATTCATCAAAAATGAGGAAGAAAAGCTCGAAGAGGAGTGCAACAAGCTGCTCGGCACCCTCCAGGATGGCACCCGTGTCGCACCGCTGGAGGCAAAGCTTTCCGCCCATTGCAATCGCGTCGCCGTTGAAGACGGTCACACCGAATGCGTCTCGATCAAGCTCAAACGAACCGCCACCTATGAGGAAGTCCTCGCCGCCTGGCAGGACTTCCAGCCCTTCGGCCCAACAGCCTCCCACCTAGGCGTCAAGTTGCCTACCGCGCCCCTGCAGCCAGTGGAGTATGAAGCCGCGCCCGACCGCCCGCAGCCCCGCCTCGACCGTATGCGCGGGGATGGCATGGCCTCCACCGTAGGCCGCCTGCGCCCCTGCCGCCTGCTTGACTGGAAATTTGTGGTTCTTTCCCATAACACCCTGCGCGGCGCCGCCGGAGCCGCCGTGCTCAACGCCGAGCTCCTCGCCGTCGAAGGCAAACTCGACTTCAACCACTCACAGCTCAACCGCTCGCAGCTCGAACCTGAACAGCAAACCGCCGCCGCCCCGGTGCCCGCGTGAGCACCCCACGCCCGCACATCGTCGTCATGAAGTTCGGTGGCACCTCGGTGGAGGACGCCACGGCCATGCTGCGCACCGCGCGCATTGTCGCCGGCCGCCATGCAAAGGGTCTCAGCCCGGTCGTCGTGGTCTCCGCGATGGGCAAGGTCACCGACCAGCTCCTCGCCTGCGCGGCCGCAGCCTCCTCCGGCCGCGGCGACCGCGAAGCCGCCCTCGAGATCACCGCCCGTTTGCGCACTCGCCACCTCGGAACCGCCGCCGAGTTGGTCACCGGCGAACGCCTCAACGCACTCGAAGCGGACATCAAGCGCGCCTTTGATTCTCTCGATGACCTTGTTCGCGGTATCGCTGCCCTGCGCGAGCTCACGGCCCGCACCGCCGACCTCGTCGTCAGCTATGGCGAGCGGCTCTCCAGTCTCATGGTCGCCGCCGCCTTCGCCGAGCGCGGCCTGCCCGCCACCCACGTCGACGCCCGCGACGTTATCCTCACTGACGGTCACTTTGGCAAGGCCACCCCTGACCAGATTGCGATTGAACAGGCTCTCGAAACCCGCGTTCTGCCCCTGATTGCGGTAGGCGAAATCCCCGTCCTGGGCGGTTTCATCGGCTGCTTCGAGGGCATCACCACCACGCTCGGCCGCGGCGGCTCCGACTACACCGGCGCCCTCGTCGGCGGGGGCCTCCACGCCGGCGCCATCGAGATCTGGACCGACGTCAACGGCATCATGACCACTGACCCGCGCCTCTGCCCCGATGCCCTGCGCGTCAAAAGCATCAGCTTTGAGGAGGCCGCCGAGCTCGCCTACTTTGGCGCCAAGGTCCTGCACCCGGCCACCATCCTTCCAGCCATCCAGAAAAACATCCCTGTCTGGGTGCTCAACAGCCGCAACCCCGAAAACGAGGGCACGGTTATCACCGCCGTGGCGCCTCCCTGCACCAACCCGGTGAAATCCATCGCGGTGAAGAAGGGTCTTACGATCATCGACATCGTGGCCAGCCGCATGCTACTCGCCCATGGTTTCCTGAAGCTCGTCTTCGACGCATTTGACAAGCACGGTTGCGCCATCGACATGGTTTCCACCTCGGAGGTCTCCATCTCCGTCACGGTGGACTCACGCGAGGCCTTGCCTGCCATCTCCGCCGAGTTGAGCAAGCTGGCCGATGTGAAATTCGAGGGCAACAAGGCTCTGGTTTGCCTGGTCGGTGAAGACATCCGCGGGCAAGCCGGCATCGCGGGCCAGCTCTTCGGCGCCATCTCGCACATCAACGTGCGCATGATCTCGCAGGGCGCCAGCGAAATCAACATGAGTCTCATGATTAATGAAGACGACGTAGAGGACGCTGTGCGCTCCCTGCACAAGCATTTCTTTCGCGCTCCTGACCCCACCATTTTCGACGTCGAAAGCAGACAAATTTTGAGTTCTACGTTGTAAGTTGTACGTGCAGGCGGGTCATGGTCAAGACCTGTCCACTGCCGCTGCCCACTCACAACGTAGAACGTGCAACTTACAACCAAGAGGTTCCATGCGTTTTCTCATTCTCGGCGTCGGCAAAACCGGCAAACTCGTTGCGGAAACCGCCGCCAATCACGGCCATAGCGTGCACGTGCTCGACGCCAGGGAAAACCGCGATGCCGCCGCGCTCACCCCGCCGTTCGTCGCCGGCTTCGACGTGGTCATCGACTTCACCACGCCCGAAGCCGTACTCGCGAATCTGCGCGCCTGCCTCGCTACCGGCGCCAGGATGGTGATCGGGACGACTGGCTGGTACAGCCACCTTGCCGACGCCACAGCCCTTGCCGAGCGCCGGGGCGCCTCGCTCCTCTATGGCACCAATTTCTCGCTCGGCGTACAGCTTTTTCTCAAGCTCGCGGCCACGATGACCGCGGAGCTCAAGGGCGCGGGTTACAGCTTCGGCATTGCCGAAACCCACCACACCACCAAGCTCGACGCCCCTTCCGGCACCGCGCTCACCCTGCGCGATGCCGTGCTCAAAGCCTCTGGCGCGGACGAGGTGTCGATCGAGTCCATCCGGCACGGCGAGGCCGTCGGCGAACACGTCCTCACCGCTACCGGGCCCGGCGACAAAATCCTGCTCACGCACCAATCGCACTCCCGCCAGGCCTATGCGGAAGGCGCCGTACGCGCCGCCGAATGGCTCTCCGGACAGAAACCAGGCGTTTACAGCTTCGGGGAAATCTTCGAAAAGCTCTAACCCAGCACATCTTCGCGGATGCGGTTTCCGGGGCCTTGCCGCAGGGAATACAGGGGTCTCTCCACTTCGCGGGCCAGGCCCGCTCCGGTCGAGATGACGAGTGTAGGGGAGGGATTCTTCCAGGGGACCTGCAACTAACCACGTCACGCCACTTCTGTGACCGTCCCACGCCCGCGTCCTCCCAAAACCCTGTCATCTCGACCGGAGGCGCAAAGCGCCGGAGCGGAGAGACCCCGGTATTTCGGCCGCCGGCAAGGCCCCAGGTCTCCGAGCAACCCAACCCAAACGGTACACTATCTCCATGCCGCAAGCCGCCACCACATCCTCCTTCAGCGCCCTCTCTTTCGACGGGAAACTCGATCGCCTGGCCGAGGTCGCTATCCGCGTCGGCCTGAACCTGAAGGCAGGCCAGGAGCTTGTACTCACTGCACCGACCGACGCCCTGCCGCTGGTGCGCCGCATCACCGAGCACGCCTACCGGGCCGGCGCTAAACTCGTCACGACCTTCTTCGCCGACGACGCCCTTACCCTCGCGCGCTACCAGCTCGCCCCCGAGGACAGCTTCGACTACGCCCCGTCCTGGTATTACGACGCCATCGCCACAGCGTTCAAGTCCGGCGCTGCCCGCATGGCGGTCACCGGCGCCAACCCCGCGCTGCTCGCCGCCCAAAACCCCGGCAAGGTTTCCCGCGCCAACGTCGCTGTTTCCAAGGCCTACAAGCCCGCCATGGAGCTCATTACCCGCCACGAGATCAACTGGACCATCGTCGCGGCCGCTACCCCGGCCTGGGCCGCGCTTGTCTTCCCGAACGATCCGCCCGAACTCGCGCTCGAAAAGCTCTGGGACGCGGTTTTCGCCTCCTCCCGCATCACCTCCGACGACCCCGTCGCCGAGTGGAAGGCGCACAATGCCGACCTGAAGCAGCGCGTCGACCTGCTCAACAGCAAGCGCTTCGGCTCCCTCCGCTTTTTCTCCGACGATGGCGCGACCGATCTCACCGTGGGTCTCGCCGACAACCACCTCTGGGCTGGCGGCGGTGGCCCCTCCGGCAACGGCGTGTACTGCAACCCCAACATCCCCACCGAAGAGTGCTTCACCACCCCGCACAAGGATCGCGTCTCAGGCGTGGTTTCGGCGACCAAGCCGCTCTCCCACCAGGGCACGATGATCGAAAACATCCGCTGCACCTTCAAAGACGGGCAGATCACCAAAGCCACCGCGACCGCCGGTGAAGAAGCCCTCAATAAGCTGATCTCCACCGACGCGGGCGCGCGCCGTCTCGGCGAGGTCGCCCTCGTTCCCTTCCACTCCCCCATCGCGCAGTCAGGCGTCCTCTTCTACAACACCCTCTTCGACGAGAACGCCGCCTCCCACATCGCCCTGGGACAGAGCTACTCCACCTGCCTGATCGAGGGGGAAACGATGAACGACGAGCAGCTGGCGAAACTCGGCGCCAACGAAAGCCTGATCCACGTCGATTGGATGATCGGCGGCCCAAAGGTCCACGTAGACGGCTTGGCCGCCAATGGCTCCGCCCAGCCTCTCATGCGGGATGGCGACTGGGTCTGAGGCAATCTGTTGATCGTGTGACGAGCCAGGTACCTACGTGGCCGGTTTTGTCGAGAAACCGCTCTAAACAGCACTTTTCGCGGCAAGTGACAGGAGATTAGCTCGAAGCGATTCCCGGCATTGTTGCCGCATTCGTCGTAAACTCAAACGCGGTATGGATCTGCAAGGCTGTGGCACCGCGCTCGTTACCCCTTTTCGCCCCGATGGCGAAGTCGATGAGGCGGCGCTTACCGCCCATGTTCAATGGCAAATCGCCAACGGCGTCTCCCTGCTCATCCCGGCCGGGACTACCGGCGAGACCTCCACGCTGACAGAGGGGGAATGGCTGCGCGTCATCGAACTCACCGTCGCCGCCGCCGCCGGTCGCGTTCCCGTTTTTGCCGGCGCCACCCACAACAACACACGTCACGCCGTCGAGAACGCCCGCAAGCTCGCTCGTATCCCAAACCTCACCGGGATATTGACCGCGAACCCGTATTACAACCGCCCCGGCCAGGAGGGCCAGTACCAGCACTTCAAAGCGATCGCTGAAGCCGTCGATCTACCGATCATGCTCTACAACATTCCTGCCCGTACAGGCGCAAATCTTGAGCCCGACACCGTGCTCCGTCTCGCGGAGATCCCCAATGTTGTTGCCCTGAAGGAATCCAGCGGGGTGATGGGCCAGATCACCTCGATCCTCACCCAGGCCCCGCGTTCTTTTCACGTCTTTGCCGGCGATGATGCTCTGACGCTGCCAACGATCGCCGTCGGCGGCGTCGGTGTGATCTCTGTGGCTTCCAACGCTATCCCGCAGCAGATGGCGCACATGGTCGAAAATGCTCTTAACGACAACTGGGTACTCGCCCGTCGCGTGAACCGCCAGTACTTCCGTCTCCTGCAAGCCCTCTTCACCGAGCCCAGCCCTGCACCGATTAAAGCCGTGCTCGCGTTGCTTGACCGAGGCCGCGAAACACTTCGTCTGCCCATGGTTCCCGTCACCGAACCCACGCGGCGCAAGCTGGAAGGCATTCTGCGCGAACTCAGTTTGTTGCCCGATCAACCATAGGCAGCGGACCAGTCCTGCTGCCTATGGTCTAACACGGTCTGAGGCGCGAGCCGTGGCTAACTTTCACTCTCTCCGGAGCGGCTTACTGCAACGGCGAGCACAGCCGCCCCAACGCCGAGTAGCAGAGCAAAGCCTTTACCACCCCCACCACTTTTTGTACCCTTCACCTTTTCCTTCTTCATGACCTCGAGGGCTAGCAGAGTAAATTTTTTATCGATTGCCACTGTTTCTTCGAGCGTTTTTTGCAGGAGACGTGCGGCCTTTCGATTACCCATCTGCTCCGCATAGGTGCGCAATGTACCGTATTTGGCGATGTAGAAATGCGCCGCCGTCTGCCCGAGCGCGATATTGATCAGGTCGCGCTCCGCCGGGTCGAGCGTTCCCGTCAGCAACGTGTCGTTTGCCTCGGTGATGCCGCCCATACCGGCATCTGGTCTTGCGGTTGGTTCCCTATCGAGGGTCTTGAAAACTTTTTCCAGCCGTTTGGCCTGCATCAAGTTCTGCTTGGACCCCGCTTCCGCGGCAGCCTTCAGCTTAGGGTATGTCGACGACTTAACATTGGCCGCTGCCTGCTGCGCCCCTTGCTGATGCGCTCCATACAGATATTCCAGCCCCGTTACCAGCAACCAGCTCAAAGAGTTCATCATTCCTCCCGGATCCCTACACTATGATGTGACGCCGGCACTCCTTGCCGTATCGAGGGGCCAACATCCTGGCAGAAGTTTTCACCGCTCGGTCCGTTTGCAGGGCGGCCGTCATTGACAACGGCTCTCTAGGAGAATCGTAAAGCCGGAAGCAAAGAGTTCTCCGGGAACGATCGCCTGCAAAGGCGCTGTAATCTTGCACGTCCTTTTGCTCCAGCGCCGTGGCTACAATCATCCTTGATGACATCGTTTCAATCCCTTCAGACCTCCATAGAAGAGTTCTTTGCGCTCGGCCCCGACGCGGCCGGCAATCCCGGAGCCTTCGCGGCCTTTTACGAGCTTCGCGACGCGCTCGAGGCAGGCACCCTGCGCGCCGCCGAGCCCGATCCCTCGCTACCGCCTGCTGCCGGCGGACAGGTCTGGCGCGTCAATGCCTGGGTCAAACGCGGTATCCTACTCGGCTTCCGCTTGGGAGTTCTGCGTGAAATGCACGCCGGCGGCGGCGGCGGATTGAGCTTCATCGACAAACACACCTTTCCCACTCGCCAGTTCCTGCCGGAGGATCAGGTCCGCCTTGTTCCTGGCGGCTCGGCCGTCCGTTCCGGCGCCCACCTCGCGAAAGGCGTCGTGGTAATGCCGCCGGCATACGTCAATACGGGCGCCTTTGTCGGCGAGGGCACCATGATTGACTCGCATGCTCTGGTCGGCTCCTGCGCCCAGATCGGCCGGCGTGTACACCTCTCTGCGGCAGCCCAGATCGGCGGTGTCCTTGAACCCGTCAACGCCTCACCCGTCATCATCGAAGACGATGTCCTCGTAGGCGGCAACACCGGTGTTTATGAGGGCACAATCGTCCGCTCCAAAGCCGTTCTTGCGGCCGGCACGATCCTTACCCGCGGCACCCCTGTCTTCGACCTGCCCAACAACACGATCCTGCGCGCCAGTGCCGACTCCCCTCTCACCATCCCCTCGGGCGCAGTCGTCGTTCCCGGTTCCCGAGCAATCTCCCACGGTCCCGGCAAGGAACTCGGCCTGTCCGTCTACGCCCCGATCATCATCAAGTACCGTGACGAGAAAACGGATCTATCGACTGCGCTGGAAGATCTGCTTCGCTGAGCCCCATCCTGTCCGTTTCTGAAACCTTGGTGGGATCGTAGGAGCTGGCTTGAGTGCGCCGTCATCACTCAAATTCGCGGGGCGTATCTGCGGTAGATCGGGCGTGACGGCCCTCAGCGGGCGTCCACTGCATCTCGTCCAGGGTAGAGGTCAGGGCTTCCATGCCGCGCGCAACATGCTCTTGGGGGCCTATGGTGATGCGGAGATAGCCTTCGCAGCCGGGGTCGGAGGAGCGGTCGCGGAGAAGGACCCCCTTTTGCCGCATGAGGTCACAAAGCTGCTTGTGGCGTGGGCCGATGTCCATGAGGATGAAGTTGGCGGCGGAGGGCCAGGTGCGGACACCAAGCGTCCGCAGGGCGGCCGTGATGCGCTCGCGGCCCTGGTGCACCTGAAGGGTGTACCAATCCAGGTAGTCGGTGTCAGCGACGGCTTCGGGCAGGACGGCGAGAGCGATGCCGTTAACGTTGTAGGGCGAGCTGACCTTGCGGAGGAAGCCGATGAGGCGTGAGTTTGCGGCGAGCATGCCGATGCGAAGGCTGGCCAGGCCGTAGGCCTTGGAGAAGGTGCGGGCTACGACGAGGTTGGGCACGGCGGCTATGTCGGGGAGAACCGTCTCGCCGAAGAAGTGAAAGTAGGCCTCGTCGACCATGAGTACGGCATGGGGCGCGGCCTGGGCTATCGCGAGGAGGTGCTCGCGGCTGACGACGGCGCCGGTGGGGTTATTGGGACTGGCGACGATGATGAGCTTGGTGCGGGGCGTAATGGCAGCGAGAAAACGCTCAAAGGGGAAGGCGAGTGTGTCGTCGGTCTGGACCTTAACCAGGCGCGAGGTCATCATGCTGACGGAGACGTCGTACATGAAGAAAGTGGGGGTGCAAATGAGCGCCTCATCCCCTTCGTCAAGAAAGGCACAGGCGACGAGGTGGATGGCTTCGTCGACGCCGTTGGTGAGGATGAGTTGGTTGGGTGCCAAGCCCAGTTGGCCGGCAACGATGCGCTCAACCGGCTCGCGCTCGGGGTAAACGGTGAGGCCTTCCGCGCTGAGTTCGCGCAGCCTGGCGAGTACCCGCGGGCTGGGAGCGAGGGTGTTTTCATTAAAGTCAAGGCGCAGGGCATCACGGCCAGCAAGTGGAGGGTGGTACTCCGGCATGGTGAGGACGCGGGCGCGAGGTTGGGGGAGGGTGATTACTGCATCGAGTTCTGTCATCGCGTTGCTTTGCTTTTCTTTCTGTCATCCCCGAAGGGGATCTGCTGTCTGCAAGTCCGCCGGCGTCGGAGGGATCAGATCTTCCCATGTCGGGTTCCGTGATTCGATCAGTTCAACCTTCTGTGCTCGTGTCCACGCTTTTAGCTCCTTTTCTCGCGTAATCGCGCTTCGGACGTAGCGAAAGTATTCGAAATAAACGAGGCGGTGGATGTTCTAGCGGCTGTATGCGTGCCTTCTGGCCGTTGGCGGTGTGTTGTGATGCGAGCATTGAGGCTATTCGTCATGCCTACGTACAGGTTTCTGGAGCGGCTGGCGAGGATGTAGACCCAAAAGTGGTATTCGCGGGGCATGGGTTTGGCGAAGCAGGTTCCCTTCGGGAATGACAGAAAGAAAGCAAGTGCAGCAGAGGAAGCAACGGCGCTATCGCATGCGAACGCGGACGCTCTCCGCGTGGCCTACGAGACCTTCGGCTTCGGCAAGGGCTACCGTGTGGGGGCCTACGATGCGCAGGGCTTCCTGGGTGTATTGCTGGACGGTGATGATTTTGACGAAGTCGAGCACGCTCAGGCCGCCGCGAATGCGGCCGTTACGACCCGTCGGAAGCACGTGGTTGGGGCCGGAGATGTAGTCACCCATGGATTGCGGGGTGTGGTGGCCGATAAAGACAGAGCCGGCGTTTTTGACCCAGCGGAGATCGGCGCCGGTGTCGACGGTGAGGTGCTCGGGGGCGAGGCGGTTGGTGAGCTCGCGCGCTTCTTCGACGGTTTTGGTGAGGAAAATGTAGCCCTGGGCCTCGATGGACTGCTCGGCAATTTCGTTGCCGTGGGCCTGGCGTTTTGTTTCAAGCGCGACTTCTTCAGCCAGACCGACATTGTTGGTAATCAGAATGGGCAGGGCGTCGGGGTCATGTTCAGCCTGGGCAACAAGGTCTGCGGCGATTCCGGTCGCGTCGCCTGCTTCGCTGGTCACGACGATCTCCGTCGGACCGGCAGGCATGTCAATGCCGGTCTCGTGCGAGACGGCGATCTTGGCGGCTGTTACGTAGAGGTTGCCGGGGCCGACGATTCTCATCACGGGCGGGATACTTTCGGTTCCGTAGGCCATGGCAGCAACGGCCTGCGCGCCGCCAATCCGATAAAACTCGGTGATCCCGGCCAGGTAAGCCGCAGCCATGGTTTCCCGCGCCGGGTTGGGGCTGCAGACCACAATACGCTCGACGCCAGCGACCTGCGCGGGGGTCGCGGTCATCAGCAGCGTAGACGGCAGCGGATAGCGACCGCCGGGAACGTAGCAGCCGACGGATTCAAGCGGGCGCACAATCTGGCCCACCTCCATTCCCTCCTGTGGGCGGTAGCTCCAGGCCTTGGGCATCTGCTTTTCGGCAAAGGCGCGAATGTTGGCCTGCGCGAGGCGCATGGCAGCACGCAACTCTTCGGAGGTCTCGCTCCAGGCAGCCTGCATCTCTTCGCGGGAGACGGTAAGCGCTTGTTCGGGACCCAAGCCGTCAAAGCGGACGGCGTATTCGCGGACGCCTTCATCGCCGCCTTGGCGCACTTCGGCGAGGATCTTGTGAACGACCGCGTCCACCTTGGCGGTGGAGACGGCGCCCCGCTGTTCGATCTGCTTGATGGCTGTTTCGGTCGCTTTAACGTTGTCGCCGAAGGTTTTCAGGATCTTCATGGGTCTGCTTTCGGATATAGCTTCAGTTGGCAGGGTGCGGCTTCGAGCGGAATACAGCGTCCCTCCACTCCGCGCCTTGCACTTCGGTCGAGATGACGACGGAGGGGAGCGGAAGCTAAGGTGTAGCGGAACGCTACATTCCCTGCTGCTTCATCATGCGGCGTTCCTGCCGGGAGCCTGTCAGGGTAATGCGTTTAGCGGCTGCGGGTGTGGCAGGGTAGATGCGCTGAGGATTTTGGGGGTCGATCGCAACAGGAACCTTCATGCCGGAGCTCAGCTTCTGGTTGGGCGGTAGACGGCTTTTCAGGGTGACCTCCCGGGGAGCCCCGGCCTTGGTGTCCTGGACACGCAGAACAATCTTTTTCATCTCGGCGTACTTGGCCCAGCCACCCACGTTTTCCACGGAAACCACGGTGGCGTAAACAACGACGCCTTCGGTCATGGCGCGCTCACTGCGCTTGCGCTGCAGCAGGTAGGCGACCAGCGCATTGATGAGCAGCCCGGCAACGACGAGGGCGAGAATGACCCAGAAGATCTTCATGTGGAGTCCTGTTGCGGTCTAAAGAACGACCTTGCTGAGGGGATATTCGACGATGCCGGTACCGCCGGCAGCCTTTAGACGGGGGATCACATCCCGGACGACCGATTGCTCAAGGATCGTATTTACGGCAACCCAATCTCTGTCGCGCAGCTCGGAAACCGTGGGCGAGTTCAGCGCGGGAAGCACGCCCAGGACCCGGTCGAGCGCGGCGCGGGGCACGTTCAGCATGAGGCCAACCTGCGTCTGCGCAGCCATGGCGCCATTCAGCATCAGGCTGAGTGTCTGGATTTTCGAGCGCTTCCAGTTGTCCTGCCAGGAGGTCTGGTTGGCGATAAGCTGCGTTTCGGATTCCATGAGGGTTTCGAGAATGCGCAGGCGATTGGCACGCAGGCTGGAGCCGGTTTCGGTGACCTCGACGATGGCGTCGGCAAGGGTGGGCGGCTTGACCTCGGTGGCGCCCCAGCTGAACTCGACGGTGACGGGGATGTTTTTCCCGGCGAAGTAGCGTTTTGTGTACTCGACGAGCTCGGTGGCGATGACCTTGCCGGCGAGATCTTCGGGCTTCTGGAAGGGGGAGTCCTCGGGGACCGCGAGCACCCACTTGACGGGATGACGGCTTTGTTTGGAGTAGGTGAGCGAGGTGACGCGCTCGACCTGCGACTGGTTTTCCAGCACCCAGTCGTTGCCGGTGAGGCCGGCGTCCAGAGCGCCGTGCTCGACATAGCGGGCCATCTCCTGGGCACGTACGAGCATGCACTCAATTTCGGGGTCATCGATGGCGGGGAAATAACTGCGGCCACTGGCGAGAACATTCCAGCCGGCGCGCGCGAAGAGGGCGATCGTGGCGTCCTGCAGACTGCCTTTGGGGATGCCGAGTTTGAGCTTGGGAGAAGGCATGAAGTCTCGTTCGTGGGTGCTGATCTTTAATTGTTAATTTCTGGTCATCGAGGACGTGCCTGAAGATCAACGATGTTTCAAATCGCAATCGCTAAGAACGCGCAGCTAAGAACCAGAAATTTGGATCGGTTTGCTGAAGCAGCTAACGACGCCCTCGTGGCAGACCAGGCCGTCGCCTTCGACCTCCACCCGAAAGAGCAGAGCGTCGGTGTCGCAGTCAGTGGCAACCGAAACAACACGGAGGCGGTTGCCGCTGGTTTCGCCCTTCATCCAGAGCTTATTGCGGGTGCGGCTCCAGAAGGTAACAAAGCCGGTCTCACGGGTGAGTGTCCAGCTTTGCTCATTCAAGAAGCCAAGCATCAGCACCTCGCCCGAGCGGGCATCCTGCACAATGCCAGCAACCAGGCCGCCCGCCTTGGCGAAATCGATGGCAACTTCCTGCTCCACCTGCATCATTGCATTGTCTCCTGCGGTATTCCCGCGCTGGCCTGTTGGGTCATTCGAATTTCCGGTTGGGCGTAGAAAAGCCCGCTAGCGAAAGGCGCATTA
>CAXSCE010000018.1:64636-73732 GCA_964236545.1 uncultured Bryocella sp.
GCGGGCCGTTGATCCTGATCGGCGCTTTTGATCACATCGCCAGGCCGGGGACCGCTAGCTGCCACGCGTGGGCTTGAAACCAGTGGAATCCGTGATGGTGAAAGCCGAGTCGCATCTCCCGTACGGTACCGCCGCTGGGTGCGAAAGTCAACGTTGGAAAGGGCGATGAAGCCACAAGATGGCAAAGGGCCGGACCAATCCGGCGAGGGTGCAATCGATGGGCCAGTGTAAGAACAGCGGTCGAAAATTCGTCCGCTGAAATCGTGGAGAGGACAGACGACCCCGCACCCACAATACGCATCTCCCTGAACACGGCAACTGGCCGGAGAGAGATGAACACATATGTCGGATTACCGCGTACCCGCCGGACAAGCCCACGAAGATCAATTCACCGCCGCCATCGAGCAGTACACCTCGAAAATTCCTTCCAGCGCGTACCTCGGCATGGCCATTGCATCCATTCTCGGTTCTGTGTCTTTTCAGATTGCAGGCAAAAAGCATGAGGCGTTGTTCGTCGGCCAGTGGGTCGCTCCCTTCTTGCTCCTCGGTATCTACAACAAAATGATTAAGCAGCACGGTTCGGACGCTGAAACTCGCGGCTAACCACCCCTAATTGTCCCCGCAACTGAAATCAAGTGGAAACGCCCACCTTGGAACATCCGAGGTGGGCTTCTAGTTTCAGTAAGGGTGCGCTCAGTCGACATCCTGGAATGGTTGTCTGGTGCAATACTGTTGACCGCCTGGGGGTGAAGCCATCGCGTTACAACTTCACACTCGGACATGAGGATGAGATCCTTACTCCTGTCGCCACTTGATGTTGCAACCGATGGACGCGCGCTGGCTGGGATCGGGCAGTTTACCGGCAAGGATTGCTTCCATCGCTCGGCGCAGATCGTTCCCAGTCACGGGTTCGTCATTGCCGAAATCACCACGACGTGGCCGGCTGCTGTCGAACTGGCCGCGGTACGCGAGTTTCATCTCTCCATCGAATAAAAAGAAGTCCGGTGTGCAGGCGGCACTGTAGCTACGGGCCACCTCCTGCGATGGATCGAGCAAATATGGAAAATTCCATCCCAGTCGAGTGGCCTGTTCCCGCATGGCATCAGCGTTGTCCTGCGGGTACGCAACGATGTCGTTGGACTGGATAGCGGCAACCGCGAAAGGGCCTTCAGGACCCGCATAGTCGTGGCCCAGGCGCGCCAGTCCGGCTTCCAGATGCTTCACATAGGGACAGTGGACACAGACAAACATTACGAGCAGCCCGTGCTTGTAGCGTGGGCTGCCGGGGGCTGTCACGTCCCTGCCTAGGGCGAAGAGGCTGTCGCGAGAAACGCTGTGATTGCTGAGCACATCGACGAGTTCAAAGGCTGGGGCGACCGTTCCCAGTTCCACCATCTCTGACGCTGTTCTTGACATTGTTTTCTCCGGGTACAGCATAGCCGGCGCGACCGCTGGTGCACTCTATCTACATTGGTCTACAATCCGTCGGATTGGAGGGCAGCAACTTGGACAAGCAGAAATGGGCCGGGCGGATCGCGATCACGGCAAATGTACTCATCACCATCAGCATCTTTTTGGTCATGACCTGGTGGGGCGCGAGCCTGGTTCTCTTCAGCACATGCTTTGTTCTGTATTGCGCCGCGTGGTGGATGAAGGGTGACGCCCAGGACTTCCCTGCCTCACCCGGAGAAATAGGCTAGAGTTTCTCCAGGCGAGACTCTCCGAGTGAGGTGTTTGTTGTCTCATAGTTTGAGCAAACGAGAGATTTATCCCTGCGGCTGGGCCAACCCTGAAATCGGTCAGCAGGATGATTGACATCTTCGCACTTGGCCGGGGTGCAACCGCGGTCCCGTTGCCGCACCGCCTACCTTTGAGCGTAGCACTTCCACGCGAGGCTTAAACACTTATCTGCTGTCTATCCTCCGAGCTTTGAAGACAGTTTCAGAGTTCCAGGATGATTGGCATGATCAATGGGCGCCGATTGGCATTTTTCTGCAAGAAGCGCTTCAAATCGCCACGAATTTTTTCCTTCATAACGCCATAATCGCTGCGTTCTTCCTTGCTGGAATCCCCAAGGGTGCGGGAGACGACATCACGGGCATTGCGCAGCAGGTCCGGGTCGTCCGCGGCAAAGCCCCGGGTCGTAATCTCGGGCAGGCCTTCCACCTGGCCGGTGCTTTTGTTTATTGCAATGATGGGCAGAAAGATGCCGTCGCCGCCGAGCTGTTTGCGGTCCTTAATCACGACATCCTGAACGACATCGGCGGTGGAGTTGTTGTCGATGCAGACGCGGCCCGTAGTGATCTTGCCCGTTTTTTGCGCATTACGGCCGTCGAGTGTGAGGACGTCGCCATCTTCCAGAAGCAGGACTTTCTCGGGTACGCCGGTGGAAGCCGCTAGCTCGGCGTGGCGCTTCAGGTGCCGGTAATCTCCGTGGATGGGAATAAAGAATTTGGGGCGGACAAGATTAATCATCAGCCGCAGCTCCTCCTGCGAGCCATGGCCGGAGACGTGGATGAGGCCGTGGGTGCCGTCATCGTTGATCACACGGGCCTCGCGGCGCTCCAGATGGTCGATGACGCGGTAGATGGCTTTTTCGTTGCCGGGGATGATACGCGAGGAGAGCAGCACGGTATCGCCGGCGTTGATCTTGGCAAAACGGTGGTTGTCAACGGCGGCGCGGGAAAGCGAGCTCATGGGCTCACCCTGCGTACCGGAGATCAGGATGCAGAGTTTGTCGTCAGGAAAGTCTTTAATCTGGCCGGGGTGGATAACCAGGCCTGGCGGCGGGTCCAGGTAGCCCAGATCCTGCGCGATCTCGGACGAGTTGTCCATGGAGCGGCCGATAATGGCGATCTTGCGGCCGTGCTTGTGCGCCAGCTCCATCGCGATGCGAATGCGGTGAATGGAAGAGGAAAAGCAGCTGAAAAAGAGCTTCTTGCGCGTGGCCGCGAAGATGTCGTCCAGGCGGGGGATCACGGCCTTTTCGCCGGGGGTAAAGCCTGGCCGATCGACGTTGGTGGAGTCCTGTAAAAGCGCAAGGACGCCTCCCTTACCGAGTTCGGCGAAGGCCTGCAAATCAAAGGGATGGCCGTCCGGCGAACTGAGATCGACCTTGAAGTCGCCAGTGTGGAGGACCGTACCCACGGGAGTAGTAATGGCAAGCGCGACGCAGTCCACGAGCGAGTGCGTGACGCGGATCGGCATAACGTTGAACGGGCCCAGGCTGAAACGCTTGCCTGGCAGAATCTCAATCAGCTCGGCCTTATCGAGCAGGCGATGCTCGTCGAGCTTGCCCTCGACATAGGCGAGGGTGAATTCGGTGCCGTAAACGGGGACGTTCAGCTCGGAAAGGATCCACGGCAGGCCGCCAATGTGGTCCTCGTGGCCGTGGGTGAGCACAATGCCACGCACTTTGGTGCGGTTCTCGATGAGATAGCTGATATCGGGAACGACGATATCGACGCCAAGAAGTTCTTCTTCCGGAAACATGAGGCCGGCGTCGATGACGAGGATGTCGTCACCAAAACGGAGGGCCATGCAGTTCATGCCGAATTCGCCGAGTCCACCGAGAGGAATGATTTGAAGCTTGTCTAACGCCATGGATCTCTAGTTTAGCCGATGACGAGCAACATCTATGGTGTCCGTGCATGTCTTTGCAGCGGCGATTCCCCTTTTGGGCCTCGTGGCGTCAAAACGGAACGCCCGGGTCTGGAAATTCGCAAAGCCTTGGCCCACCGCAGCCCGTAAAATTCAACCGGCGTTACCATAGAAGCCGATGAATAGCCCTCAGCAGATCCCGCAACTCACGCCGAAACAGCGTCAGGGCCTGGTTTTCGGCCTGAGCATGGTTCTTATGCTGCTCGCAGCCATTCCCCTGATCCGGCAATGGCTCGGCTACGGCTCTCTCAAAAGCTGGGAGGCTATTCTTCTGGGCGTGGCCATTCTTCTGGTCGGCCTCCCTGCCCTGGTTCTCGGCATCCAGCAGGCACAGGCCCGCAACAACCCGCCCCCGGTCCAGACTTCAGTGCTCACCCCCGCGCAACGCGCCCGCCAGGAGCGCCTGCGCCAAAGCGCCCGCACTCGCGGCCGCGTCGTCGTCCAGCGACCCAAAGGAAGGATGCGATGAGCCCACTCGATCAAGTGCCACTGGATCAACTCACGGAGGGGACTGCCACGGTCGTCGCCCGCACCGGCACGGTCAACCGCAACACCCTCGAAACCCGGATCGCGTTGAGGCTCAATGTCGACGGCACGGGCCAGTACCAGGTCAGCACCGGCATTCGCTTCTTCGATCACATGCTTGAGGCCCTCAGTAAACACGGCGGCTTCGACCTCGACCTCACCTGCAAGGGCGACCTCGACGTGGATCAACACCACACCGTGGAAGACATCGGCATCGCCCTGGGCGAGGCCTTCGAGCAGGCCCTCGGCGACAAGCGAGGCATTCTCCGTGCCGGCTACTTCTGCATGGCCATGGACGAGACCCTAGCCGTCTGCGCCATCGACCTCTCCGGCCGTGTGGCCTGCGTCGTCGACGACGGACTCACGCAGCCCCTGGTGGGCGACTTCCAGACCGAACTCGTCCCCGATTTTTTCGACGGCTTCGCGCGAGGAGCCAAGGCCAATGTCCACGTGAAAACCATGTACGGCCGCTCCAACCACCACAAGATCGAGGCCATCTTCAAGGCCTTTGCTCGCGCCCTGCGCGGCGCCTGCTCCCGCGACGAGCGCATGCGCGACCTGCTGCCCAGCACCAAGGGCCTGCTGTAGCCGCGGGCCAACACTCGTCATCCTAAGCGAAGCCGAAGAACCCCTGTACTATTCCACGTGGCCCAACCAACGTCTTCGCAGAACAATCGCGTAAAGATGTGCATGCTTCTGCTTTTCTTCTGTCGTTTCCAAAGGCATATAGCCTTTAAGTTGTTGCTACCTCAACCCTGCCGCATGACTCGAAAGGACAGTGTATGGGTGTCGAGCCCGCGATGCAGCGTTCTCCGGTACAGGAAGAGCACATCGACTTCCTCCTGGAGAGGAGTTTTGCTGCAATCCGCATTTCCTGGCCTGGTTTCTGGAGACTGCGCTTGCCGGCTTTGCCACGCAGGACGTTACGCTATGGCGACCGAGCGACAAGCATGGTTCCCACGCCGTCAGATCGGTAACAACGGAGCGTGGTGAAAGTGATGTCCTGGTAACGTACCGCGCCGCGGACGAAGCTACTGTCGCGTTGTTGATCGAAGACAAGATCGGAGCCGTTTTTCAGGATGCCCAGGCAGCCCGCTACCGTGAACGTGGGGCGACAGGGGTTGCAGACGGTGAGTGGGCACGATTTCTCACCTGTCTGGTCTCGCCGGCCAAGTACGCCAAGACCTGTACCGATTTTGATCTCCGCATTTCGCTCGAACAGCTGGCTCACTATTTCCAAGGAGCTGACGATACCCGATCAAAATTCAAGGCGAGTGTCTTTCAGGACGCTATTGCGCACTTCGCACAAAAAGGACCAAGAACACTCCATTTGGGAATGACCGCATTCAGGGCCGAGTACGCTGCAGAAGCCGAGAAAAGATTCAGCAGGTCCGGCCTGCAGTGGGACCCACCGCGCGATGCGTGGTGGGGCGATACTTGGTTCCGTTTCACTTCCAAGACGTTCGGCAAGGGTGTACACATCATGCATAAAGCCCAATCCGGCTTCGTCGACCTTGTATTCGAAAACACTGGAGCGGACAAACTCTCGCAAGCAATGAGCAGCGATAGAGTCCCACCAAACACGAGTGTTGTTCCAACTGGAAAGAGCGCAAGTCTACGCCTGAAGACGACGCCGATCGAAAGGTTCGAAGTCGGCGCGAACACTCACCCTTTCCATGACGCGTTCAATGCTGTTTCGCAGTTGTTCGAGTTCTACCGGGATAATCAGCCAAAGCCCGCTCAGCGATAGTGGTCCATTAAGGTCGCGTTTGCGCAGCGTCTTTTGCCAATTGCCTAGACACTGGCGGGCGCAACCCTATTAAGATGAAACGTATACTGAAGCAGCTCTAATCGGAGGTGCCGTCATGCAGAAATCCGCAGAACCCGTCTACAACAACGGCCACGAAGCGGTCCGCCTTCCCGAAGAGATCCGGTTCAATAACGGATACGTCGCTATCCGCCAGAATGAGCAAACAGGTGATGTGATCCTGTCAGAGATTGCTGAAGCGAACCCCTCCGGCGACTTCGAAAAACTTTTCCGGATGCTCGACGAGCTAGGCCCTGCCCCGGAAAACTTCATGCTATTCCTTTGCGACCCATTGTTGGAGCGCGAGCCGCAGGATCTGTTCGGAGAAGAGGACGACCTTCCCTAGCGTGCCGCGCCTCATGTTGGATACCAACATCATCAGCTACGTCCTCAAGCGCCCACACTCTCCGGTAGGAGAACGCTTTCGGCGAACGCCCGCCGCCGACATTGCCACTTCCAGCATCGTGGAAACCGAGCTGCGTTACGGCGTTGCTCGTATGCCCAAAGAGGCACATCTGCCATTGCTCGTCGACGAGGCCCTGAGCAAGCTGACGATCCGTTCATGGGATTCAGCTTGTGCCCGCCGTTGCGCCTTTCTGCGGGCACATCTAGGAACAACCGGTTTCGCCCTGAGCTATGCAGACGCCATGATCGCGGCTCACGCGCTCGCGCTCGATTTAATCTTGGTCACCAAGGACCAGGCATTCGAGCGAATTCGTACTCTCCACATCGAAGATTGGTCCGAGGCGACCGCATGATCGCCGTCATCGACTACCGCGCCGGCAATCTCACCAGCGTCGTCAAGGCCCTGCGCTACCTCGGCGCCGGCGACATCCTCGTCACCCAGGACCCCGCCGACGTCCGCCGCGCCAGCAAAATCATCCTCCCCGGCGTGGGCCACTTCCGCTCCACCCAACTTCTGCACGACCTCGGCCTCACCGACGCCACCCGCGCGGCTGTAGCCGACGGATCCCCCTTTCTTGGCATCTGCGTAGGCCTCCAATGGCTCTATGAGGGCTCCACCGAGGCGCCCGAAACTCCCGGCCTGGCCCACTTCCCGGGTCGCTGCGAGCACTTCCCCACAACGTACAACAACACCGAACTCAAATCGCCGCACGTGGGCTGGAACTCGCTCGAAGCCATTCGCCCCGACTCCCGCCTCCTCGCCGGCGTCGCCCCCGGCAGCTTTGTCTACTACACCCACAGCTGGCGCGCCCCGATCTCCCCCGATGCCGCCGCCGTCACCCTCTACGGTGGTGCGTTCACCGGCGCGGTCGAGCGGGGAGTCGTCATGGGCGTCCAGTTCCACCCTGAAAAATCCGCCGATACCGGCCTCCAGGTCCTGCACAACTTCCTGCACCTCTAGCATCTCAACCCTAACGTAGTTCTCTTCCGCGCCCTTCGCGCCACCTCTGCGACCTTTGCGTTCCGCTTTCGCCCGCAGCACCTCACTCCAGGAGAGGCCCCATGAGCACAGCTACCGACCTCAACAACGACGAGCAGATGGACATCGATGTCATCGACACCACAACCGGCATCCCGGTGGCCGAGGCCCACATCTCCGCCCTCGCCGTGCCCACCGTCCCGCTCGACCAGATCAATAACTGGACGGGTGAAAAAGAGCTCCCCTTCGATCCGATCGCTGAGCGCCTCCTCGAAATCGAGGCCCGCGACGAAAAGGGCGAACACCAGCAGGGCCAGCTCTCCGTCACCTTCGCCCGTCCGCTCGACATTCCCGGCGAAGGCTGGGCCTGCCTCTACCGGCTCAGCGCCATGGGCCGCGTCCACATCTCCCCCGCCCGCGGCGCCGATGCGATCGATGCCCTCCAGCAGGCCTTCACCATGGTCCACAAGCAGCTCGTAGGCATGGGCCGCATGCACCGCATCACCTTCCAGGGCGGGGACAACCTCGGCTTCGCCCCCGCCGACACCCCGGCCGCCAGCGCCGCCGGCTGCCCCGTCATGAACGGCAGCATGAGCGTATAGGTATCGGCATGATCTCTACTCTTTGGTTGCTATTTCCAAAAGAAATCGGCCTTCTGGATACCGAACGGACCACGTACGTATGCTGACCAAACGCATCATCGCCTGCCTGGACGTCCGCGCCGGCCGCGTCGTTAAAGGTGTCCAGTTCCTGGACATCATCGACGCCGGTGACCCCGCCGAACTCGCGCACCGCCACGCCGCCGCCGGCGCCGACGAGGTCGTTCTGCTCGACATCACCGCCACCCACGAGGGCCGCGGCACCCTGCTCGACACCGTGAAGCGCACCGCGGACGCCCTCTTTATTCCCTTCACCGTCGGTGGCGGCATCCGCTCTGCCGAAGACGCCGCCCAGGTCTTCGACGCCGGCGCCGACAAGGTCTCGATCAACTCCTCGGCCGTCGGCCGCCCCGAGCTCATCGGCGAAATCGGCTCCAGCTTCGGCGCGCAGGCCGTCATCGTCGCCATCGACGCCCGCCGCGCCACAAACTCCTCCGACCCTACAGGCGAAGCCGAGGTCTACGTCGCCGGCGGCCGCCAACCCACCGGCCGTCGCATCCTTGACTGGGCCCGCGAAGCAGAACAGCGCGGCGCCGGGGAAATCCTGCTCACCAGCATGGACACAGATGGCACCCGCAATGGCTTCGATTGCGAACTCACCGCCCGCGTGGCCGAAGCTGTCCAGATTCCGGTCATCGCCTCAGGTGGCGCAGGCTCAGCGGCTCACTTCGCCCAGGTATTCAGCCACAGCATTGGAGGCGGCAGAGCTGACGCCGCTCTCGCCGCCAGCATCTTCCACTTCGGGGTCACGGACTCCCGATCCCTCAAGACCGAAATTGCCCGCGGCGGGATCGCCATGCGTCTTCCCTGCTAGGCAGCTCCCGCCCGGTCCAGTTGAGGTCACCATCCGGGGCGCTATACGTCAGAAATCGGCGACCAGCTTCACGGCCTCAGACTTCGCTGCCTCAATCCTGGCCTCGGCTTCGTCGCTCCACGTGTTCTCTACGACCAACTTCAACACCTCTTTGACCCCGACGAACTCCAGCCAGAAATCGATAAACCCGGTCTGGTGATCGAATCGCGAAGCTGGGGTCACCGAATCTTCGGCATAGGTCTGCCCG
>CAXSCE010000019.1:0-73727 GCA_964236545.1 uncultured Bryocella sp.
AGGATCACTGCGCTACACTAACAATCCCACTGGTACAAAAGATCGGGCAGGCCAGTATCCGTCTCCAGTAGTGGAAGCGGCCATCGCGCAGGAACCGCGCCTGGCTCATGTGGTCATCGACTTTAGGATAGAGTTGCGCTCCATGCTTGGGGCTTTGCTTGCAGGGATGCGGCAAAAGAACGGTTCCGGTAACAGGTAGCAACCGATTGGGTGTGCAGCGCAATGAGCACACGTCAGGTTCTCGTCAAACTTTGGTTCTGGAGGAAATGGTCATGGAAGAACAAACGGCGCCGGTGTGGTTCATTACAGGATGCTCTACAGGATTTGGCAGGGAATTGGCTAAACAGGTGCTTGCTCGCGGTTGGAATGCTGTCATTACAGCACGCAGGCCGGACCAGCTGAAAGACCTGGTTGCGGGGCATGAAGGAAATGCGCTGGCGGTTGCGCTCGATGTGACCGATGCCGGGCAGGTGAACGCCGCCGTCGCTGCGGCGCAGCAAAAGTTTGGGCGAGTGGACGTGCTTGTGAACAATGCCGGGTATGGCTACCTAGCCGCCATCAAAGAGGGCGAAGACGCCGAGGTGCGGGCCTCTTTGAAACGAATTTCTTTGGCTTGGTGAACCTGAGCAAGGCTGTGCTGGCGGGTATGCGGAAGAACAGGAACGGGACGATTGTAAATATCTCGTCGATCGGCGGGCTGGTGAGCTTCCCCATGACGGGTTATTACCACGCCACCAAGTATGCGGTGGAAGGCTTGTCGGAGTCGCTGGCGATAGAGTTTGCGCCATTTGGGGTCAAGGTCATCGTTGTGGAACCCGGGCCGTTTCGAACGGATTGGTCTGGCCGCTCTCTCCAGAAGTCAGATATGGCAATACCAGACTATGAGGCCATGGCGCCGAAGGTTCGGCAGATGTATGAGAACGGCAGGGGTAAACAGGCTGGTGATCCCATCAGGGCCGCCGAGGCTATTATCACTGCAGTAGGCGCAGAAAACCCGCCATCACACCTCCTTTTAGGCAAAGCTGCGCTCGAGAACGCTCAAAGGAAACTGGGCGTGCTGACGAAGGAGTTCGATGCCTGGAAAGCAACAACTCTGGGAGCGGACTTTCCAGCGGCGTGAACTTTGTCGTTTTATGCGATCAGATACAGAACGATTGAGGACAAGGCATCCTGGATCACGGTTTATCCCGCGGGGTAGGCGGACAATCTGCCCCGACCGTGGAGAGCGTACGGTGCAGGTTCTCCGGCCAAGTCGGTGGCACGGCGAAGTGCTCGTTGAAGCGCTTCACGGAAGCGGGCAGGAACGCGTTGCCGGTGTCCATGTCGTTGATGTTGGCTAATCGCAGCTCCTTCACGAGTCGATCCTGCAGTGTGCGGTTCGCGCAGTCTACGCGACCCTTGGCCTGGTTGGAGTTGGCGCACAGGATCTCGATGTTGAGTTTGGAGAGCGCACGGCCGAATTGCGTCATGCTTTGCTCACCCTTGGTGTTCGGATTCACGGATCGGAACACGGAGTGCTTGTCGGAGTAAAACGCCACAGGGCAACCATAAGCATCGAGGTAACCGCGCAGGCGGCGAAGTACGAGTCTGTGCTCTCGCTGGGCACGAAGCGCAGCTGCATCAACTTGCTCGTGGGGTCGTCGCTGAACACCAGCAGCGTGCAGGGTTCGCCTCGGTTCTCGAACCAGCGATATTCGCTACCATTGATCTGAACCAGTTCGCCGTAGCTCTCACGCCGGAGCCTAGGCTGGTGGAAGGTGCGGCGCTGCTTGCGTGACAGCCACAGCCCGGCCTCGACCATTCACTTGCGAAATGTCTCACGCGAGACCTCGACGCCGTGCTGCCTCAGCAAACCTCTGCCGCCAGGGTCGGCCCGAAGCTGCTGACGCTTCGGCCCTGGGACGTCCGCGCTTCTTGGCTGCGGCCTTCTTCCCTGCACTGTTCTTCGCTGCACGCTTGCGGGGTGCCGGCGACTCTTTGCTCTTCAGTTACTCTTCGCTCTGGATGGTGGCCTGTACTTGGTCTCTAAGCTGCTGGAGCCGCTCCATCTCGGCCTCGATCAGCTGGATGTACTCGGTGGATTGCTGAATAAACACTGTTGCCATCCCTTCAGCATAGCGGCTGCTCTGGGCAGAGGCGAGGCATTTGCTGCCAACCGATCACAGCGACGGGTGTAAACGCAATTCGAAAGCAAGAAACGGAGTGCTCGGATTCTCTTCCTCTCGCATCCTCGTTGAATGCACATCAACGTCGAACCCTCGATTTTGTACTTCGGAACCCCGGTTACGCTCCTGAGCAGTTTGAATGCCGATGAAAGCGCCAACATCGCGCCCATGTCCTCGGTGTGGTGGCTCGGTTGGAATTGTATGATCGGCCTTGGCGCGAAAGGTCACACAGCTCAGAACCTACTCCGTGAGAAAGAGCGTGTCCTAAACCTTCCCGCAGCTTCTGCGGTCGATCATGTCAATCGGCTCGCCCGGCTCACCGGCTCCGATCCAGTGCCTCCACACAAGCAAGCAATGGGCTATAAACACGAGAAGGAAAAGTTCACCGCGGCGGGGCTGACACCGGTGGCTTCGGAACTGGTTAGACCACCAAGAATCTCAGAGTGTCCTGTGCAACTCGAAGCTGTGCTGGAATCGACACATCCGTTTGGAACGAGGCCAGACAAGCAGACGACGGCATTGGCTTTTGAGCTAAGGATCGTGAGGGCACACATAGACACGTCGATTCTGGCGGATGGGAAACCGAACCACGTCGATCCTGACAAGTGGCGGCCATTGCTGATGAGCTTTTGCCAGTTTTATGGCCTTGGTGAGCGCGTCGGTTACTCTACGCTGGCTGAGATTCCTGAAGAGTTCTATCGACCGGTTCCTTTCGAGCGGTGACTGGGGTTACACCCAAGCAATATGCAACTGCTCACCGCACGAAGACCGTTCGCCAAAGACTCAAGAGCAGCACAACGATCACAGAAGCAATTTACGACGCAGGCTACAACTCAAGCAGCCGCTTCTATGGCAACTCCGATCAAATTCTCGGCATGACACCTGGCACTTTCAAAGCTGGAGGCGACAAGGAAGACATCCGTTTCGCGGTGGGACAGACGACTCTCGGGTCGATCCTCGTAGCTAAGAGCGAACGAGGCGTCTGTGCGATTCTGCTGGGCGAAGATCCTGAGGCCCTGATCCGTGATCTGGAAAACCGTTTCCCCCGTGCGAACCTCCTTGGCGGAGATCGCTCTTTCGAGTCTCTTGTAGCGACAATCGTTGGCCTCGTAGAAATGCCGGGTCTCGGCCTCGATCTTCCTCTCGACATCCGGGGCACGGCCTTTCAGCAACGTGTCTGGCAAGCCCTGAGAGAGATCCCTGTCGGTGCCCGGGCAAGCTATGCCGAGATTGCCGATAGAATAGGAATGCCTCGCGCGATTCGGGCTGTAGCGCAGGCTTGTGCAGCAAACGCCCTTGCTGTCGCGATCCCATGCCACCGCGTCGTGAGATCCGATGGAAGTTCATCCGGCTACCGCTGGGGGATCGACAAGAAACAGGCTCTTCTAGAAAGAGAGTCGGTCCAGTCCTAACTGATCGATCTACTTTCGGAGGACGCTGAGGTTAGCAAAATCTTTGACCGGCCCCATGCGAAGCTCTTCCCGTAGTCCTGGTTGGGACAAACCAGCTTTGCGCTGTCGACCGGGTCCAGCCGGAAGGTACGCGCATCGACTTCGCTCCGGCAGTGTGAGCAGTGCCACGTATGGCTGAGCCGGTTACCGCGACTGGATTTGATCATGGCTCGTCGTCTCCGAGATGCTTTGCGATCTCCTCCCAGACGAGACGGACAAATTCAACGGAATCGCGGACCTGCTCGCGGATAGGGACCGTGTTGGCGCTCATGTAGCGCTGCTGCCTCAGTCGGAAAGCGGCGATGCGGCAGGCGTTCTCCAGCCACTACTCTTTGGGCGGCTGCTTGTCGCCGGGCGAGGTCATGGGTTCGCTCATCGGAATCTCCTAGTAGAAGTCATGGGACTCGGTAGGAGCGGCGGTGATGTCGAGCTCCTGGATCTGCCGGGCGCGGATATGGATGACCTTGTCGATGTTCTGGAGGGCGCCGTCGATCAGCAGGAACTTGGCATAGGTGACGAGTGACCGGTTGGCCTCATAGAGATCCGGGTCGACGATGGCGTTGGCGATGCCGGTCTCGTCTTCAAGCGAAAGAAAGATGAAGCCGTGCGCGGTGCCGGGCCGCTGCCGGGCGATGACCTGGCCGGCAACGCGAGCGGCGTAGAAAAAGGCGGAAAAGCCAACATGCACCACCTTAAGTGCAGGTTGGGTCTGCAACTATCAGGTAATCGGCATGGCCGCTTTAGCTTGCTCTATGGCTCGTTGTTTAGTCACGGTACGCACGGAACAGCGGTGACTGCAGATGTGGATTTCCCCGTTCTGTTTGTAAGAGCAAGGAGTTCGGGACCGGAGTGGTACCACTCTTAATCACGATTGAACGATCTGCGTAGTTTAGTGAACTGATGGTGGAGTTGCTGCTCGTCCCGGACGGGACTGTCAGTCTTGATGACTCTGAGCAGCTCTAGACCAAAATAATCATGGTTGCGGAACCTCAACGCTCCGAGACGCGGGTGAGGACACAGACCTGAGCGACCAATTTTGATGGGAAACACGTACTCTTGTCCGTTGTGGGGGAGCGTATACGTGATCGGCGCAGGGCCAAGGGCTGGACTCAGACCGACATGGCGGTCCACCTGGACTGAGCAGGGGGCACATCTCCGACATAGAACGAGACAAGCGCGAGGCTGGCTTAATCACCTTCCAGATCATCGCCAAAGGTTTAGGAACGAGCATGGCGGTCCTTCTGGAGGGATTTGTTCGGGCAGGAAATGAACAAGGCCACCTACGCCGTCTGCAAAGCTGAATTGCTGATCAAGTGGCAGGACGTACGGAACATCGTGCAAGGCGATACGCTCGCCAACGACGGCAATCGGGACCGTATCTTTCGATTACATGCTCTCCGATCCGCCTTTCAGCGTTGAGTGGAAGAAGAGCGAGAAGGAGGTTCGGCGCGAGTACGAGCAGCAGGGCTACAACGGGCGCTTCGGCCCCGGGCTGCCCCGCATATCGGACGGCTCACTGCCGTTCATGCTCAATTCCGTGGCAAAGGCGGCCCCGTGTCGGAGGGCGGCAGCCGGTTCCGCATCGTCCAGATCGGTTCGCCTCTGTTCACCGGAGGAGCCGGAAGCGGAGAGAGCGAGATTCACCGTTACCTGCTTGAACACGATCTGGTAAAGGCCATCGTCGCCCTGCCGACGGAGATGTTCTTCAACACCGGTATACACCGTAGTGAGCAGTATGGATGCGAGTGGTCATGGTTGGACTTCGAAAATAAGTTCATAACAGTACCCCGGAGCAAGCATGGTGAGAAACGGAGGGTCTACCTGAACGATGCTGCGATTTCTGCGTTTAAAGGACTCTGGCGCTTCTCGGCGGGGACTGGGAAGGTCTTCGGCCATCTGTATCGCTGTAACGCCACGGTGGGCGCGAGAGGCTGGTTGAGGCGGCTTTGGGGAGACGCGGAAATCAAGAATTTCCGCTGGCATGATCTCCGCCACACCTACGCCAGTCGCCTTGTCATGGCAGGCGTTGACATCCGCACCGTCCAGGAACTGATGGGGCACAAAGGGATCCAGGTAACCCTGCGGTACGCTCATCTTGCCCCTCAGCACCAACTGCAGGCTGTCCAGCGCCTGTGTGATACTGACTTTGCGCCAAACGGACCGACTGACACTAGAACTGACACCGATGGTTTTGGGGCTTCTTTGGTCGGCGACGCGAGGCCTAACTAAACCGTGTATAAGCAACGGTTTAGCGGCGAGTCGGGCCTATAGCTCAATGGTTAGAGCAGCGGACTCATAATCCGTTGGTTCCAGGTTCAAGTCCTGGTGGGCCCATCACTTTGCGGTTTCCTCGTCTTTGCACCGCTCCAGCAGGTCGGGAGCGGCCGTGAAGAGACTACAGAGATCCTTCGCTGCGCTCAGGATGACGGCTTATGTGTCCTGTATAGAACGGCCTCGGCTACCCCGTACAAAACAACTTCGACACATGAGATGGTAAGGCACGCCGCGCGATCAGATGTCTTCAAGTGACTTGCGCTCGGCGGCTACTCCCCAGATCGCCTGACTGATGCCTGCAACGATCATGAAAAAGGCACTTGCCATGAAGCCATAGAAGATGGGCAATCTGGCGTTCCGGTTCAGCAACGAGCCGAAGAGAAAAGGGCAGAGGACGCCTCCCAGCAGGGTACCCGCGGCGTAGAAGATGGCGATCGCCGAAGCGCGAATGGGCCCTGGAAACAATTCGCTGGTGGTTAAATAGGCCGAGCCCGCCGCCGACGCGGCGAAAAAGAACGACACCGCCCACCAGGCAACCTGACCGACGGCACTGAGATGCCCACCCAGAAAAAGCAGGCTGGATACGCCGAAAACAACACCCGTGACACAGAAGTTAAATGCGATCATGGTGCGCCGGCCTACCGAATCGAAGAGGCGGCTGAGCAGTACAGGGCCTATGAAGTTTGTGAAGGCGATAGGCAGAAACAGCACGCCCGCGTGAGCCGGAGAAATGCCGTAGAAGCGTAGAAGAATCAGGGTGCTTGAGAAGAATACAGAGTTGTAGAAGAACGACTGGGCCATCGTGAGGCCAAGGCAAAGTAAAGCGCGGCCGCGATGCCTTGGACCCAGCAGCTGGCCGACTCGCGTCAGGATGTTGCCTTTGCTCCGCTGGATGTGGACCGTTTCGTGCACATCCGCCAAGGGGCCGTGCTCCTGGGCGACAGCCCGCTCGATCCCTCCTACGATAGTTGCCGCCTCGTCGAGCCGATCGTGGGTCAAAAGCCAACGAGGACTTTCGGGCACGTGTTTGCGCAGAAGCAGCACAACGAGCGCGATCGGTACGCCGGACAGCATCGCAAAACGCCAACCGAGCCGCAGGCCGAAGACGCTGTCTGACAAGAAGCTGACCGCCACCAAAGAGCCGCAAATCACGCCGATCCAGAAGGTGGATCCGATGACCAGGTTGGCTGTGCCGCGAACACGCGCTGGAATCAGTTCATCAATGGCTGAGGTGATTGCCGTGTATTCACCGCCGATGCCGGCGCCCGTGATGGCACGGCAGATGGTAAAACTTGCCAGATTCCACGACAACGCCGTTGCGGCGGTCGAGCACACGTAAATGCCAAGCGTCCAGACAAAGAGGCTTTTGCGTCCGAAGCGATCGGCCAGGAAGCCGAAGACAAGAGCGCCCAGAACGGTGCCCGCCAGATAGCCGGTGGAGGTGACGCCCAACTGCGTGTCGGTGAGGTGCAGGGTATGGACGGATTTGAGCGCGCCGGAAATGGAGCCGCCGACTCCACCCTCCAAACCGTCGAGCAAAAACGTGATGCCCAGGGCCGTTGCCATGCGCAGATGCCACCGGCTCCACGGGAGGCGGTCCAGGCGAAGCGGAAGGTCCGACTCGAAAGATGCGGGGCTAACTGGCATGGTATGGCGCTCTCACAGCGCACGAGGGGAACGAAGCAGACGTGCAAGATGTTCCAGATCACGTTCGGCATGCGACTGGCGAAGGTAGAGATCCGCCTCGGCGTAGCGGCGGGAAACGGGTTCGTTCATGGAGAGCGGCTGGGGTCCGTAGGCCCGCGCAAATCGCCGCAGTACATCGGTGCAAAGCTGCTCGACGAGGTGGCGCAACTGGAGGGCATGGACCTGTGCTCCGAACTGATCGTCCGGGGCCTCGTCCATCTCGCGGCCTGCCTGCCGCAGCAGGGACTGGAGGGCCCATTGGTCGGCCTGCATGGCCGCCAGGTGCGCCAATGTATGCGGGTCGTCGCGCCGGCTGGCAATGGCATAGTCAACCAGACCGGCGACGCCGCCCGCCCAGCAGGCCGCAGGCCCGCAGGCGCCATGCCAGAAACCGGCGCGGGTCAGGTACCAACCGGGGCTACCGACAAGTTCATTCCGTGTCAGTGTGGCCCCTTCCAGGCGAAGCCCGCCGGTGCGGGTGGCGGCAAAGGCCTGAACCTGCCAGGAGCTGAGATCGGCGACGATGCGGTCTCCGTTCGCGCGCAGATCGAGGTCGATGAGCTGCGGTGCGGGCCCGCCGGTGGTCACCAGGGCGCGGTCGACGAGTCCAATGCCGCTGCAAAACTGTTTCGCACCCGATAGAGTGAAGCCCTCCTGTGTCTCCGTTAGCGCAAGGGCTTGGCCGGGAATCTCGGAAGCCCAGACACCGTAGAGCGCACCGGCAACAGGGCGGCGGTCCGCTTCGGCCAGAATGGCAACCGCGTCCCAGTGCGCTTCGGCCAGCTTGGCAAGCGTCAGGTCTTCGCGAGCCACGTCAAACAGCCGCTGGTGCCGGCCGGCAGAGTCTCCCGCGGCGGGCAACGGCAGGGTTTCCCCAAGGATCTCCCCCAGACGTAGCTGAAGATGTTCCGGGTTCAAGAGGTGCCTCCGTTGTGCGCGGCCAGGGCGTCGGCAAAGCCGTGCGGAGCGCGTCCGACCATGCGCCCACTGGTAAGCACCTTGAGCCGTGCATCGGCCACGATGTGGTAGCCACCCACGTTCAGCCGCCTCCAAAGGTCGTGGTCTTCCGCGGTGCGCAGATCGTTCCAGCCACCGACCGCAAGGTACGCATCGGCACGTACGCCCAGGTTGGCGCCATGCACATGCGGATGGGAGCCGTCTTCGCAAATCTCGTAGGAGGTGCGAAAGCGTTCCGGCACCTGCGCATCATGGCCTTCAAAAGAGTCGACATCCACGATGCCGGCAACCGCGGCGTAGCCCGATCTTGCGGCGGCCAGGTGATCCACCAGCCAGGTCGCGGGAACCTCGCAGTCAGCATCCGTGTTGGCCAGCCAGCAACGATCGGGTGAGATGGCAGATCGTGACAAACCCACCTGCGCGGCCAGGGCTCTGGCCGCACCCACACCGCCCACGTTGGCCTGCACCACGGTTCCCGCGTCGCGCGTCCACTCGCGGGCGATTTGCAGGGAGCCGTCTGTGGAGCTGTCCACGGTGACGATCAGGTCTGTGGTGATGTCCGCTGGAAGCATCTGCCGCGCCCAGCGCACCGAGCGCAGACAGCGTGCCAGCAGCAACTCCTCGTCGCGTGCAGGGACCAGAACCGCGATGTGCCAGCCCGCAGCCGGCAGCGGTGGAACAACTGGAGGCAGAGGACTCATCGCCGCACCATGCGATCCAGACGAAATGTTCCGTGACGTTCGGAGTGATCGAGTCTGAGATGCGGAAAGCTGAGCAGCACTTCGTGAACCTGGTCACCGGAAATAAGGTGGTCTTCCGAAGCACCCAGCCAATGGGCCGCAAGAACCGTTGCGCCATTCTGCAGGGGAGCCGTCAACGCCCGCGCCACGCGATCCCAATCAGGGAGAGAGAAGTAGTAGCCAATCTCACTCAGGATCAGAAGGTCGGCATCAGCCGGGGGAAGCCGGTCCGGAATGCCAGCGCAGGAGACCCTGACCTGTGGCAGATGGGCACAGCGTCCCCGGGCGTGAGCCGACGCACTAGGGGAAAAGTCCAGAGCCTCAATCCGATCGCATGAGGCGGCAAGCTTTTCCGTCAGCACACCCACCGAACACCCGGGCTCAAAGGCGCAATTGTAACGTTGATGCGAAAGCGCGCCCAGAATGTGATTATAGCGTTGCAATTCCGAAGCTTCCGTCGCGAAGTTCCAGGGGTCTTCTGCTTCCTTGTACTTCGCCTCGAAAAAGTCCGGTGACGATGGGTGAGTCAGAGTCATCTTTGTGCTCATGGTTGGATGTAGACCTCGAACTCTCGTTGTGCTGGCTCAAGAAGCCGGGGAGACAGGATGGGCTGATCATCCGGGTGACTCAGTTGCGAGGCGTGCGCCGCGAGTGCATGCAGCTTGGCTGTGCGCTCCCCTTCGGTCAACGGCAGCGCAAGCAGGTGCAGGCCGTCCAGCGTCCCAGGCTCCCCACGATGCCAGGTCCAGAAGAAGTAAAAGGTGAGCAGGCAACCGGTGGCCTCAGCAACACGAGTGGCTGCCCGGCCTGCAGCCTCGTGATCGGGGTGGAAATCCATCGGCCAGGGCGCCACCAGGTGCATATCCGGCTGTACGATCACCCGCAACCTGCTTACGAGCTGATCCTCATAAAGGGAAACGTTCCGGTCCGGGATGTGGAGACGATGGATATTTTCGGCGGATACACCCAGGCGGGCAAGCGATTCGGTCTGTTCGGGAACCCGGATCTGATCCAGGCCGCTTGTGTCCTCGTACGCGCCTTCTCCGTCGGTGACGGCGACCGCCATCACCGGGACGCCATTAGTCCGCAGGCGGGCAATTAAACCACCCGCGCCAAGCGTCTCGTCGTCAGGATGCGGGGCCAGAACCACAGTCGGAAGCATGGGTACGTGCCATGCCGGCAAACCCTTCAGGCGTTCCAACCATTCCACTTCTGACGTGAGGGGCACAATTGTAGGCACATCAGTGCGATGCAGGAAGGCGGCCTCTCAAACGCTTGCTCCCTGCCACTTTCCTCTCATAAAAAATATGCCGCTCAAAATTAACGCGAGTGCCTGCGAAATCAGGATGGAGACGAACACTCCGTTCAGCTTGAGCGAGGTGTGTGCCGCTAAAAACCAGGCCAGGGGAATCTCAACGACCCAGAAACCGAAAAGATTCAGGTAGGTCGGTGTAACGGTGTCGCCCGCACCATTAAAGGCCTGCAGAAAGATCGCGGCAAAGGCAAAGAAGAAGTTCCCGTAGCAAAAGATGCGCAGGGCCTTCACGGCTGTCGACACAGCGGCGGGATCGCTGCCAAACAAGCTCACCAACCGATGAGCAAAAACGATCAGAATGAGGCTGAGCACGCCAAGGAAGATGAAGTTCAGAGTGCCTGTGCGCAGGATGGAACTGCGTGCCCGATCCGGCTGCTTTGACCCCAGGCTTTGCCCGACCAGGGTCGCCGCCGCGTTGCTCAACCCGAAGGTAGGCAGCAGAATGAAGCCGGAAACGCGATACGCGATGGTGTATCCCGCAATCGCGATGGGGCCGAACAGGCTGACGATGCGCACCAAAGCCAGCCAGCGGCCCTGTTCCAGCACAAACTGCAACATGCCCGCGCCGGAAATCTTCAGGAAGCGGAACATCTCCCCGAAGTTAAGCCGAAGGTGCTTCATCCCGATTTGGAGGCGTTCCGTACCGCGTCCCAGCCGGAAAAGTTGGTAAGCGACAGCAGAACTGCGGCCGATCAGCGTGGCCACCGCCGGCCCGGTGACGCCCAGCTTTGGAAATGGCCCCAGTCCAAACACCAGCAGCGGATCCAGGATGAGGTTGATGATATTTGCGATCCACAGCAGGCGCATCGCGATGGCAGCATCGCCCGCTCCCCGGAAAATGGCATTGCTGAGTGAAATCATGATGATCACCCCGCAGGTGCCCAGTGCGACGTGAGCATAGTTCGCCCCAATGCGCAGCACCGCGGCCGGAGCGCCCATCAATGCCAACAGCTTCGGCGCAAGAAAAAACAGGGGCAATCCGAGCAGCACACTCACCCCAAAACCCACGGCAAGGGCCTGGACCGCGTCGGTGGCCGCCCGGTCCCCATCGTCTTCGCCGATCCGCCTTGCAATCATGGCGGTAGCCGCCGTACTCAACCCTGAACTGACCGCAAAGATGACGGTCAGCAGAGACTCCGTAAGCCCTACCGCCGCAATGGCATCCGGTCCCAACCTGCTTACCCAGAACAGGTCGGCAATGCCAAAGACTGACTCCAGCGCCATTTCCAGCATCATCGGAATGGCGAGCAGCGCAATGGCCTGATTCAGGCTGTAGGCCGTGTAGTCAATCTTTGTTCCGGCAATGGACTGTTTCAGGAGCCGCCAGAGATCAAAGGACTCGACCGGAACCGTTGCTTCGTCTGACACGTGCCTACCCCGTCCCCACCCACTATTATGGGGACCTTTTCCGTGAAAGGGTTGTGTCCGCCGTAGAGCTTCCAGGGCTTATAGCGTCCAAGTTGGCCCTGTGACAAATACATCGGCGCGCCACCGCGAGGCGAAGCGGCAACTGCCTTTACGGGGATCTCTGCTTTCACAACATGAACAAGCACACGCGGGAGGCGCATGTTTTGACAAGCCATCGCAAGCTTACTCGTCTCGCAGCGCCTCCATCGGTTCCACACGGCTGGCCCGCGCCGCTGGAATCCAGCCCGCCAGCAGAGCCACGGTCAGCAGCACCGTGGCGGTCAGGGCAAGGCTTGCCGGATCGTAACCATGCAGGCCGAAGAGCATGCCGCTGTTGAAGTTTTCCTCGGTGTCGTACAGCACGTTGTGCATCAGGCGCATGGGCATCAAGACGCCCGCGCTGCCCACCAGCACACCTCCCAGCGCGAGCGCCGCGACCTCGCGCAGAACCGCCGTCCGCACCTGCATGCGGCGCGCGCCCAGGGCCAGACGGATGCCGATCTCGTTTCTGCGCTGCGCGACCGTGTACGCCATCAGGCCATAGATGCCGATCGAGGCCAGCAGCAGTGCCAGCAGGCCGAAGCCCGCGGTGAGTGTGGCGATGAGTCGCTCCTGCCGGAGTGAATCTGCAATCTGTTCATCCAGCGTGCGCACGTTCATAAGGGGCAGGTCCGGATCGATGCCCGCGACGGCCCTACGAATGGCCGGCACCGTCTCCGCAGGTGGCAGCGAGCTCCGCACCAGAAAGGTCCCGCCGGTCACTTCGTTGCTTTGTGCAATGGGATCGAAGTGCAGAGGCTGGCGCGGTTGTTTCATGCTGCTGTTCTGGGTATCGGCGCAGATACCCACCACCGTGTACCAGGCCGGCGTCTTCTTAGGGTCCGGGTCCCAGCCCAGATTGAAGCGCCGGCCAAGCGGGTCCATGTTTGGGAAGAACTTTTTTACGGCGCTTTGGTTTATGACCGCGACGTGAGGAGAGGTTGCCGTGTCCGCCTCCGTGAAGCCGCGCCCTCGCAGCAGAGGGATGCCCATGAGCTTGAAGAAGCTGGGACTCACCACACTGTAAGACGAGCTAATAAATTCACTGTCCTTTGTGGGCTTCGGCCTGCCCTCCACTAAAAATCCGCTGTTCCATGAAGATCCATCAAGCAGGGCCGGTTCCGCCATGGCCATCTGCCCCACACCTGGCAGAGCGCCGACCCTTTCCTCGATGCGCCGCAACAGCGCAGCGGCAGCCGGGCCGGAATATCGATGGCTGGGAGCGTTGATGTCGAACTCCAGCAGGTTCGCCGTGTTGAAGCCGGGGTTCACGTGATCCAGGTTCCAAAGCGTGCGCACAAACAGCGCCGCTCCTGCCACCAGCAGCGTGGAAAGCGCAAGCTGAACGCTGATCAGCAGCTTGCCCGTCCAGGTGCTGCGTCTGCGCGTGGCGGCCCGGCTGTTGTGTTTGAGAGCGGAGCTTACATTGCTGTGAGTGGCTCGCCATGCGGGCAGGATGCCGAAGAGCAGCCCCGTCCCGATGGTCACCGCTGCTGTCACGGTGAAAACCCTCCAGTCAAAGCGGATGTCGATTGGTTGCGAAAGGTAGGCGCGGCCGATGTACAGCTTCACCAGCAGGTTGCGCCCCAGATAGCCGAGCAGCAATCCGATCGTGCCGCCGATGGTAGAAATCAGCAGACTTTCCGTGATGATCTGGCGCAGAATGCGTCCGCGGCTCGCTCCCAGCGCAAGCCGCACGCTCATCTCGCGCATGCGTGCCGCCGTGCGCGCCAACATGAGATTGGCGATGTTGGCGCAGGCCAGCAGCAGCACAAGGCCGGTGAGCGTGAGCAGAATCTGCAGCGGCGTGCGCTCGGAATCAAAGAAGCGAAGTCCACGACTGCCGTCGTCCATCTGCACGCGCGGAATATGATCGCCGGCCTTCACTGTCTGCGTGGAGCGCACCGCGCTTTCCAGCAGCAGGCTCAGCTCCGTGGCGGCTTTAGGGTCAGGGACATCGGGCCGGACGCGGGCAACTGTGTTTACCCACCAGATCTGCGGGCTGTTGATGAAATTCGCATCCTCACGAAACGAGGCGCGCAGCCGCGTGACCAGACTGATGGGCAAAAAGAGATCGGGCGAGACGGTGGTTGAAGCGACTCCCGTGAAGCCCGGTGCGTTCACGCCCACGACCGTGAGGACGTTGCCGTTGACGCGAATCACTTTTCCGAGGGCATCGTCGCGGCCACCAAACACTGTTTGCCAGTAGCGGTAGCTGATGGTCGCCACAGAGCCGGTTCCGGCCGCGCCCTCGTCGCTGGGCAGGATCGCGCGCCCAAGCTGCGGCTTCACCTGCAGCAGGCTGTATAGGTTGCCGCTGATCAACTGCGCCGTCTGCGGCCTAGCCTCGCCCTCTGCCGTAACGCTTACCTGGCCGAGATCCTTGAATCCCGCGATGCCGGTTACGCTGCGAGTCTCTGCCTGCATCCGCTTGAAGACGGGGTAGGGAATACTGTCGCCCCAGGATTGCCCATGTTCATCGATGTCGCTGCCCCAGTTAGAGTGCCTCACGCTTGGGGAAGGCCCCAACGTGCTGAGCATCCGCAGCTCCTTTGGGTGCGGCACGCCGAGACGCAGGTAGAGGAGCTGGTTGGTCACGGAGAAGATGTCCGTGTTCGCTCCAATGGCGAGCGCCAGTGAACCCACGGCGACCAGCGTAAAGGCCGGGCTGCGCTGCAGTGTGCGGGCGGCGTAACGCAGGTCGGCAATGATCTCGTCAAAGGCGCGAAGACGGTGCGCCTGCCGCATGCCGTCCTTGTGGCTTTCCCATCCACCGAGCTCGACACGGGCGCGGCGGCGTGCCTCCGCCGCGGGAACCCCGGCGCGTTCAAATTCCGCGGAGCGCGCCTCGAGGTGGAACTGCAACTCCTCGTCGAGTTCGGATTCGTAGCGGCGGCGGTGGAAGAGTGCGCGGAATGTGGTGAGGAGGCTCATGCGCGCTCCTCCCCGGTGCCCGGCAGGCAGGCCGGCGCCTCCGTTGCGCGCAGAATCGCGCCCACCACCCGCGCCAACCGGCTCCACTTCGCGGTCTCTTCGGCAAGCGACAGCCGGCCCGCCTCGGTGAGGGAGTAGAACTTGGCGCGCCGGTTGTTTTCGCTGGGCGCCCACTCCGTCCGGAGCGCGCCTGAGGCCTCCAGGCGATGCAGCGCCGGGTACAACGAGCCCTGCTGCACCACCAGTTGCTCGCCGCTGATCTGGCCGATGCGCAGCAAAACGCCATAACCGTGCAGTGGCCCCAAGGACACCGCCTTGAGAATCAGCATGTCCAGGGTCCCCTGGAGCAAATCCACCTGTTTCGGCATACGTCGGTCTCCTTGGTTGCCTAGGAGAAAGCATGGAGCCGACTCTCCTGGCCTGTCAAGGAGTAATTTCGGTCTTTGTCGAACAGCCTGGCCGCGAGCAGAGGCTGTTCCACGCGTGAGTTCGGTGGCTCTTGTGTATCGACATACAGGTCTGCATCCCCCAGATGTGTCATCTCGACCGGAGCTGACTTCGTCAGCGGAGTGGAGAGACCCCTGTATTTGTCCGGTGAAGCCGAGGATCTGAGGATTTATAGCGCTCCAAAATACAGGGGTCTCTCCACTCCGCAAGACAGCAAGACCGTCTTGCTACGGTCGAGATGACGCCGCCATGGCAGTTCGAACCTACATATCGATCCAACCTAGTAGTGGAACCGGTAGCGCACCTCCGCGTAGATCTGCCTTGGATCGTTCTCGTGGAAGCCGCCGAAGGTGAGGCTGTTGTCGAGCAGCACGCGCCGGTTGGCCACATTGGTGCTGTTGACGGACACGACGGTGTTCTCGCCAAGGCTGTGGTTGAACTGCAGGTCGAAGGTGGTGTGCTGCGGCAGATAGGCGCCATTGTAGGGCGAGGGCGGCCCCGGGTAGCCGTTGGAGAAGCCTGAGCCGTAGTACACGTTGGTCGATGCGCCGAGGCCGAAGGGCAAAACGGCGTTGCCCCCGACGTTTAGCGTGTCGCGCTGGTCGTGATCAAGCGCCAAATAGCCGGGTGTGACGTCGCACTGCGGCGAGGTGATGGGATAGCAGATGAGACCGCCCGTAATCGCGCCCCGCTGCTGGGCAATCTGGTTGGAGTAGGCGAGGTGAACGCCACCACGGCGCCAGCTCTGCGGCGAACGCAAGGTGAGCTCCCAGGCCTGCACCAGCGCGCCCGCGACGGTGACAGGGAAGTAGATGCTGGACTCGCCGATGTTGGAATGATCGAGAAAATTGGCGGCTTCCGTTTGAAAGGTGTCGGCGTCGAGCAGCCAGCCTTTGAATGGGATCTGCACACCGAACTGGTGTTCCTCATCCCGTTCCCCATGCAGTGGCGCGAAGCCCGTGTTGCTGCTTTGGGCATAGCTGAGCACAGGGCCGGCGATGGTGACAAGCGGTGGCGGTTGATAGAAGTGACCGTAGAAGGCGCGGAAAACCCAATGGAGTTTGGGAATCTGCAGTGCGGCGCCGACCCGCGGGTAGGTGGCTGTTTCCGTGAAGCCGGAACCTGAAAAATAGCTTTCGCGCAGGCCGGCGGTCAGCGTCAGGTAGGTGGTGGGCTTGTAGTTGTCGGAGACGTACTCTTCAATCAGGCCGCCTGCCGCGTTGTCGGCTTCGCTGAAGTTTGTGGCGCTGCCGTCGTTGAAGTTCACCGCAAATAGATCGCTGTCGTGCTGCCCCCAGGCGTAGAAGCCGGCCTCCAGATGATTGCGTGCGATATCGCCCGTGACGCTTGCCTGCACACCGGCGTAATTGGAAGCGCGATCCGAGGTGGTTGCCGCGGGCGCATCATTGGGATTCGGCTCGTAGTTCGCGCTGTTGTAGTGGTAGAAGGGCGAAACCTGCAGAACGGTGCCCGGGTTGAAGCTGTGACCCCAGGTGAAGGCGACCACGCCATCAGTTTCGTGCTGTGCATCACGCAGACCGCTGGAGTCGTACAGCTGGTTTTCGTAGTCGTTGGCGTAGGGGTCGTAGGGGATCTGGAAGAAGTCCGTGCGCAGCTGGGTGAGCAGGCGAAACTGGTTCTTTGCGTCTCGGTTGAAGGTGAACGAACCGAAGCCGCCATAGCCGTTCTCGGCGTCATGCAAAGCCTGCTCGACCGGCGGTGAAAGACCGTAGTCACTGCGGTTGCCGTTCAAGCTGACGTAGTACGCCCCGCGCTGGGAGTGATCTCCGAAGGAGATCTGCTCATCGGTCTCAAGCGCGCTGCCGGCGGTGGCGATGAGCTCGCCCTCGCGGTCTCGCTCAAAGCCGCTTTTCGGGTTCACGTCAAAGACGCCATAGGTCCGGTCGCCGAGATCCGCGTTGTAGCTGCCGCGGTCTACCTGGAGGTACTGGATGTCGCGCGGATCGATCTGCGGGCCGAGGTTGCTGGCGATGTTGGTGTTCGGGATCTCGACGCCATCCAGCAGCCAGCTCACCTGGTGGCCGCCGCGCATGTGCAGCATGTCATGCGTGATGTAGGCGCCGGGAACGTAGTCGGTGATCATGGCAAGCGAATCACTGCGGTCCGCGCCCGGTGTGTTCTCGATGGCAGATTGTCCAAGCAGCACCGTGGGCGTCACTGAACCGACGTTCGCCGTTTGGGCGTCCGCGGTGACCGTGACACTCTGCTCTACGGCGGCCACCGGCAAGGCAATGTGCAGAACGGGAGAGGTGTCAGAGACCACAGTGACCGCTTGCGACACTGTCCCAAAGCCGCCATGACCGACGGTCAGTGTGTACTCGCCGAAGGGAACAGCCGCGAAACGGAAGCCGCCGTCCGGCCCCGTCTCCGCACGGACAGCAAAGGCGGAACCCTTGGCCTTGAGCTCCACCTGTGCCGCCGGCAGCGGATGATGCTGCAAATCATGCACCACGCCGGACACATCGGAAAAGAGCGTGGCATGAGCAGCGGCCGGGTATAGCAAGCACACGGCCAAGAGCACGGTGAGGACGCACAAAGCCCAGGTGTTCGGTCGTGCGAGAAGAAAACGAAGAGGCGCGATGAGCTGAGGACGCTCATCGGGCCCCGCGGAATGCGTATGGGGATGCATTGGTGTCTCCGAAGGAACAGGCGAGAGCGGGTCGAGGCTCTATTCAACCGAGGCTCTGGTGGCGGAGGCTCTCCCTGTCCTGAACGGCTCGCGCGCACGGCATGACGCACCGTGGCAACGCAAGCACAGCTGGCAATGGAGCCGAAGTTCTTCCCTGCGCGCAGGGAGGGCTCGTCTGGCTAAGCGAGAGACAGCGCGGGAGGGCCGCGCTTCTGGCGGGATCGGTCGCGGGAGATGCGCCGCCGGGACTCGGTTTGGACCGCACCGGCCGGGTGGCTCAGCAACTCAGCAAAGATCGCCTGCGCCGGCGGCGCCGCAAACGTTTCCCCGTGGTGCCACGACGCTACGGACGCCGGGCAATACGGGCACCGTTCAACCGGCGGTTGCCAATGGGGACTCTTGCCGTCGTCCGCAGTCAGTTGGCCGCGCTCCGCGGTGCTCATCGCGCAGTGGTGTGCCCCGTTCCGCCGGCAGCACGCGGGCAGCCCCCCGTCCGCGCTCTGTCCCAACGCAAACAGGGGAGCGAAGAACGGAAGGCCGACGGTGGCCAACAACAAAATGGACAGAAGCCTGCGCAATACCCTGATTGAAGCACTGAACGGCACATACGGCAACAGCGCCCGGCGAACAGCCTCGAGGACAGAAACATTGTCGTGAAACAGTCCGGAACCGCCACTTGACAGCGATTCTCAGGAAAGAGCAAGGTCACGGACGACTCAAACGTTTGCCTGGTGTACATCGCGAGCCGCCCAAGGCTTGGGCGAACACCGCTTCGTCAAGCAACGGTCAACACGGAGGACAGATGGCCAAGTCGCACCGCTTTACGGAGGAAAGGCACAGCAGCCCGCGAACAGTTACCCGGCGGGTCGCACGGTTTGCCGCGGCTTTCGCTCTTTCCGGCACCGCCGCCTTTGGTCAGTTCCGGGCCTCAATCCAGGGCACCGTCACCGACCCCACGGGCGCGGTCATCCCCAACGCGAACGTCACCCTGACGGACACCGACACGGGCCGCGCGCAGACCGCCCTTTCCAACACGAGCGGCACCTATAACTTCAGCGCGCTCGCCCCGGACCACTACAAGCTCACGGCGACGGCCACCGGATTCAAGCAGCAGGTCATCAACAACCTGACCATCATCCCGGAGCAGGCCAATGCCGTGAACGTGCAGATGGTCATCGGCGATACCGGCACGGCCGTCAGTGTAAGCGGGGACACGGTGGCGCCGCTCGATACCGAAACCGCCTCCATCAGCGGCACGGTGGACTCCAACCAGATTCAGCATCTGCCTTCGGCCGGCCGCGATGTGCTTTCGCTGGTGCAGTTGGCGCCGGGCGTCTTTGGCGACGGCTCGCAGGGTGCCGGTGGGGGCAACAGCAACCTGCCCGGTACAACAGGGCCCGGTGGCAGCGGTACCGGCATCTTCGCCACCGAGAACGGGCCGCAGGCCAGCGCCAATGGGGGGCAAACCTCGACGAACGGCATTCAAATCGATGGGATCAGTACGGTGTCCGCCGTGTGGGGCGGCACGTCCATCATCACGCCCACCGAGGACTCCGTCGGCAGCCTGAAGGTGGTCTCCAACGCCTATGACGCCGAGGATGGCCGCTTCTCTGGCGCACAGGTGCAGATCACCTCGAAAACCGGCACCAATGACTTTCACGGCAGCGCGTACTTCCGCGCCAACCGGCCCGGTCTGAACGCCTACCAGCGCTACAACGGCGCGGGTTCCCTCGCGGCAGGCACGCCCTCCGAGCGCGGCTTGATCCGCGACACAGAGCGCGCCAATCAGATCGGCGGATCGATCGGTGGCCCGATCATCAAGAACCGGCTCTTCGCCTTCTTCGCCTATGAAACCGAGCGAAACAATGCGAACTCAACCAGCACCGGATGGTATGACACCCCGGCCTTTGACGCCCTGGCGCCGGCAGGCGCGCCCATCGCGAACCGCTTCCTGACCTTTCCCGGCGCGGGCGTATCCGCGGCCGGGCAGATCAACCAGACCTGCGCCAATATCGGCCTTTCGGAAGGCGTGAACTGCAGAACCGTGAACGGCGGCCTCAATCTCGGCTCGCCTTTGACCAAGGGCGCCGGCGCCCAGGATCTGACCTGGCTGAGCAGCACCAATCCGGGGGTCGGCTCCGGATTGACCAACACCCCGGATATCGCCGAGTACACCACGTTGAATCCGACGCAGTCTACAGCTTCGCAGTACAACGGCCGCTTGGACAGCGATGTCACCAAGAAGGACCACCTGGCCTTTGCCATCTATTGGGTTCCGCAAAGCACCACGGACTACAACGGCTCGATCCGGGGCTATAACCTGTACCATCACTCGCAGGTGAACGACGCCTACTCGGTCATCTGGAATCACGTTTTCTCCGCGACCTTCCTGAATGAGGCGCGCGTGAACGATGCGGGCTGGCGCTGGAATGAGATCACCACCAATCCGCAGGAGCCCTTCGGTCTGCCCACGGATCAGGTGGACGCGATCGGTAGTATCACCCTGGCGTCTTTCGGTGCGCCCGGGCCCAGCAATTTTAACCAGCACAGCTATGACTACAAGGACGTCGCCACCAAGATCTTCGGTAATCACTCGGTGAAGTTCGGTGGACAGGTGACACGGCTCTACTACCTGAACAACCCAACTTACTCGGCGCGGCCAAGCTATAACTTCTACAACGTCTGGGACTTCCTGAACGACGCACCGCACACGGAGAGCGGCAGCTTCAGTTCCACGACGGGGACACCGACGACCAACCGTCAAGATAATCGCGAAGACCTGTACGGCTTCTTCATTCAGGACGACTGGAAGGCGCGTCCCAACCTGACGATCAATGCAGGCCTGCGTTACTCCTACTTCGGACCGTTCTCGGCCAAGGCCGGCAACCTGGGTGTTGTACAGTTCGGCTCTGGCGCCGCTACATTCACGGGCCTCAACATACGCGAAGGCGGCAATCTGACGAACGCGCAGAAGGGCAACTTCGGTCCGCAGTTCGGCTTCGCCTACAGCCCCGCGGGACTGAAGGGCAGGGCCGTGCTGCGTGGCGGCTACGGCTTGAACTACAACCAGACCGAGATCGCCATCACCGGCAACTCGGGCTCGAATCCTCCGTTCGTGACAGGGGTCGGTTATACGAGCGGCAGCCCGACGCAAATCAACGGGGACATCGTGTATGCCGTGCCAGCCAGCGCCACTACGCTGTTCGGTTATCCGGCAAATCCACACACGATCGGCGGCTACAACAGCGCGAACCTTCCCATCGCGGGCGGCGCTACGGTCACCGGCTATCAGGCCAATCAGCCCACCATCTATACGCAGCATTACTCGCTGGATACGCAGATCGACTTGAGCCACCAGATCGTTGCTTCGGTTGGCTACCAGGGCAGTGTGACCCGCCACCTCATTGTGCAGTCGCAGCTCTACGTCAACGGCTTCGCGGAGGGTTACGCGCAGAACCCGCTGGTCGAAAACGTTGACTATTATGGGAACACAGGACACTCCAGCAATAATTCACTGCTGGTCGGCCTCAAGAAGCAGATGTCGCACGGCATCACGGTGGATGCCGAGTTCAACTATGCCAAGACGCTCGACACCGGGTCATATCCTTACTACGAGGATCCGTATCCCTATCGGCCCGACCTTGCCTATGGACGCTCGGACTTCAACTATGGCAAGGCGTTGAAGATTGACGGCCTCTGGCAGCCGCGCTTCCGGCATGGTAACGGGGCAACACGGCTTGCGCTGGACGGCTGGGGGTTCAGCGGCATCTACAACCAGCACACAGGATTTCCGTTTACGCCCACCTACAATGTGGGCAGCAACCTGTATTACGCCAACAGTGGATACAACACGCTGCGTCCTTCGGCCTACAACGGCGGAGCCCACCAGGTGCGCTCCAACAACGCTTACAAGAACGGCCTGCCCAACCTGAACTTCCCGAACATTCAGGCTAATGGCGCCACGCCATACTTCAACCTTCCCTCTACCGGAATCAACGCTACAAACTACACCTTGCCGCAGCTGCCCGGGGTAAGCCGCAATTCGTTCGATGGGCCGGGCTACCTTGATCTCGATGCCACGGTGACCAAGAAGTTCATCCTGCCCAAGCTGCGTGGTCTCGGCGAAGGTGCAGGCCTTGAGCTTCGTGCGGATGCGTTCAATCTCTTCAACAACGTCAACCTGAGCTCGGCGTCTGTTGTGAATAATATTCAACTGCAGAACTTCGGGCAGGCACAGAACGCGCTATCCGGTCGCATCGTAAACCTTGCGGCCCGGTTTGATTTTTAATCCGTGGAGAGGGCTCGGGTGTGCTGCCCGGAGCACATTCATGCATTTGGCCACGAGTAGCATTGCAACATGCGGGTCGCAAGAAGATTGCGCCCCGCTTGGCTTCCACTCCGTTGCTTGGCTCGTCACTTCTTCCGCTGTGTTCCTGCCGGGAGTGCACAGATTGAGGTCTGCGTGAAAATCCGTACCCTGCTTGGAGCGGCGTTGGCTGCCCTTCTTTCATTTCCTGTTCAGGTCTTCGCGCAAGAGCATCTCGTTCTGGATGCGCGTGCCGCGGGCACACCGCTGTCGCATTTTTGGGAGCAGACCTTTGGTTCCGGCCGCGCGATCCTTTCGCTGCGGCAAAGCTACCGCGACGACTTGCGCACGGTGAAGGGAGCCACCGGCTTCGAGTCCATTCGCTTTCACGGCATCCTGATGGACGAGGTGGGCCTCTATGACCCAGACCGCCAAGTGCGGGATCCTGGCCTGGCTGCCGAGGCCGCCAACGATGCGTCCAAATACAACTTCTCCTACATCGACGAGATCTACGACGGCCTGCTCGCCAACGGTGTGAAGCCGTTTGTCGAACTCAGCTTTATGCCGCGCAAGATGGCCGCCGATCCCAACCTAACGCAGTCGTTTTTCTACCGTCCTGTGGTCTCGCCGCCGAAGGATTACAAGCTCTGGGATGACATGATCCATGCGCTTGCGAGTCATCTCGTGGAGCGCTACGGCCTCGCGGAGGTTGCGACCTGGAAGTTTGAGGTGTGGAACGAACCCAATCTCGATTTCTGGGGCGGCAACCCGCGGCAGTCCACGTATTTTGAACTCTACGACCACACCGCCCACGCGCTGAAGGCCGTTTCGCCGCGCCTACAGGTGGGCGGACCGGCGACCGCGCAGGCCGCCTGGGTGACGCCGTTTCTGGAGCATGTCAAGGCGGGCAATGTGCCCGTCGACTTCGTGAGCACACATGTTTATGCCAATGACCGGGCCCAGGATGTCTTCGGCACGACAGAGGACATCCCGCGCGAGACCATGGTGTATCGCGCAGTGAAGAAGGTGCATGACCAGATCGCTTCGTCACCGTTTCCGCAACTGCCGCTGATCTTTTCGGAGTACAACGCCAGCTATTCCAATGAGCCGAACGTCACCGATTCCACTTTTATCGGACCGTGGCTGGCCAACACGATCCGGCTGTGCGATGGCCTGGTGCAATCCATGGCCTACTGGGATTTTTCCGATGTGTTTGAGGAGCAGGGCGTGGTGCGCACTCCCTTCTATGGAGGCTTTGGCCTGATCGCCGCCGATGAAATCCTGAAGCCCTCGCTGAACGTCTTCGCCCTGCTGCACAAGCTCGGCACGGAGCGGTTGCCGCTGCCGTCGGAATCCGCCCTGGCCACGCGCACGTCGGACGGCCGGCTCGTCCTCGCGCTGTGGAACTACGCGCCGCCCACCGGCACGGGGCCAACGTACACGATGCCTCCCGGAACGCGGGGCCCGGCAAAGAGCTTTGACCTGCAGCTCGATCACCTCAGCGGCAAAGCTGCCGTGCAGGTGTGGCGTGTAGATGCCGATCACGGCAATGTGCTGAAAGCCTTTGACGCCATGGGTCGCCCGCCGGGCGACCTTACGCGGGAACAGGTGAAAAGCCTGCAGGCAGCCGGCGCGATGGCTCCCCCTGAATCGATGCACCTGAGCAACGGTCATCTCCAGATCAATGTGCCGGAGCAGGGTCTTGCGTTGCTGGTGGTGTCCCGTTGAAGCCGACGCGACGGCAGGCAGCCTGCTGGCTGGCAGCCGCCGCGGCGGTGACGTGCCTGCCCGCGCCCGCATCGCGAGGTTTGCCTGCACCGTATTCACCGTCCTCTGCAGACGATGCTTTTCTGGACGATCTCGAGCGCCGTGGCTGCCGCTACTTCCTGGAGCAGGCGGGCGCGGCCAGCGGGCAGGTACTGGACCGCGCCCGCGCTGACAACACCACCGGCGAGCGCGACCCACGCCGCAATGCCAGCATCTCGGCTACAGGGTTTGGCCTGAGCGCGCTGACGATCGCGCACCGTCGCGGCTATGCGGACCGTACCGCGATTCGCGATCAGGTTTTGCGCACCCTGCAGTTCCATGCAAACGTGCTGCCGCACCAGCATGGCTTTTTCTCGCACTTCAATGATGTGGAGACCGGCGAAGCCCTCAAGGGCAGCGAGGTCTCTTCGATCGATACCGCGCTGCTGCTGTGCGGTGTGCTGACGGCGCGCGCCTACTTCGCCTCCGAGCCCGAGATTGTGCGCCTGGCGACGCTGATCTACGAGCGCGTGGACTGGCCGTGGATGCTGACCGGCGGCGAGGAATTCTCCATGGGCTGGCACCCGGAGTCCGGTTTCCTCAAAGCCACCTGGAATCACTACAGCGAGTTGATGATGATCCCTCTGCTCGCCCTGGGCTCGCCCACGCATCCGGTGGACGCGCGGGTGTGGACGGCGTGGAGCCGCCCCGTCGTCAATTACTTCGGCTTCAGCTACATCAGCGGCAAAGATCCGTTGTTCACGCACCAATACAGCCAAGCGTGGTTCGACTTTCGGCATCGCCGCGATGCCTATGCCAATTACTTCTATAACTCCGTCACGGCAACGCGGGCGCACAAGGCATTCTGCCTCAGTCTGGGCAAGCCCTACTCCGATCGCTACTGGGGCATCAGCGCCTCCGACTCCGCGAACGGCTACCAGGCGTGGGGCGGACCACCGCCGCTCGGCCAGCTTGATGGTTCCGTGGTGCCCTGCGCGGCCGCCGGTTCGCTGGCCTTCCTGCCAGGCGATTGCCTCTATGTTTTGCAGGCGCTGAAGGCCGATTTCGGCGAGCAGGCGTGGGGACGGTACGGTTTCTGCGATGCCTTTCATCCAGCCGCAAACTGGTACGACCCGGACGTGCTGGGGATCGATCTCGGCATCGGTGTGTTGATGGCCGAAAACCTGCGCTCCGGCTTCATCTGGCAGACCTTCGGCCGCAACCCCGAGGTGGCCGTAGCCTTTCAAAGAGCCGGCCTTCACCGGTCCTAGCCAGGGTGTCTCGATATAGAGTTTTCGTCCGTAGATGCGTCATCTCGACCACAGTGGAGAGAGCCCTGTATTTCGTCTGGTGAAGCCGAGGACCTACAAGCGCTCCAACATACGCGAGAACTTGGCAGCCCTAAACGACTGCAGGGGCGTTGTTCCTCCACACGCTTTACGACCACCCGCATTGCTGTCGTCAAAGTGCCCGCTCGCCTCTCCTCGGACATTGAGGCATCTACCGATAGAGCAGGTCTGAAGCAAGTCGCCATGCCGGGAGAGTGTTGAATGCCGCAGCCGCGGTTGTCACAGGGAATTGTTGCGGGAGTCGTGGGTGGCCTGATCGGCTCCCTCTTTTTGAAGGCTTTTATGCTCGGGACGCGCTCGCTGCACGCAGGCACCGGGATCGCTCAGCTGGATCAGGAAGGCCCCGCCCACGAGGTGGCCAATCTGGCCGTTCGCAAGCTTACCGGTAGCGATCTGAGCCCGGGGGGCAGAGCTCTGGGCGGTGAAGCGGTTCACTACGCCTTCGGAGCCGTTGTGGGCGGCTTCTACGGAGGTCTTGCCGAGTATGCAAAATGGACCACGGCCGGCGCAGGCGCCCTGTTTGGTTCAGGCATCTTCCTGGCCGCCGATGAAAGCTCTCTGCCCATTCTTGGGCTGAGCCACAAGCCCTGGAGGGAGACCCCGGGTGCGCAGGCGGAGCACTGCCTCGCTCATCTGGTTTTCGGTGTCGCTACCGAGCTCAGCCGCCGGGCGATCCGGCCCCGCCTCTGATCACCAGAGCGTGGATGCAGGGCGTGTATGACGGCGAACGGCTCGCCCCGGTGCGCAAGAGGGAGCGGCCTACCTCGGCCTACCTGGGCAATCACTGTTTCTTCGACCGCGTTTGGCGCACCCATTGCCGGATCGAGAGTCCGCTGCCGACCAAACAAAGAACGATGAACCCGATCATCGTCCAGCGGAAAGGCGCCGACTGCGCCACCTCCATCACCTGGTGCCCGAAGCGAAGGGCCAACCAGGCCAGCACGCCGAAACGAACCGCCCGGGCGACGAAATTCGTGGAGAGAATGCGCGGGATCGGATAGTCAAGCGCGCCCGCCGCCGCCACTACCAGCGTGTAGGGGAAGGGCGGAGGAGCGAGGGCGCCGCCCGCGATCGCGATTGCGGCACGGTTCCCGATCCATCGCTTTAAGCGACCGAATTGCTTTTCTCCAGCCAGCTTGCAAATGCCGTCCGCGCCCAGTTTGCGCGCCAACAGCGTTAGCAGCCAAGCGCCCAGCGTGGAGCCGACCGCGGCTGAGAACACGTAGATGGGGATGTGCCCGTGCCTGTCCGCGACCAACGCAACCACCAGCAGATCGTTGCCAAAGGGAAGAAACAGAAACGACGAATCCAAAACTCCCATCACCAGCGGGCCGAAATAGCCCAGGTGGAAAAGAAACGCGAGCAAAGCCCCGAGAAACTTCAATCGCGCTCCCTTTTCAGAACGGCTGCAGAGACGTCAACTTTTCCCCTGCGGATGCTTATCGGGAATGGCCGTCCATGTTGAGGAGGAGAGACGCTGTCGTAACGAGCTGTCGTAACGAGCTGTCCTAACGAAGATGAGCGGGTTTGAGCCCTTTTCCTGTTTTATGAGGAGCGTGTTTCTCAAGAGCGTACGATGCCCCTCAGTATTCTCCACGGGAGGCACTTGAGGGCATCGTCTCGCTTCACAGGGCAGGGCATTCGCCCTAAAGGGATCGGCGACCCCGGCCGAAGATGAGGTAAAGAACCACAAGTGCCAGGATGAGGCTGATCCCGCCACCACCGTAGTAGCCCATCCCGGGACCCATGTAGAAACCGCCTCCACCGAAGAGAAGAAGCAAAACGATCAGAATAAGAATGAGTGGCATGGGCCGGAGCATAGCATAAGGTTTGTACTCCTGTTTACTACTTGTTGGGGATGGGCGAACCCGGCGCAGCTCCCCCATTCGCTCACTGAAGCCGTATGTGTGAGGCTGCTATTTGGCAAAGCCGAGCCTGGACCGCAACGCCCGTCCCCACATCGTATAGGCATGAGCGCACCGCTTGTTCCCGCGAGCCCTTCTCCCGTCGTGCCCTCCCTGCCCTTAGAAGGGCGCGGCCGGCTCCGCCTCCCGTTCCAAAACACCTATGCCCGCCTGCCCGCGCATTTTCACGCCCGCGTACCACCCACGCGGGTGGCCTCCCCGCGCCTGGTAAAGCTGAATGTGGAGCTAGCCCGGAGGCTCGGTCTGGATCCCGAGGTGCTGAGGGGTCAAGATGGTGTGGAGTTTCTTGCCGGCAACCAGATCGCGGAAGGCTCCGAGCCGCTCGCGATCGCGTACGCCGGTCACCAGTTCGGCCATTGGGTGCCGCAACTCGGGGACGGCCGTGCCAATCTGCTGGGCGAAGTCATCGGGCAGGATGGGCTGCGCTATGACATCCAACTGAAAGGCTCCGGACCTACACCTTTTTCGCGCCGCGGCGATGGCCGTGCCGCTCTCGGCCCTGTGCTGCGCGAGTACCTCGTCAGTGAGGCCATGGCGGCGCTCGGCGTGCCCACCACACGCGCGCTAGCGGCGGTAACCACAGGAGAAAAGGTCTTTCGTGAAGACGTCGTGCCGGGAGCGGTATTTGCACGTGTCGCCGCGAGCCACCTCCGTGTCGGTACCTTTCAGTACTTTGCCGCACGGGGCGACACCGAAGCACTGCGCACCCTCGCTGATTACGCCATCGCGCGCCACTACCCCCAGATCGCGGACGCACCGCGTCCGTACCGAGCTCTGCTCGAAGGCGTGGTCTCCCGGCAGGCCGATCTCATCGCGCAATGGATGCTGATCGGCTTCATCCACGGCGTGATGAACACGGACAACACCTCCATCTCGGGCGAGACCATCGACTACGGCCCTTGCGCCTTCATGGAGGCCTACGATCCCGCGACCGTCTTCAGTTCCATCGATCATGCGGGTCGTTACGCCTATGCCAACCAGCCGCATGCCGCGCACTGGAACCTCGCCCGCCTTGCCGAGGCCATGCTCCCTCTGCTTGAAGCGGAGGAGGGCAGCGAGGAAGCGGGTATGAACTCCGCGGGGGAAGCACTCGCGACCTTCGGCCCGCTGTTTGAAGCGGCGCGCGAAGCTGGATTTTGCCGAAAAATCGGCTTTTCGGCGCAGCGCGCGGGCGACTCGGAGCTCATGGCCGACCTGCTGCAGCGCATGGCCGCCAACCACGCTGACTTTACGCTGACCTTCCGCCGTCTGTGCAATGCCGCGGCCGACCCGGCACAGGACGGAGCTGTCGCCAAGCTGTTTGACGATCCCCAAGCCTACATCGCTTGGGCGCAGGCCTGGCGTCTGCGCCTGGGGCAGGATCCCCTCCCTGCCCAGGAGCGTGCTGCGGCAATGCGGTCCGTCAACCCAGCTTTCATTCCTCGCAATCACGTGGTGCAGGCCGCCCTCGCAGCCGCGGTGACGCAGGGCGATCTGCAACCGTTTGAAGATCTGCTGGGGGTGCTCGCACGGCCCTTTGCGGAACGGGATGACCTGCCCTTCTACACGGCCCCGGCAACTCCGGAGCAGAGCGTGCGCGAGACCTTCTGCGGGACGTAGCGTCCCCAGTTCTACATCGGCGAAACGGATGCGGTGACATCGTGTTGTCGGCACACCCTTGGTTCACCTGGGCGCATAGTTGGCTGCCGTTGTGGTTCCCACTCTTTTCGGTGATCCTAATCGCATCCCCCTTTCAGCAGGTTTCGCGATGCTTTCTACCTTTTGGGACGCCAGGACAGCCCGTGTCCTTTCCACCCTCCTCCTCTTTGCCGTGGTTCTCGCCTTTCTGCACGGCGCCCGCAACACCCTTACCCTGTTTCTATTTGCGATCCTGTTTGCCTACTTCGTCAACCCGTTGGTGAGCTTTCTTTCCAGGCGCCTGCCCGGCCGCATCAGGGCCATCATTGCTTCGTATGTCCTGCTCGGCGGCGTGCTGACCGGTCTCGGTTTCCTGCTCGGACCACGCATCGCGAGCGCAGGCCGCTCCCTGCTGCAAAGCCTGCCCGCGCTTTCAGATCGCCTGGCCTCCGGCCAGTTCATCTTTCATATGAGCCGGGAGCAGGGTTGGAGCCACGAGCGGGCAGCCCAAATCCAGGGCCTCTTGATGAGCCATCGCAAGACCATCCTCGGCTACGGGGAAAGTGTCATAAGCCGTCTCGAAACACCGTTGACCCATGCCTGGTGGATCATTCTGATTCCCATCCTCAGCGTCTTCTTTCTCAAGGACGCACGGGTCATCGCACACAACATCGTGCAGCTTGGCAGAGGCAAGGAAAACCGGGAACTGCTCGACGGCATCGTCGGGGACGTCAACACGATGCTCGGCAGCTATATTCGCGCCCAGGTCATTCTCGCTGTCCTCACCGGCGTCGTGCTCACGCTGGCGATCAGCCTCATGCGCGTTCCGTTTGCCTCGGTTCTGGGCCCGCTTGCCGGCCTGTTTGAGTTTGTTCCGGTGGTTGGACCGGCCGCTGCCTGCGCCGCAATCTTCGGCATCGCGCTCATCGCCGGCTACAACCATCTCCTGGCTCTGTTTTTTGTGCTCGGCAGCTGGCGCGTCGTTCAGGATTACATCAATGCTCCGCGCATCATGGGTAGATCCCTGCAGATCTCCCCTCTGGCGGAGATCTTTGCCGTGCTGGCCGGCGGCGAAATCGGCGGCGTGGTGGGCGCCCTGGTTTCCGTCCCCGTACTCGCTCTTTTGCGGATACTTTGGCAGCGCCTGTTTCTTCCCGCCGCCGAGACGGACCCAAGCGTCCATCATGCTGCGGAGGCGTCCCGTTGAGATGGCTCCTCGGTCGCCTCCGTCTGCGCGCTGCCGGACCGGCTGCTGAGCATTTGCGCACTCACCGAACTCGCCGCGCAAAGGGCAACCGCGAGCCAGAGAATGCGGCGGAAACCGAACACAAAGGCCTCTGCCACGGCCCGCTTTACACGCGGGTCGTTCGTCTGCACCGCAGCCAGCTGCGACTGTTGCGCCACAACTGCCTGCAACTGCGCCGCCGGCAGCGACAGCTGCTTCAAGCGCGGGCCCAGATTGCCCCGGAACGCGGTGAGTAGCACTACGCCGAAGACCGCCACCGAAAGCAGGCCCGCCAGCCGGGAGATCGCGTTGTTAATGCCCGAGGCGATGCCGGCCTGCGCCACCGACACGGAGTTCAGCACCGCCGTGGTCAAAGGCGCCACGCTGATGGCCATGCCGATACCCAGCATGGTCACCGCCGGAAAAAAGGTGGTCCAGTACGATCCGCCCACGCCCGGTCGCGCGGCCAGTCCAAAACCCACCGCCGCCACCAACGGACCCACGGTCAACGGCGCACGCGCACCGTAACGCTCGATCAGTCCACCGGACCAGCGGGAAAGGGCAAACATCACCAAAATCAGCGGCAGTAATGCCGCGCCCGCCCCCGTTGCCGAGTAGTGCTGCACCTGGATCAAATCCAGCGGAAAAAAGAACAGCAGGCCGCTCAGCGCGGTGTAAAGAAACAGCGTGATCAGGTTCGCTCCGGTAAAGGTCGGTACGCGAAATAAGCCCAGCGGCAGCATGGGCGACTCCACCCGGCTCTCCAGAAAGAGCAGCCCCAGCAGCGCCAGGCCCCCGGCCACGGCCGTCGCCGTCACAACCAGGTTGGGACGGCGCCCCTCGATCAGCGCGAACGTGATGCCTGCAAAGGCAACCGTCGCCAGCACCGCCCCGCCCCAATCCAGCTTGCCGCTCATCTCCTCGTTTCGGCTCTCCGGCACGCGACTGAAGGTGATCGCCAAAATGGCGACGGCGATCGGCACATTGATAAAGAACACCCATCGCCAGGAGGCGTGATCCACCAGCCATCCGCCCAGCACCGGCCCGATCGCCGCGGTCATGGCACTCGCGCCGGACCAGATCCCGATCGCCGTGCCGCGCGTCTCCGGTGAAAACGATGCGCTGATGAGCGCCAGGCTGCCCGGCAGCAGCAGCGCCGCGCCGACCCCCTGCAGCGCGCGCGCCGCGATCAGGAAGGCAATCGACTGGCCCAGCCCGCAAAGCGCGGAGCCGATGGCAAACACCGCCACTCCCGCGGCAAACACCAGCCGCCGGCCATAACGATCCCCCAGAGATCCCCCTGCCAGCAGCAGCGAGGCGAGAAACAACGAATACGCCTCCACGATCCACTGAATCTGGTTGGCCGTCGCGTGGAAGGCATTCTGCAGCGCAGGGAGGGCTACCGTGACGGCCGTTCCATCGATAAAGGCCATGCTGGAAGCAAGAATCGACGCCACCAGGATCCAGTTGCCGCGGGGCGGCCCCGCCGGTTTGCTCTTGCCAGTCGTGTCGGGAGGCGGTTGCCTGTCTCTATTTCGGGTCAGCACGGGTTCTGCCCTAAGCATACGGCGTGAGATGGAACGGCAGAAAATTGACTGCCGGAGGGAACCGCCGGTTGTGGGGACCGCCTTTGCCCTGCGCAAATCCGTCCGGCCGCCGTGCATTTCTACCACTTCTGTTTAAAGTGCGCATTTTTCTGGACGAAATGCGCACTTTGCAATATGGTTGCGTCAGCCGTTCATGTCAGGTTCATCGGGGCAAACTGACCCCGTCCGCGTAGCCTCGCGCCGCGGTGCGGCAGCACGGCAGTTTTAGGAGATCGCAACCGCAATGAAGAATCACCCGTTTCGCTCTGTACCACTTGCCTCGATTGTTTTCGTGGTTTCCGCAACGTTGAGCCAGGCGCAGACAGTTACGGCAACGGTCACCGGCACCGTGACGGACCCGGGCGGCTCCGTCATCGCGGGCGCGCACGTCGTTGCGCATAATGTGGATACCGGCGTGGAATCGAGCGCCGTCTCCAACAATGACGGCGTCTACCGCATCGCTAACCTGCCCATCGGTCGCTACCAGGTCGTCGTGGACGCCAACGGTTTCGGCACCGCGACCATTCCGGCCTTCGGCCTGGAGGCGCTGCAGACCGCAAACTTCAATGTCAAGCTGAAGGTCGGCGGTGCCGCGGAAACCGTCACCGTCTCCGACGCCGCACCCATCCTGGACACCACCGACGCCACCCTCAGCGGCACCTTCACCGCCAACACAATCCAGAACTTTCCGCTAAACGGCCTCGACTTCTCTGCGCTGACGCTCTATGTTCCGGGCGCCGTGAGCACGGTCGGCACCTCCGGCACGACAAGCATCGAGCGCAGCAATTCTTATACCGATTCCGTCAACCTGAACGGCAACCGCGCTCAAGCTAATAACTACACACTGGACGGTATCGACCTCAACGAGACCTTCAACAATGTGATCGCCTACAGCCCGGCTCCGGAATCGCTGCAGGAAGTCAAAGTTCTTACCGCCAACTCGCCCGCCGATTACGGAAACGTAAATGGCGCAGGCGTGGTCAGTGTGCTCAAGAGCGGAACGAACAAATATCACGGCTCGGCATATGGATATTTGCAGACCTACCATCTGGATGCGAATTCCTGGACCAACAAGCACGACGGCAATCCGATCAATCCTTTTCAGCAAACTCAGTTTGGAGGTACCCTCGGCGGTCCTATCAAACGAGACAAGCTATTTTTCTTTGTGGATTACCTTGGAGCAAGGTACCACCAGGGCGGACTAGGACAAGCCACCGTGCTCACCCAGGCTATGCGTAATGGCGACTTCTCCGCCCTTCTGCCTTCCATCCAACTCTACGATCCGGAAAACAAGTTCGCGCCGTATGTAAACAACCAGGTACCGATCGTTAACCCTGTCGCTAAGTACCTGTTCGCCCATCCGGATCTCTATCCGCTACCCAACACCGCCGTGCAAAGTAACAGTATTGTTAACAACAATCTTACGGGTCCGCAGCGTACATTCCGCGGAAACAACCAGGGTGACGCCAAGATCGAATATCATCCGGGCGCGAAGGACATTGTTACGGGCTTCTACTCGATGTCTACCGCCTTCGATGGCTCCAGTTCGGTTTTGCCTATCACTTTTCCCAACGGCAGCACGTATCCCAGTAAAGTAAGCGGGGCCACCTGGACCCACATCTTTTCATCGAGTCTTGTGAATACTGCCCGGATAGGCTTTACCCGTGTCAATTGGACTCAGGGATTGCCGGTTGATGGGACGGGGCAGTTCGGTAACAACGGTGACGCTATCGTAGGGATAAATTTTCCCAATCAGGCTTACCAAGGTTTCACCTCGCAGGGCATCAACGGAGTGAGTGGTGTTGGTAATGCTGCACAGAACAATGGCAGTCTGACCGACAATACATTTAGCTACATCGACGATATCACTCTAGTTCGCGGAAGAAACAGCTTCCACATGGGTGTCCAGGCACTCCGTTACCAGAACAACTATCCGACCAGCAACAACAACGGTTACCTCGGCTCGTTGACGTACAGTGGTGCCTTTACGACGAATCCGGCATCCTTGACCGGAGTTGGCTACGGTCCCGCGGACTTCCTGCTCGACCGCGTTACCTCCGGCAGCGCTACGCTCGCCAGCGTCAACGTCGGACAACGGCAATGGCGCGATGCCGGATACGTCGCGGATGACTATAAAGCCACAGGACGTTTAACCTTTAACGCCGGCGTGCGTTACGAATATGACCAGCCCTGGATCGAATCGAACAACAAAACAGGCAACATCAATATTGCGACCGGTCAGGTCATCTATGCGGGCAGTGTGCCCGCCGGTGCACCGGCGGGTTCAGGACTCTGCAGCACATTGGCATGTTATCAATCAAACTATCGCCAGATAACTCCTCGCTTGGGCTTTGCCTATCAGGCAGGCAGTAATTTTGTCATCCGAGGCGGTTACGGCGCAACCAGCTTTTTTGAGGGTAACTCTTCCAACCAGCGACTTACCTCGATCACTCCCTTTATCCAGGCCATCAACTTTAACGTAGTTGCTCCTACAACAGGCAACGCGGGCGGTACGCCGCGTACGGCTGAGCAGGGCTTTGCAAACAGCTCGATTGCTTTAGGAGGAACCTTTAACGTTTATCCTCAAAACATTCAGCCTGCCTATGTACAAAACTTCAATCTCACCGCTGAGTACGCTTTAACTCGATCTCTATCCATCCAGGTCGGGTATCTCGGGGAACAGGGTCAGCACATTGAGGATTACGGCAATCTAAACCAATACCTTGTCAATGGCGATCCGAGTACTGCGCCTTATGTGAACAATCAATATCTCTCCTCCGTGGTCGGTAATGGCAGCCTTCTTATCACAGAGTCGCGTGCAGCCTCCGACTACAATGCCCTGCAGGCGGTTCTACGTCAACGCCTGGCCAACGGGATTGAATTTACGTTTAATTACACCTACTCCAAGGCGCTCACTAACAGCGCTGGCAACTACCCCGTCAATACCTCCGGTGCCAGTAACTTCGGCCAGGGTGCATTTCAGAACTATTACAACGGCGCTGCGGACTGGGGTCCGGCTGCCTACGATCTGCGGCACAACTTTAGTGGAACCGCCGTGTACGCCTTACCGGTAGGCCAAGGCAAAAAGTATCTCTCAGGCGTCAATCACTTCGTCGACGAGGCCATCGGTGGCTGGCGTATTTCGACAGCCGCGATCGCATACAGTGGCTTTGCTGAAACGGCGAACGGTCCTGGCAACAACTCGAACAGTTTCGGCAACGCACGACCCAACCAGTATCGTCCCCTGAAAATTGTTAACCGTAGCATTGATCATTGGTTCGGAACCGATCCGTCCGCAATTCCATGTACCACCGCAGGTGTTGATAACGGCCTTTGTGCCTTCGGGACCCCAGCTCCCAACACCTTCGGTACAGCAAGGAATGGTAATCTTCGCGGCCCTGGATACTACAACGTGGACCTGTCTGCATTTAAGGACTTCCATACATTCCGTGAGCAGACCTTTGGCGTACGATTTGATGCCTTCAACGCTTTCAACATTGTGAGCTACGGGAATCCCGATACAAATATCACCGACACTAATCTGGTCGGCACAAACTTCGGCAATATCTCGGGGCAGGGAAGCGCTAACGGCGTTCCACAAGCTGTCCGCTCGACTGAGCGCCGCTTGCAGTTCTCAGCCAATTACCGCTTCTAGCGCGCAAGGCTGATCGCTGCACCGGGGGCGGTCCATGGCTTCGAAAACGGAAAAGCGAGCCACGGCGATGCTGCATCTGCTGCTGAGCCGCGGCAAGACCTCGGTGGAAGAGATGGCCGAGGTCTTGGGCACCTCCGCTGCCAGCGTGCGCCGTGATCTCGCTCGTCTGGAGGAGCGGGGTCTGGTGCACCGCACCCATGGCGGCGCCATGCTGGCCAGGCAGACCTATGAGCCGTTCCGCTTCGACGCTTCGTTTCAGGTGCGTGAAGACCGTTTCGCCTCGGAAAAGGCGCGCATCGCCATAGCGGCTGCCGCACTGATTGGAGAACGGGAAACGATCGGCCTCACCGCGGGGACGACCACGATGGCTGTGGCGCGAACTCTGCGTCTGCGCCGGGGACTGCACGTCATCACCAACGCCGTCAATATCGCCATGGAACTCAGTGCGGTAGAAGGGCTGGAGACGATGCTGACTGGCGGCTGCCTGCGCTGGCCCGGGGCGTTTTCTCTGGTCGGTCCGGCCGCGCTGGAAACTCTGAACTCTGTGGTGCTGGACAGGCTCTTTCTCGGCGTGTGCGGCATCCATCCCGTGCACGGCGCCACCACCATTGAACCGGAAGAAGCCGCCATCTTCCGCGCCATGGTCCGCCGCGCCAGGCAGGTCATCATCGTTGCCGATTCCAGCAAAGTCGGTCTCGCCAGCCCGGCCGTGATCTGCCCCGTGACGGACATCGACGTGCTGATTACCGGCGACGCGATTCCTGACGGAGCGGTCGAGGTCTTCAGAAAAGCCAAAGTCGAGGTGCTGCTTGCATAAAGCTGTTGTTTCCACTTCCCTCCGTCATTTCACCCCCGCCTTGTCGTGGTTCGGGCAGAGCCTCGCTGCCGCTGCTGTGTGCGCAGGTCTGCTTTTGCCCGTGGGGGCCGGCGCGCAGGTGAACCCGCCACAGGCCGTTCAGCCGCCGCTGCTGAATGACTCGGCACTCCCCACGCCGCTTGGATACGATTGCCACTACACCCGCAAACCTCCGGTCATTGACGGCAAGCTCGACGATCCTGCCTGGAAAGCCGCGCCCTGGACCAGCGACTTCATCGACATCCAGGGGGCATCGCAGCCCACACCACGCTTTCGCACCCGTGCGAAGATGCTTTGGGACGGCAAGTATCTGTATATCGCCGCGCAGCTGCAGGAGCCGGATGTGAAGGCGACGCTCACCCAGCACGACTCCGTGATCTTCAAGGACAACGACTTCGAGGTTTTCGTCAAACCTCTGCCCGAAACGCCCAGTTACTATGAATTCGAGATCAACGCCCTGAACACCGGCTGGGACCTCTTCTTGGCCAAGCCTTATCGCATGGGCGGACACGCGGACAACAGCTGGGACATCGCCGGGCTGCGGACTGCGGTACAAATCCAGGGCACGCTCAACAACTCCTCCGACATCGACAAGGGCTGGACGGTGGAAATTGCCTATCCGCTGGACGCTTTCAAAACGAGGCAGGACGTTCCCACACCGCACGCGGGTACCACCTGGCGCATCAACTTTAGCCGCGTGGAGTGGAAGCCCGGCAATCCCAAGGAAGACAACTGGGTCTGGTCGCCCCAGGGTCTGATCGATATGCACGTCCCGGAACGCTGGGGCTATCTGCATTTCAGGCAATAGCGATATGCGCCGGCTTGTGTTTCACAAGCATTCCCAGAGCAAGGCGCTTCAGGACCTTTCGCCCCGATTCGCCCCGAAGGGATGTTGCATCTGATGCCCTGGTAGAGGGTACGGCCTGCAACTAGGCTGCAGGTTCTTACGTTCCACCGTACCGCTCTGCTTCCAGCTCGGCCGGATGCCGTGACGGATCAATCTGGAGAATCCCTTACTTATGAGTCGCAAGAGCTTCGCCCGTTCCGTCGTTCAGGCTACCGCCGCCCTGGCTTCCGTGTACACCGTTTGGTCAACCCTGCGCCGCATGGAAGAGCGCGCTGCCAACGCCACCCTTGGGCATGGCAAGCGCTTTCTGATCCTCGGCGGCGGCTTCGCCGGTGCGGCCGTCGCCCAGGAACTCGCTCGCCTGCTTCCCGGCGCCGACAACGGAGAGATCTGCCTCATTGATGAGGACAACTACCTGCTTTTCACGCCCATGCTGACCGAGGCAGCGGGAGGGGAACTGGAGACCCGGCACATCGTCAGTACGTTGCGCGTGCTCGAGCCGCGTGTGCGCTTCGTCCAGGGCCGCGTCACCGCCATCGACCTCGGCACGAAGACCGTCGAAGTCGACACGGGCGCGGCCGGTCTCAGCCCGGGCAAACAGAGCTTCACGGCCGACCATCTCGTCCTCGCCCTTGGGTCCGTCACCAACTTCCACGGCACGCCTGGTGCAGCCGAGCACTCCATCTCCATGAAGAGCCTCTCTGACGCGCGCACCGCCTTCGCGCGCGTCTCCGCCTGTCTGGAAAGCGCGTCGTCTGAGACCGATGACGCGAAGCGCAAGGAACTGCTGACATTCGTTGTCGCCGGCGGTGGCTTCACGGGCGTCGAGACGATGGCCGCCATCAACGATCTTGTGCGGGACCACGTCGCCCAGTACATCGCAAAAGGCGGCAAACGGCGTAGTGGGGTGCGGACTGTCATCGTGCAGCCGAGTTCTCGGTTGCTTCCGGAGCTCTCAGAAGAGCTCGCTGCCTACACCCTTGCCAAGCTGCAGGAGCGCGGCGTGGAGGTGATGCTCAATGCCAGCATCGCTTCCGCCACCGAGCACGCGGTCACGCTGAAGTCGGGTGAGATCATTCCGGCACGCACCCTCATCTGGGCGGCAGGTGTCACGCCCAATCCGCTATTGGAAAGCCTGCCTGTAAAGAAGGGTAAACACCATGGCGTCATCGTCGAGGGTTCCTGCCAGGTCGTCGATCAGGAGGGCCTCTGGGCGCTCGGCGACTGCGCCGAGATCCCCGACCCAGCCACAAAGGGCACCTACGCGCCCACCGCACAGAACGCTACGCGCGAAGGCACGCTGGTCGGAAAAAATATCGTGCGCTACCTGCGCGGGGAACCGACGAAGCCGTTCCGCTTCACGCCCATTGGGGAGCTGGCCCTGGTTGGGCGGCACTCCGGCGTAGCTCGCGTCTATGGCTATAATTTCTCCGGTCTGCTCGCCTGGGCCATGTGGCGCGCGGTTTACCTTGCAAAAATGCCAAGTCTGGCGCAGCAGGGCCGCATTCTTACGGATTGGCTGCTCGATGGGGTCTTCGGTCGCGTCCCTGAGCCGATTTCCAGCTCCGTTACCAAGCAATGACTCGGTCGAGCAAATCGCCTGTGGATGTAGAGCCGGTTGATTCGCTCTACACCACAGGCGATTGCTCCCGACCGTTAGACTGACAGGTTCAGCATGCGATTGAGCCGCTGCACAAACATCGCCGGCTCTTTCAGTGCAACCCCTTCCATCAGCAACGCCTGGTCAAACAGCAGCCACGCCGCATCCTCCGCCACGGCGTCTTCAGGGCGCGCCAGCAGCTTTTTCACGATCTCGTGATCCGGGTTGATCTCGAGTGTAGGCTTGGGCGCCGGGATGTCCGTCTGCCCCATCTGCCGCAGGATTTGTTGCATCTGCAGGGAAGGTTCAGACTCATCCGTCACGATGACCGAAGGGCTGTCTGCCAGCCGGACCGACGCCCGCACATCCTTGACGCGGTCGCCCAGGGTGGCCTTCAGCTTGTCCAGCAGCGGCTGCAAAGCCTCTGCCTTGGCCGGCTCCGACGCGTCCTGCAGATCCTTCAGATCCTCGCTCGTCGAACTCTTGTTCACTGCCTTTAGATCGAGGTCGCCGTACTTCTCCACCCCGGCGAAGACGATTTCATCGATCTCGTCATCCAGCAGCAAGACCTCATAGCCGTTCTTTTTGTAGATCTCCAGCAGAGGCGAGCTGCGCAGCAGCGTTTCGTTGCCGCCGGTGATGTAGTACAGGCTCTTCTGGCCTTCCGTCATGCGCGACTTCACCTCCGCCAGACTCGTTAGGCCTTCAGCCTTCGTCGACTTGAAGCGCACCAGGTCCAGCAGGGTCTCGCGGTTCGCGTAGTCGCCGTAGAGGCCTTCCTTTAACGGACGGTTGTACTGCGTGATGAACGTCCCGTATTGTTCCGGCTGGTTTTCCGCGATGCTCTTCAGCTCTGAGAGGATCTTCTTGACGCTGGCGGTGCGAATGCTCGTCAGCACGCGGTTTTGCTGCAGGATCTCGCGGCTCACATTCAGCGGCAGGTCTTCGCTGTCGATAACCCCGCGCACAAAGCGCAGGTACTGCGGCAGCAGGTCCTTCGAGTCATCCATGATGAACACGCGCTTCACATACAGCTTCACGCCCACCTTGTACTCAGCCTGGTACAGATCGAGCGGCGCCTTCGCGGGAATGAAGAACAGCGTCGTGTACTCGAGCGACCCTTCCGCCTTGGTATGGAACCAAAACAGCGGGTCCCCCGGATCTCCCGAGATGGATTTGTACAGCTCCTTGTAGTCCTCATCGCTGAGTTCACTCTTTGAACGCCGCCACAGTGCGCTCGCCGCGTTCACCTGCTCCGTGGTGTGCGCCTTGTCAGACTGCTTGGTCTCCGCGTTCCATTCGCTCTTGTCATAGGTGAGGAAGATCGGAAAGGCGATGTGGTTGGAGTACTTCTTGACGATCTCACGCAGACGCCAGCTGTTGGCGTACTGTTTGCCCTCCTCGTTTAGGTGAATGATCACCGTGGTGCCCGCAATCGCGCGCTCGGCCGGTTCCAGGCTGAAGCCGGTCTTGCCGTCGCTGGTCCAGCGCCACGCCCCATCCTCACCGGCCTTGCGTGAGATCACCTCGACCTCATCGGCGACCATGAACACCGAGTAGAAACCCACACCGAACTGCCCGATCAGGTTGGAGTCTTTCTTCGCGTCGCCGGAAAGCTGTGAAAGGAAGTTCTTTGTGCCCGAGCGCGCAATCGTCCCCAGGTGCGAAACCAGGTCTTCCTCGTTCATGCCGATGCCGGTGTCGGCAATGGTCAAAGTGCTGGTAGCTTCATCCAACTCCAGATCAATGCGCGGCTCAAAGGGCAGCGCCTTGTAGCGTTCCTCCGTCAAGGAGAGGTGGCGCAGCTTGTCCAGCGCATCGGAGGAGTTCGAGATCAACTCCCGTAGAAAGATCTCCGGGTGCGAGTACAGCGAATGAATGATCAGCTGCAGCAGCTGGCTGACTTCGGTTTGAAATTCACGTTGCGGCATGGCGTTTCTTGGTATCTCCAGCCAAAAGTATATAAGCGTCGCTGCGGCTCGCCCACCTCCGCTGGGTCGGCAAAACAGAAGATTCCGTACCGTCGCGGCAGGCTTCATCGCACCGTTCGCACAATGAGAGCAGCAGCCGACCAGCTCCGGTGCCAGTTCATGAAGGAACTGGCACGGAATGACGGTTCTTCACTTCACGGTCACAGGAGATTCGCTCTACGCGTCGATGTCCACCAGCTTATGACTGATCGCAAACAGCGCCAGCTCCAGTCGCGTCGAAACACCTGTCTTATCAAAGATGTTTGACAGATGCCGCTTCACCGTTTCTTCCGAGATGGTGAACTGCTTGGCGATGTCCTTATTGGAGCAGCCTTCCACGATGCAGGTCACCACTTCCAGCTCGCGCGGGGTTAGACCATAGGTCTTGCGCTCGGGCACGGCCGCGGCTTTCTGCATCAACTCGTGCAGGGCGCTCAGCAGATTGATCACCCGCTTGCCGCCGATCCAGTAATCGCCGTTCAGCACCGCGCGCAGGGCTTCGCCAAGGTCGGCCGCCACGGAATCCTTCAGCACGATGCCGCGCGCGCCGATCTGCAGAGCTTCAATGATCTGCTGCGTTGAAATCGTGCTGGTCAGCAACAAAATCTTGACCCGCGGCGAGCGGCTCATGATCGCCCGCATCGCCTCCAGGCCGGGCAGCTTGGGCATCGCCAGGTCGAGCAGCAGGATGTCTGGCTCCAGTTCCAGCGTCTCTTGAACGGCTTTGTCGCCGTCTTCGGCCTCACCCACGACCTCGAATCCGGACTCATGGCTGTTCATGAGCATGTTCTTTACGCCGAACCGGACGACCGGATGATCGTCGGCGACGAGAATGCGGATGTTGCCGCTGCGGTGAAGGGAAGGGGGCGGGGTGGGGGTAGGGGAGAAACCGGGCTTACGCGGAGCGGTAATCATTCGTGCTCTCCTGCAGGAGCGATGTGGTTGGCGAACTTGGTGTCAAGCATACGCCGGAGCCGCGCGCAGGCTGCTGAAATTTCATGGAGGGAAAATACATCCAAAGTTGTACCCGCTTCCACGGCATGGGCCAGGTCGCCCAATTCCCGCGCCCCCACCATGCCGCAAAGTCCCTTGATTGAATGCGCCTCACGCTGAATTGCCTTCAGATCGCCGGCAGCGGCAAATGCGTCCATCTTTTTTCGGCGCGCCTCCACATCGCTGAGCGTCAGGGTGTACAGCTCCGCCAGCTGTGCGGAACGGAAGCTCCCGCGCAGGGAAGTGAAGATCGCCTCATCCAACACCGGCCCGACCGCCGGCAGCTCGGCCGCTACATTCTCTTGCGAGCTGGCCCCATGCTCCGCCCGGGTGCCATTCCCCGGCTTCGAGGTCTGCCCCAACGCTGCCTCGAGATCCTCATACCCGAACGGCTTCAACACAAAGCCGTCCAGGCTGTCGAGCACCCGCTGCTGCGGCCGGCTGCCGCTCATGCCCACCAGGCGCGTCGAAGGACCGACGGCTCCCCGCAGCGCCTGTACCAGCGCACCGCCGTGGATGCCGGGCATCAGCATGTCAGTCAGTACAAAATCTGGCGCCGGCCCGTTCGCGAGCCTTTGCAGGGCCTCGTCGCCGGAGTCGGCAACATGCACCTCGTGCCCCTGCATATCCAAGAGCGCAAGCAGCAGTTCGCGCATCACGGCGTCATCTTCCACCACGAGCGTGCGGCTTCGAGTTATCGTTTCCCTGGGCACTGGATCTCTGTTTCTGTAGTGACAATACATGGAACCTGAAAGCTCTTTAACCCACTCTGCCTCGCTTTAGGCACGCTCTACAACGGACGTGTCATATAGGGATGGCACGGGGTACAGTGTTGTCATGCCCAGCCGCGCAGGCGCTACCGATGGCGAGTGGCCCCCCTATTCGCTTTGCCTGCAATCACTTTGGCTTCCCCATTCCCCCTGTTTCAGCCAACGCTACGGAACAGGACGCGCGCCACAGGGCAGGCCTTGCTGGCAGGGTACGCAAGCGTGACGTCAAAGCCCCCCTTGCTCGCGCTTCTCGCTTGGCAAACGGCTCTGCTGGTCAACATCGGCGCCCCGGCCGACCCGGAGCACCTGCGCTACGCGCGCGCCGTGCTGTTGCCCCCCGGCAGCGACATCCACGGTGCCGCTTGCGCCGTTCTGGACGCCGCCGTTTTCGCGCACGCCGCCTCTGCCGGCGCCAGCGACCTTCGCCTCTACCGTGGCTACCCCGGCTCCCCCCTGCAAGCCGAGGTGCCCTACCTGCTCACCGAAAGCGGCCCCGAACCGGTTGACGCCGTGACGATCCATCCCACCGGCGTGACCCGCAGGGGCGGCGAGCTGCGCTTCGACCTCCGTATGCCGCCACGCGCCTACTCCGAGCTGCGCCTGCGGCTGGATCCCGGCGCGCTCGCCGGGGACTTCGTCGGGACCGTCCTGGTCAGCGCTGGCGACCCGGCAACCGGCAAGCACCCTCCCAAACCCCTGTCTCTGGGCAATTTCGGCATCTTCGATCTTCGCCGCGAAGGGCTTGGCCGCTGGACGACGCTGCTGCTAGCGGAAAGCACCGCTCCCGTCCTGCACCTTGCGCTCTCCCTGCGCACCCCCGCCGGCCAGCCCATCGCTGTTTTTCCCTCCACGCTGGTCGAAAATGTCGCCGTCCCGCCCAGTCGCGAACGCCAGACCGCGTACACTCCCGTCGCGACCACGGCATCTTTCTCGCATCAGGGAGGCGCGACCGTGGCCACGCTTCAGGTGCCCGCGCACGTGCCCGTGGAGGAGCTGCACATCGCCCTGAACCCGAGCCCGCATTCGGGCCCGCACCCGAGCTTCGCCCACGACGTCGTCCTCACCGCCCGCTCCGACGACGATCCCTTCAATGAGCCGGAAACCCTCGACGCCGGCCTTCTGCAGGACATGCACCTCGCCTCCGGCGATCCCCGTCTCAACCCGATCGATGTTCAGGAAACGGACTTCCCCTCCACCCTCGGCGCTACCCTCGCCAGCGCGGCCACTGTGAGCGTCGCGATTGCGAACGGCGCGGGAGCTCCGTTGCCGCTCGCCTCGGCCACGCTCGAGATGCGGGAACGACGCCTCTGTTTTACCGCCTCGCCGAACGCCACCTACACGCTCCGCTATGGCGACCCCGCCCTCACCGCCCCGTTTTATCCGGATGCTCCCCAGGTCACAGCCCCTGCACTCACGGCGACGCTCGGCCCACAAACCCGCAATCCGCACTGGACCCCGCGCCGTGACACCCGGCCCTTCTTCGACCGTCACCCCGAGCTTTTCTGGGTCATCGTCCTTGCCTGCACTGGCATGATGGGCGGAACCGCCCTCCAATTCGTCCAATACCGAGCGGAGGGTACCCAAAGTTGAAGCAGGCAAGGCAGGGCCGGAGAGACGGGACGCGCTCCGCTCCAGGAAATCCCATTCGGCGCCTGGTCGTTACGGCCCTGATGGTGGGTGGCCTGGCTCTGGCGCGGGGTTTGGCGCCGGATCTTGCGTGGGGCAGCACACCGGCCGCACAGGGTGGCGCACCGGCGTCGCCCGCAGCCTCCCAGGTGGATCTTCGCCCCGGCCGTATCCTGCTGCAGGCAAAGCAGTTCAGCTCGGCGAAGCAATACTTTGAAAGCGCGCTCCGTAGTCACCCTGGAGAGGTTCAAGCCGAACTCGGTCTGGGCGACGCCGAACTAGGCCTGCGCCAGTATGAGCAAGCGGAGGCCTCCTACCGCGCCGCCGTCGCCCGCCAGCCCGAGCTCTGGCAGGCCCACAAAAACCTCGTCATCGTCGAAGCCGCGCTTGGCCGCTGGGAGGAGTTCGACGGCGAACGCACCGTTCTCCGCCTCGCCCGCGAGCGCGGTTCCCCGGGCATCAATCCGCGCGAGAGCGACATCATCGACAGCTTCGACATCGGCCCTGCGCACTGGGTCGTGCGCGCCTATTTCGAACCCCTCGGCCGCTCGCAGACGGTTTACAACTTCGAACGATTCTCGCCTTCAGGCCGAGTCGAGGCGTATATCTCGCTCGAAAACGCCGCCGCTGCCCAGGCCGCGCTTCACCCTAGCGATCTCCGCATCGGCACACCGGCTGCCGGCACCGCGGATGCCTCTTCCGAAGACGCCGGAACGCTGGCCCTGAACTGGTATACCGGGGCCTCCCACGGCACGATCGCGCGCTATCCCCACGGCAAACCCACCTATGAGCACGTCCGAGCAGCGGTTCTTGCCTATCTGCGCACCCATACCCTCACCGCTCCGCTTGGCACCCGTTAGCGGCGGCCGCTCAGGCGGCCTCATCCGCTGTGGGACCGAAGGTGGAAGGCACCGGCAGGTCGAGCAGCCGCAGGTACACCCCAAGCTGCGCCCGGTGGTGGATCATGTGGTTGATCGCCATGTTGCGATAGGCGCTGTAGCGGGGCAGGGAAAAGGCGGGAACGCCCTTTTTGCACGCTCGCCAGGTTTCCATCAGCGTCTCGTCATCGGTCGCTCGCATGGCCTCGAGGGCACCGGCGGCGAGTTCGTCAAAATCGGCCAGCAGCTTGCCTTTGGTCTCCATGCGGAGGATGCGGCGCGGGTCGGAGGGTGTGCCAAAGTCTAAATCGTTGTGCGTCAGGATCACCGTGACCAGGCTGGCGAACTCGGCGGTATGGCCCGCAAGGCGGCTGAGGGGCATGGATTTCTCGGCGGATTTGAAGTCGTTGTGTCCGTCGGGCACATAGGTGAGCATCTTGCGCGTCTTGCCGAGCTCTGCCTCGAGCTCCGGAAGAAGAAGGGACTGCAGGAAGGTGGATTTTGGCATACTTTCTCCTTGATGCTTCTTTGATTCCTCTTCTATTTGTCATTCCCGCAGGCAATCTGCGTTCTTGCCAGCAGCGCCGCCTCTACCGGATCGCCGCATCCACCTCGCTGAAGTAGCTCGGCGGCTTCAGCAGCTCGCGCGGTTTGGAACCATCTGCCGGCCCCACCAGGCCATCGCGCTCCATCATATCGATCAGGTGCGCCGCGCGGCCGTACCCGATCCGCAGCCGGCGCTGCAGCAGGCTTGTTGAGGCTTTGCCGAACTCGAACACCAGCCGGACGGCATCGTCAAACATCGGATCGGCTTCAACCCCCTCGTTCGCCGTCCCCGAGCCGTCGTCCGCCTTGTCGTCCTTGGGCCCCTCCAGGAAGCCTTCGACATACTCGGCCTCGCCCTGCGCCTTCCAGAACGCCGTGACGCCCGCGATCTCCTTTTCCGTGACAAACGGCGCGTGCACCCTCTGCAAACGGCTGGTGCCCGGTGGCAGAAACAGCATATCGCCGCGCCCCAGCAGCGATTCCGCTCCATTGGTGTCGATGATCGTGCGGGAATCGATCTTGGTCGCCAGCCGGAAGCTCATCCGTGTCGGCACGTTGGCCTTCAACAGCCCGGTAATCACGTCCACCGAAGGCCTTTGCGTCGCCAGCACCAGGTGGATGCCGACCGCACGCGCCATCTGCGCCAGCCGCGTGATGGCCTCTTCCACGTTGCTCCGGTCCAGCATCATCAGATCGGCCAACTCGTCAATCACGATGATGATGTAGGGCAGCGGCTCCTGATTGCGGTCCTCAAACACATGGTTCGAACCCGGATCAAACAGGTGGTTGAACTGATCCAGATTGCGCACATGATTGGCCGCCAGCAGCTTCAACCGCCGTTCCATCTCCCGAACCGCGTTCTTCAGCGCATTGGCCGCAAGCTTTGCTTCCGTGATGATCGGCGTGAACAGGTGAGGGATCCCCTCATACATCCCCAACTCCACACGCTTGGGGTCCACCAGGATCATGCGCACCTGCTCCGGCGTGGATCGGAACAGCACGCTCATGATCATCGCGTTGATCGCCACCGATTTGCCCGACCCCGTCGAGCCCGCAATGAGCACATGGGGCATGCTGGCCAGATCCGCCGTCACGATCCGCCCGTCGATGTCCTTGCCCAGCGCAATGGGTAGCTTCCACTTCGCGCTCGCAAAGTCAGGGCTCTCCACCACATCGCGCAGCCAGATGGTTTCGCGCTCCGTATTCGGCACCTGGATGCCCACGGTGGATTTTCCCGCCATGCGCTCGATCAGCACCGACTCCGCCGCCATTGCAAGACACAGATCGTCCGCCAGCCCCGTCACGCGGCTGTACTTCACCCCCGCATCGGGCCGGAACTCATAGGTCGTCACCACCGGCCCGGGATTGATCTGCTCTACCCGCCCGGCAACGCCGAACTCCGCACATTTTTCCACCAGCACCTGCGCCTCGGCCCGCAGCGCATCTTCCCGAACAACCGTTTGGTTGCCACCCTGGTGCAGCAGCGTCGCCGGCGGCAGCTCGTACCCCTTGACGGCCTTCACCGGCTGGAACCCGCGTAGCTGGTGCGCATCCGACCGCGCGCCGAACGCCGCGTTCTGATCCCGAAGATCGGCGGTGGGCGAGATCGCCGGCCGCTGACCTGGGGAACTCGCCGCACTCGCTGGATTCACTGGAGTCACGGAAGTCACGGGCGCCCCCTGAGCCACCTGCCGCGGCTGCGAAACCGGCCGTTCCCGCATCACGGGCGGCACCGGCTCGGGAGAAGGCGAAGGCTCGGGCATGGGCGCCGGATCTGGAAACGGCGAAGGGATCGGGTAGGGCGAAGGCTCAGGCACCGGTACCGTGGAGGCCCGACGCACCAGCTGCGGCCCCGCGCCGGCTGCCGCCACCCCAGCCGTCGCCACCCCAGCCGCCGCCCCAGCTGTCACAGCGGCGCTCTCACTCAACATCGCCGTAAAGGACTGCCGCTCCGGCGCATTCAACCAGCCGTCATCCTCAGCGACTACCTGCTCAGGGGCTGCCTCGCGGCGGAGCTCGTTGGGTTCGTGCGCGTTTGCTTCGTGTGCGTTCACTTCGTGGGCGGTGCTCTGCGCCTCGCTCGCCATCTCTTTGAAACCGACCTCCGGCCCGACGACCCGGATCGGCGCCGAAGCCGCGGCCAGCTGCGCCGCAAACGGCGCGGCGGCAGCACTGGCGGCGGCCAGCCCTTCCAGCGACGGTGTGTCCACATGGGTCCGCGGCATGCTCTCCCACAGCGAAGGCGACCCGTCCCCATCTTCCGCCTTGGGCTCCGCGATCAGTGCCGCCACCTCGGCCTTTTTACGGCTGAACAGCTGCAAAAGGCCGCCCAGCAGTGAATGCGGATGGCTCGCGGCGCTCTCAACCTGCCGAGCCTCGCTGGTCGGCCCGGCATTCTCTGAGGCAAGGGCGGCCTCTGTCCGGGCCATCTGCCGCTCCGATCGCCGCTGCCGCCAGTGCGTTACGCCGTCCCGTCCGCTGCGCAGAAAAGCAAATTGCCCCGTGATCCATTCGGGCGCCGTGTTCAGCGCAAAGCTGGTGGCCAGGTACAGCGAAAGCGCGATCATCAGCCCGGTCAGGATCGCGGCTCCCGGCGCATTGAGCAGGTGCACCAGGGTCTGCGCCACCACCAGCCCTTCAGCCCCCGCCAGCGGCAGCGCGCCCTTCCAAAGCATGTGCAGAGGCAACAACGCCACGCCGGCCGGAGCGAAAAGGAGCCACAACAGCACCCCGGCCGTCTTGATGAGACCCCCGCCTACCGCCTGTGAGCGCATCCACGCAGTTCCTACCCGCCCCACCACCAGCGGGATCAGCAGGGCCGCAATGCCGGCCGTTTGCAGTGTGAGGTCCGCGAAGTACGCCCCCAGCAGCCCGGTCCAGTTGCGCGCCGGATGCGCGGGATTCAGCCCACCCGCCACCGTATCCAGCGACGGGTCTCCGGGATGGTAGGTGAGCAGCGAGAGAAGGAGAATACCGGCAGCGGCAACCACGGCCAGCCCAAGAACCTCATTCAGACGGCGGCTGCGCGTAGGCGCATAAGCAAGGCGTTGCGGTTTCATATTGGGGCGCGCAGAGACCCGGGGGCCCGAAAGGGCCGGGGGCGAGGGACCGCAACACCAGAGCAACCCCATTCTTTCACACGTTTCCACGCTCGGGGCGCACAGCGGTGTGGTCCAAAAAGCAGCCCGCATCCAGCGCAGCAACCTCCCGACGCCCTGTCATACCCTCGGCGGCGCGGCCGCCAGTGAAAGTTCGCAGGCAAACGGCAGCGCGCCCTTCGCATCCTTACAGGTGCACACCAACAACTCTGCTTTAGCCGAGTTGCGATTGCGGGGCTGTCTCGGGAAGCTGGACTCGGGTCTCGCGGTCGATTCCGTCTTATCCTTTTTAGCAAGCGGCTACCAGGAAGCAAACAACCGCTTGCCCCTCATGTCTCACTGCGCAACAGCACCACCTTTTGGGAGAGAACGATGGCCAACGAATTAGCAGGATCGGATAGAAACAAGGAAGCCGAAGGCGTCCTTCTTGAGGTGATCAAGGTCCTCATCGACGGACAAAAAGGGTTTGCCGACATCGGCGAGCACATCAAGGATGAAACCCTGAAGCGCTACTTCCTCGCCGAAAGCCTGAAGCGCGCCAACTTTCGCGCGGAGCTCGAAAATGAGCTGCACCGCGCCGGCATGGCGGACGTGAAGCAGTCCGGAACCACGGGCGGCACCGTGCATCGCCTCTGGGGTGATCTCAAAGCCCATCTAGGCGCCGGCAGCGATCACCAACTGCTTGCTACTGCCGAGCAGGGCGAAGATGCTGCCAAGAAGTCCTATAAGGAAGCGCTCGAAAAGGAACTGCCCTTGCCCATTCGTCAACTGCTCACCGAGCAACAGGCACATATTCTCACGTCGCATGACTACGTCCGCAACCATCGCGACGCCCTGGCCGGCAAGTAAGGTTTCCTCTCCCACCACAGCGGAGTGGCTAAGGCTACCCCGCTGTTTCTTTCTCAGGCAAGCAGACACATAGAAGGTTAAACTCCGGGAACATCGCAGTGACCTTTGGCAGATTGGCTCTTGGCTTGGCGTTCATAGGTTCTGGGGCGACGCACCTCCTGCTGCCCAGACCCTTCCTTGCCATCGTCCCTGATTACCTGCCGGCGCCTGCTACCCTCGTGCGGCTTTCGGGCATCGCCGAGATGGCCGGCGGCTTCGGTGTCCTCTTTCCGGCTACGCGCCGTCCCGCGGCGTGGGGACTCGCCGCGCTGCTGGTCGCTGTCTTTCCCGCCAATCTCTGGATGGCGCAGCACCCGGATCGCTTCAGCTCAATTCCGTCCTGGGCTCTCTGGGCGAGGTTGCCCCTGCAGCTTCCGCTGATCGCCTGGGCCTGGCTCTACACCCGTCCCGACTCTGCGTCCTGACTGAAGGACCAAGCCTAGTAGCCCAGGCTATAGAGCAACAACACAACAAGGCTCGCCACAATGCAGTAGATCCCGAACAGGTACCATCGCCCGTTTTCCAGCCACGAACTGAGCCAACGCAGCGCTCCCAGCCCCGCGAAGAAACTTGCGCACATACCGATGAAAGCGAATGCCACGCTGTCATGCAGGTTAATCGGCGCTCCCGTTGCTGCCGCCTCATGCGAGGCCTTTACCAGCCGCAGCGCTTCACGTCCGATCACGGCCGGTGTCAGAATCACAGCCAATGCAAACGAAAAACGCTCGGCCCGCTCCTGATTTGCCCCTGTCAGGAGCCCGACGGAGATAGTCGAGCCGGAGCGCGAAAAGCCGCGAAACGGCAACGCCAAACCCTGAACCGCCCCCATCCATCCCGCCTGGCCGAAGGTGACGTTCTCCCCGGAACGCGGTGCATTGCGCTCAAAACTGCTGCCCCTGGCCGCTACCACCTCCCGCCGGCGTTCGCGCAAACCGGAGACCAGAATCAGCACACCCGCCGCCAGTAGCGCACAGCCAACCAGGTCTAACCGCGAAAACAGCAGCTCAATCTCCGCTTTGGGCATACCTTTAAAGGCCGTCTTCTCAATGATCTTGATGATCGGAAAGCCAATCACCCCTGTCAGCACCGTGGCCCAGACCGCGCGGATAAGGAACCGCTGAAAGGCATCCGCGGAAGAGAAATACGCCCGCTTCCACTGCGACCAGAAATAGAGGATCACCGCAAACATGGTCCCCGTATGCAGCATGACCAGGATCAGCGTCATCGCCGGCGCCGAAGGGTCAAGCCCCATCAGCTTTTCCGCCACCACCACGTGCGCGGAGCTAGAAACGGGCAGCAACTCAGCAAGGCCCTGCACAATGGCCAGAATAAGAATTTTCAGTAAGTACATACTCGCCCGATTCTAGCCGCAGCTCCCCATCCTTCTTTAAACGTTTGCTGAAATCTTATCGGCATTTGAATGTTGCTCGCACAGGTTCCTGCCAGCGAACCCCCGCCGTCCACCTCCCCCCATCATCCTGATCGCGGCGGAGGACCTGCTTTTCGCTACCCGCGCAGAAGCATCGAACCGTTCAGGAACTGAAAGAGGAAGCCGCATGCCCGAAAGCACCGACCCCGCCCCGCGACAGCACGCCTATACCGGCCCCGCTTTGCCGCAACTTCCGGAGCCGGACCATGCCGAAAGGGTGCGCACCCTGCTTTCGCTCGGTTCCGCGGGCACCCTCTCCACCATGTCGCGCAAACAGCCCGGTTTTCCCTTTGGATCTCTCATGCCCTATGCTCTCGATGCGCTCGGGCGGCCCTTGTTCCTGATCAGCAACATGGCCATGCACACCGCCAACGTCAAAGCCGATCCGCGCGCCAGCCTTTTTGTCTCCCAGGGGGCGGACGGCGATCCACTCGGCGCCGCCCGCGCCACCCTCGTCGGCCCCACCGAATCGGTCCCGGACGCAGATCTGCCCGAGGCTCGCGAACGTTATCTCGCCCGCCACGAAAACAGCCGTTACTGGGTGGATTTCAAAGACTTCGGCTTCTTCCGGCTTCAACCGGTGGATGTGTACTACGTGGGCGGCTTCGGCGTGATGGGCTGGGTGACCGCCGAGGCCTACCGAGACGCCTCGCCCGACCCGCTTGCCGAAGCTGCCGCCGGTATCCTCTCGCACATGAACGCCGACCACATGGAGGCCATGCTGTTGTTGGCCGGCAAACATTCCGGTCTTGAGGCAACGGAGGCCGCGATGACCTCGGTTGATCGCCTCGGCTTCACCCTGCGCCTGAAAACCGCCGAAGGCATGAAAGGCACGCGCATCAACTTCCCAACCGAAGTCCGCACCCCAGCCGAAACCCGCACCGCGCTGGTAGGCATGGTCACCGCAGCGAAGCAGCAGTGACCGCAGGCGTCTGATTGCCGTGACACAAACTGCAATATCGGCCTTGAAACTTGGAGCACCGGGTCGGGATCGAACCGACGAATACTGGTTTTGCAGACCAGCGCGTTAGCCACTTCGCCACCGGTGCCCTGGGCAGGAATCAGGATCGAAACCAGGGATGCTGGTTTCGATCCTGATTCCTGACTCAAACAACTCCTTACTGAGGCTGCGTTGTTGTACGCAGGTAGGGCTTCAGGGTCTTGAAGCCCGGAAACTTTACCGCCGCTTCTTCATTGGAGACCGCGCCGGTGATGATCACATCATCGCCCTGATTCCAGTTCGCCGGTGTGGCGACCTTGTGCTTTGCGGTCAGCTGCATCGAGTCGAGCACGCGCAGCACCTCGTTGAAGTTGCGTCCTGTCGTCATCGGGTAAGCGAGGTGCAGCTTGATTCGCTTGTCCGGCCCGATCACAAAGACCGTGCGTACCGGGGCGTTATGCATCGCTGTACGGCCGCCGTCCACTTCGCCCGCATCGCTGGGCAGCATGTCATACAGCTTGGCGATTTTCAGATCCGGATCACCGATCATAGGATACCGAACGGGGAAGCCGCCGACATCCTCAATATCCTGAGCCCATTTTGAATGGCTCTCGATCGGGTCCAGGGAGAGGCCAATGATCTTGGCGCCGCGAGCGGCAAACTCTTCCTGGAGGCCGGCCATCGCGCCCAGCTCCGTGGTGCAAACCGGGGTAAAGTCCTTTGGGTGCGAGAACAGGACAGCCCAGCCGTCACCGATCCAATCGTGAAAGTGGATGATCCCCTGGGTGGTCTCCGCGGTAAAGTCTGGAGCAATATCGTTGATGCGAACTGACATCGGTGAACCTTTCTCCTGCGTTCGGGCCAAAGCCTCTGCCCGGATTCGAAATCTCTAGGTTTTAGATTCGTACGAGCTCTCCCGGTCACTGTTCTGGGAGAAAAAACGCATAAAAAGCCCGCCCGGCAATGGCCTGGGCGGGCTTCGGTGGTCTGTGAACTTCGCTACTGCGTCACACCCACCCGCACACCCTGGCCGATGGGCGGCAACAGGTGCGGAACGGGATGGGGGAGGCGACCGTCATGCGATTTCCGAAAACTTGAACCGCCGCCGACGCCAGGCATCAGCGCAGGGCAGGTTGTCCCTGCTGCGGTAACACCACGCTACGGAACTTGTGGCTCTCTGTCAATTCCCCAGTCCCGTACCCCGTGGCCAGCGCTGAGGCGGCGGCGTCCGCCTGCGAGTGACTTTCCTGAGCTCCCCTTCCTGTGCTCCCCTAAGCTCGCCCTAGACTGAGGCGGTGAGAGAACTTCCGTATTCAGTGCTGGACGTCTTTGCGGAGCGGGCGCTTGAAGGCAATCCGCTGGCCGTTTTCCATGATGGGCGCGGTCTCAGCGATGAGCAGATGCAGGCCCTGGCGCGGGAAACAAACCTGTCCGAGACCACCTTTGTGCTGCCCTCCGAGGATCCCGAGAACGACCGCCGAGAAGGCGTGCGGGTGCGCATCTTCACCACGCAGGAGGAGTTGCCCTTTGCGGGGCATCCCACGCTGGGAACGGCCACCTGGCTGCGGCTGGAGCATCCGCCATTGCGGGGCGCCGAGACCGTGACGCTGCGGCTGAATGCCGGCCCAATCCCCGTGCGCTTCAGCCCGGACACCCAGCCCGGGCATCCGGGCGTGTACGGCGAGATGCGGCAGCGCAATCCGGAGTTCGGACCCGTCTACGCCGCGGCTGAGGTCGCGCGCGTCCTCGGCGTCCCCGCGACCGACCTGCTGCCCGGCTACGAGCCGCAGACCGTGTCCACGGGCAATCCCTTTTGCATCGTGGCCCTTCGGTCCGTGGAGGCGCTCGGGCGGTTGGCGATCCCGCAGACGGAGGCACAACCCTGGCTGCGGGAGCGCGGCATCCGGTGGTTCTACTGCCTCGCCCCGGAGGCGCCGGCCTCCGGGGCGGGGGAGCCGGCGGTGTGGCGAGCCCGGATGCAGTGGTACGGCGGCGAAGACCCGGCTACGGGATCGGCGGCGGGTCCGGGCATCGCCTGGTTGGTGCGGATGGGCCTGGCTGCCTCGGCAACCCCGGTGATCCTGCGGCAGGGCGTTGAGATGGGACGGCCGAGCCGGCTGACCGTGCAGGCCACCTACACTGATCGTGGCATGACCAACACTTTTGTGGGAGGGCGCACGGTGCCCGTGGCCTCCGGACGGTTTTCCCTGCCGGACTGAAGGGGTTATGCACAGGCGCGGGAACCCACAAAGTCAATAACACCAACGGTTGAGAGAACCCGGTGGATTGGGGGATGCAATGACGGTGAAAAGACGAAAAATTTCAGGTTGCCGGGGGTCGGCAAGCTCCGTATGCTCAGGCAATCGGGTCAGGGATGAACCAAAGGATGTACCTCTTCCTTGACAAGAACCCACAGCTCTTTGCTGTTTCTGTTTCCACGGCGGACTCCAGCCCGCGAGAAACTTCTGCGCCCTCCATTCGGAGTGGGGCGGGAGATTTCGCGGAAGACCGCCCCCCGTGCACCGGGCCACCGCCCCGGGGCGCGACCGCAGCGTCGCGCCGGATCGGCCTAGGACCTTCCTAAAACTTTTTAGGAATCGCCTCCTGCACGCCTAAAACGATACGCAGCCGAGCTGACGGCGCCGGGTTTCCCCTTGGGATGCCGCCGCCCCCGCTCGGCCCTATGAACCGCCTCGAACCATCCTGTGCTCGCCACGGGAAGGCCCCAACACGCCGTAAAAACCGGCCGGAGAACGAACCAAACCATGCGCCCTCGCAAAATCATTCTTTGTGTAGACAGCAACGAGCAAGTGCTTTCCATCCGCAAGTTCATGCTGGAAACCCGGGGCTATCGCGTGGTGGCCATCACCACAGCCGCGGCCGCACTTGAGCATCTGCAGGACGCGTTGCCGGGCAGTGTGGACCTCCTGCTGGCGGATCTGCTGCTGCCGGGCATGGACGGCAATGAACTGGTGCGGCGCGCCAAGGCCCTGCATCCCGCCCTCCCGGCGCTGCTGGTCTCCGGCATGGTGTCAAATTTCGATCGCGCCGGAGCGGCCGACGCCTTTCTGCCCAAGGGAGCGTCCACGCCCGCGGAGCTATTGGATCGCATCCGGCTGCTGGTGGCGCGCAAGCGCGGCCCCAAGAAGCAGGTGGCTGCCCAGCCGGTGCGGCCCTTCCATCTCGCCGGCGCAGTCTAGCGGCAGCGCTTCTCGCCTGCTCTGCGGCGCCGGCGGCCGGAGAGCTCTCTCAAGCCTCGACCAGCCCATAGCGCCGCTGCCAACCTCCCTTCAACCGGGCCCAGACAGCGGCGCGCTCCTCGGCGCTGATGGCCGGGTCGGGAATTTCGGCGAAACGGGCGGCCTCCATCTTGGCCCATTCCAACAGCTTTCGATCCCGGCGAAGATCGGCGATGCGGAGATCAGGCAGGCCGGCCTGGCGGGTGCCGAAGAACTCGCCCGGACCGCGCTGCGCCAAGTCGAATTCGGCCAGTTCGAAGCCGTCCTGGGTGCGCACCATGACGTCCAGCCGCGCCTCGGCTTCAGGCGACACGCGCTCACCCGTGAGCAAAACGCAGTAGCTCTTCGCCTCGCCGCGGCCGACGCGCCCCCGCAGCTGATGCATCTGCGCCAGGCCGAAGCGCTCGGCGTGTTCAATCACCATCACCGTGGCGTTCGGTACATCCACGCCGACCTCGATCACCGTCGTCGAGACAAGCACCTGCAACTCACCCCGCTTGAAGCGGGCCATGGCGACTTCCTTGTCCTCGGCTGACATGCGGCCGTGCAGCAGGCCCAGCTTGAGCCCGGCGAGCGCACCGGCGCCCAGCTCGTCGTAGACCTCCACGGCGGAACGGAGTTTGGCGCGGTGGACGATGCGTTTGGCTGGCTCGCTCCCAGGTTTCTTGCCGGGTGGTTTTGCCGGCTGCGGCTCAGGTTCGAGCGACTCAGCTCCTCCGGCGAAGTCCAGCTCCGGGTGGTCCGCCTTCTCGCCCTCGATGATCGGGCAGACGATGTAGGCCTGTCTGCCGGACTCCACCTGCCGGCGCAGAAAACGCCAGACCTCACCGGCGCGTTCGGCCGGCATCCGCCGCGTGGTGATGGGGGTGCGGCCGGGCGGAAGCTCATCGAGAATGCTGGCTTCGAGATCGCCGTAGACCGTAAGCGCCAGCGTGCGCGGGATGGGCGTGGCGGTCATCACCAGCACATCGGGTTCGGTGGCGATGCCGTTCGGCCCCGGCTTGCGCATCAGGCGGTAGCGCTGCTGCACACCGAAGCGGTGCTGTTCGTCCATGATGACCAGGCCGAGGTTTTCAAAATCGACCTTTTCTTCCACCAGGGCGTGCGTGCCGATGGCGAGATCGGTTTCGCCGCGGAAGATGCGTCCGCGCGCCTCCCGCTTGGTCCGGTCGTCGAGCGAGCCGGTGAGCAGGCCGATGCGGTACAGCCGTCCCTTGGCCGGAGACACCGCCTCGCCGAGCAGCTTGCGCGCGGAAAGGTAATGCTGTGTGGCGAGAATTTCGGTCGGAGCCATCAGCGCGACCTGGTAGCCGTTCTCGATGGCCACCAGCGCGGCTTCGAGCGCGACGATCGTCTTGCCGGAGCCCACGTCGCCCTGCAGCAGCCGCCGCATCGGGCGAGGTTCGCGCATATCGGCCACAATTTCGGCCAGCACGCGCTTCTGCGCGGACGTCGGCTTAAAGGGAAGCACCTGTTTGAGCGCACGACGCACATTGTCGTCGGTGAGAAACGCCGTGCCCTGGCGCTCGCGCAGGCGGCGACGCTTCAGCTCCAGCCCAAGCTCCAGGTACCAGAGCTCCTCAAAGATCAGGCGGCGGTGCGCGGGCGTAGAGGCGGCCTGCAGGTCGGCCAGCGCGGTCTCCGCGGGTGGAAAGTGCAGATCGCGCAGCGCCTGCATGCGGCTGGGCAGCTGCAGACGATCGGCCAGGGGGCGGGGCAGGGTCTCTTCCGCTTCGAGACCGGTCTCTTCGAGCTCGCGGAAGAGCGACCAGAGCACGCGGCGCAGCCAGCGCGAACCGAGCTTGGCGCCCCACGCCGTGGTGCCGCCCAGGGATTCGTAGACCGGCACGAGCCGGCCCATCTCCAGGGTGGTGAACTCGGCCTCGTCGCCGGCGGTGTCCGGGCCGGGCAGGATTTCAAAGGTGGGCTGGATCATCTTCCAGCGCGTGCTGCCCGGCGCGGCGCCGAGTGCGTTTCCCGAGCGTGAGCCCTCGAGCTTGCCGTAAAGGGCAACCTGCTGGCCGGGCTGGAAGCGGTCGCGCAGATATGTGCCGTTGAACCAGAGGCATTTGATGGTTTCCAGTACCGGGGGTGAGGTGAGCGCCGGCATGGCGTTGGCGGGCGCGTCCGCGATTGGGCCGGCGACTGGAAGCGTCACGGGGGCTGCTGCCGCGGACTCCCCGGCCGGCCGGACGCCGACCGTCATTTCGAAGATGGGTTTGGCGCGGGTGCGCAACAGAACCGCCCCTCGCACTTCGCCGACGACGGAGGCCATCTCTCCCGGCTCGTAGCTGGAGAGCGGCCGGGGATGGGCGCGGTCCTCGTAGCGGAACGGCAGATGGTAGAGCAGGTCCTCCACCGTTTCCACGCCGCGCTCGGCGAGGCTCCCGGCAACGCGTTCGCCCACCCGTTTCAGAAATTTGACCGGGGTTTGGAGCGTGATGGGCACAGGAAACAGGGTACAGGCCGTAGGGGCGGGGTGCATTGCCCCGTCGCCTGTACCCTTTCTTTATGGAGTCATTTGCCCGGCTCAAAAATCCGCTCGTGCTGCTGGTTCTGGTGCTGGCGCAGACGCTTTGGCTGGCCGTGCAGGTACACCGGCCGGCGCCGGCGACGCTGAGCCTCGCAGGTCCCGGGGACAGCCGCAAGATCAGCCTGTTGCGCACCTGGACCATGACCGTCTTTGGCCCCCTGGAGCATCTGGCGGAGGCAACCGGCTCAGGGACGCGGCGCCTTTGGTCCAACTACGTCGATCTGCGCCATGCACGGCAGGAGGATGCGTCCCTGCGCGGTGAAGTCGCGCGGCTGCGTGAAGAGCAGGCCAGTTTCGCCGAGGACGCCGCCGAGGGACGCCGACTGCAGCGCCTGCTGGCGTTCAAGCAACAATATATTGCGTCCACGGTGGCGGCAGAGGTGATCGGCACGGGCGGTTCGGATCGCTCGCATGTGCTTTGGATCGACAAGGGCTCCGACGACGGTCTGCGGCCGGAGCAGCCGGTTATCACGCCGGATGGCGTAGTCGGCAAACTGCGTGATGTGACCCCGCACACGGCGCAGCTGCTGCTGCTGAACGACACCAGCTCGGGCGCCGGGGTGTTTCTGGCCTCCACGCGACTGCGCGGCATCCTGCGCGGCACCGCAACCGGGGAGGTGGTGATTAACAGCCTTACCCCGGACAACCGGATCAAAGCCGGCGAACGTGTGATCACCTCCGGCGGCGACCAGGTCTTTCCGCGCGGGCTGCCGGTTGGGGTCATCGATGCGATCGCTGCCGACCCGCAGCATCCGCCGTACACGCTTCTGCACATCAAGCCCGCGGCCAATCTTCACCAGCTGGAGGAGGTGCTGGTGATCACCGGCACCGTGCCGGATCTGCCGCCGGCCGCGCAGGCCGATGCGGCAACGGCTGAGTCCACCGCTGAAGAAAACAAGCGTGCCGCCGATATCGTGGCCGAGCGCCTCCCCAGCGTCCACGACGACACGCCAGCGCAGCCGGGAACCGCTCCAGTGACCGCCGTCGGTGCGACCGCAGCCGCCGCGGAAGCCGCGGCGAAGGGAGTCGGCGGCGTTCCCGGCGTGCCGAACTCCGGCATGCCCGCACCTAGGCCGGCGCTGCATCCGGACCGCTACTCGCCCGGCGCCGCTCCGCCGGCAAGCGATCTTACGCCGGGGGCGCCGGCCGCGCCTGCACCTGCGTCGCTGCCATCGCGGCCGCCTCAGCCCTAGCCTGGGCGGCGGCCCGTATCTTTCCGCGTCTGCGATCCATCACGACCTCTGCATCCGGCAGGGACATCACGACACGCTCCAGGTGGAGGCAGAACTCCGGCTCCCCGATGGCGGCGCGCAACTCTGCCAGAAAGGGTTGAATCTTGCAGAAGGTCGCTACGACCTCATTGTGCGCGGCCAGAAACGCCCCGGCATCGATCGCGCCCGTGGTCACCAGCGAGGCGGCCATCTCCCAATAGCTGAGAACCGTACGGAAGTCCCTGTTACGCTCGCCGCCTGCCAAAGCTCCAAGCTCCGCAAGCGAGGTGGGATTAAAGTCGTGAAGAAACCACGCCCGCGCCTCTCGCAGCACGGGTTCGCGGCGCAGTTCAAAGAGCTTCAGGTTAAGCTGAGCGCTTTCAAAGGCTGTGGGCATAACGGCATGATGCGTCACGGAGGTTAGCCGTGCAAAGAGCGGAACCGAGGGCGAACCGCTTTCTCGGGAGAGACGCTTCCATCACGGTATGCTCAAAGAGACCCAACGGCCATGCCTGAGCACAGTTACACCTCGCGGCGCGAGCTTGAACAATACAGCTTCCACCCCGCGGTCACCGTGCTCGCGCCGCTCGTCTGCATCCTGTTGGGGGCAACGCTGCCGCGGCTCTGGGCACGGCTGGACATCCTCGATCTGCCGCTGATTGCCACGGTCTTCTTTGCCGTCTCGCGCCGCACCCCCGTCGCAGGCGCCGTCACCGGCAGCCTCATCGGCCTGGTGCAGGATGCGTTGACCGATCAGCCCTTCGGTGTTTTCGGCATCGTGAAGACGATCATCGGGTACTTCGCCGCGAGTGTCAGCTTCGATGTGGATGTGGAAAATCTGCTGAACCGCGTGCTGATCAACTTCGTCGCCAGCCTGCTGCAGAGCGGGATGCTGTTTCTGATCCGGCGTCACATGCTGGGCATCGGCAGCGAGCCCCTGCAACCCGCCTACGCCCTCCTGCGCGCCGCAGTCAACACGGCGCTGGCCATCCCCCTCTTTGCCTTGCTGGACCGCTTCAAGGTACGGGAAGAGTAGAAGCCCGAGCGTCGCCGCAGCTGGGGCGCGCGATAGACTGTCCATAGCGGCGCACCTCCACGCCATCGGGCCTCCACGTGACAGAGCGGGATCTTGAACCAAACCTCGAGCGCAACCTGGAGCGGAATCTAGAGCGAAGCCTGGACCGCAAGGAAAAGGTTTCGCCGGCTAAGCTGGCTGCCACCCAGTACATCGTCGCGCTCGTGCTGATTGTGCTGGGCATCGGGTTGTGGCGGCTGCAGGTGCTGGGCGCTGAGAACTACCGTGTGCTGGCCGAGCAGAACCGCATTCGCAAGGTGCCGATGCTGGCCCCGCGCGGGCGCATCCTGGACCGCGAAGGCCGGCTGATCGTCGACAACTACCCTTCGGTGACCTGCTATCTGCTGCGCGAGCAGCTCAGCTCCGTTGAGCACGACCTGCCCCTCATCGCCGAAGGCCTGCATATGGAGCCGGCGCAAATCCTGGCCACCATCAAGCATTTCCAGTACGCCCCCAAATACCAGCCCATTCCACTCAAGGGGGACATCACGCCGGATGAGCAGGCCTTCATCGCGGCCCACCGGGATGAACTTCCGGAGCTGGACACGCTCGACGAGCAGCGCCGGCTCTACCCCAAAGACGGTTTCATGGCCCACCTGATCGGCTACGTGGGTGAGATCTCCGAGGCGGACCTCAACAACTCCAAATACGCCTTCTACGAGCCCGGCGATGTGGTGGGCAAATCGGGCGTCGAGGAGGCCTATGACGAGGAACTGCGTGGAGTGGATGGCTCGCGTGACACCGTCGTGAACTCGCATGGCCGCGAGGTGGGCGTGGCCGGTGAGGAGTACGCCAAACCAGGGCAGGATCTGCGCCTCACCGTCGATCTGGATGTGCAAAAGGCGGCGGAGGAGGCGCTCGAAGGCAAGATCGGCGCCATTGTCGCCATGGACCCGCACACCGGCGAGATCCTGGCCATGGCCTCGCGCCCGACCTTCGACCCGAATGAATTTTCCGTGCGGCTCACCAAAGCCTACTGGCAGACGATCCTGGAGAACGGCGACCATCCGCTGCTGAACAAAGCCATTCAGGCACAGCTGGCGCCGGGATCGACCTTCAAGATCATCATGTCGCTGGCGGGACTGCAGCAGGGCGTGGCGCAAGATCTTCGCGTCGAGTGCAACGGGGGCGCCAGTTTTTACGGCCACTTTTTTGCCTGCGATCGTCACCATGGCGCGGTCTCGATCTATAACGCGATCCCGTACTCCTGCGACACCTTCTACTACACCCTGGCCAACCGGCTCGGCATCGGTCTCATTGATCGCTATGCCACGGAGGTCGGCATCGGCGAAAAGACCGGGATCGATCTGCCCGAAGAGGCCGCGGGCCTGATGCCCTCCGAGGCGTGGAAGCTGAAGCAGCAGCACGACAAATGGTATGCCGGCGAGACCATCTCCGTCGGCATCGGCCAGGGCGCGATCCAGGCCACACCGCTGCAGCTGGCGCGCGCGATCGGCGGCATCGCCTCGGGCGGCGTGCTGCGGCGTCCGCACGTGGTCTTCCCCGACGAACTGACGCCGGAGCAGCATGAGGCAGAGGTCGAGAGCTTCCCGGGCTCAGGCGACCGGACGGTCCCGCTCTCGCCCGAAAACTGGCAGATCATCACCGATGCCATGGCGAATGTGACCTCCAGCCCCATCGGCACGGCCTACGCCGCGCGGCTGGAGGGTGTGGATTTTGCGGGCAAGACCGGCACCGCGCAGGTGATGAGCCACACTGCGCTGTCAAAGACCAGCAAGGGCCACAACACCGAGCCCAATGCCTGGTTTGTCGGCATGGCGCCGCGGCGCAACCCAGACATCGTGGTCGCGGTGCTGTGGGAGCACGGCAACTGGGGCAACAATTCCGCCAAGCTGGCGGCGCAGGTGATCAGCGCCTACGTGAACAAGCAGCGCGCCCACCAGGACAATCTCGTGAAGGAGGCAGCCGCCGTTCCTGCGCCCGGGCCGGATGCGCCGCCCGCCGGTACCGGAGGCGAGGCGCCCGATGCCGAGCCGGCACGGTCGGGAACAAAGGCGCCCGCCGTTGTTGCAAATTCGCCTGCGAGCGCCCAGTAAGACGCTCTTTCTCAGCTGTCATCCCGTAGCGCAGCGGAGGGATCTGCTTTTGTTCGTCATGTTACGGACGCGTAAGAGAAGCGGATCCCTTCGCTGCGCTACGGATGACAAAGAGGCCGCTTTCTTGGATCGCGATGGCGAGGCTTTGCCGCAACATCTTCAAGCTACCGCCGCAGACCGGGCATAGGCCGCATCCCAGGCCCATGGTGCAGGATGAAGCCCGTGTGCTGGTGAGTCACGCGGATGCGGCAGCCGAGCGGGTCGGCGACCCCGTAGCAGCTACGGTCGCGTACACCGATCCAGGCCACCTGATCCGGTCCGATGCTCCACGCCGTTCCATTGGTAGCGTAATGAATCTGCTCCAGGTAATAGGCGGCCGTCTCGTCGATGTCGGCAGCATCGGCGTTCATCTGGTCGCACCCCGATCCGGGCGGGGCCACGGTGCCATCGCCGAGTGAGCAGAAGTCCTCATCGTGCTCCAGCAAAATGCGCTTGTCCGAGCCGTTCAGGAAGTAACGTGTGGTGATCGGTGCAATGGAGACCTCGTTCGTCCAGCGGGTCATGTCCTCGACAAAGGCCGGCGGCAGCTGGCTGAGGGCGAGTGCCGGCTCCTTGACCTGCCGCGAGAACACCGCGAGGGTGGGGGAGGGTTCGCCGTTGGTGGGCTGGAAGTAAAAGCCACCCAGCCCAAGGCCGTCCTGGGTGTCGATCCAAAGAAAGCCGCGACCGCCCAGGTAGGGTCCGCGCTCACCGGAAAGCAGCAGGTAGCGGTTGTCGCGGACGATGACCGGATCCCGGGAGGAACTCAAGACCATGTCCAGGGCCTGATCAAGCGGCATGTCGCGGCCGTAATGAAACATGCAGTCCGGCACAAAGTTCTTCATCAGCTTGCGAAACTGCCGGTCGTTGTACAGTTGGCCGCTCGTGGCGTTGGCAAACTGCGGCAGGGAGGTGAGCTGGGCGGCGGGAAGCGCTTTGAGGAAGATGCCCTTGTCGTACGGGGCAACCGGCGCCGGGTCGGCCCGCGTCACGGGCGCGGGAACCTGTTGCGTTGCGGGCGGCTTGGCCAGCGCGGGATCCGCGGCTTCCGGTAGGGGACCGGCTTCCTGGGCTCGGGCTGAACCGAGCAGCGTGACGTTAACCAGCAACACGAGGAGAGCCAAGCGCCAGAACCGCTGACGACCATGGCTGTGGCATGGGAAGGAAACGATCATGGGCCATGACTCACTTAGGATTTGGTTTCAAATCAGTTTCGAACCTTCGGAATACAGGGGGACTGGGCGGAATTCTAATGCAGATCTCTTATCTTTATGGCGTAAACGCACGTTCAGCCCCGTTTCTCTGCAAATCCAGCCATGGGGTGTTACCTCGCCCCACTTTGGGACGAAGATCCAACTTCGGAGGGTGCCGGCGCTGCGCTTTGAAAGAAGCCTCTGGCCTGTGGAGGTCCTGGGTGCTGCCCAGTGGCTTTACCAAGGCCGCGCTGGTGCCGGGGTAGACTGAACGGGTGTTTGGCTCGCGTTTTCGGGACTTTGACTGGACGCTGCTGGCCTTTGTGCTGGCCCTGAGCGTGCTCAGTGTGCTGGAAATCCGCTCCGCCACCGCCATGACCAAATTCCACGGCTTTCAGGTGAAGCAGATGGGCTTTCTGTCCATCGGGCTTGCCCTGATGTTTCTGATGTCGGTCGTGGACTACCATCGGCTGCTGGATCTTGCGCCCTGGGCCTACGGGATCGGGGTGGCGAGCCTGGTTGCGGTAAAGCTGGTGGGGCAAAAGGTGCTCGGGGCGCGGCGCTGGATCAACCTGGGCGGTGGCGTTCACTTTCAACCCTCCGAATGGGTCAAGCTCATCATCATCCTGATGGCGGCACGCTTTTTTTGGAGCTTCATTGCCAATAAGCGGGAGCTCGGCTGGGTGGATGTCGCCAAAGCCTTTGCGCTGATCGGCGGGCCCATGCTGCTGGTCCTCACGCAGCCCGACCTCGGAACGGCGCTGACGTACACCCCCGTGCTTCTGGTGGGGCTTTTTCTGGGCGGCCTGCGCCTCCGGCAGGCGCTTGTGCTGCTGCTCGGCTCTGCGCTCCTGCTGGGCGGCGTCTGGAAGAGCGGCAAAATCCTCAAGCCCTACCAGAAGGCGCGCCTCACGGCTTTCACCAACCCTGAGACCGATCCCAAGGGATCCGGCTACCAGATCCGCCAAAGTCTCATCGCGGTGGGTTCCGGCGGCATCTGGGGCAAGGGAGCCAACAAGGGCACGCAGACGCAGGGCGACTTCCTGCCCATTCCGTACACCGACTTCATCTTCGCCGCCTTCTGCGAGGAGCACGGCTTCCTCGGCGCACTCGGCGTTCTGCTGCTGTACTTGCTTATCCTTTTACGCCTGATTGAAAACGCCCAAACGGCACCCGATCCGCCCGGAACCCTGATCGTCATGGGTATTGCGGCGATCCTGCTGTTTCAGGTAGCGGTCAACGTGGGCATGTGCGTCGGCCTCATGCCCGTAACAGGCATCCCGCTGCCCCTGATGAGCTACGGCGGCTCCTCTGTGCTGTTTACCTTTCTGGCGTTGGGCATGGTGATGAATATTCGCATGAGGCGCTTTGTGAATTAAGAATGTTTTGGCACCGGTTCGAATTCAAGACCATTCAGAAGTTCTGAGGGCGACTACGTGGAGCAGGATCGGAATTCATAAATCTTCAAACGTTCGGGCCTATGAATGTTTGCGATGAGCAGACAGGTGCAACAAATTTGGACGGGGGGCAGTGTGTCCGCAAACTTGAGGTCAAGCCGCCCGAACAGGATTGATCCGTGGCTGCCCCTCCTTGCTCGCCAGCCAGAGATCGTAGTTGTTCTGTGCATTCAGCCAGAACTGCTCATTGGTGGTGGGGAACGCCTGCGCTAGCCGGAGCGCCATCGCAGCCGTCACTCCAAACGTTCCATTCAACAGCCGGGTCAGCGTAGTGCGGGCTACCCCAAGATGCGCTGCGAGTTGGGTGACGGTGATATCTTCGCTCATCTGCTCCCGGAGCAATCTTCCAGGATGCGGTGCACTGTATTGGATCATGTGAGTACCTCCCGTTTAGCGGTAAAGGTCGAGACCACCTCAGTGGTAGTCCTCTAGGTTCACGTCTTCAGCGTGTTCGCCAACGAAACAGAAGGTGAGCCGCCAGTTTCCATTCACGGAGACGGCCCAGCTGCCCGCTCTGTCATTCGTTAGTTCATGCAGATCGTAGCCCGGCAGATTCATCGCAGCCGGTTCGGTCGCAGCGTTCAACCGGCCAAGCTGAAGTTCGAGCTTGGGAGCAAATTGCGGAGTAATGCCGGCCGTCCAGTTCCGAAACTTGCTTGGCTCTGTCGAGGAGCCGATGCGCCTCGTTCTGATTGCCGTCATGTGCCTCGGCTTGCGTTGCAGCGAACTTCTCGCACTTCGTCGGGCCGATTTCGCTTTCGAAGCCGAAATCCTTCGCATTCAGCGCGCGGCTGTGGAAGGCCGTGTCGGCGCCGTTAAGACGGTGCACTCGGCCAAATCGCTGTCGTTGGACGAGAGAGTTGCTGCCCCGTTTCGATCGTGGCGTGGGCACTCCGAATACGCGCGCGACAATGACTGTGTCTTTGCAAACCCAAACTGCAACGGCGAGAAGCCGTTCTATTAAAATAATTTGCAGCCGCGGCTGCTAGAGCCAGCCGGCAAAGCGGCCGGTTTGCCCTTCGCGCTCGGCTTCCACACCTTCCGGCACAGCTATCAGACGTGGCTGGACGCAAAGGAGGTTCCACTTACGGTTCAACGCGACCTGATGCGGCACGCAGACATCAGAACAACCGCTCAGGTTTATGGGCAAGCTCGGGTGGAGCAGCTGCGGGTTAGCAAACACCGACGTCGTTACCCGGGCGTTCCTCAGTAAGGGATCCACCATCGGGCAGAGGACACGGTTTGAACGCAGCTGCTAGCTTAGTTCGCAATAGGGCTCTTACTTTAGGAGGAGGTTTCACGTAGGACTTATTAGAGTCGCCTTCAAGGTGACAGGACAACACTGCATGAGCGCCGCATAATTCCAGCGGACGGTGCACAGGCCCAAACGAAAAGCTCTGTCCTTCTTGGGAGGCTAAAGGACCGGGTACATCCTGTACCTCTATCGCGAAGACTCGATACTGGCTGACATCTCGGTTGTTTGCACAATCCGGATGCAGGGCGTCAGCGGCTTCTGAGAAGGCCCCCCTTAGAATCGAAGGTGCACCGTCTAAAGTCTTGTCGAAAGAAATAGAATTCAGCTGGCCTGGATCGAGCTCTCCTCGGGAGTTGACTTCAGTTAGACCAGCTCGCCTGAATAAGCGTTCTGTCGCAGTGAAAGGTAAAGTGACGTCTACGTCAGCTGCTGACCGCGGCAACTCTCTCACCCTTCAGATGCGCTGCTAAACGGTTGAGCACAGGCAGTGGTGCTTGCAGGTCTAAATCGAGAACTTCAGCATTGCCCTCAGTGTCGTACAAAACGGCGTACTGTTCCCCTTCGTTGAGCACCTCAATCATCGCCCGGTTCAAACCCTTTCCAACGTAGGTGAGTGCGATGCCGCCGTCCGCGGAAGGCTGCACTCGCTCCGGGACCACAACTGAAAATTTAATGCTTTGAAGCACTCGTGAAGTTGCTGCGATGGCTTCACTAGACGGTACCGGAGAGCAATGCTCATTCCAGTTCTGGGGCAGATCCCGAAAGGACCACACAAGCTCCCGCATCCTGTCTACTTCACAGGCGTTTGTCAGCAACTGCGACGCACCCATGCTCCTAATCTTCTCCGCTTCGGCCGCGAGCAAACATGTGGTGCTGAAATCTCCTGCAGTACGATCGAAGGTGTCCATTCTGGACACGGTTTCCCGCCGACCTTCGGAGGATAGTCGTTCGATGGGGGGAGGGAGCAGCGCGCTAGGCATTTAGCATCCCTTTCATCTCTTCGGTCAGCATTCGAACGAAGTACTCGTCTTTCAGATGCCTGACGCCGTCTATTTCACTCCAGAGCCGATCTGGTCCAATGTCGGCCGCACTAAGCAGAAAATCATTGTCGAGCAATATACCAAGAAACCCCTCTTTCTCAGGAGGCAGAAAAATCTGCTGGTGCGTGCAAGAGCCGCGCCTCTCAGCTAAAGGTAGAACGATCTTTAGAACCTGCCCTCCGATCATTTGGGGAAGTTCAGGCGGCAGGGCGACATACACTTTTAGGAAATCCTCAATCACACGATTCTCGGGGATGTACAACTTGTTGATGTATCTGACGTTGAAGGATTGCAGTTGCACATTACCAACAAACGACAGGTATTTGCTCCAAAGCCTCTTCGCTTCAGACGTAAATACTTCCCATGAGTCGTACAAGCCTATTTGGCTAAATATATAGCCGGATCGCAGAAACTGTGCAGCAAATCGGCCATCATTAGAGAAGCAACGAATACCCTGATCGGCACCCTGCTGGTGCACAGACCGTACCCCCTCGACCACGTTGAAATGGAATTGATGATTGGTTACCGCTCCTTGACGTCCATAACCCAGTTCGCGAAGCTCGTCTTCGCCCTGACGAAATCTTGTGACTGCACTAAGGGGCAACTCCGGGATGCTTATAACGATGATCGCTTCGGCAATGGGAGCCGCTTTGAAGTGGAGCGGGGAAGAAGCGTCACGCTCAGATTGAGCAGGATCAGAAGTTGCGCCGCTCGACATAACAACCTCAGCTTCAAAAACTACTTGCCCATTTTCTGCCCGGGAGCACGTGCTAAGTGTATGAAAACAATGGCGGAGAGTGGGGGATTCGAACCCCCGATAGAACTTTTGGTCCTATAACGGTTTAGCAAACCGCCGCCTTCAGCCTCTCGGCCAACTCTCCTGCGGTGTTGAGGGAATTATAGCCTGAGCAGCCCGAAGGGGAAGAACCTTCGGTGGTCTTCGCACAGCAGAATCGGACGAATCCTTGGGCGACCGGGCAGACTCCCCCGAAAGCCGGACTCGCGACTGCTCCCTGACTTTCCCCCGACTGCCCACGACTGCCCCCGACTGCTCCTTGCCTGCTTCCCGATCGCTCCTCGTCACCTCCTTGGTGGAGCCTGCGAAGGACCCTGTGTAACGGCGTGGGCGCTCTCCGGTTCTACAATGGGCGTGTTCGCTCTTCGAACCCGGAGATCTCCGCCTGCTCAGCCAATGCAACGCGCTCGCCCTGTACTTCGTAACGCATGGGCTGGGCCATTATTGGAAAACGCACTACGCCGACCACACCTTTCGCGGTGCGTATCGCTGGAACAGCTTCGATATCAGTCTCTTGGTACCCTACTTCGTGGTGATGATCATCCTTGCCTTTTATGGGATTCATCGCTACCAGCTGGTCTGGCTGTACCTTCGCAATCGCGGCAAGGAGTCCCGCTCGGACGCGCCCCCTTGCCGTTTCCCTGAAGGCGAGCTGCCCTTCGTCACCATTCAGCTGCCCATCTACAACGAGCAGTTCGTGGTCGATCGCCTGATCGATGCCTGCTGCCGCCTCGAGTACCCGCGGGACCGCTTCGAGATTCAACTGCTGGATGATTCCACCGACGAGACGCAACAGGTCGCCTCTGAGGTTGTGGCGCGTTATGCCGTCGGCCTTCGCAATCTCCCGCCTCAGCCTATCCACTACCTCCACCGCACAAACCGGCACGGCTACAAGGCAGGGGCTCTGGAGGCCGGTCTGGAGACCGCCAGGGGCCAGTTCATCGCCATCTTCGATGCGGACTTTGTGCCGGCGCCAGGCTGGCTCATGCAGGTGATCCATCACTTCGCCGAACCGGGCGTCGGCATGGTGCAGACGCGCTGGACGCACCTGAACCGCAACTACAGCTTCCTCACGCAGGTGGAAGCCATTCTGCTGGATGGGCATTTCGTGCTGGAACACGGCGGGCGTTCACGCGCGGGTGTTTTTTTCAACTTCAACGGCACGGCCGGCATGTGGCGTCGGCGGGCGATTGAAGAGGCCGGAGGCTGGCAGCATGACACCCTCACCGAAGACACGGATCTCAGCTACCGCGCTCAGTTGAAAGGCTGGAAATTCAAATACCTGCAGGACGTGGAATGCCCGGCTGAGCTGCCCATCGAGATGACCGCCTTCAAGACGCAGCAGGCACGCTGGGCCAAGGGCCTCATCCAGACCGGCAAAAAGATTCTGCCGCGCGTGTTCAAATCGAACGCGCCGTTTCACGTCAAGCTTGAGGCCTGGTACCACCTCACGGCGAACATCAGCTATCCGCTCATGATCGTGCTAAGCACCCTGCTGATGCCGGCCATGATCATTCGCTCCTGGCAGGGTCCGCTGCAGATGATGCTGATCGATCTGCCGCTCTTTCTGGCCTCGACCGCCTCGGTCTCGACGTTTTACCTGATGAGCCAGAAGGAGCTGCATCCGCGCACCTGGTACAAGACGGTCATCTACCTGCCGTTCCTGATGGCCATGGGCACGGGGCTCGCCATCACCAACACCAAGGCCGTGTTGGAGGCGCTGTTCGGCATCAAGAGCGCCTTTGCGCGTACCCCCAAATACCGCGTGCAGAAAAAGGGCGAGCGCTCCAACGCAAAAAAATACCGCAAGCGCCTGGGCGTCGTTCCCTGGATCGAAATCGCGATCGGCTGCTATTTCGCCGCAACGGTCTGGTATGCGGTTTCGACGGAAAACTACTTCACGGTTCCGTTTCTGCTGCTCTTCGTCCTCGGCTACTGGTACACCGGCTTCCTCAGCCTCTTTCAGGGGCTCTTTGAACGCCGTGGTTCCAAGGGAGAGGGATTACACGAGAAACCCTACCCCGTCGGAATCTGATGTGAACGTACCGCGACGGCCAGGGAAAGCGGGGCGCCGTACCTACAGCCTGGCGTGTGCTCAAACCGAACAACACGCCAGACTGCTGTACTTCTTCTTATTTCAACGCCAGGCCCGGAAGAACGGCAGTTCCTTCTTCCTCCACGCCCTGCAGTGCACGGGGATCCAGACCGATTGCTTTCAGAATCGTCGGAGCCACCTGCGCCGTGGCTGTAGGTGCGGACACGGTCCCTTGGGGGAGGTCCGGGTTGGACACAAGCAGAAGGACGTTTGTGTCATCGTGCGAGAACCCGCCATGTTCTGCGTGCTTTTTGGTGCTGTTGGAGTAAGTGACGCCGACGTTCGGGGTCACGATGATGTCGGGCGTTCTCGGATCCTGCCCAGGCCCTGTGCCCGGGACGTTGTAGTTCAACGCAACCGTGGGCCCATAAAAGATTTCTCCAAGGCCGATTCCCGCTGCGTTTTGCTCCAGCGTGTCCACAGCGCTTCCGACATTGGCGCCCTTCTTCAACCAGAGCAGCGAAAGGTCGTCCTCGGTGGGTCCGATCCCGGTGGGATTGGCCGGCGATTCAGACAGGGGCAGCTCGCTGGCAAGCAGTGTCGCCGGCGTGGTCGTACCATTTGCCTTGTAGAGGCTCGGATCAACCGGCGATTGTCCGTGTTTCGCGGTCACGATGATCAGGGTGTCGCGGTAGTTGCCGCTGTCCTTCAGCGCCGCCACCATGTCACCGATCGCGGCGTCGACATACTTGATCTCTTTCAGGAGTTCAGGTGCGGGTGCGCCGGTCGCATCCTTGTACCCTCCCGTGCCCGCATCTGCCTCAATCAGCTTCTGGCCTACGCTGACCGCCTGAAAGTTCATGCCAAAAAGAACCGGCACCTTCGCCGCGGCTCCGGTGTGCGTCTTGCCGGCAATCTGGTTCAGGATCGCGTTTACCTTCAGTTGGTCATTGCACTGAATGTTCTCGAAGCTGTTGGTCCATGACGAGGTGTTGGCAGTATCACGAACGGAGGCGCAGGATGTGCCTTCCGACGTCGTTACGCCGGGCAGTGCAACGACCTTTGAGTTGATCTCCGGAGAGTAGTAATCATCCACGTTGCCACCACCTGGGCCGCCGATAGAGGAGTACGAAGGATGCTTGTCTGCCCAGGCCGTATAGCCGCCTGCCGCATGGATCACGCCAAAGATGGTGTTCGTGCGGGTGAAGTTCCAGGGGTACACAGGAGCGCAACCAGCGGCGGGGTCGCGAACCAGTCGCTGCGGATTGATGGAGGCGATGCCGCCATCGGTCAAAGACGCGCCGGGTGCTCCGCCGTTCAACTTCGTCTGGTCGATGTCGATGCCTTCCTCATACTCGGTCGTCGTTCCCCCCGGCACGCCGTAGGGAATGCAAGGGCCTGCCGCCAAACCGTTGCCGGTCGTTACCGCGGGTGGGTCGAGTGAACGGTCGTATGCGACATCGTAATAGACCCCCATCGTCTTCGGGGTAGAACCGGACACCAGGGTCATCAGGCCGGGAAAGGAGTCGGATGGCTTGGAGGTGGTGGCGGCAACGTAGTTAACACCGGTTTGCCCCAGCGCCGCAAGGTTGGGGCAATACGGCTCTCCCCCATTCACGCCCTTTACGCCCCGCGAACAGTTGTAAAAGTCGATTGCATGCATACCGTCCACGCTTAGCAGAAGAACATGCTGTACCGGGCCGGAAACACCTTTCGCATTTTGCGCCAGGGCCTGCGTGGATGCAGCGAATGTGGTCACAAGCGCGGCGCTTGCACCAAGGATGAAACTCTTCATGTGGTTGCCTCCGCTGAAAGTCATAGCAGCGCGGCGACATCGAAGGTGTTAAGGAGGGGTGAAACCTCGCTCGTGCAAAACCGGAGCTCTGAATCATCTAAACTCGCTTCGGAGGCGTGTCGTGTCTTGCCTGCTTGTGTCCTGCCTGCTTGTGTCCTGCCTGCTTGTGTCTTGCCTGCTTGATGAGGAAATGCCTGTCGACGTCCAGGGGAAGCCCACCCGTAAAAAGGAGCAGGTTGCGTAGTCTGGGCCTCATTGCGGGCAATGGCCGTTTTCCTTTCCTTCTGCTTGAGGCCGCGCGTGCGCAGGGCCTGCGCGTGGTCGTAGCCGCCATCCGGGAAGAGACCGAGCCGGAGATGGACGATCGCGCCGCCGCGGATCCGGAGGGTGTGCGTGTGCACTGGATCTCGCTGGGCGAATTGTCGCGCCTCATCGAGGTTTTGCACCGCGAAGGGGTGACGGAGGCCGTCATGGCCGGCCAGGTGCGTCACAAGCAGATCTTTTCGGCCATTCGTCCTGATTGGCGGTTGGCCAAGCTGCTTCTAAACCTGCGCTCGCGCAACACGGATATGCTGCTGGGCGCGGTGGCAGCGGTGCTGGCCGATGAGGGCGTCACCTTGCTCTCCTCAACGAGCTTTCTTGAACCGATGCTCGCGCCCGCGGGGGTTCTCACATCGCGGGGACCGGACGAGGCCGAGGCGCAGGATATCGCCTATGGCCAGCATGTAGCTGGTGGTATCGCGGCGTTTGATCTGGGGCAGACCGTCGTGGTCGCCGCGGGCGCCTGTGTGGCTGTGGAGGCCATGGAAGGTACCGATGCCACCATCGCCCGCGCGGGGGGCCTGCTCCACATCGACGGCGACCCGGCCAGCACGCTTTCGCGCCGCCTGACCGTGGTAAAGGTTGCCAAACCGCGGCAGGATCTGCGCTTCGATGTGCCCGTGGTCGGCGTGCCCACTATTGCGGCCATGGCTGCCGCGGGCGCGACCTGCCTCTGTGTCGAGGCCGGCCGAACGCTGTTGTTTGATCGCGAAGGCATGGTGCGGGCCGCCGATGCAGCCGGGATCGCGATCGTCGGACTGGCGGCGCCACCTTCCGATCGCCGCTGACGACCGTGGCGTGTGTCCACGAAAGTGCAACGGTTCTTCCCGATGACTTTTCGCCGCGGCGCAAGGACGGAGCGTACGATGGGACAAACGCATGGCGCGTGCTGCATGACCCGCCGTGCAAGGAGATCTCCGATGCTTGCACGACGTATGTTTCCTTCGCTTCTAGCCGTGGCCGTCACCGCTGCTATGACCATTACTCCCGCCGCGCTGGCCGCTGACATGCCCCCGGTGGGCGCCGTCGCACCATCCTTCACCTTGCCCTCCCAGAACGGCACGCCGGTCAGCCTGAACGAATACAAAGGCAAGTGGGTGGTGCTTTACTTCTATCCCAAGGACCAGACGCAGGGCTGCTCTCTGGAAGCACATGACTTTCAGCGCGACCTGCCCAAGTACCAGGCGCTGAACGCCGTGGTCCTGGGGGTTTCGTTGGATACGGTGGACAGCCACCGGGTCTGGTGCGCGAAGGACTCGTTCACCTTCAAAATGCTGGCCGATCCCGATCACAAGGTTGTCGATCAGTATGGCGTCCCCTTGATGACTCAGGCGGGCAACTCCTATGCCTCCCGCGATACATTCCTCATCAATCCGGAAGGCAAGATCATGAAGATGTGGCAGGTGAAGGACATCCCTGCGCACAGCGGAGAGGTGCTGACCGCGATCCAGTCCATGAAGTAGAGGCGTCTACGCAAGAAACAGGAAACAAAGGTGAGGCCCGCGACGTCGCTCGCGGGCCTCACTGTTTGCACCAGACCTGTTCTCTTTAGGTATAAACTCCGCAGTCATCCTAACCGAAGCCGAAGGGGAAAGCTCTCTACACTCCCTTCGCCACTGCTCTACCTCTGCTGAAGATCGCCCTAGCGGACGGACTTCTTCGCAGACGTCTTCTTGGTCGCGGTGTACTTGGCAGATGTCTTCTTAGCAGACGTTTTTTTGGACGCTACCTTCTTTGCCGAGGTCTTCTTGGCGGCTGTTTTCTTC
>CAXSCE010000020.1:0-71204 GCA_964236545.1 uncultured Bryocella sp.
GTGCGCCAGAAAAACTTCGGTTCCAACCGAGGTGAGCCGGACCTTCTCTGAACCGTCCGCGGCATGGGCCCGCCACAAAGTTCCACTTAAATCCGTCCATGCCACCCAAAGTCCATCCCGGGAGTACTCGACCCGGTTGGCCGCGGCAAGAAAAGTAGGGGCCGGTTGAAAGTAATGACGTTTCTCATCAAACTGCTGAAGGCTGGAAGGTGCCTCCAGACCCACGAAATAGAGGCGTGACCCACTCCTGGAGGCAACAGGGGATTGGAATCGCAGCGGCCCGTTGGTGAGCTGCGAAAGCCTGGATCCGTTGCGGGAACCGGCCAACTCCCAGAGATTGTTGTCGGACTGAAACACATACCGTTTGCCGTCGGCCGTCCACACACCGCAACAGGCCTCCAGGTGCGCTGCCGACAATTCCCGAACCGGCCGCGGCACCCGGTCTGCCCTGTCCATTTCCCACAGACTGGTGGCGTGCGTGACCGGATTCATCAAGGTAAAACGAAGCAGTTTGCCATCCGGTGACCACCGCAGCCAAAAGGCGCGTCCCTCCAGCTTAGCGTATGGCACCGGCACTTCCTCATCCTGGCCGATAACCCACAAATCATTCTCATTGGCATAGAGAACGCTCGTGCTGTCCGGCATCCAGGTCGCATCGTGGGCCAGCACATTAGCGACCCGCTGCCCACTGCCGCCCGAGGAGGGAACGATCCAAAGAGGCTGTTCAGAGGCGCTGGAAAGATTGCTGCGTACCAGTAACTTCGAGCCGTCACGCGTGATGTCTGCCAGGGTGCCGGAGGCAATCTCCTCGGGCATGCTGATGCGCTCCGTCCCACCGGTGCTGGCATAAATCGCCGACAGACGTGAACGCCCATCGGCAAGAACGGAAGTCAGAATGCGATCGCCGTCCTGCGCCAGCGTCAGAAATCGCTCAACATTAGGCGCCCCAATCGACAGCGGCACATAATGCGTCACCTGGGTGATCCGGGGCGGCGGACTCGAGCTTGCCCGCTCCGGTTGAATCCACTTAGCCACTAGTGCCGCAAGCAGGACAACAGCAACGCCCAGCAGCCATCTCTCTCGGGTGGACCAGCCCTGTCTCGGGGTTGCTAAGGACATGGGAAGGGGGTCTGGCTTCGATACAGCCTCTGGAACGACTTCCCTTGGAACGATGTGCAGGGGCGTGGATGTTGCCTCAGCCACAGGCATGGCTGCGGGTTTGATTGCCATTCCTCCTGCACCAGGGGCATCTACCGTCGCTATCTCCTCCCGGGGACTCGCTGGTAGCCGCGGTGTTCCCGGAACTTCCTGGACGGAACCATTCCCTGGACTGCCTAAAGTCGCGGGAGGTTCATTTGCAGCTACCTCACTATGTTTATTGTCAAAGATCACAGGCGCGATGAAGCGATACCCACGCTTCGGCAACGTTTCAACAAAGCGCGGGTTCTCTGCCGAGTCCCCAAGCGCCTCACGAATCTTCTTCACCGTTCCGGAGATGGCCTGCTCGACATCGATGCTGGTGTTTGAACCCCACACGCGAGCCAGCAGCTCCTCGCGCGTCACCACCTCACCGGGCCGTTCCAGGAGCGCCATCAGTACCTTAAAGGGCTGTCCCGCGAGCCGGATGCGAAAACCGGCCCGCCACAGCTCCCCAGTATGCGGGTCCACCTCAAATGTGCCGAACGCGATGTGAGCTAGCCCATCTGCCTTCGCCACCTCAACCCTCCGCAAAATACCTGCTCAGCATACACGCAGGCTTCCAAGGAGGTGAAGGCGGTGTCAATGAATCTCGCTACTCGTAACATTGTAAAGGACTTACGCATCAAGAAAAATTCAGGGAGAATTTCAACGTAAATCCATTGCTTCCTTGTTCAAGCGAAGAGGATGTTCGCTATCGATCAGAGCGCATGTTGCCAGCAAGACGTCACTAGACAGATATAGATGACGATTCCGGAGCCTGCGTAGACCCAAGAGTTTCAGGAGACCCAACATGTTTCATCGTTCCAAAAGCAGCAAACCGCAGAGCTCCTTCCGGCGCACCCCCATCCTGCTGCCCCTACTCGCCGCCTCCTTCTCCTGCTACAACGTCCCCTACGCCGGCGCACAGGCAGAATCAGGACGCATCGTGGGAACGGTCACGGACGCCACCGGCGCCGCAATCCCACAAGCGACCGTGACGCTCGTCAATAAAACGACAGGACTGAAGTTGAGCGGTAGCTCGACTACCAGTGGTGAGCTGAATATTCCCGCTGTACCCGCAGGCGACTATACGGCCACCGTGACTGCCGCTGGATTTCAGTCTCAGAGTCAGGTGGTTACCGTTACGGTCACTACAAGCCTTACCCTGACATTCACTCTGAAGCCAGGCGAGACAACGACCACCGTTGAGGTAACCGGGGCCGCCGCGCTTGTAGACACCTCCAATGCGACTCTGGGCGAGACGATTGAAGGCAAGCAGATCACCGAACTTCCCCTGAACGGCCGTAACGCTCTTAACTTGGCCTTGCTCACCCCAGGCGTTACGCAGGGAACCCGCACCGAGTACGGTCAGGACACCGTCAACCGCTTCAGCGATTCAGGGGGTGGTGCCCTCTCGATTAACGGTCTTCGTTCCCAGGCCAACAATTTTATCCTGGACGGCTTGGACAATAATGACGGTCTGCAAAACGTCATCCTCTTCTTTCCCCCGGTTGACGCCACGCAGGAGTTTAAGGTAACCACAAGCGTTGCTCCTGCTCAGTATGGCCGTGCCGGCGGTGGTCTGGTCATCAGCTCAATTAAATCTGGATCAAACCAGATCCACGGCTCGGCTTTCGAGTTTTATCGCGGCAATTTGTTGGCAGCCAACCCCAATTATCGGTTCCTCGGAGCGGATGCGACGCCCAACCCGCCTTACCGGCACGCCAACTTCGGCGGCTCCGTGGGCGGGCCCATCATCAAGAACAAGCTTTTCGGCTTCGGCGACTACCAGGGAACGCGCATTGGTTCGCCGGATGGTACCCATTTCGATACTGTGCCCACCGCGCTCATGCGTACGGGAAACTTCACAGAACTGCTGAATCCTGCTTTAAATGGCGGAAGCCTTGATACAACGTTCCCACTCTGTGTGCCGAACGCTGCCACACTGAACGAAAACTTGGCAGCAAACAGCAAGGGACAGATTTATGATCCCCAGACCTGTTCGCCCTTTCCCGGGAACATGATTCCGGCCAACCGGCTCAATCCGGGCGCGGTAAATTACCTGAATGCTTTTCCGCTGCCGACCCGGACGGACCGGGTCCTTCAAAACTACTTCGTTCAAAACAGCTCAACAACAAAGTACAACACCTTTGACGCGCGGCTAGACTGGACGGCGTCGGCAACGGATCTGTTCTTCTTCCGATATTCCTACGACAACTCCACCTCGAACAATCAGTCCGAACTGCCCCAACAGCCTGGACATCCTCCTCTCTCGGCGAATGGAGCCGAAAACTACACCCACGCCCGTGGTTACGATTTGGGGTACACCCATACGTTCTCGTCGCATTATGTGAACGAGACACGGATCGGCTACAACCGTGACAACTACGGTTTTGCTCCCTCCAACGCTGGCATCAATGTGTCTGCTGCTCTCGGGTTTTCTCCTCTTACCGGCATCTCGGCGAATGAAGGAGGCCCGCTGATCGGTGGGTACAACAATGAGATCGAATACACCGGAGATTACGGCCTTTTTGCCACCCCGCAGAACACGATTGAGGTCACGGACACTTTAAACATCAATCGCGGCGCCCACTCACTCAACGTTGGTGGCACCTTTCTGCATCGGCAGGTTGAGTTTTTCCGTCCCATCTCGGGAAAGGGGCAATTCTTCTTTGCCGGCAACGGGACGGACTTTACCGGGTATGAAGTCAGTGAAATGCTTGCCGGAGCGGCGGATAACTACAATATTGGAGCAGAAACGGGTTACTTTGCTAACACAAGCCAGGAGGATGCTGTTTTTGCCCAGGATGACTGGCGGGTTTCAAAGCGTTTGACCTTGAATCTGGGAGTTCGTTGGGATCTCCTCACGTGGCCGTATGAGGCTCATAATCAACAGTCGAGCTTCGATCTTGCCAACGGTACCATCCTAGAGGCAGGAGTCGGCGGTGTGCCCCGGAGCATCATCAACCAGGACTATACAAACTTCGCGCCGCGCGTTGGTTTTGCCTACGATCTGCGGGGTGACGGCAAGAGCGCCCTTCATGGCGGCTATGGCATCTTCTATTTCCCAGACTACGGCGGCATCAGCAACCAGCTAGGTCAGAATCCACCATTTGGCGGCAACGTCACCTATTATGCCTTTAACGGGTATTGTCTCCAGTTTACCGGCCAGACCATCAAGTCCAACACGCCCTATTCTTGTGGAAACGCAACACCAGCAACGACAACGAATCTCCTGCCGCAACCTGGTTTCCCAAACTTCAATCCGGCGGCTCCTCCACAAGGTCTTGGCGGCTTAGCTGTAAATCAGAATAATCAGCATAGTCGAATTCAAGAGTACAACCTTCAACTGGAGCAGCAATTCGGTCCGAGAGATGTATTTACAGTAGCGTATGTCGGGACAATGGCGGACCGCTTATCGACGTACTACGATTACAACAACTACACGATCGGTGGAACAACGCGTCCTTTACCCAACCTGGCTACCTCGCTCTCTTATAACGACTACAACGGCAGCTCCAACTACAACGGTCTGCAGACACACTTTCAACATCGCGCAGGGAATCTTCTGGCGACCTTCTCGTATACCTGGTCTCACGCCCTGGACAATTCGGTAAGTGCATTTGGTGGGACTTCTCCTATCATTCTGCTTTACTACAACCAGCGAGCGAATTACGGCAACGCCACCGAGGATGAGCGGCATGTCTACAGCTCGTCGTTTGTCTATAACCTGCCGTTTGGGCATGGCCAGCGATTCCTAGGCGGTGCCTCCCGTCCTCTCGACCTGTTGGTTGGAGGCTGGCAGTTGAACAACATCGTCCTGTTGTCGACGGGACAACCGGTAGACATCGATATCCAGGGCAGTGCTGCACCCGGCAACCGTCCCGATCTCATTGCGCCAATTCACTACCCCAAGCAGATCAACTCGGGATACTGGTTTGACCCAAGTTCCTTTTCAAGCGCCGTCCCCACTGTTCTGGCGACGGATGGGACGGGTACCAGTGTCTACACTCGAGTTGGCACACTGGCGCGCAATCAGGTGTATGGTCCCGGCTCTCGGACCACCAACCTTGGCGTGCAAAAGAATTTGCATGTGACCGAGAATCGGTTCTTGGAGTTGCACATCGACACGTTCAATCTCTTCAACACAGCCAACTTTGCCAACCCGAACAACGCCCTCGGAAATCCAACCACGGTAGGACGCATTACGGGTCTAGCTGGGGAGGCTCGCCAAGTGCAGTTAGCCGCACGTTTCGTGTTCTAGTACCCGAGCTACACCATAGGAATGAGTTACACCCTTAGGACCGGGTCGGCTGGATGGCGGCGCGGTCCTTAGGTGTAACTTTCCGATAGGTCCTTGGAACGAAATTTGCGTGTCACACTGCAAGACTTACCCGGAGACTCGGAGTTGCAGAAGACCTGAATACCACACGGCTCTCCTAGCAATTCATTGCTGAACGGCATTGCACATCACAGCCCACTTCATAGAAGCCAGAAATTTGGAACATCATGCCGCTGGTCCATCCATCTCTGCATACGCGGAAAGAAAAAGTAAACCGTCGCCATCGATGCCGCTGGGTTTTCAGCGCAGTGCTGGTCTTGGTTTCCTTTATTTGCTTCGTCTGCGAGAAGAGCAAGGCTCAGACTGACTCCACGACGCCGGTTGTGGCACAGCATGTGCCAGCCTGGATGGATGCGGCGATCTTCTATGAGATCTTTCCCCGGGATTTCTCCCCTGCGGGCAATCTTGCAGGCGTGACGGCCGGGCTGGACCGTCTCCAGCGGCTCGGCGTCAACGTCCTCTGGCTTATGCCGATCCATCCGATTGGCAAAACGCATCGCTTGGGCACGTATGGCAGCGTGTATGCCGTGAGCGATTACTATGCGGTCAACCCGGACCTTGGGACCAAAGCGGATCTTCAGCATCTCGTCGAGGCCGCGCACGCCCGCCACATGCGCGTCATCCTCGATGAGGTGCCGGACCACACGGCGTGGGACAGCGTGATGATGTCGCATCCGGGCTATTACAAGCGGGACGCTGCCGGAGAGGTGCTGTATCCGCATAACTGGACGGATGTCGCGGCGCTGAATTACGACGACCCTGCGCTGCGCAAATACATGGTCGACATGTTTTCTTATTGGCTGAAGACCTTTGACCTGGACGGCTTCCGTTGCGATGACGCCGGCGACGTGCCGGTGGCGTTCTGGGATGAGGCGAGTGCGGCGCTGCGGGCGATCCGGCCGGATGTGCTCCTGCTCGCCGAGGCGTCGCAGCCCGATCTGCTGCGTAGTGACTTCAACATCGACTACGCCTGGCCGCTGCTCGACACGATGAATGAGGTCATCATGCAGGGTAAGCCGGCGTCCGCGTTAAGGGAGGAGATCAGCACACAGGGGGCCCGCTTTCCCGCCGGCAGCTGGCACATGCTGATAAGCGACGACCATGACACGCGACGGGCCATGGATCGTTATGGTGCGCAGGGGGCGTTGGCTGCTTCGGCTCTGGTGTTCACGCTGCCCGGCGCGCCCATGCTCTATAACGGCATGGAGGTCGGGGATGCCACGCCCTCCACGGGGCCGGCGCTCTTTGAAAGGGTGCCTATCTTCTGGCCGTCCGGCGGGGTGGAGCGCGCTTTTCCGGAGTTTTACAAAACGATGATCCCACTGCGAGAGAGCTCGCCTGCCCTGCGGCACGGCGACCTTGTGTGGATCCACAACTCCGATGAGGACCACGTGGTGACCTACCTGCGACGCTCGCCGGAGGAGACGGTCTTGGTCGCAGTGAACTTGAGGAATATTCCCTTTACCGGAACGGTTGAAGCCGGTGCGGGCTCCTGGAAGGAGGTCATCCTGAACGATTTCGCAAACCACGGAGAGGCCGGCATGCCCACGGCGCAAGCCCCGGCGCCCTTGCCCCCCTCCGCCCTGCCGGCGCTCTCGCTGCCGCCCTTCGGGGTCCGTCTCTTCCGCAACGTGCAAAGCTCCACCGCGCCCTAGGCGTCAGGCCCGTTCACCATCGTTCGTTGAGGAGTTGTCTTGTTTCCCGTAGCGTTAAGATTGATCTCTCTCCCGCTGAAACGTCGTATTCCCGCGGGTACTGCCGTGCAATGCACCCGCATCGCCGCTGCTGCTTTTGCCCTGGCTTTCGTGTCCTTGCAGGGAGCCGCCCAAACCAACCCCGTGCAGCTGCCGAACGGCATCCGCGTGCAGAACGCAGGGGAGGTCATGGAGTTGACGGCCCTTCGCGACGATGTGATCCGTGTGCGCGTCTGGCCGCAAGGCGGGGAGCCTGAAGACGCATCGTGGGCCGTATTGCCCGCGGCCTTGCACAGCACTGCAGCCGTCACCCCGGAAGCACATGGCTTTGCCACGGGGAAATTGCACGTAGTTGTGGGCGCCGACCTCGCACTCACCGTCTCCGATCTCCAAGGCCATGTGCTACAGCAGGATGCGGAGCCGCTCGTCCGGCACGGCAAGGACTTTCGCGTTTATAAGCAGTTGACGACCGACGACCACTTCTTTGGGCTGGGCGATAAGCCGGGGCCGCTGGATCGCGCCGGCGAAGCGTTCACGATGTGGAATACCGACCACTTCGGTTGGCAGGAATCCACTGATCCAATCTACAAGAGCATTCCCTTCTTCCTGCAGATGCGCGAGGGGCGAACACTCGGCGTGTTCTTCAACAACACCTTTCGCAGCTTCTTTGACTTCGGCCGCGAAAACCCGCGCGAGTATAGCTTTGGTTCGACGGATGGGCCCCTGGACTACTTCCTGCTGTACGGGCCGGAGCCGAAGCAGGTGCTGTCCACGTATGCCTGGCTCACGGGACCCACGCCGCTGCCGCCGCTATGGTCGCTGGGCTTCCAGCAGTCGCGGTATACCTACTCGCCGGAGTCGCAGCTGCTGGATGTAGAACATCGCTTGCGCGCGGATCACATTCCGTCCGATGTCCTTTGGCTGGACATCGACTTTCAAAAGAACAATATGCCTTTCACGGTGGATCCGGAGCGGTTTCCCAATTTTCCGCAGTTGGTGAAGAACTTGGCCGCGGATCAATTTCACCTGGTCGTGATCACAGATCTTCACATCGCGAAACAGCCCGGGACCGGCTATGCTCCCTACGATTCAGGCGTTGCCGGCGACCGGTTCGTCAAGCTGCCGGATGGTTCAACCTATGTGGGCACGGTATGGCCCGGAGCGGCGGTTTTTCCGGATTTTACGCAAGCTCAAACAAGGGCGTGGTGGGGCTCGCTGTTCAAGGACTTCGTGGCGGAGGGCGTGGCCGGCTTCTGGAATGATATGAACGAACCGGCCGTATTCAACGTCGCGACCAAGACCATGCCGGACGACGTGCAGCACCGGATCGACGAACCCGGCTTTGCGAAACGCACCGCAACCCATCTCGAAATTCACAACTTATACGGCATGCTCAACTCCGAAGGCACCTACGACGGCATGCTGAAGCTGCGGCCGAACGAGCGGCCGTTTGTCATGACGCGGGCAAGCTTCGCCGGGGGGCAGCGCTACGCGGTGACGTGGACCGGAGACAACAGCTCCACCTGGAATCACCTGCGCATGACGATGCCGCAGCTGATGAACCTTGGGCTAAGCGGCTTCTCCATGGCAGGCGCCGATGTGGGCGGCTTCGCCGGCTCACCTTCGCCTGAACTTCTGACGAAGTGGTTGGAGATCTCGGCATTCCAGCCAATCGACCGCGACCATTCGGCGAAGGGAACACGGCCCCACGAGGTCTGGGTGGATGGCCCGGCGCAGGAAGCGATTCGCCGCCACTACATCGAGGAGCGCTACCGCCTCCTGCCCTACCTGTACACCACGGTGGAAGAGACCTCGCATGACGGCATCCCCCTGATGCGTCCTCTCTTCGTGGAGTTCCCGCATGCGACGGCCGATGAACACCCGATCGATCTGGATGACAGCGGCAGTGAGTTTCTGGTGGGGAAGGATCTGCTGGTCGCCCCCAATCCGTCGCCCGATGAGATCGCGCCCTACGAGGTCCATCTGCCGCCGGGCACCTGGTTCGATTACTGGACCGGCGAGCGGTTCGAACGAAACAACAAGTCACAGGCGAGCGATCTTGAACAGCGCGACAAGCTCAACGCAAACAAGCCGCTTCTGATTCAGCCAAGCCTGGAAGTGCTTCCGGTGTACGTGCGCGGAGGCAGCATCCTGCCTCTCGAACCGCTGACGCAGAGCACGGAAGAAAAGCCCGTGGGGCCGCTGACCCTGCGCATCTATCCGGCCACCGATCCAGGTACGCCGTGCACTGGGGAAGTGTACACGGACGATGGCCATAGCTTCGCCTACCGCAAGGACAACTACGCGCGTGTGCGCATCGCCTGTTCGGTCGCTCAGGACGGTTCGATGACGGTGGAATTTACGCCACAGGAAGGCAGCTTTACTCCCTGGTGGACAGGGTACCGTTTGGAGATATATACCTTGGCTGCGAAGCTAAATACAGCCTCTGTAGATGGCAAAAGTCTCCCTCTACAACAAAACGGAGCCGGCTGGAGCGTGACCGTTCCAGCGAACCCCCGCGGCGAAGTCGTGCAGCTGCGATAGGATCCGGCTGTTACGCCATAAATTCAGCACCTCTCAGCTTCTGGAGAACTCGATGGCACTCCCCCTTGCGGTACGTCGCTTCATGCTGGCACTCTACCTGCTTGTCCTGACAGCGTTCGCTGCGGGCACGGCTTCCGCGCAGACGGACCCGCCCATTCCCAGCGGCGACATTCGTATCCACTATTTCCGTCCCGACGGCAACTACACCGGCTGGACCGTGTATGCCTATGACGACACGACCGAACCCAACAACTTCGCGGATGGCCCGGTTGCGGTCACCGGCAAAGATGCCTTCGGAGCGTACTTCGACGTTGGTGTCACAGCGACCGCGCAGAATGTTGGCCTCATTCTCCACAACGGCGCCACGAAGGATCCCGGCGGCACAGAGTTCGTCGATCCCGCCACGCAGGGCAACGAGTATTGGCAGCTTTCGGGCAGCGTTTCCTTGAGCACGACGATGCCCACCGTCGGTCAGGATCCCCCGATCCCCGCCGGTCATGCCCGCATTCACTATTACCGGCCCGCCGGCGACTATGACAACTGGGTCCTTTACGTCTACGGCGCCACCACCGATCCCGACAGCAGCTTCTGCGGAACCAATGATTACTACGCCGGCTACGACAGCTACGGTCCCTACTTTGACGTGGCGGTCACCTCAGGACATCTCGGCTTCATTATTCACAATTGCACTACCAACACGAAGGATCCAGGCCCGGACCAATCGCTGCAGATCCCGCAGCAGCTGGAAGGTTGGGTGATCTCCGGCAATCCCACGGTTTTTGCCCAGCGGCCCACGGCGTCACAGTTGCAGTCGGGCAACTTCAATCAGCTGCAGGCCTACTGGATTGACGCCACCACGGTCGCCATCCCTTCCACCTACGGCAACTCCAGTTGGACCTATTTCCTGAACGCGAGTCTTACCGCCGGTCTGCAGATCACCAACACCGGGCTCACCGGTGCCACGACGATCCCACTCACGGCCTTCTCCGGCACACTGACCTCTGAGGAGCTAACCCGCTTTCCGCAGCTGAGCAGCTACGCGCTCTTCAAGCTGCCGGCAAATGTACAGCCCGCGGCCCTGCGCTCGGCCCTTAAGAGTCAGCTCGAGGTGTCGGCTCTCGGCACGGACGGCACTCTGAAGTACACGACCGGTGTGCAAACCTTCGGTGCCCTGGATGCGCTCCTGGCCTACAAGGGCAAACTCGGCGTGGTTTTTCACGATCCCAACAACCCTGCCGACGTCGATGACGCCACCGCCCAACCGGCCCCGGTCAAGGTGAAGGTCTGGGCGCCCACGGCACAGAACGTTTCGCTGCTACTCTTCGACAAGCAGACCGACACCACTCCTGAGCAAACAATCGCCATGAAGGAAAACGCCGGCGTCTGGGTTGCGCAGGGGAATGAGAGCTGGAAGGGCAAGTATTACCAGTTGAGCGTGCAGGTCTATGTCTCCTCGGACCAGGCCATCGATACGAACATCACCACTGACCCTTACTCGGTCGATCTTTCCTTGAACGGAACGATGACCCGCATCACCGACCTGAAGAGTGCCTCCACAAAGCCGGACGGCTGGGACCTTCTGTCCTCGCCCGCACTGGGGGCCATCAATGACATGAGCATCTACGAGCTGCATGTCCGCGACTTCAGCGTGGGTGACTCCACGGTGCCCGCCGCCAAGCAGGGAACGTATGAGGCCTTCACTGATCTGAGCAGCGCCGGCATGCGTCATCTGCACGGGGCTGCCAGTGCCGGCATCAAGGCGGTTCACCTGCTGCCTACCTTCCACTTCGGTAGCATCAATGAGGATAAAACGCAGTGGGCCACCACCGGTCCGCTGGCGCAGTACGCACCCGACGGACAACAGCAGCAGCAGGCCGTGGAGACGGTCCAGAACACAGACGGCTACAACTGGGGCTATGACCCGGTGCACTACATGGCGCCCGAAGGTGGATACGCGACAGACCCAACCAATCGGGTGTTGGAATACCGCGACATGGTGAAGGGCCTTCATCTGGACGGCCTGCGCGTGATTCAGGATGTGGTCTTCAATCACACCTACACCTACGGCGAGACGCCCACGGCCAACCTCGACGAAATCGTTCCCAACTACTACCACCGTCTCGATAGCTTCGGAGCTGTCGAAACAGGCTCCTGCTGCTATGACACGGCCAGCGAACACCAGATGATGGAAAAGCTGATGATCGATACGGTCGTGCTGAATGCAAAGCAGTACAAGATCGATGGCTTCCGCTTCGACGCCATGGGCCTGCACTTTGTCTACAACATGGTAGACATCCGCAACGCGCTGAATGCGTTGACACTGGAAAAGGACGGCGTCGACGGCAGCAAGATCTACATCTACGGTGAAGGCTTCCAGATCGCGGAGGCGGCCAACAACGCCATCGGCCCGAACGCCAGCCAGATCAACCTCTTCGGCACCGGCATCGGCAGCTTCAACGATCGCATCCGTGACTCCATCCGCGGCGGAAACGAGTTCGGCACCGACTTCCAGGTCCAGGGTTTTGCCACAGGCCTGGCTACCGATCCAAGCACCTACACAAACCAAAACACCGCCTCGGCCGATCAGCTCACCACGCTGCTCAACGAAACGGACCTCATCCGCCTCAGCCTTGCCGGGAATCTGAAAAACTATAGCTTGGTCAACGCACAGGGACAGACCGTCACCGGTGCGCAGCTGACCTACGGCGGCCAACCGGCGGGTTACGCGGGTTCGCCTTTGGAAGATGTCAATTACTGCTCCGTGCATGACAACCAGACCCTGTTCGACGCCATTCAACTGAAGTCCCCCGCGTCGGACACCATCACCATGCGTGCCCGCCGGCAGGTGGTGGCGATGAGCCTGATTGCGTTGGCTCAGGGCGTGCCCTTTTACCAGGCCGCTGACGACCTGCTTCGCTCCAAGGACATGGACAACGGCAGCTACAACTCCGGTGACTGGTTCAATAAGATCGACTGGACGCAGAAGGGAAACAACTGGGGGATCGGCTTGCCTGTGGGCAACGTCAACGGCACACAGTGGCCGCTCGAGCAGCCGCTGCTGGCCAACGCCGCCCTCAAAGCCACGCCGCAGAACATCAGCGACACCACCGAGTCCTTCGAGGAGTTGCTAAAGATCCGCTACAGCACGGGGCTGTTCCGCATGCAAACGCAGGCGGAGATCCAGGCAAACCTCAGCTTCCTGAACACCGGCGCGAGCCAGATCCCCGGGCTCATCGTCATGAAGCTCGATGACAATGGGCATGATTACGGCGGCGCGGCGCACCACCTTGTTGTCTTCTTCAACGCGGGCAACACAGAGGTGACCTTCCAGAACGCCGCACTCGCCAACATGCAGTTCCACCTGCACCCCGTCCAGGCAAAGGCGGAAGATCCCGGTGTACGCCAGTCCACACTTGTCAACGGGACAGGAACGGCCACCATCCCAGCCCTGACCACAGCGGTCTTTGTCAGCGACAAGGAATAGCTGCTTTCCCCGCGTCTCTCTCCCGGAATAGGAGAGGGACGCGAGGGAGAGCACGTTACCAAGCGTCACGCCTTGATGTTCTCAGTCGGCACGGGCCTCATAGACCGCCTCCGCAGAGTCCCTTCACTGGACATCCACGGTGCGTGTGCCCTCGTAGTGCTGAATGTGGTAATAAGCCTCCCAGTTGCTGAGATCGACAGGAGGAGGAACAGGGGCATTCGGGTCTTGAAGGTAGCTGGCGTACTCCTGCACAAGCTGGCGGGTGCGCTCCACCCCCGTGAGCCAGTCGCCGTGGTACCAGTTCTTCCATTTGCCGTATTCGGCTTTGGTCTCTGCCTGCTTGATAGCGTCCATGTCCGCAAGCGCCTGGTTGGTTTTGGCCATGGCGGTGGCGTGATCGCCATTGTGCAGGGCCTGGATGGCTTGCGAGACCGAAAGCAGCATGTGGTTGCTGTTGCGATTTATGGCGATCATGGTGAGCACGCCGGCCTGGTAGAACTCGCGGCGATCGGCGCCCACAAGCGGCTCGGCTGCCAGAGCCTGCCGCCAAACGCCGTCCCAGCGTGCCTGCGCGTCTCCACAGGCTTTGATCTCCACGGCGGCTTGCTGCAGATACTTCTCCCTGTCGTAAGGAATGGGCTGGGGTGAGGGCTGCGCCCAGAAAGGGGACTGCCCTGGCAGGCCGTAGGTCGGCCACTGCAGCATGGCATTACGCAGCAGTTCACGCGCCGTGGTGTGGTAATAGTTGTCACCATACGGCCGTGCGGGTGTACCCGGCAGATTGGCCGGTGCCTTGAAGTAGGCCGCATACACCGCTGAGACTGCCGGCGCCGCTTTCGTGCCAAACTCCTCCGTCGACCAGTTCCGGTAAAACTCGTCGCTGCTGCCGAGAGCCGTCCCGTTCCAGCCGAAGTCGAGCACCGCACTTGCGCCCATGGTCACAGGGCGAAGATCGCTGGTGTTCACCAACAGAAAGGAGGTCGCCCCTGCCTTCTGAAAGCGCCCAAGCGAGGAGAAAATGCGATCCACGGGGGTCAATTCGGAAAGCTGGTTGGCACTCCGGTTGTACATCGCCACATGGATATAGGCGCCATCCCCGGCTTTCACCTGTCCTCCATCCTGCATGTAGCCGTAGCCGGTGTCGGGCCAGACGGTCACCACGCTGGGCGGGATCACGAGATCGCCTGAGCGCATCAGGTTGGCGCCTTCCATCCAAAGATCGGTGATGAATACAGCATGCGGATACTTGGCGCGCACAATCTGCATCTGGTCCGCGATGGCTTTGCTGATCAGGTGGCCCTGGGCCGGTTCATTTCCGCGCACCGAGGGGTCCAGCGCAGAGTAGGGCTGATCGGAAAGCCCGCGCAGGCCGATCTCCCACAGGATGTCTTGATCCTTCGGATAGGCCGCAACGGCGTTCTTCCAGGCGTTCTCGATGTACTGCGGGTCCGCTGTGAAGTTATAAGGAACATCGTGCGGCCACCGTGAGAAGTTAACGCCCAGCGGCTCGGCATGGTGCTGATTCAGCAGCAGACCACGCTCGGCCACGACGTGATCTTGCGGCTCATTGGGAAACGGCCAGCTGCCGGCGACGACCATGTTGCCCTTCAAGCGTAGGATGGTCTCGCAGATCTTGTTCCAGACTTCGAGCGAGATACCGGTACCGTCCTTGCCTTCACCCGGCGCCCAGCCGGTCAATAAATCCTCATCGTTGATGAAGAAGCCGCGATAATGGAAGACCGGCGCGGCGAACTTCTGGTCCAGTGCGGCAGGGATCTGGACCGAGGTGTGCCGGGCAGGTTGGTGGTCCGTCCAGTAATACATCGGGTCGATGCCCAGGTACTGCTGCGAGAACTGATAGATGGCGAAAAGGGTGCCCCGCATGTCTGCGCCGGCCAACCGGATTACCTGGGCCTTCCCGCCGTTCGCCGCAGGCCCGCTGGTGATCGAGAAAGCCTCCGGGTTGGGATCATGATGGGCAGGAGCGCCTGCGCCCTCATCGCCGAGAACAATGCTCACCGGCCCGCTGTCCTGCTCATTGCCAATGATCCTTGGCGCCTGCCCGAAGACCTTCTGCATATCGGAAGCCAGATCCTGGGCAGCGCGTTGGATCGCAATGGGCTGCTTGGCATCCACCAAAATGGTGGCCTTGCTGTTCAGGGTGATTCCGTTCCCGGGTGCCTGTGACAAAGCACTGACCGGCGGAAGAAGGACCAGAACTGCCAGCGCTGCAAGGCTGCTGGAGCCCCGCCCTTTCGCTGCTTGCATTGGTAGAGACTTCATCATCAGACCATCCTCAGATGTATGGCTTCGCGATGCGAAGTGATCATACTCCGTACGATGAAGGGCACGCAGGACCGGCAGCTTGGCGGTGTCTAAAGGATCTGATCCGTTGCTCCATCAAGGGTCGTATCCTTCGCCGCCCGCGACCAAAGAATGCGCAGATCGCTGACATCGCGCAGCACGAAATTTGGCCGTGGCGGCGCGGTGACGGCAAAGAAGTCTGCCCGGTGAACATCCTCGAGGAAGAACGCAGGGCGTTGATCGGCTTCAGCTGGGGCCACCTCCACATGCGCCATCTCAAGGTGCTTCAGGTGGCGAAGAAAGACACCGCTGCAGGGTGTCGGGCCGAAGCGATCCAGCTCCGGATAATCCTTCTCGTCCTCAGGCACATGGGAACTTCGCCAGTCAGGCAGAGGCGCTGCGTGCTTCCCAGGCGCCTCAAGGCTGCGCTGCCCGAAGTAGCATTGCGTCAGCTTTACATCTTCAATTTGGTTTTCGGCTATACCGGAGAAAAACGATGCTTGCGACGCCGCGGAGTTATAGGCAACGACATTGGAGATCAGCACGCGCCGCAGCGTGCCTGGGCGCACCGCGTTCCCGGGTGCGCGATTGCGTTTGGCAAGGCGCAGAAACAACGGTGCATCCGTTGTGTCTCGCATTGTGATGTTTGAAATGGCCACATCCTCAAGGAACGCGCCGTCCACACTTTCAAGGGCAATGCCCTTCGAGCCTTCCAGGACGCAGTTTGAGATGGCAATATTGCGAAAGCCGCCGTTTGACTCGGTGCCGCACTTGATGCGGCCGTTACGCGGTACATTCACGCCGTCCGGAAAAAGCTTCCATGTCCCCGCAAGCACGCTGCCGAGTTGGTAGGTGCCGGTCACAAAGCAGTTGGAGATCGTAACGTTTTCTGTTGCACGGGCGTAGCCCAGAGCATAGCTGGATTTGGGACAGATCGCATCGTCCCACGGAGCATTCACGGTGCAGTTTGAAAGGCGCACGTTGCGGCAGCAATCGATGTCGAACCCATCACGGTCCGTGTCAATCAGCAGATTGTCGATCGTGAGATTGTCGACGCCGGTCGCCAAAAGCGCAAAGTGTCCGCCCTTCAGAACGGAGAAGTCGCGCAGAACAACATTGTGGCAGTTCTTAAGGGCGATGGCCTTGTTTCCGACACCCGGCTGCTCGGCCACAAAGGCCCGGTAGTCCTCGCGAACCTGGCTGCCACTGATGCCGCGGGACAAGCCTTTCCCGTGGATCAGGCCGGGCCCCAGAATGGAGAAGTCGGCGATCCCTTCCCCTACAAAAAGTGAGTTGTGCCAGTGATTATGTCCGTAATCCTGAAAGGCCTCCCAGGGCGCATTGGGCTCGGCTGTGTCGTAGACACCGCCGCGATAGCCGCTGGTCTCGCCCACAGCAGGTGAATCCGCCGCAAGGATCGTGCAGCCCGGGGAAAGGTACAGATCCACGTGGCTGCGGAGATGGATGGTGAAGCAAACGTACGTGCCCGCGGGAAACACGAGTGTTCCGCCTCCCGCTGCGGCAACGGCCTCGATCGCTCGATTAATCGCGGGCGTATCGACTGTTTTGCCATCGCCGGTAGCTCCGTAGAGCCGCACGTCGATGCCTGCTTCCATCGGTTTGGTTCCGGAGGGCTGCGAGAACGCCGTGTGTCCCATGGCGGTCGCGGCAGCGGCTACGGCGAAGGGTGATGCTTTCATCAGACCGCGGCGGCGTTCATCCATGGTCCCGGCAGAGTACCACAGGCACCACACCCGCTTCAGGGGCAGTACCTGCTGCAACCGAGCCGCCTGTTTGGCTCTCACCTGGCCTAATGTTCGGGCTGTGTCTCAAACCAGCGCCGCATGGCATCCGCGGCGATGCGCAGGGAGATGCTCTGGATCTCGTCGCCCACCACCTCACAAAGCATCACGGAATCGCTAACCAACCCATCGCCGCCAGCCTCCACAAAGCATGGAAGAAGTCGTGATGCCTGAAATCCACCCTGTTGTTCTGCCGCCATCGTTTTCCGGCCCTCCACGGTCACGGGATGAGCACTGGTATACGGCGGCGCGGGGTGCGGCGACATACCACTTATGGGCAGGTTCTCCTTTGACGATGTCGCCGATGCCTGCGCTCACCTGTCGCGTCTTCAGCCTTAGGCCAGCGCGGTCTGCTCTTCGGCATTGAATTGCACATCGTGCAGATGGCGGTAAAGGCCTCCATCACGCCTCATCAGTTCGTCATGTGTGCCGGACTCTTCAACGTGTCCGTCCCGGATCGCATAGATGCAATCCGCCTTGCGGATGGTTGAAAGCCGGTGCGCGATCACCACGGAGGTCTTGCCCTGCATCAGCCGATCTAACGCCTCAAACACCAGATGCTCGCTCTCTGCATCCAGCCCAGAACTCGGCTCGTCGAGAATCAGAATCGGTGTGTTGCGAATGATGGCCCGCGCAATCGCGATTCTTTGACGCTGGCCGCCTGAGAGCATCACGCCGCGCTCTCCCACGGTGGTGTCGAACTTCTGCGGCAGCTTCTCAATAAATTCCAACGCGTTCGCCGTGCGCGCCGCTTCCACAATCTCCTGCGAACTCGCCTCCGGGCGGCCATAGGCAATGTTGTCCCAAATGGAGCCGGAGAACAGAATCGTGTCCTGCAGTACAAGGCTGATCTGGTCGCGCAAGCTCTTTTGCTTCAACTTGCAAACATCAACACCGTCCACCCGCACCACACCGGAGGTCGCATCATAAAAACGGGGAATCAGGTTTACCAGCGTCGACTTGCCTGAACCCGTGGGCCCCACAAGCGCAATGGTTTGCCCCGCCTTTGCATGCAGATTGATGTCCTTGAGAATCGGCTGGTCCTTACTGTAGGCAAAGCTCACATGTTCAAAGTCGATGTCGCCGCGCAGCTTCGGTGCGGGTTTGGAATCTGGTGCATCGCGCATCTCGCCGTCGCTTTCGATCACCTCTTTGATCCGCTCATACCCCACCTCTGCTTTGGAATACGAATCCATGATCTTGGAAATATCCTGCATCGGCTTATACATGCTCTTGATGTAGCTGAGAAACACCACAATCGTGCCGCCGCCTGCAACGCCGGCTTCCAGCGCGCCGCGCCCGCCGAAGTACAGCACCAGGCACGTACCGATGCCGGTGATGATGCTGACGGCCGGCACGAGCCGCGCCTTCAGGCGCCGCGCCCGCAGCGCCGCCTCCACCGTCTCCAGGCTCTCACCCTCCAGGCGGTGAATCTCGTAGTTCTCCCGCGCAAACGCCTTCACCACGCGGATGGAGCCCAGCACCTCCTGCACCACGGAGAGCATCTTGCCTTCATGCCTGCGGACTTCACGCGAGTACTTCTTCACCTTGCGCGTGTAGCTGTACACAATCGCGAACAGCACTGGCACCACGGCCATGGCAATCAGCATCAACCGCCAGTTCAGCCAAAACATGACGCCGATCATCGCCAAAATCGTCACCACATCGACGATGATGCTCAACAGGCCGGAGACAATAAAGGTCTGAATGCTGTCGATGTCGCTGGTCACACGGCTGATCAGGTCGCCGGTCTTTGACCTGTCATGGTACGCGAGCGAAAGCCGCTGCACCTGCGTGTACAAGCGGCGGCGCAGGTCATGGGTGACCCACTGGCCTACCGTGGTCGTTACCCACTTTTCGCCGTAGGTGCATACGGCGTCCATCAGTGCGATGAGCAGCACCGCGGCGCAGGCAAACTTCAAAATACTTAGGGAATCCGTGCCCGCCGTGTGTTGGATCAAGCGGTTCAGCCAGCCGTGGGTGCCTTTGTGCGCGATCACGTCGTCAAGCACGATCTTCAACGGCCATGGCCCGAGCACATCCGCCACGCTTTCGCCTGCAATCGCAGCCAGCCCCAGCCAAAGCTGCGCCTGGTGCGGCCGCAGCAGCTCCCAGATGGTCAGTCCGCGACGCCGCGGCGCAGACGGCACAAAGGGAGCGACGTTGCCTCGGGGATCGGCCTGAGTCAGCGGCTCGGGTGAGGTCTCCGGGTCGCGCGGCCCCCCTTGTCGCGAGCTGGCCGGCGCGAAATGCAGATCCGAAGACACGAAACCTTGGATGCGTCAAACCCCGGAGCGGGTTCCGGCCGCCCACTGTCTCTGCACAGCCTAGGAAACCAGCGCCTCGCCCTCCACGGACTCCGGCTCCGCTTCGCTTTCCTCGCCGAGATACGCCATCAGCTGGAAGTCTGCGGCTTCCATGCGCTCGCACTCGGCCCGGACCGAGGCCTCCATCTCGGCCAGTTCGCCCGCCGCGTTCCGGTAGGCCTCCTCGCCCCCGAGCGACCCGGCCATCCCCAGCAGCGCCGGCAGCTGCAGGGTGCAGAGCACCTGCGCAAAGCTCTCCTGGTTGACGTACGTCGTCCCGCCACTCTGATTCACGCCGGCCAGCCAACGCAGGTCGCCATCCGTCCAATAGCCTTCCGTGTGCAGGGTCTCAGTCGGGATGCGCCCGTCGAGCAGTAGCTTCACCCTGGCCGCTGAACGCCAGGCGTCCTCGCCGACCAGGCCGGCCTCGGCAAAGGATTCGGCAAGCCCCATCCGGAGGTCCACGGCCTCAAAAAGCGTCTCCGGCTCAACGGTGCCGGGTAGGGCATGCACCAGCAGATAGGCCATCAGCGGCGCCCAGGTACGTTCCAACCTGACACCGACGCCCGCTCCCGGCACGATCTCCCGCACAGCAGGCGGCCAGCCCGGTGACAACTCTCGGGCAACTCCAGGCAGCTTCAGCGCGGCTTCGACCAGCTGAGACAGCCCGTGCCGGTATGCCTTCGCCCCCTCCTGCAAATCATTCGCCAGCTCGGCCCGTTGCGTCTCGGGCAAAATTTCCGAGAGCCGCCAGTAAAACTCATTGGCGCGCTCAAAGAAGCCCGGCAGCAGCGCCGGCGCGTCGACCTTCGGCTGCCCCTCTGCGGCCACGGGCGTTCTATCTGCCCTCACCGTGTTGCTGGCGAGCACCGGGCCCTGCCCATTCAGACTCTTCGCCATCGCGGGAGCAGCCGGAGCGGCCTTAGCTGTGCCGTCTCCCGAGACCTGCGTTGACGCCTGCAGCTTCTGCGCCGCATCCGCAAAGGCTATGATCCCCTCCCGGTTTAGCGCGCGGCGCAGCGCGGCATGCAGGGGCTGGAAGCGCAGGCGGGTGAGCGCCTGTGCGAGGTTCGGCACCCCCTGTCCGTTCAGCGCATCGCACAGCCGGTCCCAGGGCTGTTCGGCCGTGGAGCGCAGATCGCGCCAGTCCAGCAGAACGGCGTACTGGTAGCCTTGCAGTTCAGTGTAAAGACCGGCATCGCGCAGATCGCTCCCGCGCCGCAGAAACTCCAGCCCGCGCGTCTGATCGCGAAAGGCCACGATGGCCTCGTATTCGCCGGGCAGCGCCAGGCCTTCGGTCAGGCTGCGCTGCCGCAGTTGGCCCGAGCCCTTATCCATCGAAGCCGCCGAGATCTTAACCGTGCCGCTCGTTGAGTCGTACGCGTTGTTGTACAGCACCAGGGAGCGCTCGCCACCCGAGCGGTTCGAGTATGCAAAGACGTTCTCGTTCACAGATCCGTAGCCGTTCCAGAAGTCGTACAGAACAAAGTTTTCGCTCTCGGCAAAGATGTAGCGCTTCTTCAGCAGGGGTGCGATCTCCGCCTGATGCCGGGCCACCAGCCCCTCATCCGGCCACTCGGTCTGCTTGGGCATCTTGAACTCCATGCCGTAGCGCTCGGTGTACCCTTCAATCTGCCCATGCCCAAACATCGGCAGCCCCGGCAATGTGGCCAGCAGCGTCGCTACACCGAAGCACTTATCGCCCGAGCCGAACTGATCAACCGTCGTGCGCTCATCGGGGTTTGACATGAAGTTTACATAGCGCTTCATGATGTCCGGATCGAACTCGATGGTCTTTTTTAGGTAGCTGCGATACTTCGCATTTTCCTCATCGCGCAGCATGTTCATAAAGGCCGAGTTGTACACGCGATGCATCCCCAGCGTGCGCACGAAGTAGCCCTCCAACAGCCAAAACGCCTCGGCCAGCAGCAGTGTCCCAGGTACCTCCACCGCCACGCGATCGACCACCTCGCGCCAGAACTCGGCCGGCATCAGGGCGTTGAACTCCTCGTCCGACATCGCGTTTTCCGCACGCGAAGGAATGGATCCCCCCACGCCCGGCAACGGAAACCACAGCCGCTGCACATGCCGTTTGGCCAGCACCATCGCGGCGTCGAAGCGAATGATCGGGAACATGCGCGCCACGTGCAGAATGGCCTGCATCACCTGCTCGCGCACGTAAGCCTTTGAGTAATCCAGCTGCGCCGTATCGTTCCACGCAAAAGTGGTGCCGTCGTTGCCGTGGTAGATGTAGCGGGTCGAGCCGTCGCGGTTGTCGCGCACGCGAAATGCCACAGCCGCATCCGTCTGGTCGTAGTAGTGATCATCCAGCTTGATCTCTACCCGTGAGTCCGCGCTCAGATCCGGCCCATTGAAGCTGTACGCCGGATACGGGCTCTCCCAACGGAACACAAACCAGTCCGGGTGCTCGATCACCCACGGCGAATCGATGCCCATATGATTCGGCACCATATCGCTCGCCAGGCGTATCCCATACCGTCCGGCGCGGTCGCGCAAATCCGTGTATGCCGCATTGCCGCCGAGGTCTTCGGCGATGTTGTACTCCTTCAGCGAGTAGGCCGAGGCCACCGCATCCGAATGCCCGCGGAGATGTTTGATCCGCTGCGATGCCACAGAGCGCTCCCACAACCCGATCAGCCACAACGCCGTCATCCCGCGATCGGCCAACAGCCGCAGCTCCTCATCCGGGATCATGTCCAGCTTGTGAATGTGGCGGCCATATTTGCGGCTCAGCTGCTCCAGCCAGACATAGGTGCTCTTGGCCATCATCACAACGTTGGGCATCCACGCCTGATCGGCCGAAAACGCCTCATACTCGTTTAAAGGCGCCTGGTAGTCGCTCGCATAACCGGCGTCGCGCTTCACCAACCGCCTCACACCATCCGCGCCTACCTCGTAATACTCGTCAAAGCCGATGTACTCGTCGCCGAGAAAGCCCTCGCCGCCAAATCCTGGCGCGCCGTGGCGGTACTGCTCCGGTCCTGCCGGGTTGAACCGCATCCACACGGCGACTTCTTCTTCCTTTGCCGTATCGATGGCCAGCAGAATCGTCTTCAGCATCGAGGGAAGATCCGCGTCGATGAACCGGTCCCAGTGCGTGCGGATGTACTCCAGCTGTGCCGTCAGCGACTCCGGGCTCAGCCGCATCGGCACCTCCAGCGCCTCCAGCAGCGACCCCACCTCCGGCGAGATCGGCGGCCGGGTCGCAAAATACCCCGGCAGCTCCTTCACTACCGCTTTGTAAGCCGTCGTTTCCGTCAGCCCCCGGTCGTCAAACAGCTCCCGAAAGGGTTGAAAGGCCGGATTGGCATTGGCAAGGTACAGCAGCATCAGCTCTTCAAAAGCTGCCTCGCGGTTCGGCAGGCCTTCGGTTGTGCCTGCCAGCCACTGCCCCGCAGTCAGCTTGCCTGCATATACCGCAGCATTTGGAAAGCGCTCCGTGAAGGCCAGCAGCAGCGCATCGACTGCCGCCTCGCCCGCCTGTGCGCCAAACCACTGCAGCGCCGCGGTGAGGACCTGAGGGTCGGTCGCCTTGCGGTAGTACGCAACGACCGCGTGGCTGAGCTCATCAATGAGCCCCATCGCAAAGAGCGCCCCGGCATTCACCAGAGGCCGCGGATCCTCGACCCCGCCGTTCCCCTCCGTCCGGAGCCTATTCAGGGCCAGCGCCAGTCTGCGGCTGGCTCCCACATCGCCAAACACGACATTGCCCGCATAGCTGAAAAGGAGATCGTCGACCTTGAGCTTCTCCCGAAGCGACCGCGCGATATGAAATTCCATGGTGACTGCCTCCCGCATACCGTTGGCTCGGTGGTGAATGCCTGCAATGCCAGTAACCGACCGGCGCGCGTGCAGGATGCCCCCCAGACGACCTGATGTAATTATCCCTTGTGAGGCCCAGACCCCCCTTCGGGATGCCTGAGAGTGGCCTCGCCCGAAGGCCGTCGACTTCTCTTCAACACCGCTATGGAGTAGAGGTATTACTATTAAGCTTTAGTAAGGAGTAAATTATGGAGTCGGCACTCACCAGCAAGGGCCAGGTCACCATACCGAAAGCTGTCAGGAATTTCCTTCATCTCAAATCAGGGGATAAGGTGCGCTTCTTTCATCATCCCGATGGCCATGTCGCCATTTTGCCAATGGTTCCAACGTCTACCCTAAAGGGCATGCTGGTGCCGAAATCCGGTACCTACGTATCCATAGAGGAGATGAACGAGACAATTGAGGCCGCAGCAAGCGAGGACTTCGGCATCAGCCAGCAGTAAGAGACCAATCATGATCGGCATCGATACCAACATCCTGGTCCGCTATCTGGTCCAGGACAATCCAGAGCAAACAGAGATAGCCCGGGGATTTATGGATGATCGGCTTAGCTTAGCCAATCCGGGTTATGTAAGCAGCGTCACGCTTGTGGAAACCGTGTGGGTCCTATCAAGGAGCTATGCCTTTCCCGATCGAGAGATCGCAGATGCCCTCGAACGCCTTCTACAGGCTGAAACGCTCATGATCGAAAATAGTAAAGAAGCTTTTACGGCGGCGGTCGCCTTAAAAGCAGGGCAAGGCAAATTTGCGGACGCCTTCATTGGCGAACTCGCCATTGCGGCAGGGTGTGACTTCACCGTCACCTTCGATAAGAAGGCAGCGCGCCTGCCCGGATTCAAACTTCTGTGAGCAAAACGGATCATAGGTCCTCTCGGACATCGGAGGAGCCGAGAATTCCACTTCCACTGACGCGCCCCTTTCAGCTGACGTACCCTGTTTAGGCTATGCCACGTCGAAAGGGGACGTCTCACTGATGTCCGCAGCCACCGTCTCTTCCCTCGCTAACGTCCCCACCCGCCGCGTCGACCCCACCCGTGCCCCCACCACCAACCGGCACCTGATCCGCTGGGTGGAGAAAATGGCCGACCTGTGCCAGCCCGACCGCATCCACTGGGTCGACGGGTCCGAGGCGGAGAACGAACAGCTTTGCGACGAGCTCGTTGCCGCCGGTACCTTTACCCGACTCGATCCGCGGCTCTGGCCTGGCTGCTTCTACGCCCGCTCCGCCCCCAATGACGTCGCCCGCGTCGAAGACCGCACCTATATCTGCTCGCTGAGCAAAGACGCCGCCGGTCCCACCAACAACTGGGAAGACCCCTTCACCATGCGGCGGAAGCTCAAAGCGCTGTTCAAGGGCTCCATGCGCGGCCGCACGATGTACGTCCTGCCCTTTTCCATGGGCCCGATCGGCTCGCCCATGTCGCAGATCGGCGTTCAGCTCACCGATTCAGCCTATGCCGTGGTCAACATGCGCATCATGGCCCGCATCGGCGCCCCGGTGCTCGCGGAGATCGATGAAGACGTGAAACGCGTCGTGCCTTGCATGCATACCCTGGGCTGCCCGCTCGCTCCCGGTCAGCGCGACGTGTCCTGGCCCTCCAACGACACCAAATATATCGTCCATTTCCCCGAAACCCGCGAGATTTGGAGTTACGGCTCCGGCTATGGCGGCAACGCGCTGCTCGGCAAAAAGTGCTTCGCCCTGCGCATCGCCTCCAACATCGCCCGCGACGAGGGCTGGATGGCCGAGCACATGCTCATCCTCGGCATAGAAACCCCGCCCGATGCGGCCGGCAAAACCGAAAAGACCTACCTAGCCGCCGCTTTCCCCTCTGCCTGCGGCAAAACCAACCTCGCCATGCTGATCCCGCCCGCCGGCTTTGAGGGCTGGAAGGTCTGGACCGTCGGTGACGACATCGCCTGGATCCACCTGTCCAAGCCCAAACCCGACGCTCCGGCCGAACTGCGCGCCATCAACCCCGAAACCGGCTTCTTCGGCGTTGCCCCCGGCACCTCCGCCAAAACCAACCCCAACGCCATGGCGACGCTCAGACGCAACACAATCTTCACCAACGTCGCGCTCACCGTCCGCGACGGCCTACCCGAGGGAGTCTGGTGGGAGGGCATGACCGACGAACCCCCGACGGATGTGGAAATCTTCGACTGGCGCGGCGAGCATTGGAATCCAGGCAACTCGAAACCGGCCGCACACCCCAACGGCCGTTTTACGGCGCCCGCCGCGCAGTGCCCCTCCATCGACCCGGACTGGGAATCACCCGAGGGTGTCCCCATTGCCGCCTTCGTCTTCGGAGGTAGGCGGCCGACGACGTTGCCGCTCGTCTACCAGGCCTTCAACTGGGTTGCCGGCGTGTACATCGGCGCCACGATGGGCTCGGAGACCACCGCCGCGTCCAGCGGCAAAGTAGGAGAGGCCCGGCGGGACCCCATGGCCATGCTCCCCTTCTGCGGCTACAACATGGGCGACTACTTCCGGCACTGGATCCGCATGGGCCGCGGCCTCCAAAACACCCCGCAAATTTTCCATGTGAACTGGTTCCGCAAAGACCCTAGCGGCCAACTTCTTTGGCCTGGGTTTGGCGAAAACCTCCGTGTATTGAAGTGGATCGTCGACCGTGTCCGAGGCCGCGTGCCGGCACGCGAAACCCCCATCGGCTGGACGCCGTTCTACGACGACCTCTGCTGGGACGGCCTTCCCTTTTCGCGCGAAACCTTCGACAGTCTCGAAGCCGTCGACCCGGAGCAGTGGAAAGACGAAGCCATGGGCCACGAACGCCTCTTCCTCCTCCTCCACAGCCATCTGCCGCCCGAGATGGTTTACGAGCGCGAGCTGCTGATCTGCCGCCTGTAAGCCGCCAGAGCGAACCGTCTGACATTACGAGTCCAGCAAGAGAGATAGCGGGGCCGTGCCTGTAAGCGCGTACTGTTGCAGCACCTCGTGAACTCGCAATACCGATCCTGCCCCCTGACGCTAATAAAGAAACTGCCACTAAACTTCATTAGCGACCCGCACTAATAAAGTTTTGAGTCTAAGCCTGCATTCGGATCTGCTCCAAAATTCCATCCCAAAGTGCTAGCCGTGCCTTGATCGCTCCCTCGGCTGCCTCGGCCGCCTCGGCCCACAGCGCTGGGTCGTCACCGCATAGATCGGCCACCATGCGCAGCGAAAGCGGCCCGTGTTCGTCGCCGTCCACCTCGATGTGCCGCTCCAGATACCAGATGAACTGGCTCAGGTCCCCACTCATTTCATGGTTGAGGTCCCGCACCAGCGACCGGAACATGCCCGGAATCGCATCTTCCCGGCCAAAGGTAAAGGCCGCGGCCTGCGCCGCCAATGAACCTTCGCGAATTACCCGGAAGGTGGTCTCCATAAACCGCTGTGCCGGACGGGGCACACCGCGTACCACCATCCAGGACTCCCAGGGAAAGGATTTTGCGCCGTTCCCTTCGCCCTCACGGCCGTCCCGCACACTCGCCGTGGCGTGAATCAAGCCGCGAATGGCCGACGTGCTGGCCCCTGCACGCTCCATCGCCTCCAGGTAAAGCTCAAAATGACTCGCCGGACGACCCTCGTACTCATCCGATTCCTCCCCCAGCACAATCTCATTGATGAAGCGTCGGCTGGCCGGGAACTGCGTCGGCACCCACGGCACGTCCACGCAGGTCAACTCCCGCTGCAACGACTTCAGCAGGCTCATGAAGTCCCAAACGGCATACACATGTGATTCCATAAAGATCCGCAGATGCGCCGGCGTGCGGATACTTGGGTACAGCGGATGCGCAGCCAGGCGCTCCCGCAGGGGCGCAAGTCGGTCTTCGATCGCTTGAATAGAGGTAATCGGGGACGAAACAGCACTCATCATCTAGACCATTAGATAGCGGCCGGATCGAACCGGGTACAACTCTTTGGTAATCCGGCTTTAAACCACGAAGAATGTACGGAAAGAACCATCTGCAGAGGGGAACCACCGGAGTAACCCCTGCCTCAAGCGTCACTTCAACAATGGGATCTCGCCGGACTCGATCATTGTTGTATGCATATCAGAGAGAATGGGGTGTCCGGTCTGTCCGGCGACCTTATGACCCTCCGCCAGGCACTCGCGCAAGCCTCAGAAGTCATCGACCGTCGGGACGCGGTCGTTCTTTTGTGCCACGTGCTCGGCCGAAATCGCGCTTGGCTCCATGCCCATGCAAATGACCTGCTGGATCCGCCAAATCCACTCGAACCAGGACCGACGGACGCCTTTTTCGAGGCTGTCGCCGCACGGCAAGCCCATAAGCCCCTGCAGTACATCACGGGCCACCAGGAATTTTACGGCCTGGATCTGCAGCTTTCCCCGGCAACCCTCATCCCGCGGCCAGAAACCGAAGTTCTGGTCGAAGCGGTGCTCCGCTGGGCGCGCGGCCTCTCCCGGCAATCCACGGCCGCCAACCCTTTGCACATCGCCGACGTCGGCACCGGCAGCGGCGCCATCGCACTGGCGCTGGCCGCCAACCTGCCCCATGCCCGGCTCGAGGCGCTGGACCTTTCGGCCGCCGTCCGCCCGGTGGTGGAGGCCAATGCTCGCCACCATGGCTTGGCGCAGCGCGTCCATTTTGCCGAATCGGATCTGCTATCCGCTCTCCAGCCCACACTTGCCGGAGGGCAGTACCTGGACGTGGTCGTCTCGAATCCGCCCTACATTCCTGAAGGCGATGCCCCGGGTCTGCAGCCTGAAGTGCGCGATTTTGAACCCCCTGCCGCCCTGTTCGCGGGGCCGGATGGACTGTCCGTCTACCGGCGCCTCATCCCCGCAGCCGCGGCGTCTCTCAAAGAGGGCGGACTCCTGGCCGCCGAGTTCGGCTTCGGCCAGCGCCCTGCTCTACAGGATTTCCTGCGGGGTTGGTACGATGTCCACTTCCTGGACGACTTGGCCGGCATCCCGCGAGTCGTGCTCGCCTGTCGCCCTTAGCCCCAATCTCATCGAACTTCTATGGCGCACCACGAAGCCTGTCCGAAACCACCTCCAGGTGCATCTGCCACACCGCATGGAAAGCCAGCGCGAGCGCCACCGCCGACTCGAGCAGCGCGACCGGCAGGTCGCGGCGGAGAGCCTTGGCTCCCCAAGAGCGCGCCGCATACCCACCCCACATGCCGATCACTGCCCCGGCGATGCCGGCCAGAATACCTCCAGCAACCGGCTGCAGGATGGACGTGGCGGCCAGGGCGCCCACAAGGCCGCCGAAGACGACCCGCGCCGCCGCCGGTCCTGGCGCTTTGCGGCTGGGCGCCTTGGGCGACGCATCGCCGACATACTCCCCCAGCGCCAAGACGCTAAATACAACAGCCGAGAGCAGATACGTCGACCAGAGAGCCCATCCGCGCTCCGGCAGCCAGGCCAGCCAGGCGGCCCAGCACACCACGGCCACCCCCGTCATCGCGCGCATTCCCGTCACAATCCCCAGCAAAACGACCCAGTTCATCCCGGTGCCCTTCCTACTCTGTACGCCTGCGCTGCCTGCCCGGATGGATAGAGCCAATCGCTCGCTGCCGCTGCGCTAGTGGGCCATCGCGGCTTCCCGCTGCTCGACCCGTAGAAAGCCGTACAGCGGAAAGGCATCGGCCATCTCGCGGACGCGGCCTTGGATCTGACGCAACCGTGCCTCGTCACCCCGGTGGCTGAGTGCCTCGGCAATCCAGCCCGCGATCACGCGCATCTCTTCGGCACCCATACCCCGTGTGGTCAGCGCCGGCGTTCCCAGCCGGATGCCCGAGGGCTTCAGCGGCGGATTGGTGTCATACGGAATCGCATTCTTGTTCACCGTGATGCCGGCCAGGCCCAGGGCATGCTCGGCTTCGGAACCCAAGGGTCCCGCGCCCCCGGCAAACACGTCGATCAGCACAATGTGCGTGTCCGTGCCGCCCGAGATCACCCGGAAGCCCCTCGCCATGAGCGCCTCGGCAAGCACTTTGGCATTGGCGACAACCTGCGCGGTGTAGGTGCGGAACTCCGGCCGCAGCGCCTCGCCAAAGGCAACGGCCTTGGCCGCGATCACATGGACCAGCGGGCCGCCCTGCTGCCCTGGAAATACGCTGCGGTCAATGCCCGCCGCCAGATCCGCCGTACTCAGAATCATCCCGGAACGGGGCCCGCGCAGCGTCTTGTGCGTCGTCGTGGTGACGATATGGGCATGCGGCACGGGCGAGGGATGCGCGCCGCCGGCGACAAGGCCCGCAAAGTGCGCCATGTCGATCAGCAGCTTGGCCCCGACCTTGTCCGCAATCTGTCGCATACGCGGGAAGTCGAATTGCCGCGGGTACGCCGAACCTCCGCCGATGAGCAGTTTGGGCTGTTCTGCCGTCGCAATCGACTCCAGTTCGTCATAATCAATCGTCTCGGTGTCCGGACGCACCCTGTAGCTCGCCACCCGGTACAACTTGCCGGAAAAACTCAGCTTGTGCCCATGGGTTAAATGGCCGCCATGCGCCAGATCCAACCCTAGAATCCCGTCGCCGGGCTGGATCACGGCCATGTAGGCCGCTGCGTTGGCCTGCGAGCCGGAATGCGGCTGAACGTTGACATGCTCCGCGCCGAAGAGCTGCCGGGCCCGGTCGCGCGCCAGATTTTCCACCACGTCCGCGTACTCGCAGCCGCCGTAGTACCGCTTGCCCGGGTAGCCTTCCGCGTATTTGTTCGTGAACACCGAGCCGGCCGCCTCGAGCACGGCGCGTGACACGAAGTTCTCGCTGGCGATCATCTCCAGGCCGTCGTGCTGCCGCAGGGCCTCGTTTTCAAGGGTGCGCGCGATCTCCGGATCGCTCTCTTCCAGAGTCGCTTCAAAGCTCTTTGCGGGGTCGATGGCCATAAGTCAGTGTACCGCGGGGCTTCGGACGAACGTGTGACCCCTCATGCCTCGAAACAGGTCACCCTGTACCCGGTCGTGGTATGGCGTGCTCTCCGCTTTGCGCCGATCTTAAGGAGGAACCAGGAAGTGCACCTCCTCGCAGGGTGCCTTCCGGTGCTGTTTCGCCGTCGTCACCTGGGCGCGCGGGCAGGGAAAGAGGGGTAATGGCAGCTCGTGTGATCACATTCCGGTCCGCTCCGCTCCCGGCCAAGAACGAGACTTTTGCGCCGATCGATTCCCTCCCGCAACACCGCACGCGACAGCCGACCTCACATTCAGATAAGGTGCTCCCCATGTTCAGCCTCACGCACGATCTCACCGCAACGGACGCCGTATCACCCACCCGCTCCATGCTCGCCAAGGTGCAATCGGAGTGGGCCGATCGTTACGTCGAGGTAGAGGTCGAAGGACTGACGCTGAGGCGCCTCGGCTGCATCTATCTCGCCGCCGCACAGCAAGCGAGGCTTCGCATGCTTGGTGGCGTGCGCTCGTTCTTCCACCTCAATCCCGCGCACTAACCAACCCCTCCCCCAGCCGCCGGAACCACCTCGGCGACTCCCACCTTTCGGGGCCTCCGCGCGCTTCTGCTGCGTACCGCAGGAACGGGAGGCCTTCCCGCCTTCGGTTCTCCTTCTGTGCCCAGTCCCAAGGTGGATCTGCTCCTCCGCTTGTTGTCATTCCCGAAGGGAATCAGCGTTTACAGGTACTCGCACCCCATTCTGAGCAGACCTCCGCGACTTACCGCAATTCCCGCAGTCGCCGGAACTCCCGCCAGAGAAACGAGCCCAGGTACCAGCCGTCTATGTATTTGTAGGGTGTCTCCCCCGTTGTGTAATGCCCGCAGGGTAGCACCTTGCTGACGTACGGAATGCCGCGCTGCCCAAACGCCTCCAGCACCGCCAGCGAGCCCTTCACCGGAAAGGTGAGATCGTAGGGTGCATACACCACCAGCGTCCGGCGCCCGCTCCGCTCCGCTGTGGCTGCAAAACGATCCATAAAGCTTGAAGGGCTGATGCAGGCAAAGATTTCCCGCGCCATTGCCTGATCCAGCCCCGCGCGCTCCAGTGAAGAATGCACGTGCCGCGTGCTTTGCCCCTCCCACACCACATCGCCGAACGACATGGAAGCGTGATTGAAAGCGCACAGCTGCAGCCGCGGGTCCATGGCTGCCGCCAGAAAGGCATAGCAGGAGCCCAGGCTCGTGCCCAGGATGCCAATCTGCTCAAACCCCTGCGCCTCCAGCCAATCGCAGCAGGAGCGGATATCCGCCACACCCTGGCGCGCTGCCTCAATCGTGCGCCCCACATTGGCACTTACCGCATAGTCAGACCGCTCCAGCTCCGCCGGCCGCCGCACATCATGGTAGGGCTTGCTCAACCGCAGGCTGCTGACGCCGAATTTTGTGAACATCTCGCAAAGCGCATTGTGGGAAAACGCATCGGCATTCCATTGCGGCAGAACGATCATCGCCTGTCGTGGGCCTGCCCCGCCGTCCTTGCGGCGTTTCGGCTCCCCCGGGTACCAGCGGGCATTCGGGCGGTTGTTCTCCGGGTAGGGCGTTTGCACTGCCGAGGTAAACCGCAGGAACTGCACCTGCCGCAGCTCGCCTGATGCCGCCCGTCGCTTCCACTCGCGCTCCTCCGCCAGCGTTTCGGGCCGAACGTTGGTGGGGTACAGCTCCGGGTAGCGCGCTTCCAGGGTGAAGTCCGTGGGCGTGCGATAGCCGAAGAAACGTTCCGGATCGGCCACAAGGTCGCGATTCAGCTGCGCCATTGCCTCGAACGGGGTAGCCTCGCCCCGCTCCACGCGTGCGGCCGCCGCCGTGCCGCACACCTCGGCCAGGTGCTCGAAGCCCCATTCCAGTGTGCGTTCCACGCGGTTCTCGTCGCGCGTCGTCAGCGCGGTCTCCCACGCGTACATCCACCGTGCATACAGCCTGGAAACCATCAGCCCAGTCTACCGTCCGGCAGGGGCAGAAGCCGCCGGTAACCCCGCAGACCGCAAAGAATCTCGTATGGGATCGTGCCGGCCCAGCGCGCGTGATCCCGCGCGGAGACACCTTCTCCCAGTAAAACCGCCTCCGTACCCAGGGCCACCGCCAACCCCCGGGCGGCATGTTCTGAGACATCCACTACCGTCAGATTCATCGAAACCCGGCCCACCACCGGTGCCCGCAACCCGGCGATCATTACCCAGCCATTTCCAATGCCGCTCGAGGCCTCGCGCCGCAGACCATCGGCATAGCCCACCGGCAGCAGCGCCAAACGCATTGGCTTTTCGGCCCTGAATGTGGCTCCATACCCGACAGGCTCCCCGGCGGCGATCTCGCGCACTCCCGTAACGTTCGTCGTCCAGCTGGCGACCGGTTGCAGCTTCCGAGCCAGCTGGCCGACCGGGCTTCCAGCCCACCCCACAGCCTGCCCCGTGACCTGATCCAAAACCAGGCCAGCAGCGTTCTCCAGTGGCAGGCCGTACCCGTACAGAGCCAGGCCGGGCCGCACCATGCGGCGCGCACCCAGTGCCGCCGCCTGCGCGCGCACCCAGTCCAGAGTGCCGCCCTCATCCACGGCGGAGGTATTGCCCAGGTGCAGAAAACGCGGCCGGACATCGGCGGCTTTCACCTGCGCCAGCGCCGCCCTAAAACGTTCGCACTGCGCTGCCGTTTCCGGGGAGCCGGCAATTTCCGACGAGCTCAAATGGCTGAAAACCCCCTCGCACCATAGCACCGGCGAGCGCCGGAGCCTCTCCAGCACCTCCCCGAGCGCCGCCCCAGGCTCGACCCCCTGGCGCGCCATGCCCGAATCGACCTCCAGGTGTACCGCGAACCCTTTCCCTACCCGGCCGGGGATTCGGTTGATCGCCCGCTCCAGCGCATCGAGGTGCTCGGCTGTCCAAACGACCGGTGTCAGCCCGGCGGCGACGATCTCGGTGGCGTCCGCAGGCTCAAAACCGCACATCACCACCACGTGCGGGAGCGCGGACCCCGGCCCCTCTGTCGTGGGCGGCCGCAAAGCCTCGCGCACGCGACAGCCCTCTTCGGCATCGGCCACACCCAGCCAGCGCACCCCGGCCCCGGCCAGCACGCGCGCACACAGCGCCGCCCCGTGCCCGTACGCGTCCGCTTTGATCACCCCGAGGACCTCGAATTCGGGGCCAAGAACCTCCCGTAGCGCGGCAAGGTTGCCGAGCAGCCGTTCCCCCGAGATTTCAATGACGCTCTTCAAACCGCCTGCCCGCACCCGGCCGTAGCCCGCCATCCATTATCGCCGGGTACTGGGTTGCGCCGTAGATCGGGTTGTATAGACTCGGGGCGATGCCCAATCCTTATCGCACCGTCGCCGCCTGCCTTGTTGCTCTTGTCAGCCTCGCGGTCGCCTGCCCGGCACAGGGGTCAGGAGCGCCTACTGTGAATCTCCCCGGGGGCGTTGCCGCCACCCCGCCCATGGGCTGGAACAGCTGGGACAGCTATGGTCTAACGATTACCGAAGCGCAGTTTCGCTCCAATGCCGACGTGCTCCGCGACAAGCTGAAGCCCTTCGGCTGGCAGTATGCCGTCATCGACGAGGGCTGGTTCCTCGAAAATCCGCAGAATCGCCCCACCCCGGACCGGCTGGTTTACGCGATCGATGCAAATGGCCGTTACGTGCCTGCACCGGCGCGCTTTCCGTCCTCCGTGCTCCCGCAGTCGAACCACCGGCTGCGTCCGGGGCTTTCCCCCATCACCGAAGCTGGGTCGCCCGTGACCCACGCCACCCTCGAAGTGACCAGCTTTGCCGCGCTGGCGGACTGGGTGCACGGGCAGGGACTGAAGTTTGGGATCCACATCGTCCGCGGCATCCCGCGCTCCGCCGTCGACCGCAATCTCCCCATCGCCGATTCCGCATTCGGCGCGCAGGACGCCGCCGACACCACCGACGCCTGTCCCTGGGACCCCACCAACTGGGGTGTACAAGATAATGCCGCCGGCCAGGCCTGGTATGACGCCCTGATGGCGCAATACGCCGGCTGGGGCGTGGACTTCCTCAAGGTCGATTGCATCGCCGACCACCCCTACAAGCTAAGCGAAATTGGGCAGATCCGCCGTGCCATCGACAAAACCGGCCGACCGATGGTGCTGAGCCTCTCCCCCGGTCCCACCCAGCTCAGCCACGCCGGGGAACTTGCCTCCCTCGCCAACATGTGGCGCATCTCGGACGACGTCTGGGATCAGTGGGAGCCGGCAGCCGGGCAGACGACGGAGTTCCCGCAAAGCCTTCTGCGCCAGTTTTCCCGCCTGGCTGCCTGGGAGCCCTACGCGCAGCCCGGCAATTGGCCCGACGCCGACATGATGCCGCTGGGCGAGCTCAAACCTTCACCCGGCGACGGCCGGCCCCGCTCCACGCACCTGGACCCGGCTGAGCAGCGCACGCTGGTCACATTGTGGGCCATTGCGCGCAGCCCGCTGATGCTGGGGGGCAATCTCACCCTGCTGGACCCGGCGACCCTCGCGCTGCTTACTAATCGCGATATTTTGCGAGTGAATCAGACATCCACGCACAGCGCGGAGGTGGTGCACAATGGCGATCTACTCGCCTGGCGCGCCGATCTGCCCGGCGGCGAAAAGGCGATCGCCATCTTTAACCTGGGCAATGCGGAGCGGACCCCCACCGTACAGCTTTCCAGCTTCGGCACGGACCTGGCCAACCGCGACTGGAGCGTCCGCGAGGTGTGGACCGGCGGCGCCCCGATCACCGGCCATGACTTCCTGGAGCGCCTCCCGGCGCATGGGTGCGTCCTGCTTCTGCTGCAGTAGAGCCCGCGAATCGGAAGTGTCGCCGGAGGTCACCTCGGTGCATACCGACGTGATGTTTTCCCTTTTGCGCTGCCTCGCTAAAGTAGCCACATGCTTCTGGGTGTACTTCCGTAGCCCGTTCGCTGCAGGGGAGGCCGCATGCTTCAAAAAATCACGCGCAAGACGATCTTTCGAATCAAGCAGCTTCACCTCGCGCGCGGGCTATGTTTTTTCCGCAAGCTCTACTGGCGCGCCCAGGGCATGCAAATCGGCCGCGGCAGCAAATTCTCCACCGTCGAAGTCACCTGGCCGCACAAGGTATCGCTCGGCGAAAACTGCAGCCTCGAACACGACATCTATCTCAACGCCGCCGGCCCTTACAGCGACGGTGTCAGCATTCAGCTGGGCGCCGGTTGTTTCGTCGGCAAGGGCTGTGAATTCAACATCTCGCACCGCCTCACGGTGGGTGAAAATACGTTGATTGCCGCCGGCAGCCGCTTCATCGACCATAACCATGGCATTGCCGCCGGTGCGCCGATTAAACAGCAACCCGAAACCTCGGCACCCATCACGATCGGCCCGGATGTCTGGATCGGCGCCAACTCCCTTATCCTGCAAGGGGTCACCATCGGGGAAGGTGCGGTCGTCGCCGCCGGTTCCGTGGTTACGCGTTCGGTCCCGGCGTTCACCGTTGTCGCCGGCAGTCCGGCCCGTCCCCTGCGCGACCGCCGCCAGCCCCGCGGGCTCCCTACCCAGGGCGTCGGCGCCCAACTCGTCGCCGAGCTTGCCAATGTGCTGGCAAAGCCAGAGAAGCCTTCCCGCAACCGCCGCCTGGCAGACGTACCCCGCTCCGCGCCTGTACCCAAGGCCATGTTGGTGAACTGAGCTGAAACGGTCCACCTCATGCTTACACCGTTGCTTTCGTGCAATCTTCGCCGTAGCATCGCCTCAGCATGGCCGCCGACCGTACGCCCTCTCCCCTCGCCGCCAAACCGCACGGGTCATCCGCACCTTCGCTTGATGCCGAGCGCCTGGTTTCCGCCGGCTCCCTCGATGAGGACGCTCAATTTGAGCTGAAGCTTCGGCCAACCTACCTGCGAGAATTTATCGGTCAGAGCCGCGCCAAAGAGCAGCTTGCCGTGGCGCTTGAAGCCGCCAAATCCCGCGGTGAAGCGCTCGATCATGTCCTGCTCTTCGGCCCGCCGGGCCTGGGCAAAACCACGCTGGCCACCATCATCGCCAATGAACTTGGCGTCGGGTACCAGCAGACCTCCGCGCCCGCGCTGCAGGTGCAGGGCGATGTCGCCGCCATTCTGACCAATGTCAAAAATCGCCAGGTTCTGTTTATCGACGAGATCCATCGCCTCCAGCCCATCATGGAGGAAAAGCTCTACACGGCGCTTGAGGACTACAAGCTCGACATCATGATCGGCACCGGTCCCTCGGCCCGCATCCACGGCGTCAAGCTTGATCCGTTTACCCTCGTCGGCGCCACCACACGCCCCGGCCTGCTCAGCTCGCCGCTGCGCGCCCGCTTCGGCATCCCCCTGCGGCTGGAGTTCTACACAGCGGATGAGTTGCGCTTTATCGTCGAGCGCTCGGCTGAGGTGTTGGGTGTAGGGATCGACCGCGACGCTGCCGCCGAAATCGCTGTGCGCTCCCGCGGAACTCCGCGCATCGCCAATCGTCTGCTGCGCCGCGTCCGCGACTTCGCCCAGGTGCGCGCCGCCGGCCACATCGATCTCCCTACCGCGAAAAAGGCGCTCGATATGCTGGACATCGACGCCCATGGCTTCGATGAACTCGATCGTCGCCTGCTCCGCATCATCATCGAAAACTACGATGGCGGTCCTGTCGGGCTGAACACGCTGGCCGCCGCGCTCGCTGAGGAAGAAGACGCGCTCGAAGCCGTTTATGAGCCATTTCTCATCCAGATCGGCTTTCTCGCCCGCACCCCGCGCGGCCGTATCGCGACCAAGCTCGCTTATCAGCATCTAGGTATCGCCATGCCCACGCGCGGGGCTGTGCCGCTGCTGACCCCAAACCTTTTCGAGTGACCGAAGCGGATCCTTTCGCCGTCATTCTGAAGATGCCGAGGTGACTTTCGTCGCCGCGGGCCTTTCCGCGTGCAGGGGCGATATAACGGGCCAAATGATGTCTGCGCATCAACGGAAAGGCCCCAGTCTCTTTTGAGATCCGGGGCCTTTCTCATGGAAGAAATTGAAGCTACCGGGGACCGTAACCCGGTCCGCCCTGTCCGCCGTAGATGTGCTGCACGCCTACGTCGTAGCCGCGGCGGAAGCCCATGCGGTAATCATGGCGGTCCGGCGGTGCCATGAAGTGCGGGTTGCGGAACTCGTCACGGTTGTTCACGTTCGGCGGACGGTGATTTTGGAAGTCCTTGCGTGCGCCTTCGACCCCATCATGGAAGCCGCGCTGCATGGCGGCGCGAAACTCCGGCGGCGCTGTCTCCCACGGCTGCACGGGACCATAGCTATCCGGCCGCTGCGGCGGCGGGCCGTAGTACTGCGCGGAGGCCGCGCCTACGGTGAGGGCAAGGGAAAAAACGGGGGCAAGGCAGGCAGCGAAGCGTGTTGTACGTGTCAGTTTCATGTCGTTCTCCATCGAGATGCTTGCGGTTGGAGGTGTGCCGGCACCCATCCGTTGCTTGCCTAAACCCATCTTCCCGCGGCAAGTTGCCCCCTCCGGCACCTTCCTTGCCTGCGGCAGGAACCTTCGCTTTCGGAAGGAGCAAAAGGCCTACCGTAGAACCGCCGTCAGCACGCCTTTGGCTGCTGCCAGCCGTGCGGCCGCGTCCTCGCGGTCGATACCGAGCCGCAACATCGCGATCGCCACCTTGACGCTGTTTCGGGCCTCGCGCAGGGTCGCCGCAGCGGTGTCCCGATCGCACCCTGCGGCCTCTACCACGATGCGTTCCGCACGGTCAAGGAGTTTGGCATTCGTGGGCCGCACGTTCACCATCAGGTTGCCGAAGGTCGCCCCCGTGCGCACCATCACGCCGGTGGAAAGCATGTTCAACACCAGCTTGGTCGCTGTGCCGGCCTTCAGGCGCGTCGAGCCGGTCAGTACCTCCGCGCCCGTCGCCGGCGTGATGGCCATCATCGCCGTCCGCGCCAGCGCCGACCCCGGCACACAGCTCAGCCCCACCGTCAGCGCCCCCCGCCGCCCCGCCTCGGCCACCGCGCCGAGTACGTAGGGTGTGCGGCCGCTGGCAGCAATACCCACCAGCGTATCCGGCCGTCCCCCCTCCGCGAAGCCTGCGGCGAGCAGATCCCGCGCGCCCTCTTCCGGCCGGTCTTCCGAATGTTCGCTCGACAACCGCAACGCCCGATCCCCGCCGGCAATGATGCCCTGCACCAGGCCGGGCTCCACTGAAAAGGTCGGCGGGCATTCACTGGCATCGAGCACACCCAGCCGCCCGCTCGTGCCCGCCCCCATGTACAGCAGCCGTCCGCCCCGCCCGAAGCGCTCCGCGATCGCGTCAACGGCCGCCGCGATCGCCGGGAGTTCCGCACGCACCGCTGGCGCCACGCGCGCATCCTCATCGTTGATCACGGCCAGCATGTCAAGCGTCGTTAGGCCATCCAGCTGCGCAGAAGCCTCATTCCGCGTCTCTGTCGGCAGTGCTCCAAGCTCTTCAAACATCGTCATCCCTTCAGCATAAGAGCCACCCGCGGCGTCTCGTCCCGAAGCTCGAATCAAATCTCAGATCCAGCGGGATCCTCGACGTGCAGCTATCTGAGGTCATGACTTGCAAGGGGTCGTACACCTGCGCACGATCGTGTAGTCGCGGCGTCCGGGGGTGCTAGGGTCAGCGCGTAGGCGGATCTCTATGCTGAGTCTGCCATGAATCCTTCCAGCTCCCGCTACATGACTCCGCAGGCCTTCACCGACCACTACGGCGCACAGCTTCGCAAGGCTCTGCCCAACCTGGTGGATCTGCCTATCGTAAAACTGCGCATGAGCACCGCCATGGCGGGCGGCCTGAACTGGAGCGAAGGGTTTGCCTACGCGCTTGAACAGCGCCAAGCCATCTCCGCACTGCGCGCCGAGGTGCGTGCCGTCCTGACCGAAGAGCGATCTGCGGAGACCCACCCGCGCTAACTGCCGCCGCGATTTGCTGCCGGTGACGGAGCCAAGCAAATCTCCCGGTGACGGTAGAGCGAATCAAGTAACTCCGTGGCCGGTTTCACCAAAGAAACCGGCCACGGCCTGTTGACTGTCGCTTCCCGGCGCCAGGAGATGACCTACTGGTTCAGTGTTCCGGAAGAAGCCGCATACGTGGCGCTCCCCCCGTAGCTGGCTGTGATCGCCGCCGACTGCAGCAGCGCCGCACTTACCGGCATGGTGTACGAGCCCTTGCTGTTGAGCGAGTACACACCCTGTGTCGTGCCGTTGATGATGACCGTCAGGCTTCCACCGGGAATCCCACCTGCGGGCGCCGTCACGATCACGACCAGCAAGGCATTGCCCCCGCTCATCTGCAATCCACTGACATTGGTGGTGGTGGCGGCCAACTTGGCCGGCACCGGCACCGGTGTCGGCGCCGGCTGGTTGACCGGAGCCGTTATCGCCGACGCAGCCGCTGGCTCGATGGCTCCGATGCTCGGCGGATTCGGACGCGTCGCATTGTTGTAATCGGAGCTCAGCTGCGGCAGCAGTGTGACCCCGGCGCCGGCCGCCGGACTGCCGGACGCAAGATTGAAGTTGAAGCCATCCAGCGCAGCCTCGGTTGTAAAGCTGGCGGGCTCGCCGGAGAACTGGGGATCGGCGCATGTTTCCTGCGTCGAGGTGCCCGTCGCGGCGTAGGACACCGTGTTCGCCAGGCAAGAGCCACGGAAGCCGTAGTAGAGATTGTTCTGCCGTGTGATCCTGCCGATGAGCGCGGTTGAGCTGTTGCAGCTCGCCCCGCAATACAGCCCCGGCCCGCCCACCTGTCCGCCAAGGCTGTAGGTAGCAGGGTTGTCGTAGCCACGGAAGATGTTATCCGCGAACGTGTAGGTCGTGTTGCTGCAGTTCTGAACGCCGTTCTGCGTGGCGCACTGCATATCGATCGTTGTCGGTGCGTAGGTGGTCATCGAATTGCCGGCAAACAGCGTGTTGTTGCCGTTATAGCTCTCAAAGCTGACCCCATCCCCCGCGCGGCAGAACTGGCTCAGGTATTGGTTGTAACCGGAAGGCGCACCTGACAACGGAGCGCTCATCCGCAGGCAGTTCGCCAGAATCAGATTATTCACAACCGTTGCCGTCGAAAACGCCGGTCCCCACTTGGGGTTTCCACCCATGTTGCCCACAAAGAGTGAGCTCGCGATGCTCAGGTTGAAGTTGCCTGTATCGACATGGCCGAAATCGGCCCCATCCTGCGTATTGTATTGAAACAGGCTGTGGTCGATCGAGACATTCAGCCCCGTCCCCGTTGGTGTTCCGATTCCGTCGCCATAGCCGCCGCTGCTTTGGTCATAGCAGACCTGCACCGGAACTTTATCGGCAAAGGGATACTCCTGGTTGCACCCACTGAATTGGATCGTCGAGTAGTGCATCGTCAGTGTGCCGTTGACGCTGGGCGTGCTGCTGCCATCGTCAAAGTCCCATCCAGCCATGCCGTTTGTATCAATGTCCACACGATTGGCCGTGACTGCGCCGCCGATGGGACCGATGATGCCGCGATCCGTGTGGCCATGGATCCACATGTCCTGCAGCGTGATGCCAGCCGTTTGCTGATTGGTGATCACGCCGTCGCTGTCGTAGTCCTGAAGGCCGCCGTCCGCCGTGGGGGTGTGGCAATCATTGTTCAACGGCGAACCGTGCACTACACAATTTGAGTGCCGCGTCAGCTCCAGGCATTCCACCTGTACATTCTGCGTTCCGGTGAGATTTAAAACCGCATACACGCCATGGCCGCCGAAGATCTGCGTCATCTTGGTCGGGTCCTGCGCATTGCCTACGCTGCAGGCGGCATAATTCTTACCTAAAATACGTGTGGGTTGCGCGGCGGTGCAGGCTGGGATGGGCGGGTTGAAGCAGCCATAGGGTCCGCCGCTAAAGCCGGTGCACCAAAGTTCATTCTGCGATGTATCGCCGTCCCAACCCACGCGCCAGGCCTTGGCGTTGTCGATAATGACGTTGTCGCCGCCGGCAATGACCCATTGCAGAACGCCGTAGGTAGCCTGGTCGTCGTAGAGAAAGCGGTAGTCGTTGAAAGCGCAGTTCTCGTTCTGACCGCCGTCACCGGAGTAGGGCGCATTTGTCTTGCCGTTACATTGGGCCGAAAGACCCGCCGCAACACGATTCGCGGAATAGCGTGTACCGCCATCTGCACGAACATACCAGGTTGTCTGAGCTGAGAGGCTTACAGTGAAACCGAAGCAGCAGAGCAGGGAAAGCCAACGTACTGGAAATCTCATCTACCGCCATAAGAACACGACGCTATGACTCCGTGCCCGGCAGACGGCAAATTTTCACAACGCAATTCGAAGTTCAGCGGTAAACGGCGTTTTCAAAGAAGTTGGTATCCCCGCCGGAGCTGTCCTGCCGTTTAGCGCCCCCCACTATGCGTTACGCCTGAGACCTGCGGCGGCTGAAACGTCGTAGCGGAGGTTCCTGAGGCCGCCCCTCCACGAGCCATGGCGCGGCGGCCAAGGATCCGCAGAATTGCCACAACTGGAACAGAAACCAACGCCCCCACAACGCCCGCTATTTCTGCGCCGGCCAGTACCGAAAAAATCTGCAGCAATGGATTGATCTCGAGCGACTTGCCCATGATCCGCGGTGCATTGATGTAATCCTGAGTCAATCGCCAGACGCCAAGAAAGACGACGAGGAGACCGGCGTGGGGGAACCCTGCCAGGACCGCGATCAGCAGCACTGAAACCGCCGCGATCGCAGGACCCACGACGGGAATGAATTCAAGAAAGCCTGCTACGGGTCCCAAAATAAAGGCGTACGGCACGCGCATCAGGCTCAGTACCAGCGTGTACGCCACCAGCGTTAATCCTGCCAGGATCACCTGGGAACGGATATAGCTGCCGAGCATCACATTCACATCGTTGAGCAGCCCTTCAATCAGGCCCTTCTCTTCTGTCGATCTGCCCAAGGCCACTGCGCTCTTTGCAATACCCTCTCCGTCGTTGAGGAAAAAGAGGCTCAAGATCGGGATCAGAATCAACCACCAGATCTTCTGCGCCGGCTCTGCGAGCTTGGCGCCGAAGGCCTTGCCGTAATCGAGCAGATTGGCCCGATGTGACACCAGAAGGGACTGAATCTGGTGCACACGCGCATCGTTCCAGTGGTGCGCCCGGCCAAACTGCATCACCAGCTGACCGGAGCCGAGCCGGTCCAGCAGGGAAGGCAGGCTGGTCGCCAAATCCTTCGCCTCATCGGCAATCTTCGGCCCAATCAGGAAGCCGAGTCCGGCTACGACGATGCCGAGAATGACATAAACAAGCAGGATCGCACGACCTCGTCCCCGTAGCGGCCGTTCCAACCGGCCCACGGGCGGCGCCAGGAAGTAGGCAAACAAAATGGCAAACAGGAACAGGGTGAGCGTGTCCCGTGCTCCACGCAGGAAGCCAAGAAGCAGGGCAAATAACAACGTCGTAAACAGAACACGTGCTGTTTTCGTGTCCCAAAGATTCGTCAGGAAATTTCCCTGAGCAGGCGAGCTGGGTGGCGTTTGGTAATCCGTCGTCATAAGTTTTTCTTGCGTACAACATGCATCCATTGCAGTCGGCAAATGTTGCTGACCTGTGCTGTGTCGAGTTACAGGGCGGTCCGCTCTACCGTAAGCACCTCTCGCCGAAGTTCGGCGTTCACGGTCTCCCGTCGGGTCTCCATTGTGCGGCGGACATGAATTTCTTCGGTTAGAAACAGGGCTTTACGCGTGATCAGTCGCTCCTCAAAGAGCGGATAGATCGTGGCCTCTCCCTCGATCCGCACAGGGGTGCGCTCCCCAACCTCAACGCCGATGGGCATTCGCGTCACCTCCCATTGTTCCCGGTTCAGATCCACATCGACCCTCTCGGGCACCTGCTCGGTTGTGGTCACAAGCCGCACCGTCTCGACGGGCACCACCTTCTTGGTGATGACCAACTCCTCCGCGATCACCGGAATCACTGTCATTTCATCGTTCTTGGAGATACCATCCACATTCGCTTCCAGGTAAGGCATCTGCTCGGAACTTGCAGTCTGCAGCAAGACGGACGTGGCAATGGTGACAACCCGCCCCGGTGCGAGTTCAACGGAGGTTGTGGGGACCGATGGGTCGAATGCCCCGGTAGTGACCAGCATGTTTTTCGCGGCAGGATTGGTTTGTTGATCTGGCATGGCGCACCTTATTGAACTGAGATCCGAGGTCATCCGCCTCGGGCTTTAAATGCTGTTGTCGTTTCCCTGAATTTCAGCAACACTCACCTCGGTGTGTCGAACCGAGTCGTGAATCTGCTGTGTGCTGTCACTGCCCACTTTGCCGATCGTGACCTCTTCCACCACACGGCTGCGCTTCTCCACCACGGCTTCTTCCCCCATCGCCGTGAGCTCCACGACTCTTCGCTCACTCGGGAAATTGAAATCCGCATCCGCGCGACCCATCAGCTGCCGGCCTCCGGTGTCGGTCTCCCCCTCGGCGTACGCAGGGGAGGGTGTCGGCATGGCGGCGACATGGGAGTACACCCGTACGCCTGCCCGGCCCGTCAAGTACGGTGCTTCCTGCATCCGGGCCTCACCAGTAAGGGAGGCTGAGCCGGCTGTACGGGCTGCAGAGAGGTCCTCTTCCACATCGGCGGCGCCATAGCGGTAAAGCACCTCGCTCGTGTTCTCAATCATGTCATCGGCCGTGTTCACCGAAAGCAGCGCCCGTCCGCGTTCCACGGCATTGGTATAGGCTTCGTGTTCCGCCTCTCCACGCTCGCCCGCCCCGCTGAAAAATTGCCGGATGCGCTCTCCCAAAGATTCACCCGAGGGCTCGCGGCCACCGATTCCACCCGCGCCGCCGCCCTGTTTGTCCCCATCTTTGTCCCCGTCCAGGAGCGACACATCGCCGCTCTTGAAGCCTGATTCCAGCAGAACGCTCTGGACCTGTTCAGCCTGTAGCCTCGTCGCAAATACGCCAACCAACGTCTTCATAAAAACTCCCAGAGCTTGCGAGTCAGTACCCCGTACGGAGACGGGCAGCCGCAAAACGCCCACGGCACGGCCGCACTTGTTTGTGAATCTGTGCATGAATTGCTTACAGAGCATCACGGGCACAGAAATGAACAAACCAGACGGCGGGCCCTTGTGATGTCCTAACAAAATACTGCCTATCGTCCGTTTGATGCCGAATGGGAGCGGTGCACTGTTTCGCTATGAAAAATCTGCTGCTCCCTATGAGAGCCGCAACCGCTTCCGCCGATCAAGGCTCCTCGCCGACACGGTCTTACGGCGGTTGTATGCCCTGGACGCTTGGTCACCCCGCTCTCCGCGCTCCGCCTAGCTGTTCGGGGATCTTCCGCCGTCAGACATCCGCGGCTGGAATTGTCACGGAAAAGAAGAAGCGGCCTCGGATGACGGGCCGCCTTGAAGAAAATAGAACACGGAAAAACATCGGACCAAATTTAGCTCAGGCCACCGCCTCAACCTGCACATGCGCCTCGGCCGGCCGGATGCGGTAGCCGCTCCAGCCGTAATAAATGATGAACAGGTAGCAAAGAAACGGCAGCACCAGCGAGTGGTGAATGCCGAACCGGTCTGCAAGGAAGCCCATCAGCACCGGGATCAACGCGCCGCCCACGATTGCCTGCACCAGCAGCCCCGAACCCCGGCCAGTCAAGGGGCCAAGCTCCGCCACGGCTAACGTAAATATCGTCGGGAACATGATCGAGTTGAACAGCCCCACCGCCAAAATCGTGACCAGCGCGAAGTGCCCCGTGCCCAGCAGCGACGCCAGCACCAGAACCGCCGCACCCACGCCGGCCCAGCCCAGCATCCGATTAGCGGGCAAGCGCTGCATGGCCGCCGCACCCACAAACCGTCCCACCATCATGCCTCCCCAGTACAGGGTAACCAGTTTGGCGCCCTTTTCCAGCGGCAGGCCGGCAATCAGCGGGTCGTTAAAGTACTTCACAAGGAAGCTGCCGACCGAAACCTCGGCGCCCACATAGATGAAAATCGCCACCGCGCCCAGGTAGAGGTGCGGATGATTCCACAGGCTGTCCTGCTCGGCATCCAGAGCTCCCGGCCGGAAATCCTGCGTTACCTCCAGCCTTGGGAACCTGTACAGGGCCACAGCCAGCGCCAGCACGGTCGCCGCCCCGGCGATGGCCAGGAACGGCAGCTTGATGCTCGCGGCCTGGTGAATGCGGTAGGCCGTTAACGCCGCGCCCCCTGCCGGCGCAGCGCCAGCGGCTACGCCGCCCAGAATCAACGCACCGCCCACGTAGGGCGCCACGGTATCGCCCAGCGTGTTGAATGCCTGGGTCAGGTTCAGGCGACTCGACGCCGTCTCCGGCGGCCCCAGAATCGTCACGTAGGGATTGGCGGCCACCTGCAACACCGTTACGCCGGCCGCCAACACCACCTCGGCGCCCAGAAAAAAGACATACGTGGCCGCACTCGCCGCGGGTACAAACAGCAGCGCTCCCAGACCCATCAGAATCAGGCCCACAACCATCGTCCGCTGGTAGCCGATCCACTCAATCAACTTGCCAGCTGGCAGGGCAAAGATGAAATACGACCCGAAAAAGGCGAGCTGGATCAGCGAGGCTTCCATGTAGCTCAGACCAAAGATCGATTGCAGGTGCGGAATCACTGCATCGTTCAGGACAGTGCAGAAGCCCCAGGCAAAGAACAGCGTGGTCACCATGGCCATGGCGCTGTAATTGGTGGTTCCCGGGGCTGAAGAGAGACTTCGCGCGTTGCCTACACTTGTCATTGCCATCGTGGTTACGTTCCTGACCTTCCAGTGCCGCATTATCCCTCCCCCGATACAGAAAACGCCATCACAAATCAAAAACCGCGCCAGAAGCCCAGTTTCTGCAAAGCCACCGGAGCCAGTCTGAACGGCATCTTTGTGTTAAGCGCTTCCCAGGCAGAATGCATCCATTCACGAGGCCCACCATGACCCCCCAGAAAGCGTCCCCCTCCGACCTCGCCGAGCTTTCCACCACGATCCCCACCAGACTCACAGCCGAACGCTGGGGCACACTCCCCTCCGGCGAGCCAGTCGAGCTGTACACACTTTCCAATGCCGCGCTCACCGTCCGTCTTACAAATTTCGGCGCGCATATCGTGAGCATCGGGGCGCCGGATCGCAACGGCCGGCGTGTCAGCGTGGTGCTGGGCTACGGAGACCTCGCTGCCTACCTTGCCGATAACAAAACTTTCATTGGCTCCGTTGTGGGCCGTTTTGGAAATCGCCTCGCAAAGGGCACCTTTTCGCTCGATGGCGTGACCTACCATGTGCCGCTCAACAACGGCCCGAACGCCCTCCACGGTGGGCCCGAGGGCTTTGACCGCAAGTTGTGGACTGGAAAAATCACCGCAGACAGCGTGGAGCTGACCCTCGCTAGCCCGGACGGCGACATGGGCTTTCCCGGGGAGCTGACCGCTTGCTTCGTTTATACCCTCGAAGACAGTACGCTGCGCATCCGCCACACCGCCACCAGCACCAAACCAACAGTCGTGAACCTCACAAATCACGCCTACTTTAATCTCAGCGGCGAAGAGGGCGGCACGATTCTCGACCACGTTGTGCAGCTCGCGGCCGACCGCTTCGTTCCGGTCGATGCCACACTCATCCCCACCGGCGGGCTCGCTCCCGTGGCCGGGACGCCGTTTGACTTCCTCCAGCCGGCCGCGATCGGCGCGCGCATTGCCGCCGATCACGAGCAGCTCCGCCTCGCCGAGGGCTACGACCATACCTTCGTCCTGAACGGCACCGCCGGCGGCACGGGCGACGGCCTCCACCTTGCCGCGACCGCCTTCGACCCCGCCAGCGGCCGCACCCTGCGGGTTGAAACCACAGAGCCGGGCGTTCAGTTCTACAGCGGCAATCACCTGAACGGCGCGGCAACCGGGGCCTCCGGCGTGCCCTATACCCGGCATCTCGGCTTCTGCCTGGAAACCCAGCATTTTCCCGACTCCCCCAACCAGCCGGCCTTCCCCAGCACCCGCCTCGACCCCGGCCAGACCCGGGAATCCGAAACCACCTTCACCTTTGGCGTCCATTCGTAGTGCTGAGTCGCAGTGTCTTGCTTCGCACAAAGGACCTGCTTCGTCCCACATAGCGAATCGAATCACCTCTGTCGAAAACCGAGCACTTCGGCTTCGCGCCCTTGGGAAGCTACGCGTTCTCCCCCATCGCACTCCGGTGTGAAACCATAGCGGTATGCCTGAAAGCGATAGTCAACGCTCCCTGATGGCCACCGTGGCCTGGCAGCATCGGGATTTCCGGCTGTACTCCGCTGCCCGCTTTCTCGGTGTCATGGGTTCCGAGGCTCAATCGGTAGGCGTCGCCTGGCAGATCTACCAGCTCACCCACTCGGCTCTCGCGCTCGGCTACACCGGCCTTGTGCTCTTTCTTCCCGGCCTCTTCTTTACGCTGCCGGCCGGCCACGTGGCGGATCTGTATGACCGTCGCAACGTCATTCTTGCCTGCTACGTGTTGCAACTCGGCGCCACCGTCGCCCTGCTGCTGCTTACGCTGCATGGCGTCGGGAATGTGTGGTTTGTGTACGGCATTCTCTTCGTAATTGGCCTGGGCCGCTGCTTCTCCGGGCCTGCGGCCGCCGCGCTTGTGCCCACGCTCGTGCCGGAACAGCACTTTGTCAACGCCGTTACCTGGGGCGCCAGCATCTTTCAAACCGCCAATGCCATGGGTCCCCTGGCCGGCGGTCTCCTGTTCACCCTCGCCCTGGGCGGCCGCCTGCACCGCTTCACCGGCGCCCCGATCGTCTACGTCTTTACGGCCATTTGCCTGGTCATTTTTCTTGTGCTGGTCGCGCAGGTGCGTCCGCGTGGCGCCGCTGAGAAAAAAGGCTTCTCTTTCCGCACCATGCTCATCGGTTTTCATTATGTGATGGGCGCCCGGCTTCTGCTCGGCTCCATCTCGCTGGACCTTTTCGCCGTTCTGCTCGGGGGCGCTGTCAGCCTGTTGCCCATTTTTGCCTCGGAGGTACTGGGTAGCGGTGCCCATGCCCTCGGTCTCCTCCGCGCCATGCCCTCGATCGGAGCGCTGTTGGTCTCCCTCACGCTCAGCATCTTTCCCATCCGGCGCGACGCGGGCAAAACCATGCTCTTCTGCGTGGCCGGCTTTGGCATCGCTACCGTTGCTTTCGGCCTCAGCCACACGATCTGGATCAGCTGCCTTGCGCTGTTTGTCACCGGCGCCACGGATATGATCTCCGTCGTGGTCCGCACCAGCATCGTGCAGCTAGCCACCCCGCCCGAGATGCGCGGCCGCGTCTCCAGCATCAACTGGCTGTTTCTCGGCGCCTCCAACGAGTTAGGCGAATATGAAAGCGGCCTCACCGCCCATTGGTTCGGTGCGGTTCGCGCCGTGGTGCTCGGCGGCCTCGGCAGCCTGGCCGTCACCGGTCTCTGGAGCGTTTTCTTCCCCGCGCTCCGCCGCGTCGATAAACTCACCGCCGAAGACCTCACCGCCGCCGAACTCGCCCTGAGCAGCGCGGAACCGGTGGACTAGGTGGGGTTGTTGTAGGTTACAAGTTGTAGGCCTATTGACTTTCAGGTATGGCTCTAAACCGTCCTTGTTGTTTATTCCGCAGCGCAAAGGAAGGCTATGGCTGTTTGCCTGCAGGGCAACGGCGGCTCCGGAGAAAACAGATCCCTCCACTACGCTACGGGATGACAAAGCAGAACTGGATCCGACGTTGCATCACCGGTTCTCAACAAACGGACCCAGAAGCTCCTAAAATCTCAGCGCTAAAACCAACCACCGCCCACCCCTCATACCACACGGTTCGCGGCGATCACGTGCTTGTAATACTCTCCGCTCAGCTTGAGCGTGCGCTTCTGCGTGGTGAAGTCCACGTACACCACCCCGAAACGTTTTTCATAGCCATCGGCCCATTCGTAGTTATCCAGCAGACTCCACAGGAAGTATCCCTTCACCGGAACATCCTCGCTCACGCCGCGCTGCAAGTGCGTGAGGTAGTTGCGAAAAAACATCACACGGTCCGTATCGTAGATGTGGCCATCGGCGGCCAGGTGGTCGGCGGAGGAACAGCCGTTCTCCGTGATGTAGATCGCTTTGGGATGCCACACGTCGTTGGCCAGCTTCGGCCCCCAGTACAGCGCCTCCGGCCCGATATGCAGCCAGGGGCTGAGCATGTGGGGGTAAGACTCCGGGAACGGCACCACCGTATACCCCTGCTCGTTGGTGTCCGCCCGCACATACGTGGGCACATACACATTGATGCCCACAAAATCCAGCGGCGAGGAGATGATCTCCAGATCCCCCGCCCGCACCTGCGGCGCATTCGCGCCCATGCGCTTCAGGTAGCCCTCCGTATACTGCCCGCTCAGAATCACGCCCAGGATGTCGGCGTTTTCTTCACGCATGGCCGTGTGCGCGGCCTGCAACTGCTCGGCGGACTCATACACTGGCACAATGCAGTTGATGTTTTCCGCTAAACCCACCTGCACCCCCGGCGCACTCGCACGGATCGCGCGTACCGCCATGCCATGACCCAGTACAGCGTTGTGGATCACCTGCGCCAGCCGCTTCGGCCCCACCTGCAGACCCGGGGCATGCGTTCCATTGCCATAGCCCAGATTCGTGAAAGTGTTGATTTCGTTGGTGGTCATGAAGTGCTTGACGTGATCCTGCAGCTTGCCCGCGATATAGCCCGCATACTCGCCAAAGGCCTTCGAGGTCTCGCGGTTCTCCCACCCACCGCGGTCCTGTAACGGCTGCGGCAAATCCCAGTGGTACAGCGTGGCGTAGGGTTCCACACCTGCCTCACGCAGGGCCTCCGTCAGCCGGAGATAGAAGTCGACCCCCGCCTGGTTCGGCTGCCCGGTGCCGGTGGGAAAGATCCGGCTCCACGCCACCGAAAACCGGCAGGTCTTCAGTCCCAGATCCTTCATGGTCGCGATGTCGGACTTATAGCGGTGGTAAAAGTCATCCGCCACATCGCCCGTGTCGCCGTTATGCACCTTGCCGGGCGTATGCGAGAACGTGTCCCATATGGTCGGTCCGCGGCCGCCCTCATGCACCGCGCCTTCCACCTGGTAGCTGGCCGTCGCCGAACCCCACAAAAATCCCTGCGGAAAGCCGCGCGGCGGCAAGCCTCCATTTCCGGCAGCTTGTGCTTCGGCCGGCAGGGTGAACGGAGGTACCGACAAAGCAGCCGCAGAGCCGCCCACCAATCTTGCAAAGCCGCGCCGCGAAAATCTATTCACCAAAGTCCGTCTCCTTGAGAGATTGCATCGTGCAATCGCTACAGCACACAATGTCTACGGCAGTCCCGTCCACAGCAGACTACGGTATCCCGCCAGCTCTTGTCTGCGGTACGGAAGTACCGTCCTTTGCGCCGCCCTGTTGCAGATTCGGACGCCGTCGGCCAGAGGGCTGCAGGATCCCAGCTCAAGCGTGCAAGACAGATACGCCTGAATCGACCCTGATCGCCCCATCTGCGAGCACTCCATCTCGAAAGCCCGACGGTCCCAAGCCCATGCGATTTACCGAAACAGCAGCGGCGCCAACGCGATCAGATTCCCTCGCCACACCAGCCACGAGTGCTGCCCCGGCGTCTCCACCGCGGTCACGGGCATGCCCTTGCCCTTGGCCCACGCAACAAAATCGCGGTTGGGCTTGATCAGCCCATCGTCCGTGCCGCAAGCCACCCAGAGCAGCCTAAAATTGGCGTGGCTCGCCGCATAGCCTGCCGCCATGACCGGGAACTGCTGATCAAACTTTTCGCCGTGGATGGCCGAGCTCATACCTGCCACATACTTAAAGGTCTCCGGCTGCGTCAGGCCGATGTTCAGAGCCTCCAAACCACCCATCGAAAGCCCCGCAATGGCACGGTGCGCGGCATCCTTCGCCACGTTGTACTCGCCCTCCACCGCTGGAATGATCTCGCCGGTCAGCATCTGCGTGTACAGGGACACATTGTCGTCCACGCGCACCGGGTTTTGCCAGACGTTACCCCCGCTGGTCACGAACTTGTAGTCGCCATACCCCTGCGGCATGACGACGATCATCGGTACGATTTTGCCTTGGGCCAGCAGCGAGTCCAGGATGGCTTGCGCATCGCCCACGGCGGTCCAGCCCAACGCGTTGTCGCTCCATCCATGCAGCAGATACAGCACGGGGTAGCCACCGGGCTTTCGGGGGTCATAGCCCGGCGGCGTGTAGACCAGGTAGGGCTCCTGATTCAGCGGCAGGTTGCGCGCCACCTGCGTGGTGTACACGTAGGTCGAAAGCGTACCGTGCGGAATCGCCTGCTGCTCCCATGGCTGCGGCACCGAGCCCGGCACCAGGATGCCCGAACTCAACGAAAGCAGATTCGGAAGCGCGACGGGGTTTAGCGGGTCCCGTATGCTCACGCCGTCCACCTCGAAGCTGTAGCCGTAATGCTCCGGCTTCAGCGGGGGTGTGGTCGCGGTCCACAGCCCGTTGGCGTCCTTGATCATCGGCAGCGGCGTGTAGATCGCATCGGTATGCACCGTCACGGCCTGCGCCCCGCCGTTCTGGTAGTGAAACGTAATTGAACCATCCGGGTTGGCCACCGTGGTGGTTCCCGGTTTGGGCCCCTGCGCAACGGCAGGCAGACAAAACAGCACGGCAAGCAGAAGGGAAACGCATCGCATGGCGTCCCAAGTGTACGCTGCCGTTCATGGCGACGCGCTCTTAAATCGTCCGTCCTTTGCGTGGCGAAATCAGCCCGTGTTACGCAGGCCCGCGCTGATGCCGTTAATCGTCGCTGTGATGGCCCTGTCCAACAGCTCACTTTCGCCGCCCTCCCCTTCACGCTTCTGCCGCAACAGTTCCAGCTGCAGCAGGCTCATCGGGTCCACGTACGGGTTGCGCAGACGGATCGAGTTGGTCAGCACCGGATTCCGTTCCAGCAGCTCGGTTTGCCCGGTAACGGCAAGGATCATGCGCCGCGTGCGCTCGAACTCCTCGCGCAGCACCGAAAATACCCGCTCGCGCAAAGCCTCATCCGCTACCAGCGAGCTGTACAGCGCCGCGATGCCGAAGTCCGCCTTGGCCAGCGCGCTTTCCACGTTGCGGACAATGTCAATGAACAGCGGAAAGCTCCCCGCCATGCGCCGCAATAGCGCCAGGCCTTCCGAATGCTGGTCCGCGAACGCCTCCAGCGCATGCCCCACGCCGAAGTACGCCGGCACCACGATACGCGATTGCATCCATCCGAAGACCCAAGGAATGGCCCGCAGATCCGCCATTGAGCGCTGTTGGGTCGCACTCGCATCCACGCGCTTGGCCGGCCGCGAGCCGATGTGCGCATGTGCCAGCTCCGCCACCGGCGTCCCCTGCTCGAAAAACGCAAACACCTCCGGATCGCCCACGATGTGCTCCTGATAGAACGCGAGCGAATTCGCCGAAAGCTCATCCATGGCCGCTTCCCAATCCGGCTCGATCGCGCCCGTCAGGTGTGTTCTGCGTTCGTCGGGGGCCGTCGCAAAGTCCGGCCGCGCCACTGCGTCCAGCGAGGCCGCGAGCATCAGCTCCAGGCTGCGTTCTGCCAGCACCACATCACTGTACTTGAAGTTCAGTACCTCGCCCTGTTCGGTCAGGCGGAACTCGCCGGTGAAGCTATCCAGCGGCTGCGCAAACAGCGCTCGATGCGTCGGTCCGCCGCCGCGCCCCACCGCCCCACCGCGCCCATGGAACAGCCGCAGCGTCACACCGCACTCCCGCGCCACCGCATGCAGCGCGCGGTGCGCCTTCCACACCTCCCATGTGGAGGCAATCATGCCGCCGTCCTTGTTGGAATCGGAGTAGCCGAGCATCACCTCCTGCCGCCCACCCCAGCTCGCCAGTAGCGGCTTGTACGCCTCGCTCGTCCACAACGCACGGCAGATCGCCGGCGCCTGCTGCAGGTCCTCAATGGACTCAAACAGCGGCACAGGTTGCAGGCCCTCATCCGGTGCCGCGCCCGTGCCGCCGCCCGCACCCTCGCTCGCACTTTCGCCCGCCTCGCCGCTACGGGAACCGTCACGAAGACCCGAGCTCTCCACCTTTACGCCCGCCATCCGCGCCAGCCACAACACCCGCAGCGCATCCTCCGCCGAGCTCGCCCCCGAAATCACATACTGGCTCACCGACGCCGGATCCTCCGCCTTCAGCCGCGCGACCTCCCGCAACGACGACAGCACCTCCGCCGTCGCTGTGCTGGGCGCAGGCGGCAATGCCAAACCACCCGCCTCACCCGTCCACGCCGAAAGCTCTGCGACCGCCGCCTTGTGCACGCGCGCGTGCTGCCGGATGTCCAGGGTGTGCAGGTGCAGCCCAAATGTCCGCACGCTCACCAGCAGAGGGTCCAGATACAGCCTCGCCAGGCGCTCGCCACAATTCTCCGCCAGCGACTCTCGCAGTAGCCGTAAATCCCCCAATAACTCTTCGGCGTCGTTGTACGCCGGCAGCGTCGCCGCATCGGACAGGGCCAAATTGCGGTGCATCGTCACCGGTGGTTTGCCGCCCAGCCGCAAGGTCACACACGCAATGGCCAGCCGTACCGCCTCATGCGGAAACCGCTCCGCAAAGGCCGTGTGTTCAGAGGCCTCCAGCTTGCGCAGGTACCCATTTAACCGCTCCTGCAATGCAGCCGAGATCCCTGCCTGCCGCGTCGACGAAGCCAGTTGATCGAAAACATCATGCAATTGCCGCAGGTACTGTGTGCGCAACAAATCACGCGCCATCGCCGCCGCCTCTGCCGTCGTCTCCGCCGTCACAAACGGATTGCCGTCCCGGTCGCCCCCAATCCACGACCCAAACCGCAACACCACCGGCAGCTCCGCAATAGAAGTCTTCCGAACCTCACCCGGGGAGTCCTTCGCTTCCGTCGCCTTTTCTGTCATGCCCGCAGGGAATCTGCGTTCGTTCGCAGTGGCGACCAACGCCACCGGAAACTCCGCATCGAGCGCCGCCGCGATCTCCCGGTACAGCACCGGCACCGTTTCAAACAGCGAAGCCTCGTAATAATCCAGTCCCATCCGGATCTCATCGCGCACCGTGGGCTGCGCCGACCGCACATCATCGGTTTGCCACAACGCCGTAATCTCCGCCAGCAGCTCCTCTTCGAGCTCCGCCATCCGCGAAGGCGGCGTGCCCAGCACATCCAGCTTCTCCAGCAGCTCGGCGATGCGCCGCCGCTTAAACATCACACTGCGCCGCGCCACCTCTGTCGGATGGGCGGTAAACACCGGCACCACGCACACCTGCTCCAGCAGCCGCAGCGCACTCGCCCGTGTATGCCCGGCCTCGCGCAGCCGCCGCAGGGTCCCGCGCAGGCTGCCGCGCTGAATCGAGCTCTCGGGCGAGTTCTCTGCGGCCAACAGCGACGACCGCCGCCGCCGCTTGCGGTGGTTGGTCTCCGCCAGATTGATCAACTCGAAGTAAAAAGCGAACGCGCGCGCCAGTTCATAGGCCCGCTGCGGATCGCGCGCCGCCTCCCCCGTCAGGGCCTGCGCCTCGGCCAGATGCCTGGCTGCTGCTTCCCCATCGCCTGCCGCCTCGGCCTCGCGCCGCGCAATGGCAATCCGCCGCAGACTTTCCACCAGCTCAAACAGCCCTTCGCCCGCCTGCTCGCGCAGCACCTGCCCCAGCAGCGCCCCCAGTGACCGCACGTCGCGCCGCAGCGGCACCTGCTTCAAATCACCCGACCGCGCTTCCAACTCCGCCAAACGATCCGACCAACGCCCAGGCTGCCAATGCGAAAGTGACATAGCTTTGATGATGCCATGGAGAACAACCGAAGCCCTACGGAAAGGTAGCGGGCGGCTAAGCTCGTTTCTTGGCGGAGGCATCATCATCCCAAGTGCAGCTCATGCGACGCAGCACAGCACACTAGTCACTTCTCGCGGTGACTTAGGCGGGAGCTGTCGTACTCTAGCGCACCGGTTCTGCTGGAGCTAGGCTCCAACTACGACTTCTCGTCTGATTGGTGTAGCCATGTTGAGCGTCTTTCTGGTTTCCTCGTCCATCTTGTTCCGCCTCGCAAACGTCGCTCTTGGCGTGCTGGGCTGGACCCTCCATGCGATTGGCATGCTGCTGAAGGTATTTGCGGCAGCGGAAATGTGCTGTGCCCTGCTGGCGATTCTCGTGATTGCAATCTTCCGACTTGGGCGCATCCCCACGAAGCCGCGGCAGCCACTCCTAGGTGCCAAGTCTTCCAGTTAGTGGACATTCTCACGTTCAATAACCTCACGATCTCACACCGCGTGGCGAACGCCTCAAGTCGCTTCAGTTCGTCAAAGAGCTGCTACGCAGCTTCCTCACGGAAGATCACTCTTGTGCGGATTAGCTCCGAAGCCGGGGTAGATGGGCAGCCGGCTTGCGGTCTCTTCTGGAGAGAGGAAGGTGATCCCGTGGGATGCAGCAATCTCCACTGCCTTCTGGATGTCGCCGGCTCCCATTTCACGGTATGTGCTGGCATCGTCCGGCACATCGAGCTTGGTTGCAGGTCCGATGGCCATCTGCTGGAAGTAGGTGTCGAGTGTAGTGGGCTCGCTCCCCGCGGCGATGGCTATCGCGATGGCGCGAAACTGCTCGGAGCGGAAGTACGTGGCATGGGCTTTGCCCTGCGGCAGAAACATCATCTCGCCAGCCCGGGCCACAAAGCTTTTCTCTTCGCCTTCACAAAAGAACTCGACCTCCCCTTCGAGCATGAAGTAGATCTCGTGCTCGCGTGCGTGAAGGTGGGGCGGGGGTTCGTTGCCGCGACGAGCTATGCCCCACATCAGGGAAAAGCGGCCGCCGGTCTGTGGGTTCTCAGCAAGAAACGAAACAAGACTCCCCATGTAGGCCAATGAGTTTTCGAGTTTGGGGCCACTGTGGATCGGGGTCAATGACGGGAAAGCGATAGAGGGTTCCGGTGTCGACATAGACGAATGTGACTGCGACCTCTATAAAAAGGTTTGCTGTGGGCGTGTGTTGCGCAACTGATGTTTGGGTAAAAATAGCGACCCAGGTTAGGTCGGGTCCGCTATTCCTATTTAAAGAAACGACATCACACCCTTAATTGGCCGATGGCTCATCCAAATGATCCACTACATAGAGCTTTGCTGGTCCATGCGTGGAGATAAGATGGAGTCCCATCTGCTTTTCGAGAGCCTGAGGCAGTGGTGGCAGAGCGGCATCTTCGTCTGTGGTCGACTTGGAATCCAGATCAGGAGCCCATTTGAGATGCACGTCGATTTTGGCAGTGTATCCACTGCCATCGTGGACGTTGCGCCCAAGTTGGCCAGCAAGTAGCTCCGCGAATGTCGGCAGATCGATGTCGTGGCCCTTTACTTCACTGTTACCCCAAAAGCTGCACCCGCTGCACATGCCGTCGACCTGTTTCTTCGTGTCCCCGGAATTGGCAGCCGGCGTCAGCTTCAATCCATTCTTTCCCGGGACAAGGTCATAGGTCGGCAGCTCCTTGGTTTCAATGTGAAACTTCAACCCAAACCGCTCCACCAGCAAGGCCAGCAACAGCGCACGATGCTGATCAGCGTTCATCTTTTCCAGGGTAGATTGGTCTATGTCCGTAAGCTTGGCCGTGATGTCGAAGTGTTTATCCTTGGCCCAGTTCGGCTCACCGCTGATCTGGTCCGTGCGTGCATGAAAGGCGCTGGTCATCATCCATTCCAGGGTGACGTTTTCGGCTTTCAGTTCGGCATCGCCCCAGTTCAGCATCATGCCATTTTTGCCGGGCGGGGCGGGCTTAACGGTCGAGACGTCGTAGGCGGGCGGCACAACGCTTTGCGCATGAGTAGGAACTGTCGCAACCAGCATTCCTGCGAGAACGGCGTTCACAATCAAGCATGGTGGGTTCATACGTGTTTGCGATTCTCCCCCGATGATGTTCTCAAGGTAATTTGGAGGCGAACATGTGGGCGCCCCGGCTTCATGCGAAGCATACCCTAAACTGCTATTCCTTTCGACCACCCTGCTCCTGCGCTCTGGATCCAGGGCGCAGGAGCGCACGCCGGTATGGTCCATCCCAGCCGGGCGTAGACCGCTCCTATTAGCATGGCCAGGGTTACTCGTCTCCGCACCTCCCGTAGTTGCGACTTCGGAGGAGACACGGATGATCAAAAAGTGACGGTAAAGAGACATCTTGCTGACATCTGGTTGGAGAGCTCCGCTTAGGTTACTCCTATACAGCTTGTTTCCGTTTTCTTCAGGGGACAACGGAAAACGGCAATTGAACACAGGGGGATAACATGTTGAGGAACTTCTTGAAACAGGTTGGCATTATTGGCGCAATGGGCGTCACTTGCTTGTCCGCGCAGGCCCAGCGCTACACGTTCACTTATTTCCAGGATCCGTCTCCTAACGCATACAGCACCATGGGAACAGATCTTTCGCCTACCGGCGAGCTTGTCGGCTGGTATACCAACTACGCGAACGGTGTCTGGGGCTTTTCGGAGGCCAATGGCAGCTATAAGACGATCAGCCTGACGACTGGAGGTTCGCCCAACACCAGGATCAACGCGATCAATGCTGAGGGTACCCTTGTTGGCGTGGGACCCACCGCTGGTTTCCTCATGGACGCTTCCGGCAATGTCACGACCGTCCAGGTCCCTGCTTCTTTGAAGGCAACTTCCGTCTCCACGCCAACGAGCATTAATTCTTCAGGAACGGTCGTCGGAAACTTCTCAACGGCCAGCGGAGCTCAGGAGGGATTCATCCTCCAGAGCGGAAGTTACAAGGCCTACAAGGTCCCTGGCAGCTACAGCACAGCCCTGAACGACATCAACGACAACGGGGTCATCGTCGGCAGCTACCAAACGACCAACGGTGGAAGTTCGACGGGGTTCGTGCTTGAGAACGGTTCCCTTACGCTGATTCAATACCCGGGAGCCACCGGCACCGTCGCAACCTCAATCAATGTAGCCGGCCACATCGTGGGCTACTTCTATAACAAAAGTCAGGTGCTTCTCCCCTTCTACTTTGATGGAACCACCTACACGCAAATTGCTACACCAGGGGAGTACGCCTGCACCATCGGTCATATCAAGAACTCGGGAAACATCGTGGGTAGCTGCACCAACAGTTCAACGTTTGTAACAGAAGCGTTTATCGGAACTGCTGTCGCAAACTAAGGCACCGTCTATCTGGCAAATCACAGTGGCTTTCGCTGCCGCCCCACGTAGGCAGTAGCGAGAGCCACTTTTTATCTCCGTCCAGCATGAAAAACTGCCGCACCGGATCTTCGCAGCAGTAAAGCGAATTGAGTCGAGCGCACACACAGCGGTGCCCTGACCGGCGCGTGAGACGTATACAGCACTAGTCCGTCAAGAACTGAATTGTTCTGGAGTGCAGGACCGACCTGCGTGAGGGCGACGTTTGTGGACGCGGCGATCGGCTGCTTCGAATCCAGACTGGCAAATTGATCAGAAGGGCTCTATTTCTGCTTCACTGCGTCTTGCAGAAAGAGTGGCGTCTCCCCCATGCCCCTTGCACTTCGTTGGCCTTCGTAGTAACGTCACGGGAATTCCCAAAATCTAGAACACAGTTCCCGTAGAGCGCGGCACACCTGCAGTTCGTTAGTCGGTAGCAACTTGTAGCGGCTCCCATATCTCTTGGGCGCACTTGGTTTTGTGTCCCGAAATTTAGGTCGCTGCACCCCTCATTGCAGGGGCTTAAGCCCCTCTTTGCCTTGGAGGTCCCATGTCTGCTCTCGTTCGAAGGTCATTTCTCCCGGTTCTCGCCGCCAGTCTCGTTTTTAGCGTCGCCGACTATACTCAGGCCCAGACCTTCCGCGGAGGCATCAACGGCAGCGTCACAGACGCCACCGGCGCCGCCATCTCTGGTGCCGTGGTGACTGCTACCGCTACCGCTACCGGCATTGCCATCAAGGGTGTCAGCTCCTCTTCCGGCGAGTTCCTCTTCCAGGACCTTCCCCTTGGCGACTACAGCGTCGCCATTGTCGCCTCCGGCTTCGCCAACACCAAAGTCGACCACATTGCCGTCTCGGCCGGCCAGATTTACACTTTGCCCGTCAAACTTGCTGTCTCGGCAAGCGATGAGGTCGTCGAGGTTTCCGCGGCGAGTCTTTCTCTCGATACCACTTCTACTACCCAAACCACGGTGCTCGACGCCAAGACCGTCGCTGATCTCCCTTTGAACGGCCGTGATTTCACTCAAATGATCTCGCTCACCGCCGGCTACGCGGGCTACTCCGGCGGCGGCTACGGATCCCTGAATGGTACCCGCGCCAACCAGATGAACTGGCAGATCGATGGCGTCGACAACAACGACCTCTGGCACAACATCCCGGCCGTCAACCAGGGCGGTGTCTCCGGCATTGCTGGCATCATCCTGCCCATCGACGCGGTTGACCAGTTCTCCGCCCAAACCCAATCCGGCCCGGAAGGCGGCCGTAACCCCGGCGGCACCATCAATCTCACGCTCAAATCCGGCAGCAACCAGCTTCACGGCACAGTCTATTATTTCAACCGCAACGAGCTCTTCGGTGCCAAGAGTCCCTTCTCCGCTACCAAACAGAAGGTCCGCAATTACAACACCGGCTTCTCCGTGGGCGGCCCCTTTATCAAGGACAAGCTCTTCGGCTTTCTTACCTTTGAGCACCAGCGCTTTGTGATCGGCGAGTCCGGCAGCGCCACCGAGCCCTCCGTCGGCTGGCAGGCGCAAGCTCAGGCGCTCCTGAAGCAGTACAACATCCCGGTCGATCCCGTCATGCCTCAGGTCCTTAACTCTCTCTGGAGCCAAGGGAACCTCGGCGCGGACACGGTCGGCACCATCAATAACTTTCATTCCAACGATCCCGAGTTCGGTTACAGCTGGAACGGCCTCGGCAAGGTTGATTACGACTTGACCGGTAAGGACCGTTTAAGCGTTCACTGGTTCGTAGGTCAGGGCAATCAGGTCGCCCCCGTCGGCTCTCAGCTCCTCTCGTATTACCAGGTCGCGCCGGTCCACGTGCAGAATATTGCCCTTGTCTACAGCCGCGTTATCTCGCCGACGATCTCCAACCAAGTTCTTATCGGCATCAACTACTTCAACCAGGTCTTTTCCGACTACAACAGCAGTTACAACGTCGCCCGCCTCGGCTTCGTCACCGGCGCACCGTTCGCCAACGCGCCGAACATCGTGATCGGCAACAGCACTGGCGGCGGCTTCGACGAGGTCGGCCTCACCCCGCCGGAGGGCCGCAACGACATCACCGGTCACCTCACCGACCAGCTCTCCTGGGTCAAAGGCAAGCACGAGATGCGTTTCGGCGGCGAGTTCCGAAAGGCACAACTCGATGAGTTCTATCATCGCCACGCTGTCGGCGCCTTCACCTTCAACGGCTCCCGCCTCGAGAAGACCATCAATGCCACCATCCCGGGCTGCAACACCAGCCCACAAACCGCCACCAACTGCTACACGCCAGATGGTTATGTTGCCCCGCTTGCCGACTTCCTCTCCGGTCAGTTCGACACCGCTTCCATCGCCATCGGCAATCCTGAGCGGCAGGTCTTCGTCAACACCTGGTTCCTCAACGCCGGAGACAACTGGCAGCTGTCCCAGAAACTGAACGTCAACTACGGCGTCCGTTATGACTACGAAGGTCCGCTCCACGAACCCTACCAAGATATTTCCGTGTTCCGCCCCGCGCTTACCACCACCAATGGCCTTGCTTTTCAGGGCGCCCAGATCGCCAACCTGTATCAGCAGTACTACAAGAACATCAGTCCACGCGTCGGTCTCAACTACGCCCTCAGTTCCCAAACCGTCTTCCGTGCCGCTTACGGCTGGTTTGCTGACACCCCGAATCTGAATCCGTTCCTCGACAACCGTCCCGGTAACCAGGCTCCCAACGGCATTGAAGGCAATCCTGGCGGCCCTGATCCCGTCTACACTGTCGGCGCCACGGCTCAGGCCCAGAACCAGATCGTGTCCGGCGCCCCCATCTTTCCCTCGGCCATCAGTTATCCCTGCTCGGCTACCTCGCCCTGCGGCGTCTTCTCCGTCGCCCCCAACTTCCGCCCCTCGTATAACGAGAACTTCAGCGCCAATATCGAGCAGACCATTGGCTCACGCGTTCTGTTCCAGATCGGCTACGTTGGATCGCAGGCGCGTCACCTGCTCAGCCTGCTGGACATCAACCAGGCCAACTCCGGCATTTACGCCAACTCGGCGGCCCTGCAGTCCGCTCGCCCCTACTACAGCCAATATCCGCAGTACGACGACATTAACCAGGTGGAAAGCATCGGCACGGCCAACTACAACTCACTCCAGGCCACCTTCCGCATCAACAATCTCCACGGCTTCTCTATGAACACCGTCTATACCTGGTCGCACAACCTGGACGAGGTCTCCGACTACCGCGGCACCCTCCCGCAGGACAGCCGCAACTTCAAGGGTGATTATTCCAACTCCGAATTCGACATCCGCAACACCTTCGTCAGTTTTCTGAGCTACGCCGTCCCTGGCAGCTCGCACTTCAAAGCCTTCACGAATGGCTGGCAGGTCAACAGCCTGCTGTCCTTCCACGGTGGCCAGCCCTTCACCGTCTTCGCCGCCGGCGATCCCAGCGGCACCCAGGAAGGCAACGACCGCGCCAATCAGATCAGCAATCCGCAAGTTGGTTCTCTAGGCCAGCACCCCAATGTCGCCTGGTTCAATATCAACGCCTTCGCTAACCCGGCCCAAGGCAACTTCGGCAGCTCCCGCCGCTACTCGCTCTACGGTCCCGGTTACAGCGACACAGATTTTTCCGTCTTCAAAAACACAAAGATTTATGAGCGCCTCACGGTCCAGTTCCGCGCCGAGATGTTCAACCTCTTTAATCGCATCAACTACGCCCCACCCTCCGCCACCGTCGGCGGCAATCCTACCCTTTACGACACCATCGGCGACTACAACGGCGCGCCCGGCATCGGTGCCGGCGAGCCTTTCAACACCCAGTTCGGTGCCAAGATCCTCTTCTAGAACTGTTCTCGGGACGTTGTAGCTTTGTCATCTCGACCTGCGCAGACGGTTCTGCCCGTCTGCGCAGTGGAGAGACTTGCGGCTTGGCTGGAGCCGGCACTGGCTTATCGGCCCAGAGGCTGGATGCCAGCATGCGAGCCGACCGTTCGTCACAATTGCCGCGGATCATGCCGCGACGACCAAGCCAAGGCATTTGTTCACCGCACGCAGCTTACGCGTTCGCGTGGCCGTCCATCACCTGCTTGAAGGCCGTCTTGAACGCCGCCATCTCGGTGGGTGTGCCCACAGAGATGCGCACTGCATTCGGCCACACCGGCCAGGTGCGGCCAATGAACACGTTCTTCGCTGCCATGGCCTCTATCACCTGCTTGCCCGGCCGGCCCGTGTCGATCATGAAGCAGTTGCTTTGCGACTCGCCGATCAGCTTGTAGTTGTTTTGCTGCAGCCAGGCAAAGGTATCGCGGCGCGTGTCGCCGATGATCTTCTTGCGCGTCGGGATCAGCTCGGTATCGAGCAGCGATACATTCGCCGCGGTTGAACCGGTCACTGGCATCGGGTTCTGGCCGTAGGGCTGCAGCTTGGCCAGCAGATCCGGCCGGCCAAGCGCAAAGCCGCAGCGAATACCGGCCATACCGTAAATCTTGGAGAACGTGCGCAGGACGATCAGGTCCTTGTCCGCGGCCACCATGTCCAGCACGGAGGGCGAATCCGACAGATGGATGTACGCTTCGTCTACCAGCAGGATAGAGCCTTTGGGCTTGTTTTCGAGCGCGTACAGAATATCCGCCTTGTTCGTCAGCGTGCCCGTGGGGTTGTTCGGGTTGCAGATATAGATCACGCCGGCGTTGGGATCGGCCGCCACCATCGCCTTCACATCGTGAGCGTAAGCCGGGGTCAACGGCACCATCGTGATCTTCGCGCCGGAGATCTTGGCAGCGCGCACCGGCGCTTCATAAGACGGATCCGCCGAGACAAAACCGCGTGCCGGAGAGGTAAACGCCAGCACCGTGTAGTGCAATGGCTCGGACGAGCCGGCATACACCGAAATATAGTTTTCCTTCAGCCCGCTCTGCCCCGCAAATGTGTTGACCAGCTTGTTCGTCTCGCCGTACAGGTCATACCGTCCGCCGAAGGGCGCGATCGAGCTGATGGCCTCACATGCAGCCTTGCACGGCCCCAGCGGATTTTCGTTCGCATTGATCAACACCGCACCCGGAGGCGGCGCGGTACGCATGCGCCGCGCAGGGGAAGCGTCTTTTGACGCCTGCGCCGTGGTCTGTGCCGCCATCGCGAAGTGAGCCTCCGTGAAGATAGGTGCTGATGCCGTGAGGGCAGCGAGCCGCAGAAAGGAGCGGCGGGTGCTGGCAGAGGAAGAGGCATGACTTGCAAAACCGGTCGGTAGTGTCGGCATAACAGCTCCTCGAAGAGAATCACGTTTAGCCCGAAATGTGGGCCAAGCTGCTGCGCGGCAGCAGAAAACAGGTGCAGGTGAAGCGCAACTGGTTCCGTTGAGATCTGTGGTGCGTACGGCGACTGTACCGCAAAAAGGATGCCGGTCAACACATGGCGGGCCAAATCGGACATATTTGTTGACTTACGGCAAGGTTTGACGGTAACTTGGGCGAAATCATCTGAACAGCTCCCCAGCCGGAAAGCCAATCTGGCCAACGTCCTCGGGAGGGCGTCCATGCAGGCTTCGCGCTAACCCTTCCTCATGGGTTTAGCCGCTGAGCACAACCCTACCTCGCTGCCCCTGTTGGGCGGCGTTGCCCATCATCTCCTGGCTGCTTTTCCTGGCGTCCTGGTCGGACGCAGTCCTCTTGTGCGTGATTGTCTGCATTTCAACAATGAAAGTCCTCACGACCACGCGTGAGGGAACGCGGCGTCTCCGGCATCGGTCGCTCGACCGTGTTCGTGGATCCGATGGATGGATTTTTCTTCAAAGGAGGGCGCGGATGGGTGTAAGCAGACGGCAGTTTCTGATGCAGGTGGGGCAGGCGGGCGGTTATTCGGCGGCATTTGTCGCCATGCAGGGTTTGGGGCTTGCGGAAACGCGAGCGGCGAAGATGGAGGCCGTACAGGCGGGGCCGGGCTCCGGGCAGGGGACGGCGGTGGTGGTGCTGGGCGGTGGGATCGCGGGTCTGGCCTCGGCGTATGAGCTTCGCGACCTGGGCTACAACGTAACGTTGCTGGAGGCGCGTGCGCGCCCCGGCGGGCGCAACTACACCGTGCGTGGCGGCGACACCGTAAAGCTAACGGACGGCTCCGTGCAGCGATGTACGTGGACGCCGGGGCACTATCAGAACTTCGGGCCGGCGCGCCTGCCTTCCATTCACCCCCACATACTGGCCTACTGCAAGAAGCTGGGCGTGGAACTGCAGGTGGAAGTGAACATGAGCCGGTCGGCGCACCTGCAGAACGACGACGCAATGGGCGGCAAACCGGCGGTGCTGCGCCAGGTGGTGAACGACACGCGCGGGCACGTGAGTGAGCTGCTGTTGAAGTGCATGAATGGGGGCGCGCTCGATGCCGAGCTGACCGGGGACGACAAGCAACGCATGATGGATTTTTTGCGTGTGTATGGGCCGCTGGATCAAGCCGGTAAGTACACCGGCAGTGACCGGGCCGGGTATAGCCACATGGCCGGCGCGGGCGAAGATACCGCCGTGCTTTCCGAGCCGATCGACATGCACACGCTGCTGGACGCGAAGTTTTGGCAGGGCATGCTGTTCGACGAGCAGTTCGATATGCAGGCCACGATGTTTCAGCCGGTGGGCGGGATGGATCGCATTCCGTACGCCTTAGCCAAGTCGCTGGGCGGCATCGTGAAGTACAACGCGCCGGTGACGGCCATCCACAACCGGGAGAACGGCGTGGAGGTGCGCTATACGGAGGATGGCGTGCCGAGGGTGTTGAAGGCTGATTACTGCATCAACGCGCTGCCGCTGCCGCTGTTGCGCAAAATCGAAAATAACCTGAGCGCGCCCTACACGAAGGTGATTGGGGAGTGCAGCTACGCCCACGCGTACAAGGTGGCGTGGGAGAGCCGGCGCTTCTGGGAGCAGGACTACAACATTTACGGCGGGCTGGAGTTTGTGAACACGGGCTGCAGCCCGATCTGGTTTCCGTCGGCGGAGCTGTTCTCCGATCGCGGCATTGCCGTGAGCGGCTACTCGGATGAGAAAGGGACGTCCTTTGAGGCGTTGGATCTCGGGGGCAAGTTCGCGGAGAGCCGGCGCTCGATGGAGCGGCTGCATCCGGGGCACGGGGCGGAGCTCGAAAAGCCGATGTACTACGGCTGGGGTAAGAGCGAGTGGAATGAGGGCTCCTGGATCCGCGCCTACGAGCCGGAGAAGGAGAGGACCGAGCCGGTCGCTTCGCGGGGAGCATCGGGTGGTGTGCCGGGCGGCGACGGCAAGGCAGCCAAAAGCCAGCAGTCTCCGGGCGTGGCCCTGAACCGGCAAACCGGGCAGGGAGCCGCCCCGGCCGCGGCACGGACGGGCACCAACCCGGGCTACGAGACGCTGATTCAGCCTGACGGGCGCGTGATCTTCGCAGGCGACCACACCACGCACGTCGTTGCCTGGCAGGAGGGCGCGTGCCTGAGCGCGCTGCGAGCGGTGCAGTTGGTGAGCGACCGGGTCAAGGCGGCCAGGCTGGCAGGGTCCGGCACGGAAACTCTGGGCTAGGGGATCGGTTTGGGCAGGATTGGTGGAAACGGAGGAAGTATGAGCACTTGGAGCGTGGTCGGAAGTGTGGTGCTGGGAACGGTGCTGGTGGGCGGCATGGAGGGGTTCGCACAGGCCGTGGATGCCGGTACCGGGAACCCGGCGCCGGTCACCGTGCGCCATATCCAGACGGAGAAGGCCGCCATCGCGACAGGGGTCTGGGTGGGGTCGACTTACTACCTGAGCGGCCAGCTCGCCGATCCGGTGACGCCGGCGAACGCGGCCCAGGGAACGCCGGCGGTTTATGGCGACACCAGGACGCAGGCGGCCAGCGTCTTCGCCAAAATCCAGAAGGCGCTGCAGGCGCAGGGCTTGGACATGGGGGATGTGGTGAAGATGACGGTGTTTCTGGGGCCGGATCCAGGGACCGGCAAGCTGGATTTTCCAGGGATGCAAAGCGAATACCTGAAGTACTTCGGTACACCAGCCCAGCCCAACAAGCCCGCCCGCTCGGCATTCCAGGTGGCGGCATTGGCAGCCCCCTGGGCTCTGCTGGAGATCGAGGTCATCGCGGTGAAGAGTAGGTAGGCGGTCCGAGGAGCCTGTTCAGATCGAGGGATCGTCATGGAAGTAGCCGCGGATACTTGCAGCTGCGAGGTGAATGTCTTTTCCCTCTGCGGCATCTGTGAAGGACCATGGAACACCCAGATCAGGATTGATCCCCTTACCCTCGATTGCCGCCTTTTGCACTGACGTAGGCCGCTACGGGTACGACTGGCCTGTAATGAAAACCGAGTTCGAATCCACTCCGGGAAACTAACCGCCTGGGGTCTTCGTGCCGGCGAATCTGTTTGGTCTTTTTGCATCCAACTCCCGCATGACTTCTCCAAAACGCCCACAGCACCCTAACATGCTCTATCGCGAGCTTGGAACCACTGGTGAGAGCGTCTCTGCCATCGGCATGGGTGGCTACCATCTTGGTAAGCAGTTTCAGACCGCCGAGGACTCCATTCAGTTGATACGCTCCGGCATCGATGCCGGCATCACCTTCATGGACAACAGTTGGGATTACAACGAGGGCACCTCCGAGATCCGCATGGGCAAGGCCCTCAAGGATGGCTACCGTGAAAAAGTCTTTCTCATGACCAAAATCGATGGCCGAACCGCGGAATCCTTTGACAAGCAGCTCAAACAGTCGCTGGAGCGCCTGGATGTCCCAACCATCGATCTCGTGCAGTTTCATGAGATTTTGCGCATGGAAGACCCCGACCGCATCTTCGGAAAAGGCGGGGCCATCGAGGCTGCAGTAAAAGCTCGTGACGAGGGCAAGATCCGTTACATCGGGTTTACCGGCCATAAGGATCCGGCCGTCCATCTCCGCATGTTCCAGGTGGCCGACAAGAATAAATTTCACTTCGACACCGTCCAGATGCCCGTCAATGTGATGGACGCGCACTTCCGTTCCTTCACCCGCGAGGTGATCCCCATAGCTAATGACCATGGCACAGGTGTTCTCGCCATGAAGACCTTTGGCGACCACTTCATCCTGGACAGTGGTCTCGTCGACCCCATCGACGCCCTGCACTGGGGCTTGTCGCAGCAAATTTCCGTACTGATTGCCGGAATCGACAAACCGGAGATCCTCGACCAAGCCCTCCACGCAGTGCGTACGTTCCAGCCGCTTTCCGAAGTCGATACCAAGCGCATCCTGGACCGTACTCGCGAAGCCGCTTTGGAAGGCAAGTATGAACTTTTCAAGACATCGAGTTACTTCGACGGTACCGCTCGTAATCTGGACTGGCTGGGCGAAGAACTCAAAGGAATAGCCTCCTAGTGGTGAGGGTTCAGGATGGTTTTAGAAATCTGGACTGCGCCGCACGCGGTGTGTCGTTCGACCTGGTCAACCCCCATTGTTAGCCGCTATGTGTTCTGGAGAGAGAGCCCGCGGATGCGAGATGGTGAAGCACTTCGTTCACGTAACAGTGGGTAAGGGACACACTGAACGCATAGTGAAAAGCAGACTCGTTCTGTCGGGTCTCGATCCTACGGAGGTTCCACATCAAGCTCACACCAAGGCGTGCCAATCAGCACACCTCGTACAACTTATGTGGAGATGGCAGGCCATTCAGACGCGAATCCTGTCCTTCACAAGCTAGACTGGAGATGGTCAGTACGGGACGTGTGGCCTCAACTGCTGGAGGAGCAACGTTCTGGAAACTATCTACGGCTTCACTTTTGAGAACGAAACAGTTCGTCTTGACAGCAAACATTTCGTCGATTGCACCTTTATCAACTGCAACCTCGAATACGGCGGCGATGATGTCATTTTCGAGCGAACTGGCATGACAAATTGTCGTCACTCGCTCTTCGGACATGCCCGTCAAACCGCGAACTACATGCGCCTGGTGGGTCTTGTGGGCGACCCCCAGGATTGGGTTGATTACAGCGGAGCTGTGCAGTAGCACCAGCAGGCACGTACGCTCTCCAAGGGCTTGTTGATTCAAGGGCGATGGTGGCTGCAAGTCGCCCTGCAGCGATCAGCTTTTCACTTGTTTTAAGGCCTCCTTAAAAGCGATTCGGGGAGATGTCATTCTGGAGCCAACAAAACGCGTTTGCTGACTTGCTGAGCGGCATGCCGCGCTTTGATCAGCTTGCCCAAGCCTGGAATCGTGAACTCGCCATTCTTCTTGGCTTGTATGATGGCCAAATTCGACAGTCCCGCAAGGGAATCTGCACCCCTCTAAATCACGAACAGACCAGCCTCGATTTGGTCAGGAAGAAACCAGTATCGGGGTTAGTTTCCTTTTTTACAGATCTTCGCACCCTCCCCGAACGGAAGAAGCTGACCGTTAACTCTTCCAAATTGCTGCATCGGACCCTTGCGGAGAACGACTCTGCCGAGAACCTATGCAAGCTGGAAACAGGGTGATGTTCGCATTCGTACCGAAAGTCGGTGACCTGTATGACGCCTTGGCGCACGGCCAAGTGGACTTTGTTTTAGGGATGGATGACGGCAAGAAGGGAGCTCTCACTTTTGCATCGAAATTCTTTGGAACGAGCCTTTCATGGGTGTGCTTGCAGAAGAGCAGCCGTACTCACGCCAACTCACGCTCAGGCAATACAGGGGACTCCGAACACGTGACGATCTAAACCTTGCGAGAGATACGATAAAGGCCATTTTCCGCATCGGCAGCGACGTACATGGTTCCATCGGAACCTACCGCCAGACCGCCTGATCGGGCGTAGGGCTACTGCAGGCGGCCTACCGCAAAGCCGTGGGCCACGAGAATGACCACACCCGTTGCAGGCGCAAGCAGAAGCAACCGTCCGCCATTCACATCAAGGACCGCCACCGATCCGTCTGGGGTCGTCGCAATCGCTCTCACGGTTCCAAGATGCTCAGCGACTACGGTGACCTTGCGATCCTCACGACTGATCCGTAAAAGTCGACCGCTGGCACTCTCCGACACATAGATGCTTCCGTCCCCGGCGTCAGCGAGTCCGGAAGGGAGCTGAAGTCCTTCTGCCAGAACGTTTTTCTGGTCGCCTGACAAGTGCAGAACGCGGCCGGCCAACGGTTCTGTGACGATGATCGTTCCATCTAAGCCAATCAGTACCTCGTTCACGCCAATCAGGTAAAGCGATGAAAGCTTCTCCCACTGCGCAATCGGCCATTACCTTTCAGAAAACAGAAAGTCACAAGTCCGCCACAACCATGGATTCCAAGTCGCACGGCCAATTGCTTGGCAGCCTGCGAGGTCTTCTGTCGGTTCAGGATAGCCACGCACGTTGGATCGTCCCTGCAACACATGGCATCTGGATACCGCCAGGCCGTCCTCACGCCATAAACTATTTCGGACCCTCGCCGGGCTGGCTTGTGACGATTGCGCTCTCAGCCTGCGCTTCACTGCCCACGAATCCAAGCGTCCTCTCTGCCAGTGGGCTGCTACGCGGGGCTGTCAGCCGGGCTATGACCTGGGGCGATTCCCTTCGCACATTGTCCCAACAGAACGTTGTAACGGTCATCCTGGATGAGATCGCGACGTTACCGCATGAAAACCTCGGATTAGCTATGCCCCGAACTCCCGCGCTGCTGGCGGTCGCTTCTGGCATCCTTCAAGACTTAAACGATTGCAGAAGTTTAGAGGCCTGGGCATTCTATGGCCATATCACTGTTCGAACCCTATCTCGGCACTTTGTCATTGAGACTGGATTCACCTTCACGGAATGGCGCCAGCGGGCCAAGCTTCTGCGAGGTTTGGAGATGCTTGCGGAAGGCCTGCCGATAACAACAATCTCTCTCGACCTCGGCTACGCAAGTGTAAGTGCCTTCATCGCACTCTTCCAGCGTACTTTCGGAGTCACCCCGGGCCGCTACACACCGGAAACTTCAGTATATGGAGGTGAGTGCGTAGGGCAGATCAAGGTGATACAAAAGGTCGCTTAGTGTAGATACACGCCTCCTCCTTATAAACGCTTTCCCTATGGCCATGCGTTTGGCTCCTGCTCCGAGAGCTGGCGGATAAGGCCAAGCAGGCACCGGAGCGGCACGGAACGAACACGAAGCCGCACGCTGCCCTAATCTAAGGAGGTGGAATGGCGTCGCCGAGCAGTCCAAAGAAAGCCTCTGTCTCTCACTCGCTCCGCATCGTCTGTCTGAGCGACACCCACGGCCTTCATCGCCAGGTGCAGGTTCCGGACGGCGACATCCTGATTCATGCCGGGGACCTTACCGTCTTCGACCAGCCGCTCTCGGCATCGCTCGCAATGCTCAGGGATGTGAACGACTGGATGGGTGAGCTTCCCCACAGTCACAAAGTAGTCATCGCCGGCAACCACGACATCGTGTTTCGGGATGAGCCTGAGGAAGCCCGCTCACTCCTGACCAATGCGCACTACCTGGAGAACTCGGGCGTGACCCTTGAAGGTCTGCGCTTCTGGGGATCACCGGTCACCCCGGTGATGGAAAGCATGGCCTTCGCCACCCCTTTCGGCACGTCCAGCCGCACGATCTGGAATTTGGTGCCGGCCGATACCGATGTCCTCGTCACCCATGGCCCTCCCTACGGCACAGGGGACCAGTTGCATGAATGGACGCGTCACCAGGGCTGTCTCAACCTGACAGAAACCGTGCTACGCATCCGGCCGAAGCTGCATGTCTTCGGGCACATCCATGGAGGCTATGGACAGACCACCAGTCGCACCGGAACTCGCTTCATCAACTGCGCTGC
>CAXSCE010000021.1:0-69941 GCA_964236545.1 uncultured Bryocella sp.
TCTCCCTGTCCAGTTCTCTCTTATCCACTGGTACATTTCAAGCCGGGCACTCCACAGGCACTCGGGTTGAATCGTATGTCCCGGCCGCAAGGGGCAGATTCGGATGATCGTGCGGCAGCGTAAACACCCATGTGGCGGTCCCGGGTGCAACCAGAAATTTATGGTTAGGATCGACTTTCCACGCTTGGACCTGCGGTGCCCAAGCCGGATAGATCAAAAAGAATTGCCGCGAATGCATATACTGCGACGCCCCACTCACAAGCAGCAGCAGCAGGGTAACGGTGGAGAAGAGTCGCGACCCAGGCTGCCTAGCCGACATGGCACAGTACGCCATCGCTATGTTTAATAGTGCAACCGCTTCGAAGAAGTAGCGAGAATCGTAAATCGAAGATTGGGCCCAGAGATGGTAATCGCATTGAAAGCACCCATTCCAATTAAGCGTTGCTGCCAGCATGCCAGCACTCAGCAAAGTGCCAATACGCCAGTTCACGCGGTATAAAAAGATCAGCGTACCTGTGGTAATCAGCAAGAAGAGCACCCACAAAACGGCCAGCGTCAGGCGTTCCGGATGCTGTACCAAACCATGAGCAAACGCGTTCGCTCCACTGGTCGTGAACAAGGAAAGAACCCAGACGCGCTGCAATAAAACAGGACCCAGGTAGGCATACAAGGGTTTTAGAGTTTCCCGGGCACCGGCGTGAAACGAAGTAAAGATCGCCACAACTTGTACGAGAGTCGCCACAGTCAGAACGGATGCTTCTACAAGGGCGGAACGCGTCCGTACAAAAGCAGCCCTAGCCCAGTAGAGCGGGGTAAGCATACAGCTTGTCACGCCTGTAAGCCCGGCTAGCGACAGCAACACGAGCCTCATCGGCTGGACACGCAAAGACCCGCCTATCAGCAAGAGCGCTACGCACACGGGAAACCAGAACTGACAGTTCTCCATGTTAATCCAGACTTCTTTCGTGGCAGACGTCAAAACCAGAGCCAAGAGGGCAACAAAGCGAGAACCCACGGAGTCTGCCAGACTGCAGGAGACGACCAAGTACGCGGTGAGTAGTTGCACTAACAACGCCGCCCAACTAAACAGGAGTGCCGCGTACTGCAGAGGCAGGAGTCTTGCCGCAACTAGAGCGAGACCGTTATCCCAAAGCGAATAGTAACCTTGGTGGGGGGCTACGAGGGCCTTCAGAACGGGAACATTCCATGCATATTGAAGGTACGTCACTCCCTCTTCAGCCCAGATCCTTCCTTCTACCACCAACCGCGGTGCGCGCAGGGACATGAGAGCAAAGGCAAGCAGCAGAAATACCACGGCCTGCCGAATCGTGAAGAGGGAAGGCCTCGTTAGCTGTTGCCATCTACGGACTAAGAGAAGACCCACCTTCTCCCTGCCCTGATCCTGTGTGGATACACCTGTCTGCATTTACTTAGTACAGCATGAGGGATACAAGGTGGCGCATTCTACTCTAAATGGACATGCAAGAGGCCGGCTGAAGCCTCACTTACCTCACCGTGCTCACTGCAAGAGCTCGTCACACCAATATTCTTCCCTGCTTGTGTAGCAAGAATTCACAATCGAAGGCAGCGATGCTGCTGCTGGATGGGCTGCATGCGCTTGCACCCATTTCACCCGTGCTTGTTGGGACGGGTGCACGATTCAGATGACTACCAAATTCGTGATGAGTGTAGATGCGATTGCCATCATCGCAGATCACCAGTTCATCAGGAAGTAATATTTGGGAGGCCAGGCTGTCTAGCTGCTGCTGCAGGAATCGTGCGCCGTTGTAGGTACATGTGGCACTTCAAAGAGTTTGCGATTTCACGCATCATTTACGACCTCAATGAGGTCAGGGAGAACGCCATTGTTATGTGCCTCAGCGCACCGCACGCACATGAGAACGGGGAAGGCCATCCGCGCCATTTGGCGATCCATGCTTAGTTTGAAGCGGTAGTGACGAGGAAGGTGTCGACGTGAAAGACACAGTTGTTGCTGATTTGCCAGGGGCCACGCAGGTGCGACGAAGCGTAGAAGTCGACTTGCTCACCGATGCAAAAGGGGTCTAAGCGTTCTCGTGTTTCCGTGTCGGTTTTGAGCAGGGAATAGGCTGAGGTTTGCGGCATGGGGCTGGGAAAGGCCTCGCGCGGGATCAGCACCATGTCACCGGGGGTGAGTTGTGAGGTGGCGCTGTCGAACTCCCTGATTCTGCTAGGTGCCAGATACCACTGCCAACCCCAGTGTGCGTCGGTCCAGAGCCTTGCGTTCGTGGGAAGGCTGGCCGGAAGCGTGACGGTCTCCCTGCGAAGGAAGGCGGCGAATCGCCAGTCGGATGTCACGAGTCCGAGCGAGACAATGACCGTGAGCGCAAGACCGAAACGCTGTGCCGGAAGAGACAGATTCGCTTGCCAGAACAGGAGTAGCAGGAGAGTGACGGCGGGAAGGATCAGCAGGATGTGCCGGGACGCGATGAAGGGCGAGAGAACCAGATAGAACGCCGTGGTGAGAAAGGCCCAGATCAAGAGATAGCCGGGAGGGGCCAGTTGCTCCCACCTTTCTCGGCTCCAGTCGAAGCCGCGGAACAGCTTTGCTGTGAAGGCGAAAAGCGAAAGAAAGACCAGGGCGCCGCTCAGTCCGAAGCAAACGGCCAGCAGGTGTACGGAGGCGGAATTGGAAACGGCCCCGAGTTCGACGGCCAGAAGAAAGACGACAAAGAAAGCCGCCAGGATCGAAAGGGCCGCTCCCTCGCTCATGCGCTTTGGCCGGTACTTCACGGCAGCCAGAAGGCCCAGCGGCGTGAGACCGCCAACACCAAGCATCCACTGTCCGGCGAAGTGAACGACCCAGGAGACGTGATGGTGTGAGGAGCCCTGGCGCGCCGCCATGTGGATCCCGCCGTAGTCGAAATAGTTAAAGCCTGACCAGGCTGCGAGAACGGCAAGGGGAATCAGGGCAGTCCAGGCCTGTTTCCAGCGGCGTTCCGCAAGGAGCGCGAAGCACAGGATGAGGAACAGGACGAGACTGCTGTACTTGATCAGAAGCGCGGCACCACAGAACAGGGCGGCTAGGACGAAACGTCGCGTCTGGCGTGGGTCGCTCACCTTGCACACGAGCATGAAGAAGAAGGCCAGCCACGTGGCGAGGAGAGGGTCATCCACCATGAGGTTTTGTTCGACAACAAAGGCAGGTCCAAGAATGACGATCGCCGTAGCCCAGAGGGCAAGTGAGGGAACAAATTGCCGCGCGATGCGAAAAAACAGAAGAATGCAGGCCAGGGTAGCGAGCGATTCGAGCAGGTGAGTGGATACCTCGCTTGCGCCGAACAGCCGGATCCAGAGTGCCAGGAGATAGAAGTAGAGGTGCGGCTGATTGGTCTTGTAGATGGGTTCGAGTGTGCCTGACCAGTTGAGCAGACCGCTCATGGGATGCAGGGGATGGCCAATGATCCATTCCGCGATACTGAGATGGGCGGTGTCGTCAATGTGGTACGGCTTGAAGAGATTGCACGCGGTAGCCACTGCCCAGATAAGAAAGAGAATAGGCCAGTCCCGCCGTGTGAAAGGGATGGTTGCGGTCCCGTTGTCTGTTTGTGTACGCACTTCTTCTCCATACCGCAGGATGTAGGGATCCGATTGTACCGGGAGCCTGCGTTTGTTTGCCGCATGACCGATCAATCCGGCGAGCTATGGATCAGCAGCCAGAGCCAGTTCATGAATGCACAACGGTACGCTGGTACCCGGTGCGAACTCTCGGGAGATTAGGCGTACTTGGCAGAGATGGGGTGGAGTTGGACCTGGACGAGTTCGGGTTGTTGGACCTTTACAGGGCCTAGAACTGCAGTTTGCGGTAGGGGTCCTTTGACCATGGCGACTTCGTCGCAAGCGTAGAGGCGTGGGCAGGCCTGGCAGTCCTTGTAGATTTTGTCGGGCATGGCGCTGCGTTCGGCGACACGGAAGCCGTAGTGAAAAAAGAAGTCGGGGATGCGGGTGAAAAGACAGGTGGAAATGACGCCGTGCTCCTCGGACTCCGCCAGCAAGGCACGGAGCAGCGCGCCGCCGGCGCCCTGGCCGCGGGCCTCGGGATAGAGAACGATGGAGCGGACCTCAGCGAGGTGCGGGCCGTAGAGGTGGAGGGCGCCGCAACCGAGAAAGTGGGGCTTCGCGCCGTTCTGGGGTACGGTCTGAGCCACGGTGAAGTCACGGATATTTTCGCAAATTTCGGCATAGCTGCGGCGAAGCAGGGTGCCGTCATGGGACAGGGAGTTGACAAGGTCGAAGATGTCCCGGGCGTCCTGGAGGCGGGCCTTGTGGACGTGCAACTGCGCGTTGGGCGAGAAGCTTGGCGCGCTGGGCGGGACAAGTAGGGTGGCGTCCGGGCTGGCTTGCGCTGACCATCCCACCTTGGCCAACGGTGAAGCTGTCGGCGAAGATGGGGCGCCCAATCCTGAACCGCTCGGGAACAGAGAGGTTGTTTGACCGTCGGTACTTGGATCAGTTTCGGGGTTGCCGGTGCCCATCTCGGTGAGAGCGATCGGCGATTCTGCCGTAACCTTGGGCGCGGGATAGCGTGGCGACGCGCTAGGGGCGTCGAGACCTTCGAGTACGGCCGGCGGAAGCGGGCGCGCGGGGTCCGGGGTTGGGGCGGGTTGAGCGCCGTCGGGTTCGTCTGTGACGGCGGCCGGGGCTTCGAGATCGAGGGTAATGAGGTCAGGCAAGGGCGTTTTCCGTAGAGAGATTGGACGCCGCCGAGGCCAGACGGATGCGGGCGTCTTTGAGGGCTGCGGCGACCTGGGCGGTGGCGGTACCGCCGAGGCTGGCGTGGCAGTCTACCGTGCTTTGAAGTGAGATGGCGGCGTAGATGTCCTCGGTGAACTCGGGGCTTAGCTGTTGAAGGTCCACCAACGGCAAGGCATTCAGTTCAAGGTTGCGGTCGAGGCCGAGGCGGACGGCGTTGCCTACGATCTCATGGGCTTTGCGGAAAGGGACGCCCTTGTTGCTGAGGTAGGTGGCGGCGGCCATGGCGTTGAGGTAGCCGGTTTCGGCGGCGGTCTTCAGGGCGGCCGTACGGAACCTGAGGGCGCGGGTGAAGCTGGGGAGAACCGACAGGAGGCCGGCGAGGGTGTCGGCTATGTCGAAGGTCTGCTCCTGGCCTTCCTGGAGGTCCTTGTTGTAGGCGAGCGGCAGGCCTTTGATGAGGGTCGAGAGGGCTGTGGAGGCGCCGAGCAGGCGGGCGGCCTTGCCGCGGGCAAGTTCGGTGAGGTCTGGATTTTTCTTTTGCGGCATGGCGCTGGAGCCGGTGGAAAAGGCCTCCGGCAAGTCTACAAAACCGAACTCGGCGGTGGCATACAACGTTAGTTCTTCAGCAAAGCGCGAGATGTGCAGGCCGAGTGTGCTGGCGGCCTGGGCGAAGTCGAGGAGGAAGTCGCGGTCTGAGGTGGCGTCCATGGAGTTGCGCGTGGGGGCGTCGAAACCGAGGGCGTGAGCTGCTAGGGTGCGGTCGAGTTTGAGCGTAGCGCCAGCGATGGCGCCGCTGCCGAGCGGGCAAAGGTTCATGCGGGTGCGGGCGTCGGCAAAGCGGCTAAGGTCGCGCTCGAGCATGGAGGCGTAGGCGAGCAGCCAGTGCGCGAGCAGAACGGGTTCGGCGCGCTGGAGGTGCGTGTAACCGGGCATGACCGTGGCGGTGTGGTCCTCAGCCAGGTCTAAAAGAGCGGTGAGCCACGAGTGAAGACCGAGCAGTGAGGCATCGATGGCGTCGCGCACGAAGAGGCGCATGTCGGTGGCGATCTGCTCGTTGCGGCTGCGTCCGGTGTGGAGTTTCAGCGCGAGGGTGCCGATTTCTTTGGTGAGTTCGAGCTCGACGAAGTGGTGGATGTCTTCGGCCTGCGGGGCGCTGGCTACGATGGCGGCGCCGATTTGGGAGTTCGAGGTTTCGTAGTCAATTTGGCCTGAGGTGGCTGAGATGCGGTGAGCCCAGTTCAGGGCTCGTTCGCCTACGCGGTCGAGGCCTTCGAGGGTTTGCTGGAGTTCGTCGGGGGTGAGGATGCCGGCGGCGGCGATGGTGCGGGCGTGGGCCTTCGAGGCGGCGACCTCGTGGGGTAGGAGGCGCCAGTCGAAGGGGAAGCTGCGCTGCCATTGCTCGAAGGTGCGGTTGAGGGGCTCGCGGAAGCGGCCTGACCACATTTTTGTGGGTTCATTCATTGTGAGTCTCGTTTACCTTCATTTGAGATCGGCTAGCAGCAAAGGGTCTGAGACTTTCTTAACGCAATGGGCCGCTTTGACCGGTGATTTAGGCGTGATTACTCAATAGAGCTGTGCGATGAAAGGATCGGAGCTGAAGTTTATGAGGATGAGGTCTGTTTCGACTGCCGTTAGTGTCGGTTTAGCACTTGTAGCTGCTGCTAAAGGTCAGCATAGTGAATGGATCGATCAAATGACCGCAGGTTCCGATTTAACTGGACCTTCGGGCTTTATCCGTGGCCCGTTTGGGAGGCCAGCGGCCGTGCTTGATGAATTCGGAACTCTTCGAACTCCGATCCAGGTTTTTAAAGATGCAGGCGTTGAAGAATACGTTCCGGATGTCACTGACCCTCATTCGATGAAGCTGGGTATTTTTTTTGAATGCCATGAGTACATGACGATCTTGTATGTTTACGAAAAACAGAGCGAAAGAGTCGAGCGTTACACCGTAGCAGTGGATGTGCCCTCTAGAACCGTGACAGTTGCGCAAGGAGTGGGCTTTACCGAAGTGCCAAAGCGATATGCGTTGCAATCAGCACCGACTAGGATCGCAACTCCTATAACTACCGTTACGGCCATTCTCATTAAGGAAACTAGCAACCCCAGTGTTGAGCAGCTACTGGACTGGAAAGGAACTGCGAGAGATGGCTGCCTCCCCCTCGTTCCATCGCCAGAAAAAGCGGTAAAGAACGGAACAAGATCAAACACCGAACAGCCGAACGTTTCAGGAAAAGTGTACGAGATCAAAGAAGGCGTTGTAGCCCCACAAATTCTAGCCTATGTCGACCCGATATACCCTCCAATGGCCAGAGAAAGAAAACTGAGTGGTCAAGTGGTTGTCTCGGCGGTTATTGGTGTGGACGGAGTTCCTCGCGAACTTCGGGTCGAGCAACCAATTGGGAACGGATTTGACGAACGAGCTCTAGAAGCAGTCACAAAGTACCGCTTTTCGCCGGCTACGCGGAATGGCATTCCAGTCATTGTGCGACTCCAAGTTTCAGTCAATTTCCAAGTGTTTTGAATTGACCGCTAAACTTTGGTTAATTCTTATTGCCGTTGTTGAGCTGGGGCATTTCTGTGCCTTTGCTTAGGGTTAGTAGGCCGGTTTGGGCGTAAGTTTTTAGTTTGGCTCGGGTGTCGGTGATGTCTAGGTTTCGCATTGTGAGCTGGCCTATGCGGTCCCGGGGGCTGAAAGTGGATTCGGTTTTCTCCATCGAGAGGCGTTCGGGGGCGAAGGTTAGGTTGGGGCTTTCGGTCGAGAGGACCGTGTAGTCGTTGCCGCGGCGAAGTTCGGCGGTGACCTCGCCGGTGACGGGTTTGGCTACCCAGCGTTGGGCGGACTCGCGGAGCATGATGGCCTGAGGGTCGAACCAGCGGCCCTGGTATAACAGGCGGCCTAGTTTGCGGCCATTGTCGCGGTACTGCTCCAGGGTGTCCTCGTTGTGGATGCCGGTGAGGAGGCGCTCGTAGGCGAGGAAGAGCAGGGCGAGGCCAGGGGCCTCGTAGATGCCGCGGGACTTGGCTTCGATGATGCGGTTTTCGATTTGGTCGCTCATGCCGAGACCGTGGCGGCCCCCGATGCGGTTGGCTTCGAGCATGAGTTCGACCAGGTCGGGGTACTCGGTGCCGTTGAGGGCTACGGGGATGCCCTCTTCGAAACGGACCGAGACCTGCTCGGGCTTGATGGCTACGTCCTCGCGCCAGAAGGGGACGCCCATGATGGGGGCGACGATCTTCATGGACGTGGAGAGGTGTTCGAGGTCCTTGGCTTCGTGGGTGGCGCCGAGGAGGTTGGAGTCCGTCGAGTAGGCCTTTTCGGAGGACATCTTGTAGTCGAAGCCGGAGGCCTGGAGGAAGGCGGACATCTCGGCGCGGCCGCCCAGCTGGTTAATGAAGGCCTGGTCGAGCCAGGGCTTGTAGACCTGGAGGGCGGGGTTGACGAGGAGGCCGTAGCGGTAGAAGCGCTCGATGTCGTTGCCCTTGTAGGTGGAGCCATCGCCCCAGATGTTTACGTCGTCTTCCTGCATCGCCGTGACGAGCATGGTGCCGGTGACGGCGCGGCCGATGGGCGTGGTGTTGAAGTAGGTGACGCCGGCGGTGGTGATGTGGAAGGCGCCGGCCTGGAGCGCGGCGATGCCTTCGCGGACGAGGGGCAGGCGGCAGTCGATGAGGCGGGCCTGCGCGGCACCGTAGGCAAGAGCTTTTTGAGGGATGCTCTCGTAGTCGGTCTCGTCGGGCTGGCCGAGGTTTGCGGTGTAGGCGTAGGGGATCGCGCCGTGGAGCTTCATCCAGTGGAGGGCGGCGGAGGTGTCGAGGCCGCCGGAGAAGGCTATGCCTACGCGTTGGTTGGTGGGGAGGGATTCTAGGATGGTGGACATAAGAGACCTTAGTTTGTGTGCAGGGTGAGAAGCTGAGGAACAGTCAATAACGTGCCGAGGATTCGGTTTCGACAAGAGGTCCGCAATCGAGGATCAGGTGGAGGCTGTTTGGGAATTGGGTGATTGCATAGCTGAATATTCGGTCAAGAACCTTAACTCTGTAGACGCGTTCTTTGCCGTGCTCTCCCAATAAGACGAGAACCGAATCCCCAACTTCTGGGTACCCGCAAATCGCAAAACTGCTGTAATTGCCAACTGGCAGTCCTTCACTTCGCACATTGATGCTGATCATCTCGGATGTGCTCTCGGTTGATGACGAATTCATTGATTATCCCGATCGATCTCAACCTTTTGAAAGCGTGTAACGCTTGAATGAGCAACCGAAAAATCCGTCCTCCGGCTCCACAACATCGGCGGTAAAGAAACCTTTATTTCCAGATACGCTAGCAAGTATGTCGGCCCTGTTGTGGTTGGAGAGTACATCGTCCTCGACTACGTCGATTGCGGATCCGATTGAAGCAAAGTCTCTGACCCAGAACACTCTTCCGTCCTCTTGCCGAATAACCACAAGTGCATGCCTGTCTGGTCCGTGGCTTATATAAAGGCCGTCACGTGTCATTTGATCTCCCGTATCAGTGGGCACCCTGGGCGCTCCGGGCTAACAGCAGATCCCCTTCGGGAGTGACAACAAAGGAAGTTAGCGGCAGAACGGAAGCTAGCGGCGGCCTTTAGGGGCTCGGTTGTTGCCTCGGTTGGGGATGCGTTTGGCGCCGCCGAGCAGCATTAAGGTGATGGCTTTTTGGGCGTGAAGGCGGTTTTCTGCCTGGTCGAAGACTAAGGATTGGGGGCCGTCGAGGACCGCGTCGGTGACTTCGGCGTTGCGGTGGGCGGGGAGGCAGTGCATGAAGACGGCCGAGGGCTGGGCCTTGGCCATGAGCTCCTCGTTGACCTGGAACGGCTTGAAGAGGGGGGCGCGGCGGGCGGCTTCGTGCTCCTGGCCCATGGAGGTGCAGATGTCGGTGTAGACGGCGTCGGCGCCTTCAGCGGCCTTGCCCGCGTCGTGGGTGAGGGTGATGGTGCCGCCGGTCGATTCGGCAATTTCGATGGCCTTGTGAATGATGTCCAGGTCCGGTTCGAAACCCTTGGGCGTGGCCACGGTAACGTGTGCGCCGAGCAGGGCGCCAGCCAGCATGAGGGAGTGGCAAACGTTGTTGCCGTCGCCGACGTAGGTGAACTTGAGGCCTTCGACGGTGCCGAACCGCTCTTCGAGAGTCATGAAGTCGGCCAGCGCCTGGCAGGGGTGTTCGAGGTCGGAAAGCGCGTTGATGACGGGGACGCCCGCGTGGGCAGCCATTTCGGTGACGGTTTCGTGCGCGAAGGTGCGGAGCACGATGACCTGCATCCAGCGCTCGAGGTTGTGAGCCACATCGGGGATTGCCTCGCGCTCGCCCAGCGGGGATTTGGTCTGGTCGACGAAGATCGCGTTACCGCCCAGGGTGTTCATCGCCGCTTCAAAGGTGAGGCGCGTGCGGAGCGAGGCCTTTTCAAAGAACATGACCATCTGCTTGGCGTCGAGCGCGTGGCGGAAGTCTTCGGGCTGCGCTTTCACGGCGTGGGCGAGTTCGAGCACGGCGGCAATTTCAGAGACGCCGAGGTCGGCAACCGAGGTGAGATCGCGGCCGATGAGGCCTTTAGCGGTTTCGGTGAAGGCGGTATCGGACTGGATGCCGAGCGAGGCCTTCGAGAGGCCGTTGCCGTTCGGGCGCGGGTTCATCATGACGGTTTTGTTATCCATGGTTTACTCCGGATGTCTTCAGCATACGCGGAGCGGTTGTGGCGCTCCGGTCGGAATACAGGGGTCTCTCCGCTCCGTGGATGCGCCGCTCCGGTCGAGATGACGGGTTCTGTGAGGTTCGCTCCGGTCCAGATGACAGATTGCGCTGGGGGCGCTCCGGGTGGGAGGGCAGAGCCGAGCGTAGAGGAGAAGCGGAAGCACGCGGTTTAGTCATTCACCACCTCCTCTGGCAGGGAGGCGTTCGCTGGCGAAGGGAGGTGATGCGCTGCGGCCTCTTCGAGAAGCTCGTCCATGGCGCTGATGGCACGGTCGACGTGCTCGGTGATGATGAGGTAGGGCGGCAGGAGGCGAAGTACGTTTTCGTGGGTGCGGTTGAGGAGGATATGACGGTCCATCATGCCGGAGAGCAGGGATTTCGCGATTTCAGGATCGGCGATTTCAACGCCGATCATGAGGCCCAGACCGCGCACATCCGTGATGAGTCCGGGATATTTCGATTGCAATGTGCGAAGTTGGCTGCGGAAGTAGCTACCCACTTGAGCGACGTGCGCCAGGAGGTGTTCGTTGCGCAGGGCGTCAATGACGGCGACCGCGACGGCGCAGGCGAGCGGATTGCCGCCGAAGGTGGTGCCGTGCATGCCGGGGGTGATAGCGCGGGCGGCAGCTTCGGTGCAGAGCATGGCCCCGATCGGAATGCCGTTGGCTAGGGGTTTGGCCAGGGTCGTGACGTCGGGCTGGATGCCGAAATGCTGGTACGCCATCCAGTTCCCGGTGCGACCCACCCCGGATTGGATTTCATCGAGGATGAGCAGGGCGCCAGTGCGGTCGCACAGGGCTCTTGCTTGCGCGAGGAACTCAGCGCTGATCAGGTTGATGCCGCCTTCGCCCTGGAGGCACTCGAAGGCGATTGCGCAAAAGCCTTGCGGGTCGTTCTCGATGACAGTGCGCAGGGCTTCGGTGTCGTTGAAGGGGATAAATTCCACGTCGCCGATGAGGGGGGCGAAGGGCTGGCGGTAGGCGAGCTTGTGGGTGGTGGCGACCGAGCCCATGGTGCGGCCATGGAAACTGTGTTCCAGGCAAAGGATCTTGGTGCCGAGAGGCTTGCTTTCGGAACGGAGCAGGCCGGCGTGGGCGCGGGCGAGCTTGAGCGCGGCCTCCCAGGCTTCGGTACCGGAGTTACAGAAGAAGGCGCGATCGAGACCGGTAATCTCGGTGAGGCGGAGGGCGAGCTCGGCGGTGTGTTGGTGATAGAAGAGATTGCTGGTGTGCAGCAGAGCCGGGGCCTGGGCCGTAATGGCCGCGGTGACGGCGGGGTGATTGTAGCCAAGTGCGCAGACGCCGATGCCGGAGAGCAGATCGAGGTAGGGTGTGTCGTTTTCGTCGAAGAGCTCGACGCCTTCGCCGCGGGTGAAGAGGATGGGGTTGCGGGCGTAGGTGTTGAGCAGGAGCTTGGCTTCGGCGGCCTGGAGCTGCGGGAGGTTAGGCATGGGCGGTCTCCTTGGGGGTCTTTGGCGGCGTATCCGGGAAGTTCGTGGCGCTCGCGACGGAAGGCAGGGGGCTCTCCGCTCTGCGGCTTCGCCGCTCCGGTCGAGAGGACAGGGTTTGGGAGAGGCTTGTCATGCGACCATGACCTCCGTGCCGTCGTTGACGCGAGAGCTTAGGAGGTCGGGCAGGAGCTCGGCGGAGGTGGCGGGGAGGATGCGAACGCGTTTGACGCCGCCCTGCAGAGCCTCGCGGCAGGCGTTGAGTTTGGGGAGCATGCCCCCGGAGACGACGGCCTGCCGTTCGAGGGCGGGAATCTCGGGGAGTTTGAGCCAGCGCATAATGGCGCCGTCGGCGCCTTTAACGCCGGGAACGTCGGTGAGGAAGACGAGGGCGTCGGCGTGGGTGGCTATGGCGCAGGCGGAGGCCATCTCGTCGGCGTTGATGTTGTAGTACTCGCCGTCGAAGCCGAGCGCGATGCTGGAGATGACGGGGACGGCGCCCATGGTCCAGATGGCGTCGAGCCATTTGGGGTCGGTGGCGGCGATTTCGCCGACGAAGCCGAGATCGTGCTCGGTGATCTTTTTGCGGGCGCGGAAGACGTGGCCGTCACCGCCGGTGAGGCCCATCGCGGACTGGCCGCAACCATCGAGCGCGGCGACGAGCGCTTTGTTGACGCGACCGCCGAGAACCATGAGGGCGGCGTCACGGGTTTCGGCGTCAGTGATGCGGAGGCCGGCGATGAATTCCGACTGCTTGCCCATCTGCTTGAGCAGGCGGGTCAACTGCACGCCGCCGCCGTGGACCAAGGCGACGCGGTGGCCGTCTCGGGCGAGGTCGGCGATCGCGCGGGCGCAGCGGGTGAGCAGGGCGGGGTCTTCAAGGGCGGCTCCGCCAAGTTTTACGACGAACTTCATGAACGGGGCTCCGGTTGGGTGGCTGGGCGGATAAAAGCAGAACGCAGAGGACGCGGAGCTTGTGGCCGGGTGGCATGGCCAAGCCCTGTTGCGCAGAGGGTCATAGCAGGCCTTCGGTTTCGGGCAGACCGAGCATGAGATTCATGTTCTGGACGGCCTGGGAGGCGGCGCCTTTAAGCAGGTTGTCGAGGCAGCTGACGATGACCAGCTTCTTGCCGTCAGGGGAGAGTTCGAAGCCGATGTCAGCAAAGGCATTGCGGAGCACGTGCTGGATCTGCGGCAGCGACGGGGTGCGATGGATGCGAACGAGCGGGGCGTCACGGTAGGAGTCGTCGAAGAGGGCCTGAATGACGGCGGCGGTGCAGGGTTCGGTGAGCCTGACATACACCGTGCTTAGGATGCCGCGCGGGATGGGCAGGAGGTGTGGGGTGAACTGGATTTGATCGTCGGTTAACTTGAGCTGTTCAAGCAGTTCGCCGGTGTGGCGGTGGCCGAAAACGGCGTAGGCGGAGAGATTGTCCGCCGCGTACATGAAATGGGTGGTAGCGGTGGCCTTTTTGCCCGCGCCGCTGACGCCGGATTTGGCGTCGCAGATGATGCCGCATCCGAGGTCGGCGAGGTTGGCCCGGACAATGGGAGCAAGGGCCAGAATGACCGAGGTGGCATAGCAGCCGGGATTGGCGACCAGGCGGGCGGTGGTGATTGCGGGGCCATTTAGTTCGGGGGAGCCGTAGACGGCCTCGGCCTGTGTGCGCTCGGCGAGCGCGGGATCGGGGTCCTCGAAGCGGTAGACGGCACGGTTGGCGGGATCGTGCAGCCGCCAGGCCCCGGAAAGGTCGATAACGCGAAGGCCACGGGCGAGGGCAGTCGGGGCCCAGGCGCGGGACTGCTCGTGCGGCGTGGCGAGCAAGAGGACACTGATGTTTTCGCGCTGGAGGTCGTCCCAGGTCCAGGAGTGAACGCTGAGTTGGGCGGCGTGGGGCAGACCGGCGAGTTGGGGGTGGAGCTCGGTGAGGGGTATTGATCTTTCAAGCGCGAGCTCACCGGCGGTCTGAAGGTGGCCGAGGAGCATCGGCGGATTGCCCGCCAGGGCAGGGTGACGAAGCAGCAGGCGCACGAGCTCGGCGCCGGCGTAGCCGCTGACGCCGGCGACCGCGATTCGGGCCTGTGTTGTTTCGCGGTCTGGATCTTCTTGGTTAAGCACAGGGCTCATGGGGTGGACCTTGCGCTGTGAGCGAAGACAGAGGTCTCTCCGCTCCGCGGCTGCGCCGCTTCGGTCGAGATGACAGGTTGTTGGGGGCGGGAAGCTTGCCCTCCGAAACGTGGTTGGGGTGGCAGGGAATCTTGCTCTCTGACAGATTGTTGGCTTGAACGGAGCTGTGCCGCGTGAGCTCTCCAGGGGTCAGCCAACGTAGACCTCCAGCCGGCCTCGCAGGGCGGTGGCTGCGGCTTCGGTGGCGCAGACGATGAGGATCGTATTGTCGCCGGCGACGGTGCCGAGCGACTCCGGGAACTCCTCGTCGTCAATCCCGGCGGCGACGGGGCCGGCTGCGCCTTTGGCGGTGAGCAGGATGAGCTGATTGGCTGCCTGGCGGATCTCCAGGCCGAAGCTGGAGAGCATCTCGGCCACGGCGGGCAGGGCGTCGTCGAAATCGACATCTGCGGCCGGAGGGTCGGCGTCAGGAAGTGCGTAGCCGTCCGGGCCCTTGAGTAATTTCAGCTCGCGGATGTCGCGGGAAAGCGTGGCCTGGGTGACGTGAATGCCGGCCCCGGCCAGTTTGCGGCGCAGATCGTCCTGATTGGAGACGACGGTGCGAATGAGGAGTTCTCGAATGACGGATTGGCGCTGCGTCTTCAACGAAACCTCATTCGCTCAAGGGCCGGGTTCACCGGGCGGGAAAAGGTGACGCGGTTCCGGAGGACGATCCGTAGCGCAACAATGCATAAACATGCACACACGATGTATAAGTATGCATAGACCGATTGTCAAGCACTATTGCGCCTGCGCCTTTTCGGGCCGACGCGACATTGGGTCTTCAGCTTCGGAAACTCAATTCAAAAGAACTGGCGTCGCTTTCTGCGACGTATAGTGGACTATGGCCCCCTGTTTACCCATCCCCAGCAAGCGGGATGCCGAGCTCATGCGGAGCACGTCTTCTCCGAGCCACATTGGCGCGATGCCCCCTGCGTCGGGCGCCCCTTTCCCTGATTCCTTGTTAGACCCGCGTTTCGAGCATGATTCCTGTGGTGTGGGATTTGTGGCGACCCTGACCGGGCACGCCAGCCACGACATCGTGGAGAAAGCCCTGACGGCGCTGGCGCGACTAGCCCATCGGGGCGCGGTGGCAGCCGACGGGCTCTCCAGCGACGGTGTCGGATTGATGACGGCGATACCGCGCGCTCTGGTGTTGGGGCAAACGGGAGCCGTGTTGCCGGCGGGGGAAAAGCTGGCCGTGGGCGTGGTGTTTTTGCCGCCCGACGCCCGGCAGGCGGAAGCCGTTCTGGAACGTGCGCTCGGGGCCAATGGGACACGCGTACTGGGGTGGCGTGATGTGCCGGTGCGGACGGAGGTGCTGGGCCCGCTTGCGCGGAGCACGATGCCGGCCATCCGTCAGGTGCTGGTGGCGGACGCTGCTGAGGGGTCGGCCTCGGGTGGTTCTTTGGAGCGCCGGTTGTACCTGGCGCGCAAGGTCTTTGAGCGGGCGGTGGCGGCAGGTGAAACAACAGGGTACGTGTGTTCGCTTTCGGCGGAGGTGGTGGTCTATAAGGCAATGTGCCTGGGGCGGCTGCTGCCGGAATTCTTCCCCGATCTGCAGGACCCGGCCTATGTGACGCGATTTGCTGTATTTCATCAGCGCTACGCGACCAATACGATGCCGGCGTGGCATCGCGCGCAGCCAGGACGCAAGCTGGCGCACAACGGCGAGATCAACACGGTTTGGGGTAACCGGGCACGGATGGATGCGCGCGAGGCGACGCTACCGGAGGAGTGCAAACCGATCCTGACGGCGGATGGAACGGATTCGACGAGCCTGGATGAAGCGTCCGAACTGATTTCGCAAAATGGGCGGACGCTGGCGGAAAGTGTGCGGATGCTGTTGCCGCCGGCAACGGCGAACCGGGTGTCACCGTTTCTGCGATACCACGCGGATTGCTGCGAGCCGTGGGATGGACCGGCAGCGATCGCATTTGCAGACGGGCATGTGGTCGGCGCGGCACTGGACCGGAACGGTTTGCGGCCCTCCCGGTATGCGCGGACAGAGGGTGGGCTGATCGTGGCCGGTTCCGAGGCCGGGTTGGTGGATCTGGATCCGGAGCAGGTGGTGGAGAGCGGACGGCTGGGGCCGGGGCAGATGCTCGTGGTGGACCTGGAGGCCGGGCGTTTGCTGCACAACGAGGAACTGCTGGATGCCTTCGACGCCAACGCGACCTATGCGACCTTGCTTGAGGATGCAACGCTGCTGCCGTTGGCGGCAGCGACCGCTGATGAGTATCGAGCTGTAAGCGGTGGAGCTTCGATTGGGGCCGGCGACGTAACAGCGCTGCAGCGGGGGTTCGGGTACACGAAGGAAGATCTGAACCTGATCCTAAAGCCGATGGCGGCCGGCGGCAAAGATGCGGTGTGGTCGATGGGGGATGATACCCCGCTGGCGTTTCTGGCGAAGAGTCCGCGGCCGCTATACCACTACTTTCGGCAGCGGTTTGCGCAGGTGACGAACCCGGCGATCGATCCGCTTCGCGAGGCGGTGGTGGTTTCGCTGCATACGCGACTGGGGCCGTGGCCGCACCTGCTGAACACGCATGCGCCGCTGCCGGGCATCAGTCTGCCTTCGCCGTTTCTATCGCTGGGGCAGATGGAGGCTTTGCGGGCGGGGGCATACCCCCATGCGGATACCTTGGCGTTTGCAGAGGTAGCCTGTTTGTTCGACGCGGCAGAGACGCTGGAAGAGGCGATCGCGGCACTTGGCGAGCGGGCAAAGGCGGCGGTTATGGCGGGGACCAAGCTCCTGCTGTTGACCGATCGCGGGGCCAGCGCGACGACGTTGCCGATCCCCATGGCGATGGCCGTGGGCGCGGTGAATGCGGCGTTGACGGTCGCCGGGTTGCGCACGCGTTGCGGGCTGGCGGTCGAGGCGGGGGATTGCCGCGATCTGCACCATGCAGCGGTGCTGATCGGGTATGGCGCGGGGGCGGTCTGCCCGTGGCTGATGTTTGAGACGGCAAAAACGCTGGAGCCGGAGGGGGCGGACGGCGAAGCGATGACTGTGAAGGCGCTGGAGGCGGGGCTGGCCAAGGTGATGTCCAAAATGGGCATCAGCGTGGTGGATAGCTACCGTTCGGCGCACCTGTTTGACGTTCTGGGGCTGCATGCTTCCGTGGTGGATCGCTGTTTTCCGGGCACACCGGCGCCGTTATCGGGTATCGGTTTCGCGGAGATCGAGCGGAGGGTGCGGGCGAGCTGGGAGGCGGCTGTTGCGCCAGCTGCAGGCGAGGCTGTGGTGACACAGAAGGTGGATTTACCTGACTTTGGGTGGGTGCGTTTTCGGAAGTCGGATGGCAGCGAACCGCACCAGTGGCAGCCGCCGACGGTGAAGGCGCTGCAGACAACAGTGGGAAGTGCCCGCAACATTGCCAATGCGGTCGATCCGGCGGCGGGGTTTGCGATCTTTTCGCGAGATACCGACGTACACGAGCCGGTGCGTCTGCGGGACCTTTTGGAGGTTCGTCCCGCCGCGGCCGAACTGCACGTGGTGGAGCCGGTGGATTCACTGGTTAAGCGGTTTGTGGCGAGTGCGATGTCGCTCGGATCGCTTAGTCCGGAGGCGCACCAGACTGTGACGGCGGCGATGAACATGATGGGCGCGCGATCGAATACGGGTGAAGGCGGAGAGGATCCGGCGGTGTATCGGCCGGCTGAGGTCCAGGGCTTCCGGATGCCGGCGGATGGCGGTGGGGAGATGTCTGCGGCCTATGCGGGCAGCGCAGCTGCGACGGCGGTGGCCGAGATCACCAGTGCGCCGGCGGTGCATGTAAGCCTGAACAACAAGATCAAGCAGGTGGCTTCGGGTCGGTTCGGGGTAACGGCGGAGTACCTGGCGCACGCCGAGGAGATCGAGATCAAGGTGGCGCAGGGGGCCAAGCCCGGCGAGGGCGGGCAGTTGCCAGGGCACAAGGTCACCGGGCTGATTGCGCGGCTGCGCCATGCGCAGCCGGGGGTGAGTTTGATTTCGCCTCCGCCGCACCATGACATTTACTCGATTGAGGACCTGGCGCAGCTGATCTATGACCTGAAACGGGTGAATCCGCGGGCGCCAGTGGGCGTAAAGCTGGTGTCGAGCTTCGGCGTGGGAACCGTGGCGGCAGGTGTGGCGAAGGCGTATGCGGATTATGTGGTCATCGCGGGAAATTCGGGCGGCACGGGCGCGGCGGCGTTGAGTTCGATCAAATATGTGGGGTCGCCTTGGGAGCTGGGCGTGGCGGAGGCGCAACAGGCGCTGCGCGCCAATGGGATGCGCGGACGGGTGCGGCTGCGGGCCGATGGCGGCCTGGCCACGGCGCGCGATGTGCTGATCGCGGCGCTGCTGGGAGCTGATGAGTTCGGCTTTGGGACGGCGGTGCTGGTAAGCCTGGGCTGTGACATGGCGCGACAATGCCACCTGAACACGTGTCCGGTGGGTATTGCGACGCAGAAGCCGGAGTTGCGGGCCAAGTTTCGCGGCAGGCCGGAACATGTGGTGATTTTCTTCCGGGAGTTGGCGGCGGATCTGCAGCGGCTGCTGGCCAAATTCGGTCTACCGTCGCTGGAGTCGGCGATCGGGCGTGTGGATCTGCTGGAGCAGGTGCGCGCAGGCGGCGATCTGGATTTGACGCCCATGCTGGCGGGCGTTGGGGAGGGTCCGCGGCACTGGATGGGCGAACGCAACAACCGGCCGGGCGAAGATGACCGATTGGACGAAGGGTGGACCGAACCCGCGATGGCGGCAGTGCGGGCCGGCAAGGCTTATTCGGTGAAGTCGACGATTGCGAATGCGCACCGGTCGGTGGGGGCGCGGTTGTCGGGTGAGCTAGCGGTGGCGCGGGCGGCGGGTCTGGTGGACGACACCGATGTGCGGTTTGAGCTCGAGGGCGTGGCGGGGCAGTCGTTTGGGGCTTTTGCGAGTGCGGGGATGACGCTGCAACTTTCCGGGCTGGCGAATGACTTTGTCGGCAAGGGGCTGTGCGGGGCGGATCTGGTGCTGCGCGCGGTGGGCCGGGCGGCGCGGAACAGCCAGGAACATTCTCTGCTGGGCAATGTAGCGTTGTACGGAGCCACGGCTGGACGGCTGTTTGCGGCGGGGCGCGCGGGCGAGCGGTTTGCGGTGCGAAACTCGGGTGCGACGGCGGTGGTGGAAGGTATCGGTGACCATGGGTGCGAGTACATGACGGGCGGCACGGTGATTATTCTGGGCGAGATCGGCATTAATTTCGGCGCCGGCATGACGGGCGGCACGGCGTGGGTCTTCGACGAGGACGGCGATGTGCTCGGGCGGCAGCGATACCACGCGGAGTTTTTGGAGGCGACGCCCTTCGAGGACTGCACGGCAGAGCAGAGAGCCGACCTTTGCGGGCTGTTGGAAACGCACGTGCAGCTGGCAGAGAGTCAGCGCGCCGCGTGGATGCTGGGGGACTGGGCCAGGCTGGCGGAGCGCTTTGTGTTGTTCACGCCGAAGCCTCAGGCTTGAGTGCTTCATTTTGAAACAGAACAACGAGCGCCATGCAACGCGGGTGGGAGGGTCTTCGCCCTTCTAACCCGTGTAGCATGGGGCTGTCGTTGCGAGAGGCTGCTTTTGAGTGCGGGGATTCTGAGTGCGGGGACCGATGCCTAGACCCATCATTGTGACTGGCGCGGCTGGCTTTATCGGCCGGAATACGGTGGCTGAGTTAAACCGCCGGGGTGAAGACGAGTTGATCCTTGTCGATGAGCTGGGCAAAGAGGAAAAGTGGAAAAATCTGATCGGCCTGCGCTACGAGGACATCGTTTCACCTGAAGAGTTTCTGGGACTGATCGAGGATGGGACCTTTGCCGAGGCGCGCGCGGTCATTCATCTGGGCGCGTGCAGTGCAACCACCGAGCGGGATGCGAATTTTCTGCTGCGGAACAACTACCAGTACACGAGGGTGCTCTGTAATTGGGCGCTCGGCAATGGAGTGCGGTGTGTATATGCCTCCAGTGCGGCGACCTATGGCGATGGTGCCGAGGGCTACCACGATGATGACGCGGTCACGCCCACGCTGAAGCCGTTGAATATGTACGGGTACTCAAAACACATGTTCGATCTTTGGGCATTGAAGCATCAGCTGTTTGATGGGGGCGAAGGCGGCAACATCGTTGGGCTGAAGTATTTCAATGTATTTGGGCCATACGAGGATCACAAGGGCGATATGCGCTCGGTGGTGGCGAAAAGCTTTGAGCAGATCCGTGACACGGGAAAGGTGCAGCTTTTCAAAAGCTATCGGCCGGAGTTTGCCGATGGCGGCCAGAAGCGGGATTTTATCTCCGTGGGTGATGCCGTGGATGTTACCTTGCACTTCGCCCTGCAGGAGGCCGAAGCGCCGGGTGGCTTGTTCAACTGCGGAACGGGGCAGGCGCATACCTGGGTGGAGTTGGTAACACCCGTCTTTGAAGCCATGGGAGTTTCCCCGACAATCGACTTTATCGAGATGCCTGAAACCTTGCGGGGAAAATACCAGTACTTTACCGAGAGTAATGTGGAGAAGCTTCGTACGGCAGGGTATACAACGCCGTTCACTCCGCTGGCTGCGGCAGTGAAGGAGTATGTGACGGAGTACCTGTTGCCACGGGCGAGGCTGCCCTGAGTGTCATAACTGCGCATCGCGTGGAAAGATGCGCATTGTGTAGAACCGCAAGCTGCTAGGGATTTGACGTGCGAGCAGATTAGAAGCGTGCAGTCGCAGGTGCATTGAGCCAAGGAGTTAGGGGTTCTGGCGTCCGTGCTGCTCGGTTAGGGTGTCTGTATGGGGGCTCCGGATGTCGCTGTCGCGACTGGCACAGCACCGGAGATGAAGGCGCGTATGCTGGAATCGATGTCTTCGCTGGTTGTAATCTACCCGGGCAGCTTCGATCCGTTGACGAATGGTCATCTAGACCTGATCGCGCGCGGAGCCAAGCTGGCCGACGAGTTGGTGATCGCGGTGTTGCGGAATACAGCCAAGCCGGATCCGTTGTTCAGCGTGGGGGAGCGGGAAGAGATGTTGCGCGAAGCCACGGAGAAATGGAACAACGTATTCGTCGCCTCGTTTGATGGACTGTTGGTGGACTTCGCGCGAGCACGGCAGGCACGGGCGGTGCTGCGGGGCATTCGGGCAATTTCGGATTACGAATATGAGCTGCAGATGGCGATGATGAATCGCAAGCTGGCCCCGGAGATTGAGACGGTGTTCCTGATGCCGGCAGAGAAGTACACCTATGTGAGCTCACGGCTGATCAAGGGGGTGGCCAAGCTGGGTGGCGATGTGCGAGATTTGGTGCCGCCCAACGTGCATGCACGGCTCATGGAGCGGACGGAGCGGAACACAACAGCTTCCGTGCCCGAACCGACATCTGCGACACTGAACGCATGAGCTTCCCAGGCAAAAAGATATTTTCCGACAGGATTAACCGCATCGAGGTTTCGGCCACGATGGCGATCACGGCGGAGTCGCTGAAAATGAAGGCTGCCGGTATCGACATGGCCGATTTTGGCGCGGGCGAGCCGCATTTTTCAACCCCGCAGCACATCAAGGACGCAGCTATCGCAGCGATCCAGAACAACATTACACGCTACACAGCGGTGGCAGGTGTGCCGCAGATCCGGCAGGCCATCGTGGACCGGCACGCGGCGGATTTCGGATCTGCTTATGCAGCGGATGAGTGCGTGTTCACCACCGGTGGCAAGCTGGCCCTGTTCAATGCGATGGAGGTCTTGGTCGATCACGGCGACGAGGTCATCCTGCCGGTACCGTATTGGGTAAGTTACAAGGACATCATTCAGTATGCCGGGGGCACGCCGGTGTATGTCCAGACTAATGAGGCGGAGAACTTCCGTTTGACGGCGGCCATGGTGGAGGCGGCGATCACGCCAAAGACGAAGGCGATTGTGATGAATACACCGTCGAATCCATCGGGCGCGGTCATGAGCGCGGCGGATCTTGAAGCGATCGTGCGCATGGCGCATCAACGCGGGATCTATCTGCTGCTGGATGAGTGCTATGTATATCTGACCTTTGCGGGGCAGCCGATCAGTGCGGGTTCATTTACAGACTGCAAGGAGCACATGATCATCCTGGGTTCGCTCTCGAAGACGTATGCGATGACGGGTTGGCGCGCGGGATTTGCCTTGGGACCAAGGCCCATCATTGCGGCGATGGGCAAACTGCAATCGCAGTCGACATCGAATACGGCGAGCATGGTGCAGCAGGCGTCCATTGCAGCCGTGACGGGATCCCAGGCGTGTGTGGCGGCGATGAACGCGGATTACCAGGGCCTGCGCGACCGGGTGCTGGAGGGATTCAAAACGATACCGGGGCTGACCTGCACGGTGCCGGAAGGTGCATTTTATGTGTACCCGAACGTAAAGGCATTTCTGGGTAAGAGCGGGATCGGCACGCCAACGGCTCTCGCGGCGAAGCTGCTGACGGAGGCGCACGTGGTGACCGTGCCGGGCGAAGCGTTTGGCACAGCGGAACACATCCGGCTGTCATATGCGGTGGCGCCGGAGGTGATCGACAAGGGAATAGAGCGGCTGCGGGCCTTTCTGACGCCCTTGGGTTAGGGATGGCAGGCTGTCTCGTATCGGGCAGGGCCGTGCGGGTACCGTGGCTTTCGTTACCCAAGGGAGTTACCTGGGAGACCTTGGCACGGCGTCGCAAACCGTTAAGATAGGGGACATATGCCAGTACAGGAAAACCCGAAGCCGCCGTCGTTCGCCGCCATCGTACTGGCTGGGGGAAGTGGAACACGTTTTTGGCCCCGCAGCCGCCGGGCGCGCGCCAAACAGGTGCTACAGCTGGATGGCGAAGGCACGATGATTCAAAGCACACTGGCCCGGCTGGAGGGTTTAGCCGGCGGAGAGAATGTGTGGGTCATCAGCAATGATCTACTGGCAGCTACCATCGCCGAGCAATTGCCCGATGTGCTGCAAGAGAGACTGCTACGTGAACCCGCGGCGCGCAACACGGCGCCGGCGTGCGCACTGGTGGCATTCTTGCTGGAAAAAAGGGCGCCCGAGACTGTGTTGGGGGTGTTTCCCTCCGATCATGTCATCGGCGACCCGGAGCGTTTCCGTTTAGTACTGCGTGCAGGGGTGCAGGTGGCCTCGAGCGGGCCGCGGATGGTGGTCATCGGCGTCCCGCCAACACGGCCGGAGACGGGTTACGGCTATATCGAGTTGGGCGCCGCGTCGGCCCCGGTACGGGTAGGGCCGGAGTGCATCTCGTTGTGGCGGGTCCGCCGTTTTACCGAAAAGCCTGACCAGCAACGGGCAAAGCACTTTGTTCGTGCGGGAAATTACGTTTGGAACAGCGGTATGTTCCTTTGGAGTGCGGCGACCCTGGCGGGGGCCATCCGGGAGCACAAGCCGGAGATGGCTGAGTTACTTGAAGAGATTGCGGAGGCGTGGGAGACACCGGCGTTTGAAGAAGTTTTTGCACGGCTATACCCGCAGTGCGAATCGGTTTCAATTGATTATGCGGTTCTTGAGCCACGGTCGGCAAAGGGCGAAGCTGATTCGCAGTTGTTCTGTCTGCCGGGTGATTTTGCGTGGAACGATCTGGGATCGTGGGCGGCGCTCTACGAGCACATGGCCGAGGATGGCCTGGTGCAGAAGAGCAACGTGATGGAGTCAGATCACGGCGTGGAGATCACCTCGTCGGGCTGCTACGTGTATGCGCCGGGTAAGGCGGTAGCGCTGGTGGGTGTAAAGGACTTGGTCGTGGTGCAAACCGAGGATGCTCTGCTGATCACCACGCGTGATGGATCGCAGGATGTGGGGAAGGTTGTGGCTGAACTGAAGAAAGCTGGACGGGAAGACCTGATCTGATGAGCGATGCCACTATGAGTGCACAAGCTGCTGTCGCCGGCGCCGGCCTTGTAAGATTCGGAACCGATGGATGGCGCGGTATTATCGCCGACGACTTCACTTATGAGAATGTGCGCGTGGCGGCACGTGCCATCGCGCAATACGTGTTGACGGAAGAGAAGCCGGAAGCAGGGGTATGCATTGGGTATGACACCCGGTTCGGTTCGCGATCTTTCGCACGCCTCGTCGCAGAGGTTGTGTCCGAGGCGGGTATACCCGTCTTTTTTGCGAGCAGGGTAACGCCCACGCCGGAGCTTTCATATGCAGTGCGCGAGCGCGGGGCCGCAGGCGGTGTCATGATCACCTCCAGTCATAATCCTGCCGAATGGAATGGCGTCAAATACAAAGCCCATTATGGCGGCTCAGGCAAGCCTTCCATTATTGCGAAGATCGAGACAAACCTTTACAAGCCATTGAAAAAAGCGGTATCACCCGGACGTATCGAAGAGGTGGATTTTGCTCCTGCGTATGTGGCGGCATTGAAAAACTTTGTCGACCTGCAGGCGATCAAAGCTTCGGGCTTTCGATTCCTTATTGACAGCATGTACGGAGCGGGCCAGGGATATCTTGCGGCCATCTTCGATGAGGCGGGGATCCCTTACGTGGCCATTCGAAACGAGGTGAACCCGGCCTTTCCGGGTATTAATCCGGAACCGATTCTGCCGCACATTGCCCTGAGCCAGAAGATGGTCGTGGAGTGTCATTGTGACGCGGGCATGATCACGGATGGAGACGCCGATCGCATTGGTGCCGTGGATGAGCACGGCAATGTGGTGGACGCACACAAGATCTTCGCGATTCTGCTGCAATGGCTTTTAACCCGTAAGAATTGGCCGGGTGGCGTCACGCGCGCGTTCAATACGACGAAGATGCTGGACCGGATCGCCGCAAAGTACGGGCGCACGCTGCACGAGCACGGGATCGGTTTCAAATACGTGTGTGACTTAATGTTGGAGCAAGACATCCTCATCGGGGGCGAAGAGTCGGGCGGGGTTGGCATCAGCCGTCATCTGCCGGAGCGTGATGGGTTGTTGAACAGCCTGCTGCTGGGCAATGTGATGGCCGACGAGGGAAAGACGCTGGGCCAGTTGGTGGCGGCGCTACAGCAGGAGTACGGTGAACACCAGTATGGACGCATCGATATGCACATTACGGAAGAGTTAAAACAGGGAGCAATTACACGAGCGAGCAGCGGCATAACCGAGATTGCGGGGCGACGCGTGTTGCGGACCGAAAACCTAGACGGTATCAAGTTCTATCTTGAAGAGAAGACGTGTACGGATAAGGTGCATGCGGCCGAAACCTGGCTGCTCCTACGCGCGAGCGGAACGGAGCCGCTCTTACGCGTCTACTGTGAAAGCTGCAGCGTGGAGAGTGTGGAATCTATCCTGGCTGGGGCGAGGGACTTTGTTCTGGCAGGCGAGAGAAGTTCGACAAGTGAGCTCCATGGATGAGGTCACGATTGAAACCGGGGGTGTCCTGTTCGATATGGACGGCGTCTTGGTGAGCTCAATTGAAAGTGTGCGGCGGTGTTGGCGCACCTGGGCCGAGCACTACGGCGTAGAGGACCCGGGAGCCGTTGAGATTCCGCATGGAACGAGAGCGGTCGATGTGATGCAGATGTTGAAGCCGGGGGCGGATCTCGTAGAGGGTCTGCGCTTCATCGAAGCGCTTGAGGTGGCCGATGTGGCTGATACCCGTGTGCTTGCCGGGGTGCGAGATTTACTGGAGAGCTTACCGGCTCACCGATGGACAGTGGTTACCTCGGCTACGCGTCCATTGGTGGTGAGTCGTCTGGGTGCTGCCGGGTTGAAGGTGCCAGATCGCCTGGTAACAGCGGAGATGGTGGAGCGGGGCAAACCCGATCCCGAGCCGTACCGAAGAGGGGCAGAGGAGTTGGGTCTTTCCCCCGCGGACTGTGTGGTGGTGGAAGACGCGGTGACCGGCGTCAAGGCGGGTGTGGCTGCTGGCTGTCGCGTACTCTGCGTGGAGGGTACGTATCCAGCTGAGGCGTTGCGCGAGGTGGGCGCTACTTGGGTGGTGCCTTCGCTACGTGAAGTTTCCATTTTGAGCCATGGTGCAGGTATTCGTCTGCAGCTCAGGCGAGCCAGCTAAACTAGGTATTTTTCCCTCAGACATTTCTGAATACATACGCGCAAATCTTTTGAGGATGATCTGCGATCGCGCTCCATGCGAATAGCCGAAAGTTTCGGTTATAGTCTCGAACGCTGTAGCGATGCTGTGCGAATGTAGGAGTAGGTCGCCCGAACCTACTTAGGATGGACGTTACCCACCATGAGACGCCTGGTTTCTTGCGTTGCTTTATCCCTCTTTGCAGCCACTATGACGTCTTCGATGAGCCTTGCTCAGACTGGAGGAGAGAGATTGCCTCTTCCATCGGCGGGGTCGACGAAAACGCCCATCCCGTGGGAGGTGGTATCCATACACCCGCACGATCCGAGCGATACGAATATGAGTTGGGGTGCAGTACCAGACGGCATCGGGATGAAAGGGGATCGATCTACGCGTACTGCTGAGCCAAGCTTGTGCCTTTGCAGAACCCACCCTGCGGGACGATGAACTCGTTGGAATGCCTGGTTGGACAAAGAAGGCACGCTATGACGTAGTTGCTCGCGTCGCTTCTGACGACGTTCCTGCATATCAGAAATCTTTAGAGATGAGCATGGAAGAGTCGATCAGACATTTGGTCCACTACCAAGCGACACCCGATATGCTGATGGTGAGAAGCCTGCTCGAGGAGCGGTTTGGACTGAAGGCCCACTACGAAACCAGAGTGCAACCGGTATACAGACTTCGCGTGAGTAAGGAAGGCGCGAAGCTCAAGCGTGCGGCTGATACTGATCATACAAGCGCGAACTGGAGTGCTGGTCTGCTCAAAGGTACAGGCGTCCCCTCACAGTTCCTGGCAATGATGCTCAGCATACCTTTGGAAAGAAACGTAGTCGATACAACGGATCTATCCGGTCACTTCGACATCGAGCTGCACTTTTTGCCCAGGAACTCGCCTCCGAAAGCTGACAGCGATGATCCTGATCTCTTCACCGCCGTTCGTGAGCAACTTGGGCTGCGGTTAGAGGCTTGGAAAGCGCCAGTACTTGTTTTGGTAATTGACCAGATCCGTGAGCCTACGCCGAATTAATCGGAACTGCACTTAGATTATGTGTGCTGTGATACCAACCCCACAGAGCATGGCAGAGGCACTGGGATATCGTGCCAGGCTTTAGCCAGGGACGAAGCAGGTGACCTGTAGGGTTACCGCTACTCGCCAAGTAGCTGGAATGCAACAAACTAACGGGCAGCTGTTTGTGTTGCTTTGGTCTGATCGGGCAGTTTGTGTTCTTCCAGTGCCAGCGCCTCGGGCATAAAAGTAAGCGCCTTTTCTATCTGTGGATCGTACTCAGCCCGAACCTTCATGCCGGCGGTCAGGCCGAACTGCGAGGTCAGCAACTCGGATTTGATGGACATCTTGATCCAGGGCAGGTTGTCGTTGAAGTCCTTGTCGGAAATATCGATTTTTTGGTCTCGTAAGAAGGTTTTAAAGTCCGACAGCATGGCATCGTCGACCGCCATATCCCGTGTGACGGTGTGATTGGCTAGGTAGTGCTTGGTGAAGTTGAAGAAAATGTAGTGGATCAGAAGCGTATCTTCGGTGCGATTGTCCTTGATCTCGGCAATCTTCTCGTCAGGTGTGATCCCTCCGCCGCCGTAGACGGTGCGTCCGGAGTCGGTCAGCTTCACCTCTTTGTTGGAGGTGTTCGCCGGCAGCGCGTCGTTGCGTACATAGTAGTAATCGTAAAGAGAGACGCCGTTGTAGTTTCGTTGGATCAACCGACCCGAAGGCGTGTAGTAGTGATAGGTGGTTAGCGCAAGGCCCGTGTTTTCGGAGACAGGAAACACGGTCTGCACGAGACCCTTGCCAAAGGTCGTCTCGCCGACGACCAGGGCGCGATCGTGATCCTGCAGGGCGCCCGAGACGATCTCGGCTGCCGAGGCCGTGTTGCGGTTCACAAGAATCACAACGGGGTATTTAGCATCCGAACCCTTGGGAGCGCGGTATACCTGATCCTGAAAAGCCCGGCCGTGCTGCGAAACGACGATCTGGCCCTTCTGGAGGAACTTGTCGGAGACCGCGACGGCTTCATTCAGCAGGCCGCCTGGATTGCCGCGCAGGTCGATGAGGAGTCCTTGCAGGTCAGGGCCGAACTTGTCGAGCGCTTCCTGCAGATCGCGTGAGGTCGTTTCCTGAAACTGGGTGATATGGACGTAGCCGATACCAGGCTTAATCAGGAAGGCCAAATCGATGGACGAACGGTTCACCTCATCGCGTACCAGATCAAAGCTCAGTGGCTTGGCTGAGCCCTCGCGCGCCATTGTGACGATGACGTGGGTTCCGCGCGGCCCCTTCAATAGCGTGGCCACGGCTGCCGAGTCCATATTCTCCACCTGCTTGCCATCAACCGAGACGATCGTATCGCCGGGCCGGATGCCTGCCTTGTAGGAGGGGGTGCCTTCAAAGGGCGTTACGACGATGATCTTGTTGCCTTCAGGCCGGATTTGCATCCCGACGCCGTAATAGTGGCCGCTCTGGTCCTCGCGCATTTGCGCATAGGCCTTGGGATCGTAGAAGTTCGAGTGCGGATCCAGCACGTGGAGCATGCCGGGGATCGCACCATCGTAGATGGCCTTGTCCGTGCGCTCGGTATTCATCTTATCGGCGTAGTTGGCTTCGACAAGGGCGTAGACATCGGTAAAGGACCGCATGGAATCGCGAAGGTTCGATTCATCCGTCGCGGATTGTGCGGCCACCTTGCCACCGACCACGGAACCGGCAAAACCGCAGACCGCCAAGAAGACCGTTGCTGAAAAGAGAGCGCGGCGTGTGGAGGGGTTCATCAAACGAAGTGACCTCTAGAAGAATTGCCGATAAGGGTAGACAGCCCTACTCAATTGGACGGAGTATAGCATCCGGGGTAAGCCGGATTGCGGCCGTAATCTGCCCCTGTTCACGCAGCGCAGGCTCCCGGTCGGGGGTGGGCGTGGGTACAATAAAGTGGATCGCATGAGCGGCGGCAGGTGCTCAGACGGTCTAAACGTTGCGCCCTCTCTCTAAATGCGCCCATGCAGAGCGCGGGTGGGGCGGAGCGCGTGGCGGGCTGTGGCGAAGCGGAAGTGGTGAGCAGAAATGAGACTGGTGCGATACAGGGACGCGTTGGCGGTGTTGGTGGTTACGGCAGCAACCACGCTGGGAACTTCAGCCGGAGCGCAGACCGCGACCCAAAGCGCGGATGCGAACGCGAACCAAAGTGGAACTCAAACTGGAAGCCAGGCAGGGGCGGAGCGATCGTTTCCGGTGCCCGGCGGTGGCTTTACCTCGGGGGCCTCGCCCTTTCAGGTGCCGCCGGTGCCGCCCGCCACGCCCATCAGCCCGGACGGCACGGTGGTGGAAGACGCGATTGCCCGTGTGAACGACCAGGTGATCACTCGCACGGAGTACCAGCGCTCCCAGGAGGGCCTGGTTGCCGAGGCCAAGCAGGACAACTGGACGCCGGCCGAGTTCGAGGACAAGGAACATAATCTGCTGCGCGACATGATCGATCAGCAGTTGCTGCTTGCCAAAGGCAAGGAGCTCGGGATTACTGGCGACGCCGAAACCGTCCGGCAGCTGGATGAGATACGCAAGCGCGCCAACCTGCCCGACATGGAAGCCCTGCAAAAGGCGGCCGAGCAGCAAAATGTCTCTTTCGAAGACTTCAAGCAGAACATCCGCAACCAGGCCATCACGCAGCAGGTAGTCCGAGAGGATGTCGGCCGGCGCATCAGTCTGACCCCGGCAGAGGAGCAGACCTACTACGAGGCGCATAGGGCGGATTTTGAACAGCCCGAGCAGGTGCACCTCAGCGAGATCCTGATCCCTACGCCGGATAGCGCGACCGATGCGCAAATTACGACCGCACAGACCAAGGCCGACACCGTTGAGGCCAAGCTGAAGGCTGGCGCCAACTTCGCGGCAACGGCCAAAAGTGATTCTGGCGGCCCGACTAACTCGGCGGGTGGCGATCTGGGCGACTTCAAGCGTGGAACCCTGGGCGACGTTCTGGAAAAGGCGACGTTTTCGCTACCGGTGAGCCAGTTTACCGAGCCCATTCGCACCCGCCAGGGATTTGTCATTCTGCGCGTGGACAGCCACCAAGCCGCCGGCACGCCGCCGCTGCAGCAGGTGGAGCCGCAGGTGCAGGAAGGCCTGTACATGAGCAAGCTGCAGCCCGCGCTGCGGACCTACCTGACCCAGGCCCGGCAGGACGCCTACTACGAGTGCAAGCTGTGTGGGGTGAACGGCTACGCGGACACCGGGGCGACCCGCGAGGAGAGCCGCGTCAAGTTCACGGCGTACGTGCCGCCTCCGGTGAAGAAGCGGGTCGTCAAGAAGCAACAGGCGGAGCAGGAGCGGGCGGAAAAAGCGGAAAAGCAACTCGCCGAGGCGCGCGCCAAGCTTTCGGTCAAGCAGCAGGCCAAGGCTGCGGCGAGCGGCGGCACTGGCGGTCTGCGCACCGCGGCTGCTTCCGGCAAGCCGAAGAAGGTGCGCCGCGAAAAGGTGCGGTACGGGCAGGCGCCCCGCAACGCGCTTCCGGCGGGCTCGCTCGATGTAGCGGCAGTTCCGTCGCTTGGTGCGGCGACGCCTGAGGAAGCAAACAAAGCTCTGGGCGGCGAGGCCCCGGGTGCGGCCATGGGTTCACCCACCCAGTCCATCACCAGCATTTCCACAGGAACCGGCGTCGAGGAAGCTCAAAATGATGTTCTGACGCCCAAGGCTGGCCCGGAGCGCAAGACGCGCTTCGCCTCCCGCGAGGTGGATTCCGAGGAGAAGCGGGCCCAGGTGAAGCTGACGTCAGCGGAGGTCAAGGCCACCAAGCGCCCGATAGCCCCCACGGCCGAGGAAAGCGCCGATGAGAAGGTGCAGGCTGCGCCACTCGGCCTGGCTGACAAGAATGTCAAAACGGCGAAGAAGCACAAGCGGGCGAAGGACGAGCCTAAAGAACGCCTGCAGGAAAAGGTAAAAGCCCCGGAGCAGCCCCAGGTCATCGCGCCCACGGCGAATTCAACGCTGGGAAGCTCGGCGACCGGTACCGGCGTTCCGGCCCCGCGCAGCGCCGACCGGACCACCCTGCCTCCGGCCACGCCAACGCCCGCGAACCCGGCCGCGCCCGGCCAGCCCATTCCGTCCGTGACCTCGGCGTCACCGAACGCGCCCAATACCACGGCGCAGCCTCCCCAGTAAGCGATGAAGGACTTCTTCATCGCGGACGCGCCGCGCTTTGAGAATCAGACGATTACGACCTACTTCTGCCTGTCCTCGCTCAGTGTGCGCGAACGGAAGGGCGGCGGTGGGAAGTACCTGGCACTGGTGCTGGCCGACCGCACCGGTCAGTTCGACGCCCGCATGTGGGAGGAGTTCACCGACGTGCTCGGCAGCTGCGCCGAAGGCTGCTACGTCAAGGTGCAGGGCCAGATTTCGCGCTATGGGGGCAAGTTTCAGATCACTCTGAACCGCATGCGCTCCGCCGCGGAGGCCGAGGTCGAACCCGGAGACTTCGTGCCGACCACCCGGTTTGACGTGGAGGGCATGCATGCCGAGCTGCGCGGTTATGTCCAGGCGTTTGTAAACCAATGGCTGCGCCGCCTGGTGCTCAGTTTTCTGGATGATCCGCAGGTGGGGCCGCTGTTCCGCACCGCACCCGCCGCCAAGCGGCTGCACCATGCCTGGATCGGCGGCCTGCTGGAGCATGTGCTGCACCTGGTGCGCATCTGCCGCGCTGCAGCGCCGTTCTACCCGGAAGTAAACCCCGATCTGCTGATCGCGGGCGCGGTCCTGCACGATATCGGCAAGATTCGCGAGCTGGCCTGGGGCACCGACTTCCGCTACACGCTGGAGGGCCAGCTCATCGGGCACATCTCCATCGGACAACGCATGCTGGCCGACCGGATCACGGCAATGAATGCCGAAATTGCAGGGCAGGCCGGCGAGGATGGGGACTCCCCCGAGCTCTTTCCCGAGCCCCTGCGTCTGCTGCTGGAGCACCTGCTGCTGGCTCACCACGGCAAGCTGGAGTTCGGCTCCCCCAAGCTGCCGATGACCCCTGAGGCGCTGCTGCTGAGCACGCTGGATGATTTGGAGGCCAAGTTCGAGACCATGCGCGGGGAGTTTGCGGCTGGCATCACCGCGGGCCGAGCGCCGGACCAGCCCACGGAGTGGGTTCGGTCGATGGATCGGGCGTTGTTTGATTCGCGCCGCTACCTCCAGGCTTCCGAAGCACCAAAACCGGGTGCGCCAGACCTGCCCGCAGATCTGGTAGAAGAAACGGAAGTTCCCGCCGAGTCGCCGGCCCCACCTGAGTCAACGCAGAGACAGGAACCCACGGCAGAGGCGCCGCTCTTTGCCGGCATGGATCGGGAGTAGGCTGTCTGCGCATGAGGGTTCCACACGGATCACGACCTCTCCAGCTGCTCAGCCTTGGTATGATCAAGAACTTATGTTGAGGTTTTCAACCGCGGGGGAGAGTCACGGCGAGGCGCTGGTCGCGCTCGTCAGCGGTCTGCCCGCGGGTATTCCGTATGACGGCGATTTCCTGAACCGAGAGCTCTGGCGCAGGCAGCAAGGCTATGGCCGTGGCGGCCGGATGCGCATTGAGCAGGACACCGCGCACGTGCTGTCCGGGGTGCGGCACGGTCAAACGATCGGCTCTCCCGTGGCGATGACGCTGGCCAACCGCGACTGGAAGAACTGGGAGGAGCTGCTGCCGGTGGAAGCCGGCGATCCGGCCAAGCACAAGGCCGTCGCGAGCCCACGGCCCGGCCACGCCGATCTGGCCGGAGCCTTAAAGTATGACTTCAAGGACGCCCGCTATGTGCTGGAGCGAGCGAGTGCAAGGGAGTCCGCGGCGAGGGTAGCCTGCGGTGCGCTGGCCAAGATGCTGTTGCGTGCGCTGGGGGTTGAGGTCGCCAGTCATGTGACGCGCGTGGGGACCGCCGAGCTGGAAAGGGCTGCCTCCTGGGAGGAGATCGCCGGCCTGTCTGCCCGCGAGACGGTTCTGCTCAGCTGTGTCGACCCGGAGGCCGAAGTGCGGATGAAATCGCAGGTGGATGCCGCTCTGCGCTCCGGCGACACGGTCGGTGGTGTCTTTGAGGTGGTGGTGCATGGACTGCCGCCGGGCATTGGCACCCATGTGAACTGGGATGAGCGCCTGGACGGCCTTCTGGCGCAGGCACTGATGAGTTTGCAGGCGGTGAAGGCCGTGGAGCTCGGGCGAGGGGTCACGGCGGCCGGCTCACCTGGGTCGTCCGTGCACGACGCAATCAGCTATAACGGTCAGCGCGCCGCGGACGCTGCGGAGAACGGCGACGGCTTTACGCGCTTTACCCGCGAAGGCAACAACGCCGGCGGTGTGGAAGGCGGCATGTCGAACGGGGAAGATGTGGTCGTGCGGGGGTATCTTAAGCCGATTTCGACTCTGCGTCGGCCTCTGGGCTCAGTCTCGTTTGCGACGCGCGAGGAGACCAAGGCATCGTATGAGCGGTCGGATGTCTGCGTCGTGCCCGCGGCCGGTGTCGCGGGCGAGGCGATGGTGGCGCTGACGATCGCGCGTCTGGTGTTGGAGAAGTTCGGCGGCGACTCCCTCCGGGAGCTGCAGCGCAACTTCGCCGGGTACCGTGAACAGATCCGGGCCTACTGAAGAGGGTGAGTATGTCGACAGTAACGGCCGAAGCGCCGCGCAAGGTGTACGAGGTAGTGAAGTATCCCGATCCCGTGCTGGCGCGTGAAGGCGACCGAGTGCGGGAGTTTGGGCCAGATCTGGCTGAATTTGTGGCGGATATGTTCGAAAGCATGTACGCCGCGCACGGCATCGGCCTGGCGGCGCCGCAGATCGGGGTTTCGCGGCAGATCACGGTCATCGATGTCAGCTTTAAGAAGAATCCCGAGGACAAGCTCGTGCTGATCAACCCGGAGATCATCGCGCGGCGGGGCGAGCAGTACGAGGAAGAGGGCTGCTTGAGCCTGCCCGAGATCCGGGACAAGGTGAAACGGTCGGCCTGGGTGAAGGTGCGTGCCCAGGATGTGACCGGCGCGTGGTTTGAGGTGGAGGGCGAAGAGCTGCTGTCTCGTGCGCTGCAGCATGAGATTGATCACCTGCACGGCAAATTGTTCATCGACCGCCTGAGCCGGTTGAAACGCGACCTGGTGGGCCGGCGCATCCGCAAGCTGCAAAAGCAGGGCGAATGGTAGGCCGCAGCCGGTGAAGCTGGTATTTTGCGGCACCCCCGCGTTCGCCGTGCCGACACTCCGTGCGGTTCTGGCTGCCGGACACGAGGTCCCACTGGTGCTGACGCAGCCCGACCGCCCTGCCGGCCGCAAGCTCGAAACACAGGCTCCGCCCGTGAAGCAACTGGCGCTGGAGCACGGTCTGGAGGTACTGCAGCCGGAACGCATCAAGCGGAACGATGACCTGCGCCGGCAGCTCGAAGCAGCCAAGCCCGACGCGATTTTGGTTGTAGCCTATGGCCGCATCATCCCGGACTGGATGCTGACCCTGCCGCGGTTTGGCAACCTGAACCTGCACGGCTCGTTGCTGCCGAAATATCGCGGTGCAGCACCGATTCAGTGGGCCGTGGCCAATGGGGAAGGCGAGACCGGCGTGACCACCATGCGGCTCGACGCCGGGCTGGATACGGGCGATGTGCTTTTGGAGGAACGCCTGCCCATCGGCCCCGAAACCACCGCCGGCGAGCTGTTTGGTCAGTTGGCAGAGGTGGGAGCCGGGCTGATGTTGCGCACTCTGGACGGGCTGGCGGCGGGTACATTGACGGCAAAGCCGCAGGATCACGCGAGGGCAACACTCGCGCCTATTCTCACCCGTGAAGATGGGCGGCTGGCGTTGCCCGAGCACGGGGCGCAGCAGGCCTACGATCGCTGGCGGGGCTTCTATCCCTGGCCGGGCGCCTGGGCGACCTTCCGGGGCAAACGATTTCTGGTGCACAGCTTGCGGCCGGTTGCTGCTCCCGTCGAGGGCCTGCCTCCTGGCGAGCTCCGGTTCAGCGAAGGCCGGCTGCTGGCAGGCGCTGCGGACGGGGGCGCGCTGCATCTGCTGGATGTGCAGCTCGAAGGCAAGCCGCGCCTGGCCGGCTCGGCCTTCCCTCGCGACTTCCAGCTGCGGGTGGGAGAACGGCTTGAGTAAATCTCCCTCACCACCACGGGCGTCCACCGGACCGATCAGCATGCCGGTGAAGATCGGCCCTGCACGGTTGGCCGCGGCGGAGATCCTGGAAGAGATCGGCGCTACGGGTGCGCACAGCGATGATTTGCTGCACGGCCCCCGTCTGCGCGGCCTGTCGCAGGTTGATCGCGATCTCACCACGGCGCTTGTACTGGGTGTACTTCGCTGGCAGATAGCGCTCGATGCCACGGTCCGGCCACTCTTGAGCCGGCCTGATCTCAAGCTCGCGGCACCGGTCGAGATCGTTCTGCGTCTGGGAGCCTTCCAGATTCTGCACCTCGAGCGAATCCCGGCTCATGCGGCACTGAACGAGAGCGTGGAGCTGGTCCGCTTTGCCGGGCATCCGCACGCGGCCGGTATGGTCAATGCGGTCCTGCGCAAGCTGGTCAACGCCCCGGCGCGACGGCGGCCGCTGGTCGAAACAGCAGGAGCCCTGGCCGAGCGACTAGGTCATCCGCTGTGGCTGGTCGAGCGTTGGACGGAGGCTTACGGCCGTCCCGCTGCGGAGGCGATCTGCACCTTCGATCAGGCCCAGCCGCCCTGTCCGGCGTTGTTCCAGGTTCACGAAGGGGACGCGCCTTACCCGTCCATGGACGCCGGTTCCCGCCTCGTGGCGGAGCTGGCCGCGGCCAGCCAGCCCGGCGCCGGGCGCGTGTGGGACTGCTGCGCCGCTCCGGGCGGTAAGACGATGGTGCTCGCGCGGGGTCTGCCTGGGGCCGATCTGCTGGCGACCGATCTCAGCCCCGTGCGGCTGAAGCGGCTTGGCGAGCGGTTGGCGCGTGAGGCTTCTGGGGCGCGCATCCGCGTGCAAGCCGCCGATGCGGCAGCTCCTTCCGGGCTCGACGCCGACGGGGAAGCCTTCGATTTGATCCTTTGCGACGTGCCCTGCAGCGGCACAGGCACGCTGGCGCGCAATCCGGAGATTCGCCACCGTCTGCAGCCGGGTGACCTCCGTCGCCAGGCCGAGCGGCAGATTCGCATCCTGCAGGGAGCTTCGCGGCGGCTTGCGACGGGCGGACGGCTGCTGTACTCGACCTGCTCGCTCGAGCCGGAGGAGAATGAGGCCGTTGTCGGAGCGCTGCTCGGGGCCGGAGAGGGGTGGAAGCTGGTTCCGATAGGACCGATTCTGCAGGAGATGCGCCGCCGAGGTCTGCTGCAGGCCAGCGCCGAAACTCTCGATCGGCTTACCCGGGGGGAATATCTGCGCACACTGCCGGGCTACCCCTTCGAAGGCGACGGGTTCTTTGCCGCTCTCCTGGAGCGCAGCTGAATCGGTTTACCGTGGCGGCGGAGCAGTTGTCTGGCTTGCGGGCACCGCGACCGACCCTGGGGCGACGGCGACCGAGGCAGTGGGACGGTAGAAGTAGAGCCGAATCGTCTGTCCATCGTGTCCGCGGAAGCCCGCCTCGGGAGTTTGTGAAAGTACGGGACCGACCGGCGTTGCAGGAACAGGGGGTGCGGCGACGGTTGTCTCCACGGGTTGACCCGCGGCGTTCAGGCTCGTAATCGATGTCGGAGGCGGTGGTGTGGGGATACCGCCGATCGCGGCAACACGCAGACCGAGCGCGATGGCGGCGCGGTTGGCTGCCGGGAAGCCCATTCCCACAAACGACGGCATAACGAAACCCGCCGCGGTCTCTGATGCGGTCGAGCTGAGCAGCAGGTTGATTCTGGGCTGATCGATGCCGGCATCCGGCGGCGGCGTCTGCGCCAGCACAAAATCCGGGGACCCTGGTGCGTCAAGATGGATCACCGTACCCAGATCCAGCTGATCGCGGCGCAGATCCATGGTGGCCCCGTGCGTCGGTTCGCCCACCACATTGGGAATGTTGACCTGCTGCGGCCCCAGGCTTTCCACCACCCGCACCTGCCAGCCCTGCCTCACTTCGGCACCGGGTGCGGGCGACTGCGACAGGATGCGGCCCGCAGGAACTGTCGTGGAGTAGAGCTTGTTTTCAATGTTGAGGTCGAGACTGCCGCGCAGCGCCGCATCGGAGGCTTCGGCCACCGTGAGTCCCGAAAGTTCAGGGATGCGCGTCTCGCCCGTGTGCAAGGCGAGCCGCAACGTGACGCCCGCGGCAACCAACATGACCAGGATCATCGCCAGGATACCCACGGCGGCCTTCAGGGAACGAAGCATAACGCCCTTCAGAATACATGCGCGCTTCAGGCTTCAGGGTTAGGCTCCAAAAGCTCTCTGGCGCGGAGCCGCACCGGGCCTTAACGGCGATTGTCGGTCGCAGGCTCAGGGTGGATCAGTACGCGGGAGACGTGCGGGTGCTGCAGTCTGAATTCGCTCTCCAAATCTGTAATGACCTCGTGCACGCGCGACATGGGCAGATCGTCGGGCAGGGTGCAGTGGCAGTTCACTTGCACGGTGAGCGCCGCGCCGCCATGCCCGCGGGTGAGCGTGATCTCGTGCACATCCAGGATGTCTGGGAAGGTCCGCGCCGTCTCCCGCAACTGGATCTCCAGATTGGCGCTGACCCCCAACAGGGCTGTGGGCGCAATCGTGACGGGCTCGCTTTCGATATGGGTCAGCAACGTTGCGATGCCGGGGACCTCGCGCCGGATCGAGCCCTCCAGTTGCGTGGCCAGGGTGTGCGCCTCGCGAAGCTTCATCGTCTCCGGCACCTCCAGGTGCTGTTCCACCGCCAGCCGGCCATCGCGGTCCTGCACGCTGACATCGTGCAAGGCCAGGTTGGCCGCCGCGGCCACTGCCCGTATCCGCTCAAAGACGCTTTCGGCCGAGCCGGCCACCGGCACGGTGTGGATGACGACATCGGCGCCCGGCAGGTGCCGCGTAACCGCCTTCGTGGCCGCAGAGGTTACCTGCTCGGATCGCTGAAAGGTCAGATTGCGCGGCAGGCCCAGCGTTAGATCGACGAAGTAGTCCGACCCCGAACGGCGCACCCGCATGCGCTCGGCCTTCAGCACATCCGGGATCGCCTCGATCTCTGGAATCACGGTATTACCCAGCTGCTCCCGGAGCTCCGGCGGCGTCGCGTCCAGTAGGGCATCGAGCGTACGGCGCGCGAGGCCGACAGCCACGTATCCGATCACGCCCGTGACCAGCAGCGCGGCAAGGGGGTCGGCCAGCTCCAAAAAGCCAAGGTGAAAACGCTCGCCCAGATAGCTGGCCAGCAATCCAAGCAGAACCGCCGCCGCTGACCAGATGTCCGTGCCAAAGTGCGCCGCATCTGCCTGCAAAGCCTCGCTGCGCTGTTCATCGGCCACGCGCTGCAGACTGCGGGAGCGTGTGCGGTCCACTGCAATTGAAAGCAGCAGAACAATAAAGGGCCAGATTGAAAAACGCAGCGCCAGGTGCTGCCGGTGCAGGATGCGCCCGATGGCCTCCCAACCCACCCACACAGCCGAGGCGCTCATGAGCAGGATTTCAATGCCGGCGGAGATGTTCTCCAGCTTGCCGTGACCGTAGTTATGCTCGGCATCGGCGGGCAGGTCGGACACGCGCACGGTAAAGAGCGTGATGGTGGCGGCGATCAGATCGATACCGGAATGGGCCGCTTCACTCAGCATTCCCAGCGAGCCGGTGAACACTCCCGTGATCAGCTTGAGCAGCGTGATCCCGAACGCCGCCAGCACGGAGCTCAGCGCGGCGGAGCTTTTGGCGGCGCTGCGCTGCACTTGCTCCGGCGAAGGGTCGGCGGGGAGGAGGCGTTCTTGGCTGTACATGGCAATCCGGTCTTGTGCGGGGAACGGGTTTTACGGCTTAACCATATGATTCTACGGTCTAACCGCATGATAGAGGCCCGCGGCGTGGAGCAGGTAGCCATCCCAGCCGGCCTGCGAAAATCCGGCTTCGGCCAGCATGCGCAGCATCTGCGGCGGCCGTGGAAAGCGAGCCACGGAGGCCGGGAGGTAGCGGTAGGCCGCACGATCACCCGAAAGCGTTCCGCCCACCACCGGCAGGATATGGTGAAAGTACAGATTGTAAAGCGCGCCGTTTAGGCCGTCCGGCTGATTGCACTCCAGGATGCCAATCTGCCCGCCTGGACGCAGTACCCGCGCGATCTCGCGCAGACCGCCGGCGTAGTCCGTGAGGTTGCGGAAGCCAAAGGCCGCGGTGACCAGGTCGAGGCTCGCATCCGGAAAGGGCAGGTGCATCGCATCGCCTTCTACCCACCGGACCTGGGCCGAGGCATATTTCTGGCGGGCACGGGTCAACATCTGCGGCGAGAAATCCAGCCCGGTGACGGGCTCGCCGCTGGCCGGACGCCGCCGCAGCAAGGCCGCGGTCATATCACCCGTGCCGCAGCAGATGTCCAACACCCGGGCCTCGGGCCGGCTTAGGACCTTGGCAAACCGGTTGGAAGCCTTGCGCCACCAGTGCCGGTCCAAGCCGAACGAAAGCAGGTGATTCAACCGGTCGTAGGAAGGCGCAATGGAATCGAAGAGCGAACGAACGTGGTCGGCTGCATCGGCCTCAGTACTTTCAGCGGAGGGGCGCGCTCCCGGATTGATCTTTGCCTTGTCGCTCACAATCCGCTCACTCATGACGGGAACACACGCTCGGCCATGGAGCAGATTGCCGCCGCGGCCTCCAGAAGTTCGGCCTCGGTCACGTCGTGGACCACCGTCGCATTCCCAATGCCAAGCGGCAACACAAAGGACCGGATGCTGCCGCGATTCTTTTTGTCCCGTGCCGTCAGCGCCACGAGCTGCTCTGGCGCTACCCGAAATGTTGGCAAAGGACCGTACGCGCGGATCACCTCGCCCATCCGCAGCCCATCCCCTGCATCCACCAGCCCCCGCCCCATCGCGATATGGAGCGCCGCGAGCATGCCCCAGCCGACGGCTTCGCCATGCAGCAGATCTGTATAGCCGGTGGCCGCTTCAATGGCATGGCCCAGCGTGTGCCCGAGGTTCAGAATCATGCGTAAGCCGCCCTCGCGTTCATCCGCACTCACCACCTCGGCTTTTACGCGAACGCTGCGAGCGATGACCTCCCCGAGGGTCTCAGGATCGCCCGCCAGCACCGCCGCACGGTGCCGGTCGAGCAGATCGAACAGCGCACGATCACGAATGATCCCGGCCTTTACCGCTTCCTGCAGCCCCGCACGCAGCTCGGCAGGGGGTAGCGTGCTCAAGGTATCGGTGTCCGCATAGACCGCCACTGGATGATGGAAGGAGCCGACCAAGTTCTTGCCGGCCGCGAGATTTGCCCCTGTTTTACCCCCGACCGAGCTGTCCACCTGCGCCAGCAGTGTGGTGGGTAGCTGCACATAGCGGATCCCGCGCATGTAGATCGCTGCCAGGAAGCCGGCCAGATCGCCGAGAACGCCACCTCCCAGCGCCAGCAGCACCGAATCGCGGTCTGCCCCGAGCGCCGCGAGTTCCTCGGCCAGCCGTTCCACCGTGGGGAGCCGTTTTTGCGCCTCACCCGGCTCGATCAGCAGGACCGGAGGCATTGCAGGGGAGACCGTCTGCAGTCCTCGTCGCAGAGCGCCGCCCCAAAGTGAGTCGATCTCCGGAGAAGTAATGATGAACAGCCGCACCTCACCCCGCGCGAGCCTGCCTCCCAGCAGCGCGTTCAGCCGCTCGCCCACCTGCGGAAGCAGGCCCGGGCCGATCACGACCTCATACGCCGCCGTGGAAGTCTGCACCGCGACCGTTGTTTCCATCACGTCTGTGCCGGGAAAAGGCATCCTCTGAGAATACGCCCGCCCGGGTCTCTACAGCTGAGCCGCTTCGCCTTCGTGCCTCGCTGGCCGCAGCAGCGAAGCCGCGATCGTGACTGCCAACGTGACGGCGATCACCCCAAGCGAAACGAGCGGCCCCACAACGAACCAGTGTTCGGTCAGGATCTTGAAGCCGGCAAAGCCCAGTACGCCCGCCAGACCGTAATGGAGGAAGCGCAGGCGGCTCAGCATGGCAGCGAGCAGGATGTACAGCGAGCGTAGCCCCATCACCGCCATGATGTTGGAGGTGTATGCCAGAAATGGCGTGCGCGTGATGCTGAGCACCGCCGGGATGGAGTCCAGTGCAAAAACCACATCGGCCAGTTCTACCGCCACCAGCGCGAGCAGCAGCACTGTCGGCAGCAGTCGACCGTTTTCGCGGGCAAAAAAGCTGGCATTGCTGGGACTCACGGGCGAAACCCGGGTCAGCCAACGCACCCAGCCCGGCGGCTTGGAGGATTCCTTCGTTTCGGGTTTCAACAGCCGTACCGCGGCTACCAGGAGCAGCGCCCCAAAAGCGTAATCGATCCAGGCGAACTGTCTCAGCAGCGTCAAGCCGCCCGCGATGAAAAGCCCCCGCAGAACGATCGCTCCACCTACCCCCCAGAACAGCACCTTGCCCTGCCGGTTTTCGGGCACCTGGAACAGCCGGAACAGCAGCAGAAAGACGAAAAGATTGTCGACGGAGAGCGCCTCCTCCATCGCGTAGCCAGCGATGTACTGCAGCGCCGGATTGTTCCCCCACACTCGCCAGATCAGGCCGAACAGGATGAGGGAGGCAGCTGTCCAAAGCACCGTGGCATACGTAGCCCGGCGGCGCGGGGTGGGTATCCACCGCCGCATCAGGCTCTCGGCCGTCAGCAAAACAAGCAGTGCGGCATGGAAGGCGATCCACGGCAGAAATCGCGAAGGGAGGGCCATCGGTGAGCTAGCGGCCCTGGTGGATCAGCTTGGGCATTAGGGAAAGGTTGTCGGCCGAGACTCCGGCGCCACTGCATCCGTGGAGCTCTGCCTCGCGGGGAAGTGAGCCGTGAACACCGGGCAGAAAAGCGGGGGAGATGTGAAGGCGGGTGGCGGGTTTCAGACTGCCCCCTTCAGCTTGCGGTTGCGTCGAGCCGGATGCACCAGAAAGGCAACGGCAATTCCGAGAAAGTAGAGCGCCAGCATCGGTGTGGCGAACAGACACATGCCGATGGGGTCCGGCGTCGGGCAGATTACCGCAGCGATTACAAAGATCGCCAGCACAGCGTAGCGAAAATTCTTCAACAGGAACTTGGCATCCACGATGCCAAATAACGCGAGAAAGAAGATCAGAACCGGCAGCTCAAAGGTCACACCCAGGCCAAGAATGACGGCCAGAAAAAAGCCCGTGTAGTCCTCGATGGTCAGGATGGGGTGAAAGGCTTTGCCGAAATCAAGCACCAGGACCTTGATCGCCCCGGGCAGTACCCAGCGGTAGCCAAACCACGCACCCCCCAGAAAAAGGGCGATGGTGGCGAACATGAAGGGCCACACATACTTCTTCTCGTTCGCGTACATGCCCGGCGAGATGAAGAGCCAGATCTGGTACAGGATGAACGGCGAGGCCAGAATCGCGCCGCCCACGAAAGAGGTCTTCAGATAGAGGTTCAGCCCGTCGGTGGGGTGCGTGAAGTTCAGCTTCAGCCCCAGATCGGTCACCGGCTTCTGCACGTAGTCATACAAGCGGACATGGAAGATATAGGCGACAGCGAAGCCCGCAAGGAGGAAGCCGACGCACCAGAGAAGCCGCGAACGCAGCTCTTCCAGGTGTTCCATCAGGCTCATGCCGGGCAACTCGGCACGATCGTGCACAGCCGCGCGAGCGCGGTCCACCAGCTCAGTCGCCATGCGCGGTGGTCTCCTGCCCTATGGTTTGTCCCGCTTTTTGCCGCAACGGCTGGTTCGACTCCAGATTTGACTCGGGAATCGCGTCCAGCAGGCAGCCGCCGAGCGGGTTCGCACCCCGGCGGCGCGGGGTGGGAAGACCCGTGGCCGGGGGATTCATCTGCAGCTCACCGGAGGTGGCGATAGGAAGCGGGTGTGCGCTGTCAGTGATCTCATCATGCATCTCCTGATGAGCTTTAACGGCAGAGCTACCAGAATCATTAGCGGCTGGATGGGAACTTTGAGTTAGATCTGAGCTTTTCGGGAAGCTGCCGTCGCCCGCACCCTCTTGGAGGGGCTCCGTCAGGGGTGGAGGTGTCGCCTTTACGCTCCGCGAGGGCCGAAGATGCGGATGCTCTTCCTCGGGCTCCCCGAGCGGCGGCGGAATCGGGGCAGCCGCTTCCATGGAGGCGATCTGCTTCTGCCGCTCGGCTTGCTCGGAGGCGCGCAGCTCATCTTCCATCTGCATCTTGAACTCATTGGAGGCACGGCGAAACTCGCCGACCCACTTGCCCAGCTCGCGCGCCAATACCGGCAGCTTCTTGGGGCCAAAGAGAAGAAGCGCCAACACGAAAAGGAAGATGCTGTCGGCAAAGCTTGGCATACAAACTCCCATGATACGGCCTGCGCCCGAAAGGCACCACGGCGTCCCCGCCTACGCTACGCCTCCTACCGGCGAATCCGCCGAAACGCTTTCCTCTTTCGTACGTCCTAGTTTCTGTCAGTAAAAGTTCTGTGCATCAAAAACTCGATGGTCGGCTCGGCGCCTTCTGCACCTCCAGCCCACCACGCAGACCGTAGCGAAGACCAGGAGGCGGAGATTCCGCTGTGAGAGCGAGGGAGAGCCAGGAGGACGCCGGCATGGGAAGGTGGGCCACAAAGAGCGGCGCAAAGACCTCGTGGGCGAGCGCGATCCTGCGTGCGGCAACTCACGCGCGCGCCGCCGCACACTTGTCTGCCATCCAGACTTTGTTGCCCATAACGGCTCTGTTGTTTTCGCTGGGTGGCTGCACCGGCTTCTTTGTGAAACCGACCACGACGACCACGACCACGACAGGCTCCACCCCCACCACCACGGGCGACTACGCTTACGTAGCCAACAGCAGCGCCGGCAACACCTTCCTGTCTGCGTACAACGTCAGCAGCGGCAGCCTCACCTCGATCGGAACGATCAATCTGGGATACGTGCCCGTCGCCCTGGCCGTGGCGCCGACAAACAGCTTCCTCTACGTAGCCTCCGCTCCCGGCGCCACAGACCCCGGTGTCTACCTGTACAGCATCGGGGCTACGGGTGGCGCGCTGGCGGTGGCCAACGGAGGCAATGTCCTGGCAACCGACACGGTGGCCGCCATGACGGTTTCACCCGACGGGAACTGGCTCTACACCGTGAACAGCGACGGCATCACGATGAACGAGTACCAGGTAAACACGGCGACGGGCGTGATCACGCTGGCTTCGACCATCACCCTGCCGGGAACGGAATGCCTGCTTGGCTCCGGGACGCCAGCCAGCCAGACCTGTTCCGTTGCCGTGTCCCCTTCAGAGAATTATGTGGTGGTAGCGCTGGGTACGGCAGGCGACGCCATCTTTACATACAGCAGCAATTCCGGCATTACCGGTTCAAGCTTTACCACGATCTCCTCCGGCATTGCCGCCAGTGGAGATTTTTCCGTCGCACTGGATGCAAACGATCACGCCTATATTGCCCGCACCAGCTCCCTGGGCGTGTATAGCCTTGGGTCCACGGTTACGAACGCCGGCAACCTGAACTACACCGCCGGCACCGTGCCCCGCGGTATCACCCTAAACAAGACGAATACCTACCTCTTCACTGCAAATGAAGGTACGGGCGACATTTCCAGCTTGGGCCTAGGTAGCGGGGGTACGTTGCCCACTGTCACCCCTTCATCGTCTCCGGGGCCGGCGCATGTTTCGGCGCTGGGCGTGGACAACACGGGGGGCTACCTTGTGGCTGTCGGCTATGACGCCAGCGCGGGCGTGCGCCTTTACTCCCTTTCCTCCACGGGGGTGCTCACGCAGGTGGCCACTGCTGGTTCCGGGACGGATACCGTGCTGCCGGCGCTGGTGGCCATGACACACTAGGAATCGCGGGAGGCCAGCCCCCGCAAACTGGAGGCGCTACCCGCATCATGCAATCTCGTTCCACCCTCGGCCGTCCCACTCCGGAAGGCGCTACCCGACAAACTCTTTCCCCTCGCTCGTCTTCCGTTGCCTCAATCTCACTTGCCTGCGCCGCACTGGCCCTCGGCGGGTGCAGGGAGGTGCGCAAGGCCGTAGTCAGCGAGGACGTTTATGTGACGGCCAAGCAGGCCTACCTGCGGGATCGTATCGCGGCCGTCAGCAACCGCACGGGCGAGGTCGGCAATGGGGAAAAGCTGCAGGTTCTGGGTCACCAGCGCCGCTTTCTCAAGGTGCGCACACCGTCCGGCGCAGAGGGCTGGATCGAGGAAAAACTCACCGCCGACCAGGGCGTGGCTGACCAGTTCGATACGCTGCACCAGGAGCATCTCCACGACGGTGTCGTGGCTACAGCCGTCACCCGCGATGAGGTCTACCTGCACCTCACCCCCGGGCGCGAGACAATGCACTTCTTTCGCCTGCCGGAGAGCGAGCCGCTCAGCCTGCTGGAGCGCGCTTCCGTGCCCAAGGCCGCCGCTCCGGGTGCCGTCGCCGATGTCGGCAAGCCTGCCGCGGCCAAACTGCCCGTGCGCGACAGCGGCACAGGCCAGCAGGCGCAGGAGGCCGCCGCCGCTGCCGAAGCTGCCGGGCCGCCTCAGCCCGTCATGGAAGACTGGTGGCTGGTGCGGGACAAGGAGGGGCAGACCGGCTGGATCTACGCCCGCATGATCGATGTGAGCGAGCCCGACACCCTGGCCCGCTACGCCGAAGGGCAACGCATCGTCGGTGCCTATGTGCTGACCTATGTCGACGATCCAGAGTCCAACATCGTCAACAACGGCCAGCCGGTCACACGCATCCCGGAGTACGTCACCGTGCTTTCACCCTTCAAAGCGGGCCTGCCTTATGACTTCGACCAGCTTCGCGTCTTTATTTGGAACGTCAAGAAACATCGCTATGAGACGGCCTACCGCGAGCACAATATTGCCGGCTACCTACCTGTCGGTATCGGCATGAAGACAGATCCTTACAACAAGGATGCGCACTTCGTCGGAGCCCTGCCCACCTTCACCGTCCGCGTGCTGCCGGCCGACGCCACCCTTCCAACGCCGGACCCGGTCACCGGTCTGGTTCATCCCAAGGGCACCATCGATGATTCCATTCGGCTGGTGGGTAACATCTGCCGCCGCATCGCCCCGCCCAACGCGCCGCCGCTTGCCCTTCTGCACCCGAATCCCGAACCGGTAAAGGAAGACAAATTGAAGGGACACCGTCACCGCTAGAAAGGGGTGACCGCACCGGCGTCCGCTCGCTCAGCCCCCACCGCTGTAGAAATCAGCGATAGCATTCACCACGGTCTCCACCTCATCCTCCCGCAACTCCGGAAAGATTGGCAGCGCCAGAACCTCGCCGGCCGCTCGCTCGGCCTCCGGAAATTCGCCGGATCGGTAGCCGAGCGGCAGGAGGCTCTCCTGCAGATGCAGCGGCAGGGGATAGTACACCTCAGTGCCGATGCCGCGCCCGGTGAGCGACGCCCGCAGAGCCTCCCGCCGAGAAACTCGCAGAACGTACTGGTGAAAGACGGGTTCGGCGCGTTGATCCACAAAGGGCAACACCACGCCGGACTCCACCGAAGCCGCGACCAACCCGGCCGCCGTGAACTTTGCGTCGTACATAGCCGCGAGCTCACGGCGTTTGGCATTGCCCGGCGGCAGGCGTCGCAGCTTCACCTCTAGAACCGCCGCCTGAATGCCGTCCAGCCGCGAATTCCAGCCAATTTCTTCGTGGTAATACCGGCGGCGCATGCCATGGTTGCGCAGCGAGCGTGCGCGTTCCCCGACAGCCTCGTCCCGCGTGGTCACCAGACCCGCATCGCCAAAGGCGCTGAGATTCTTCGTGGGATAGAAGCTGAAGGCGGCCGTGTCTCCCAGCGAGCCCGCAGGCCGGCCGTTCCAGCGGGCGCCGAAGGCCTGCGCCGCGTCCTCAATTATCCGTAGATTGTGGCGGGCCGCCAATGCGCCCAGGCCATCCATGTCCGCCGCCTGTCCGTAGAGGTGCACCGGCAGCACGGCCTTCACGGCAAGATGCCGCGCCGCGGCTTGTCTCAGCGTGTCTTCCACCGCCTCGGGGGAAAGATTGAACGTGCGCTCGTCGATATCGGCCAGCAGCGGCGTAGCCCCCACCCGCAGAATGGCGCTGACGGTCGCAAAGAAGCTGAACGGGGTCGTGATCACCGCATCGCCGGGGCCGATACCGAGCGCCGCCATGGCCAGCCAAAGGGCATCGGTGCCGCTCGCGCAGCCGACGCCCGCGGCCGCTCCGCACGTTGCCGCCGCGGCCGCCTCAAACCGCGCGGCTGCTGGTCCCAGGATGAAGTGCTGGCCGTCGCACACCGCAGCGATGGCTTCGAGCACCTCCTCCCGGATCGCCGCATACTCGCGGCTAAGGTCAAGCAGTGGCACAGAGAGTTGGCCGGGAAGGGAAGCGGTCGCCATCCCCACAGAATATCTTGAGAGCTCGAAGCGTTTTGTGTGCGTCCGGCCTCAGGGAGAAAGTGCAGGGGAAGGGAGGCAGGGCTTCTGCCGCCCCTGGCTTGTGCCTCCCTGAGAAAATCTGTAGGGTGGTGTCGGCGAGGCGAGCATTTTTGCATGGATGTAACCCAGCATCTTTCCTTCGGGAACGGCCCGCAATAGCAGAACAGGAGATCGGCCATATGGACATCAAGCCGGCGCAGAACATCCAGGACACGTTTCTGAATACGGTCCGTAAAGACAAGAGTCCCATCACGATCTACCTGGTAAGCGGCGTCAAGCTGACCGGCAAGATCCGCTCCTTCGACAAGTACTCCGTGCTGCTTGAAAACAACGCTCAGGAGCAACTGATCTTTAAACATGCCATCTCCACCGTGGTGAGCGGGCGCCTGCCCCACAGCGAGGGCCGCCCTGAACCACGGCTGAGCGCGGCGGAGAACGGTATCCCTGCCGCGGCCAGCACTCCGGCGGTACGGTAGAGCGTTCCGGCCGGATGCAGGGGCGGGAACACCCATTGGGGCAACCTGCGCTGGAGGGGCAGACGCTTCTTCAGTCACGGCGTCACGCCTCGGGTGAGCGCGCGGTGTTGGTAGCTGTTGACTTTACAGGGCTGCGGCCCTCGCCTCCACCCGCTGCGTTGCAGGCCCGTCGCGCCGCGCAAATCAGCCTGGCTGAATCCACAAACCACTCGCTCCTCGCCGAGCCCCCCGGCGAACTCACGCCGCGCTCGTCTGCGGGAAGCCTCGACATGGACTTTGACGCTTCCCTGGCCGAATTTCAGGAGCTTGCCCGCTCTGCCGGCGCCGACATTGCCGCGCTTCTGATCCAGCGACGTGCCAAGCCCGATCCGGCCACACTGATCGGCGGCGGCAAACTGGCGGAGGTAGAGGCCACGGTGCGCTCCACCTCCGCCAGTCTGGTCCTCTTTGACCACGATCTGTCGCCGTCGCAGCTGCGCAACCTGGAGGATCGCCTGCCCTGCCGCGTGATCGACCGCACGCAGCTGATCCTGGACATCTTCGCCCGCCACGCCCGCACCCGCGAAGGCCAGCTCCAGGTCGAGCTCGCCCAGTTGGACTACCAGCTTCCGCGGCTCAGCGGGCGCGGCCGGGCGATGTCGCAGACCGGCGGCGGCATTGGCACGCGTGGCCCGGGCGAAACGCAGCTTGAAACCGATCGTCGCAAGATTCGCCTGCGCATCAGCCGGATCGAGGGGCAGCTGGAAGCCGTGCGCCGTATTCGGCGGCAGCAGCGTGGCCGCCGCGAGGCCGTCCCCGTGCCGACCGTTGCCCTGGTCGGCTATACCAATGCCGGCAAGTCCACGCTCTTCAACGCCCTCACCGGCGCCGGGGTCGTGGAATCGGAGCGGATGTTCGCCACGCTGGATCCCAAGCTCCGTCAGCTCACCTTGCCGTCCCGCCGCCGCGTTCTGCTGGCCGATACCGTGGGATTTGTGCGCAATCTGCCCCATGCCCTCGTCACCAGCTTTCGCGCGACGCTGGAAGAGGTTGAACGCGCCGAGCTCCTGATCCATGTCCGGGACGCCGCCAGCCCTACGCTGGAGGAGCAGAAAGGTCAGGTCGAAGCCGTGCTTGCCGAACTGGAAGTGCGCGAAACGGCCACACTGCAGGTGCTGAACAAGGCGGATCTGCTGCCGGGGGGCACGCCGGTTGCCGCAGGCGAGCTGCTGGTCTCAGCGCGTACCGGCGCGGGACTCGGAGCCCTGCTGGCGGCCATGGATGAAGCGCTTACCGCCGATCCGCTGACCGAAGCCGATTTCCGCATTCCGCAGGCGGACGGTCGGGTGCTGGCGGCCCTGGAGCGCGGCGCGACCCTGTCCGGCCAGCGTTTCGTCGGCAATCTGCTCTACGTGCATGCCGTCGGCCCGGCCTCCCTCATCGGCCGCTACCAGCGCTACCAGCTTCGCAATCCAACAGACGGGCCGCCGCCGGTGCCCGAAGCCGACCTTACGCCATAGCGAAGTAGATCCTTTGAAAAGAAGTGGTTCCCCTTTCCGCGGCGGCGACGACACCGTTGATGGGAATTACGCCATCCCACAGCTTTGCTTTGACTCCCCCTTCCCAGCTTTGCTACAAAGAGATGAGACAAAAGTGTTTAGATCAAGCGAACAGCTGACGGCTCGCCGCCGGCAACCGCCTTCGTCACGCCGTTTGGCTCCAATAGCAGGTTCATGGAAATTCTCAACCAACTGGGTTCACTGATCCTCGGCTCCGTGCCGACGATCATCCTGTTTATCCTCCTTGTGGTCGCCTATGACCTCCTGGTCCGCCGGCCGATGGAGCGCACCCTGGAGGAGCGTCGCGTCCGCACGTCGGGCGCGCTGGAGCAGGCGCGCGGTGCCATTGCGGCTGCCGAAGCTGAAACCGCCGTCTATGAAGATAAGTTACGGGGCGCCCGCGCTGATCTGCTCGCCGAGCGAGCCCGCCGGCTGAAAGAGCGGCAGGTCGAGCGTGAACGTACCCTGGCCATTGCCCGCGAGCAGGCAGCCGGGCGTGTTCGCGTGGCTACCGGCGACATCGAACGCTCGGCGGCTGAAGCGCGTCAGCAACTGGAAGCCTCCGTCGCCGAACTTGGGGAACGGATCGTGCAGGCTCTGCTTCCGTCGGGCATGGCAGGCAGTGGGGTGCAACGGTGATTCCTTTCCGCTTCCGGGCGCTTTCTCGGTTCACTCGTGCAGCGCTCTTTGGTCTGCTGCTAGCCAGCTGCCCGCACCTTCCGCTGCACGCCCAGACCGACCCTGGTAACGTCGCCAGTATGGGGGAGCGCTCCACCCCGATGAGTGCCTCGCCTGAGAAGCGAGAGCAGGAGGTGGATGAGGATGATGCCTATCGCCACTCCAAGGCCGTCGCCAAACTGGGCTCTCTGCTCGGCATGAGCGCGGATCAGGCCGCGACCGCTTTCACCGTTCTGAATTTTCTGGTGCTTGTTGGTTTGGTGGGCTATTTTGCGCTGAAGCTATTGCCGAAGAAGTTTCGTGAGCGCAGCTCAGCCATCCAGCGGGACCTGGTGGAGGCGCGGGGCGCGACCGAAGAGGCCAGCGCTCGCCTGAACGCGATTGAAGATCGCCTGGGCCGCCTGGATGGCGAGATCGCAGCTATGCGGCAGGGCATCGAGGCTGAGACCGAACGCGAGGAGCGTAAAATGAAGGCCTCGGCAGAAGAGGAGGCGGCCAAGATCGTCGCCGCCGCGGAGACCGAGATCGCCGCCGTGACGGCCAATGCCCGCCGTGAGTTGCAAAAGCATGCCGCGGAGCTCGCCATCCAACACGCCGCAAGCCGCCTTGTGGTGACGGCGGAAACAGATCGCCTGTTGATCCAGAGCTTTGCTCAGCGGCTGGCGGGCGAAAAGGGAGCCAGTAACTAATGGCAGTCGTCGATCTACGCTATGCGCGCGCCCTCGACGAGGTTGTTCGCGAGAAAGGTCTGTCCCGCGACGATGTTCAGCGGCAGCTGAACGATTTTTTGCACACCTTTGCCGACAGCCGGGAGCTCCGCGAGGCGCTGGAAAATCCCTCTATTACCGAGGAGCAAAAGCTGCGGGTGCTTGATGCCATCGCCACGCGCTCGGGCATGAACTCCACCGTCCGTAATTTTCTCGCCGTGGTGGCACATCATCTGCGCCTGGGGGAGTTGCCGGAGATCGTGGCCGCTTATCTGAAGCGGGCCGACACGACGGGCGGCGTGGCCGACGTCCAAATTACCACGGCCCGGCCTGTGGACAACGCCGAGCGCAGGGTGCTCGAGGAGAGCGTTCTGCATCTCTCAGGAGGCACCTCGGTGCGCGCCACCTTCCATGAAGATCCAGCTTTGCTGGGTGGTGCCGTGATCCGGCTCGGTTCCACCGTCTACGACGGGTCCGTCCGCGGGCAGTTGGAACAGATGCGTCAACGGATGTTGGCGGCAACCGTGTAAGATTTGGCCTGCCGGACCGCCAGGGCCGCGAGTACATCGCGAATACACAAAGATCTGCAGTTTTTTTGGAGCGGGAAGAGAACCATGCCAAGCATTGGGGCAAACGAGATTACCGAGCTGCTGCGGCAGCAGATTGAAGGCTACGAAGACCGCGTCCATGTGGATGAGGTTGGCACCATCGTGTCGCTGGGGGACGGCATAGCCCGCATCCATGGATTGGACAAGGCCATGGCCGGCGAACTGATCGAGTTTCCGCATGGGGTGGCCGGTCTGGCCATGAACCTTGACGAGGATCAGGTTGGCGCCGTGCTGCTGGGCGACTACACCGAGCTGCGCGAGGGCGACCAGGTGAAGCGCTCCGGCAAGATCATGGCTGTACCCGTGGGCGACGCTCTTATCGGTCGTGTGGTGAACGCGCTCGGCCAACCTATCGACGACAAAGGCCCACTAAACACCAGTCAGACCCTGCCCGTGGAACGCATCGCGCCCGGGGTCATCGACCGTCAGTCCGTGACCGAAACCATGGCCACCGGCATCAAGGCCATTGACACGATGATTCCCGTCGGTCGCGGCCAGCGCGAGCTGTTGATCGGCGACCGCCAGACCGGCAAGACCGCCGTGGCTCTTGATACCATCATCAACTCAGCCAAAAATGACTTGATTTGCATTTACTGCGCCATCGGCCAGAAGCGGTCCTCGGTGGCCGGCGTGGTGCAGACCCTGGAGCGCTACGGCGCGATGGCCTATACCATCGTCGTGGCCGCGACGGCCTCCGAACCCGCGCCGATGCAGTATCTCGCGCCCTTTGCCGCCACCGCCATGGGCGAGTTTTTCCGCGATAACGGCAAGCACGCCTTGATCATCTACGACGATCTCTCCAAACATGCCGCCAGCTACCGCGAGATCTCGCTGCTGCTGCGCCGTCCCCCGGGACGCGAAGCATACCCCGGCGACGTCTTTTACCTCCACTCCCGCCTGCTCGAACGCTCCGCCAAGATGTCCAAGGAGAAGGGCGGTGGCTCGCTCACGGCGCTGCCGATCATTGAAACCCAGGCCGGCGATGTCTCGGCCTATATTCCGACCAACGTGATTTCGATCACCGATGGGCAGATTTTCTTTGAGACCGATCTTTTCAACTCCGGCGTACGGCCGGCTGTAAACGTCGGGCTTTCGGTCTCCCGTGTGGGCTTTGCGGCCGCCATCAAGGCGACCAAGCAGGTGGGTTCCACATTGAAGCTTGATCTGGCGCAGTTCCGCGAACTCGCCGCGTTTTCGCAGTTCGGCTCGGATCTGGACAAGGTTACACAGCAGCAGCTGAGCCGCGGCCAGCGCCTCACCGAACTGCTCAAACAGCCCCAGTTCCAGCCGCTCTCTGCCGCGCAGCAGGTGGCCATCCTCTTCGCCGGAACCCAGGGTCTGCTGGACGACCTGCAGGTCGGCGACATCAAGGCGTTTGAAGCCGGCTACTATCCTTTCCTCGACACGGCGCACCCGGATATCCTCTCCGACATCGCTACAAAGAAGGCGCTGGATGATGATCTGCGCGGCAGGCTAAAGGCGGCTATCGGGGAGTATAAGCGGGATTTCCTGGCCGAGCACAAAAGGGCCGAGGCGGTGACGGCGTAAGTTATGGCCAACGTACTGGATCTTCGGCGACGCATCCGCAGCGTCAAGAACACGCGCCAGATCACCCGCGCGATGAAGATGGTGTCGGCTGCCAAGCTGCGCCGGGCGCAGGACCGCGCCATGCATGCGCGGCCCTATGCGCAGATGCTGACCAATGTCCTGCTTTCCTTAGTCCGCCGCACGGATTTGTTGGATGAAACCACCGGCGAGGTACGGCACCCGCTCCTGGTGGAGCGCGAAGAAAAAAGCGTCTTGCTGGTGGTGATTGCCGGCGACAAGGGCTTTGCCGGCGGCTTCAACTCCAATATCGGGAAGGCTGCCGCGCGTTTTATCGAGGAGCGCCGGGGTCGCGGGCAAAACATCGATCTTGAACCAGTGGGAAAGAAGGCGATTTCGATGTACAAGCGCCGCTTTCCCGCGGCGGTGTACGAGCACAAGGAAGAGCGTTATGACAACGATCTTTCCGTGCACTTTGAAGACAATCGCCGTCGAGCCGTTCAGATCGAGGTCGCGGCGGAGCATCCTGATCTGCTGCTTCGCGCCAATGTGGAAGACGTCTCCGCTATGGCGAATGCCATCATCGCCCGCTACGAAAAGGCGGAGATCGATGCGGTTTACCTGGTCTACAACGAATTTAAGTCGGTCCTGCAGCAGCGCGTCGTCACGGAGAAGCTGCTGCCGATCCGCAAGCTGGGGGAGCACGAGATCAGCGCCGCCGAGGTGATGACGGAGGAGCAGAAAGAGACCGCAGCCAAAGCCGCGGCGGACGCCGGCATCTCGGTGAAGGAACCTGAGGAGACGGAGGTTGAGGCCGAAGCCAAGAAGTTTGGCACCGCGGATGTCGATTACCTTTACGATCAAGAGCCGGAGCGTCTGTTCCGGCATCTGATGCCGCGCTACGTCGCCACACAAATCCTGCACGCCGTGTTCGAGTCCATCGCAGCCGAGCACGCCGCCCGCATGACGGCGACCGATGCGGCAAGCAAGAACGCGGGCGATCTGATCGATAAGCTGTCCTTGACCATGAACCGCGTACGCCAGGCGGCCATTACAAAAGAAATTATTGAGATCGTTAGCGGTGCCGCGGCGATCTCCGGTTAGCCGCCTGAGATGTACGCCCGGCCCAGTACGCCGGTCAGCGAGGGAAAGAGAAGTGTATGGCAGAGAATCAAAACGTAGGAACCGTAGTGGCCGTCAGTGGCCCGGCTGTTGATATCCAGTTCGACGAAGTGAAGATGCCTCCGATCTTCCAGGCCCTGCGTATCACCGGTGAGGGCTTCAACATCCCGATGAAGCTCGACGTGATCGTCGGCGTGGAGCAGCACCTCGGCGAAGGCCGCGTGCGCTGCATCGCCATGGAAGCCACCGAAGGCATGGTGCGCGGCATGAAGGCGGTGGACACCGGCGCCGGCATCACGGTGCCGGTCGGCCGCGCTACCCTGGGACGCGTGCTGAACGTGCTGGGCCAACCCGTCGACGAACTGGGCCCGGTGAACGCGACCGAACACCGTCCCATTCACCGGCTCGCCCCGGCTTTTGATGAGCAGTCCACCTCGGAAGAGATGTTTGAGACGGGCATCAAGGTCATCGATTTGATCCAGCCTTTCATGAAGGGGGGCAAGATTGGCCTGTTCGGCGGTGCCGGCGTCGGCAAGACCGTCGTTATTCAGGAGCTGATCAATAATGTCGCCCTGAAGCATGGTGGATTTTCAGTGTTTGCCGGCGTGGGCGAGCGCACCCGCGAGGGCAACGATTTGTGGCATGAATTTCAGGACTCCGGCGTGATCGACATTAAAGACCTGTCGAAGTCCAAAGCCGCGTTGGTGTACGGCCAGATGACCGAGCCGCCGGGGGCCCGTCTTCGTGTGGCCCTCACCGGTCTGACCGTGGCGGAGTACTTCCGCGATGAAGAGCACGCAGATACGCTTTTGTTTATCGACAACATCTTCCGCTTCACCCAGGCGGGTTCAGAGGTGTCCACGCTGCTGGGGCGCATGCCTTCCGCCGTGGGTTACCAGCCCAACCTTGCCACTGAAATGGGTGAGCTGCAGGAGCGCATTACCTCCACCAAGAGCGGCTCGGTAACCTCGGTGCAGGCCGTCTACGTACCCGCCGACGACTTCACAGACCCCGCCCCGGCAACCACCTTTGCCCACCTGGATGCGACGACCTCGCTTTCACGGCCGCTGTCGGAGTTGGGCATCTACCCGGCCGTCGATCCGCTGGTATCGACCTCGCGCATTCTTTCGCCGCGCGTCGTGGGTCAGGAGCATTACGACGTGGCTCAGGGTGTCAAACGCATCCTGCAGCGCTACAAGGATTTGCAGGACATCATTGCCATTCTTGGCATAGATGAGCTCTCGGAAGAGGACCGGCTCACCGTGACACGGGCCCGCAAGGTGCAGCGCTTCCTTTCGCAGCCCTTCCATGTGGCTGAAATCTTCACCGGGATTCCCGGCGCCTACGTCAAGGTGGAAGACACGGTACGTTCCTTCAAAGAGATCATAGAAGGCAAGCACGACGACATCCCGGAACAGGCCTTCTACCTCAAGGGCGGCATCGAGGATGTGCTCGCGGCGGCTGAAAAGATGAAGACCTCGACATAACCGACAGGAAGAGCCGTGGTCCGTGGGAGGTAACCCGGACCACGGCGCGAGTGAGTGGTATGGCAGACGCAGAAAATAGGTCAGGACTGCTGCAGGTACGGCTGGTCACCCCCGATCAGGTTTTGCTCGACACTACGGCGACGGCCGTCGAACTGCCGGCGATGACCGGCTACCTGGAGGCGCTTTACGGCGCCGCTCCTCTGCTGGCGGAGCTGGGTGCCGGCGAGGTCCGTCTCTCTGGCGGCGCTTCTGGAGAGGGTGGTGGGCAGCAAACATTTTTTGTAGCCTGGGGGTTTGTCGAGGTGCTGCCCGAACGCGTTACGATCCTGGCGGAGCAGGCGCTTCGGCCCAGCGAGATCGACGTGGACGCGGCGCATGGGGAAGAGCGGCATGCCCAGGAGCTTTGGAATGCGGCCGGCGATGACGGCGCCAAGTACGACGAGGCCAACGCGGTGTCACGCGTTGCAGAAGAGAAGCTGGCTTCCGCCGCTCACAAGGGGTAAGCCCTTGGTCTGTCGCTCCGGCCTGCCGTCCTGAGCAGCCCAGTGCAAAGGGTGCCTCGCGTCAACCGCCGGGTCGCGCTCGATGGCCGTATACTACAAGTATGTCTATTCTTGGCAATGCAGCGGCGATCGCGAAGGGCATGGGCATCACGCTTCGCGAGACCTTTCAGCCCACCGAGGTGGAGAACTACCCTGATGGTAAAGGCCCGTTGCGCGGGGCGGTGTTTCAGGAGCGATTTCGCGGAAAGCATCAGCTGCAGCGGGATGAGAACGGCTTGGAAAAGTGCGTCGCCTGCTACCTGTGTGCGGCGGCCTGCCCGGCTAATTGTATCTACATTGAAGCCGCGGAGAATACTGAAGAGGTACGTGTCTCCTCGGCCGAGCGCTACGCGAAAGTCTACAACATTGACTATAACCGCTGTATTTTCTGCGGTTACTGCGTGGAAGCCTGCCCCACCGACGCGATCACTCACGGACATGGTTTCGAGCTGGCCAGCTTAAACGCTACCAATATGGTCATGCGCAAGGAAGACCTGCTGGTACCTGTACCAACAGCGCTGCCGCACTCGCCGCATGAAGAGGTAGAGGTATTGCGGTAAGGCGCTTCGCATGGCTCTCCTAACGCCCCATCCCCTGCAAGAGATCCTGAAACATCGCATCGCCATCATCGACGGCGCCATGGGCACAACCATCCGTACCTACGGCATGGCAGAGGCGGACATTCGCCGGGGCCGCTTCGAGGACGCCGGCAAAGACCTGCTTAACAATGGTGACCTCTTTTCGCTCACGCAGCCGAAGATGATTTGCGACATCCATCGTCGTTTCCTTGAAGCCGGCGCGGATATTATCGAGACCAATACCTTCGGCGCGACGAATATTTCACAGAGCGAGTTTTTCGTGGATGACCCGCGCGAACGGGGCGGCCGCAAAGATCCCGAGTTCTATCAGAAGATTCTCGAAGATGCGGCCCTAAACAATCTCGCTTGGGATATTAATGAGCAGTCTGCCCGGCAATGCCGTGAGTGGGCCGATCGTGTCGGCAATGACACCGGCCGGCAGCGTTTCGTCGCAGGCGCGATCGGACCGCTGACGGTTTCGCTGTCCAACTCTCCTGATGCGGACGATCCCGGCTTTCGCGTGGTGACGTTTGATCAGGTGAAGAGTGCGTACGTGCACCAGGTAAAAGCCCTGATCGCCGGCGGTTCCGACCTGCTGCTGGTGGAGACCATCTTCGATTCCCTGAACGCCAAGGCCGCGCTGGTTGCCATCCGTGAGGTCTTCGACGAGGGCGGCAGGGAATTGCCGGTGATGATTTCTGCCGCTGTGGGCCGCGGCGGCGAAACCATGATCTCCGCCCAGACCATTGAGGCATTCTGGAATGCCGTGGAGCACGTTAACCCATTGTCGATCGGGCTTAACTGCTCGCTCGGCCCGGATCTGATGTACCCCTTTCTGGCGGAGCTGTCGCAAAAAGCCGGGGTTGCCGTCTCGTGCTATCCCAATGCCGGCCTGCCCAATCCGCTGTCGCCAACTGGTTTTGACCTCGATCCCGCCGACATGGCACGTTACCTCGGCGAGTTTGCCATCGGCGGTCTGATCAACATCGCCGGCGGTTGCTGCGGGAATACACCGGAGCACATCGCGGCGATTGCCAAGGCGCTGGACGGCCGTGATCCCCGGCCCATTCCGGAGGTGGCGGCATGAGCGGTGCGGAACAGCAGATTCCCTTGGGAGACAGCGGTACAAAAGGCCAAAGCGAAGCGAGCGTTAAGCCGCTGCGCCTCTCGGGTTCGCAGCCGTTCACCCAACAACCGGGCATCTTCATCATGCTCGGCGAGCGCACCAACGTTGCCGGCTCTCCAAAGTTCGCCCGCCTGATTAAGGAGGGCAACTACGAAGAGGCCGTGAGCGTTGCGCGCCAGCAGGTGGAAAACGGCGCCAACGTGCTCGACATCTGCATGGACGAGGGCATGATCGACGGGGTGGCCGCCATGAGCCGCTACCTGCAACTGCTTGCCTCCGAGCCGGAAGTCGCCAAGGTGCCCTTCATGGTGGATTCATCCAAATGGGAGGTCATCGAGGCTGGTCTGAAATGCCTGCAGGGCAAAGGCATCGTCAACTCCATCTCGCTGAAGGAAGGCGAGGAGAAGTTCCGTAGGAACGCCGCGATCGTGCGCAAGTATGGCGCCGCCGTGGTCGTGATGGCCTTCGACGAGCAGGGCCAGGCGGCCACGTACGAGGACAAGATCCGCATCTGCGGGCGTGCCTACCGCATCCTCGTCGATGAGGTCCGTTTCCCGCCCGAAGACATCATTTTCGACCCCAACATCCTCACCGTAGCCACCGGCATGGAGGAGCACAATAACTACGCCCTCGACTTCATCAATGCCACGCGCTGGATTAAAGCCAACCTGCGCCATGCGAAGGTCTCGGGCGGGGTGTCCAACATCAGCTTCAGTTTTCGCGGCAACAACAAGGTCCGCGAGGCGATGCACTCGGCCTTTTTGTACCACGCCATCGCTGCCGGCATAGATATGGGCATCGTCAACGCCGGGATGCTCGAGGTCTACGAGGATATCGAGCCCGAGCTCAAGGTTCTAGTCGAAGACGTCCTGCTCAACCGCCGACCCGATGCCACCGAGCGCCTCGTAGACCACGGCGAAGCGCTCAAGGCCGCAGGCTCCGGCGGGACGGCCGCCGCCGAAAAGAAGGCGGAGGAGTGGCGAAACGGTACCGTGGAAGAGCGTCTCTCCTATGCCCTTGTGCGCGGCATTGACAGCTATATTGATGCGGACACCGAGGAGGCGCGCGCCAAGCTCGGCCGTCCTCTGCTCGTCATTGAAGGCCCGCTGATGTCCGGGATGAGCGTGGTTGGCGACCTGTTCGGCTCGGGCAAGATGTTTTTGCCGCAGGTGGTCAAATCCGCGCGCGTCATGAAGAAGTCGGTCGCTTACCTGACGCCATTCATGGAGGCCGAAAAGGCCGAGATGGCCGCCGCCGGCGAGGCCGTGCGCACGCAGGGCAAGATCGTGCTCGCCACCGTCAAGGGCGATGTGCACGATATCGGCAAAAATATCGTCGGCGTGGTGCTCGCGTGCAATAACTACGAGGTCATCGACATGGGCGTCATGGTGCCTGCGGAGAAGATCCTTGCCCGCGCGAAGGAAGTCAAGGCGGACATCATCGGCCTCAGCGGGCTGATCACGCCCTCGCTCGACGAGATGGTGCACGTGGCGCGCGAGATGGACCGGCAGGGTTTCAGCATCCCCCTGCTGGTCGGCGGCGCCACTACCAGCCGCGCGCACACGGCTATCAAAATCGCCCCGCACTACCGCCAGCCCGTCATCCATGTCACCGACGCCAGCCGCGCCGTACCCGTCACCACCAGCCTGCTTAGCGATGAGGGCCGGGAGCAGTTCGTGGAGCAGCACCAAGCCGAGTATGAGGCATTACGCAAGGCCCACCAGGCGCCGAAGCAGGCTCTCACCCCGATCAAGCAGGCCCGCGCGCGCCGCACACCCATCGAGTGGCGCCCCGAGGACATCCCTGCGCCCTCCTTTACCGGCGTGCGCGTTCTCCAAGATTTCCCACTCGCCACCCTTTGCGAGTTCATTGACTGGTCGCCGCTTTTCCATGCCTGGGGCCTCAAAGGCATCTACCCGCGCATCCTTGAGGATGAACGCCAGGGCGAACAGGCCCGCTCGGTCTTTTCCGATGCCAAGGTCATGCTCAACCGCATTGTTTCCGAGAACCTGCTCACCGCGCGCGGTGTCTACGGCCTGTTCCCGGCCAACGCCGTCGGCGATGATGTGGAGCTCTACACGGACGGAACCCGCACACAAAGCAGCGAGAAGTTCCACTTCCTTCGGCAGCAGGCCAACCGCGAAGGCGCCGAACCCTGCCGCTCGCTGGCCGACTTCATTGCGCCGAAAGAGACTGGCCTGCCCGATCACATCGGCGCTTTCGCCGTGACCACAGGCCTTGGTCTCAAGGAACTCGGCAATCACTTCAAAGCGCAACACGATGACTACAGCGCCATCATGGCTGAGGCGCTCGCCGACCGGCTGGCTGAAGCCTTTGCCGAGTGCCTGCACAAGCTGGTCCGCGACGAGTGGGGCTATGGCTGCGCGGAGGCCTTTACCCCCGTCGAACTTATCGCAGAAAAGTATCGCGGCATCCGCCCCGCGCCCGGCTATCCGGCCTGCCCTGATCACACGGAAAAGGGTACGATCTGGCGGCTGCTCGACGTGCAGGCCAACACGGGCATGGAAATCACTGAGAGCTTCGCTATCTGGCCAGGCTCCAGCGTTAGCGGCATCTACTTCGCGCATCCGGAGTCGCGCTTTTTCTCGCTGGGTAAGATCGATCGCGATCAGGTTGCCGACTACCAGCGCCGCAAAGGCATGCACCTCGCCGAGGTAGAGCGCTGGCTCGGGCCCAACCTGAGCTACGATCCTGAGGCTTAAGTTAAATCGTGAAGCCTTAGCCAAGTAGCACTCATGAGTGCAACCCCATAAGGTCATCTCGACCAGAGGTCGTATGACGGAGCTTAGAGACTCTGTATTTCCACAGCGCCTTCACCACTCCACGAAGCGCCCAGCCTTCGCGGCCATCGCTTTGCGCGGTGTCATCGCGAAACAAGCAACGTAACAACCCGATCAAAGCTCGCGCCGAGCCACGTTCTGACACAGCGCATCACAAGCTGACATTACGAGGTTCACGATGGCTACGAAGAAAGCTGCAGCAAAGAAATCCGTGACCGAGAAAACGGTTACGGAGAAAGCGCCAGCGAAGAAGACCGCAGCAAAGAAAGCAGCAGCGAAGAAAACAGCTGCAAAAAAGACGGCGGCCTCTGCGCCGAAAAAGCAAGTCGCGCACGGCAACAACGACGACAACTACACGAAGCCTGAACTCCGCGAGCACATCAAGGAAGAAATAATGGCCGGCGACAAGGGGGGCAAGCCCGGCCAATGGAGCGCCCGGAAAGCGCAGCTGGTGGCGCACGAATACGTCGCTGAAGGTGGAGGCTACAAGCATCCTCGCAACGAAGCCCAGCAGCACCTGCAGCAATGGGGCGACGAGCATTGGCACACCGCCGACGGCAAACCCGCTATCCGCGACGACGGCCAAGGTGGCGAAGAAACGCATCGGTATCTGCCGGACGAAGCCTGGAAGGAGCTCTCACCCGCTGAGCGGAAAGCCACCGATGCTGAAAAGGTGCAGGGTTCGCACGAGGGCAAGCAGTTTGTACCCAACACGGACGTAGCCAGCGAGGCACGGCAGCACGCCACAGGAAGCCACTCAAAGCAGACCGACGCAACCGGAAACGCGAAGAAAAGCAACGCGTAGTGACTTGCAACGCGTCTATCTGCATGGTAAAAGTAAACCATTCCACCCGTGATGAGCGGGTCGAATTTCATGCAGAGTGGTTGAGGGACGAGCCCTGTGACGCCACGACAACCGGACAGAATACAGTACCGGTGTCAACTCTCGCCTGGCAACAGGACACATGGGATTCGGTGGAGCAGAGCTGTACCCAAGATCGTCCTGCCTCCACAGATCTCCGTACCCTGAACTCCGGCAAGAGCGGCCACAGCCAGCAGCACCCCTCACTCACCGGAGTGATCCATGGAGTATTACTGTAGCGCCTACGAGCTACGCTGTAATGAGTGTGGCAAAAGTTTTGGCAATCGCCCTCAGTCTGCCTGCGACGAATGCCTGGCACCCCTTGAGGTGCAGTACGATCTGAACCGGATGCGAGAGCGCGTTTCCCGGCAGAGCATAGCAGCCGGCCCAGCCAACATCTGGCGTTACAGCGAAATGCTTCCCATACCGAACGGCTTTGAGCCCGATTTGCCGGTTGGCTTTACACCTCTGGTGCGCGCGAAATCTCTGGGCAAGCGTCTTGGTGCCAGCCAACTTTACGTCAAAAATGATGCGGTTTGCTTTCCCACGCTGAGCTTCAAGGACCGGGTCGTCTCCGTGGCGCTCGCCAATGCGCAGGCCTTTGGCTTCGACGTCGTCGGTTGCTCCTCGACTGGCAATCTTGCAAACTCCGTGGCGGCGCAGGCTGCCCGCCTCGGTATGAAAGCTTGCATTCTGATCCCTGCTGATCTCGAACAGGCCAAAATTCTCAATACCCAGGTCTATGGCGCGCGCCTCGTTCGTATCGAAGGCAACTACGATCACGTCAACCGACTCTGCACTCTTATCGCTGACGAGTACAACTGGGGCTTCGTCAATGTGAACCTGCGGCCCTACTATGCGGAGGGGTCAAAGACCGTAGGTTATGAAATTGCCGAGCAACTCGGTTGGCGTCTGCCCGATAACGTCGTTGTGCCCATGGCCGGCGGCTCGCTCATCCGTAAAATTCGCAAGGCCTTCAAGGAGCTCGTACAGCTTGGCCTGGTCGATGACAAGCCCGTGCGCTTCTTCGGCGCGCAGGCCACAGGCTGCTCGCCCATCGCGCATGCGGTCAAGCAGGGCTGGGACTACATTGAGCCGCAGCGGCCCCACACCATCGCCCGTTCGCTTGCTATCGGCAACCCCGCCGACGGTCCGGCGGCTGCCAAGATGATCGCGGAATGCAATGGATATGCCGAAGATGTTTCCGATGTCGAAGTCGTCTCCGGCATTCTGGAGCTGGCGGAAACGGAAGGAATCTTCACCGAAACCGCCGGCGGCGTTACCACTGCGGTGACCGCGCGGCTCTACGCCGATGGCCGCATCGGCCCGAATGAACTTACCGTCGCCTGCATCACCGGCAACGGCCTGAAAACCCTGGATGTGCTGCAGGGCCGCTTCGACACTGCACAGCCTGTTAAGCCCAAGCTTGCCGCTTTCGACGAGTACATTCGCGCCGTCGATGGCTCGCTCGTCGGACAACCGGTGGACACCGAAGAACTCGTGCTAGCAGGAGGTGGGCGGTGAGTGTAAAGGTAGTTTTGCCGACAGCCTTGGCGCGGCACACGGAAGGGCAAAAAAGCTTCGCGTCCGAAGCGAAAGATCTATCTGCACTGCTTTCGGAGATCGATGCCAGGTATCCAGCCCTGGCGCAGAATGTAAAAGATGACAAAGGCAAGCTGCGCCGCTTCATCAATGTCTACATCAACGATGAAGATATTCGCTTTCTTGGCGGCGAAACGCACCTCTTTGCCGATGGCGATGAAGTAATGCTCATTCCTTCTATTGCCGGCGGATCTTTAAATCTGTAGGCTATCGCCGAAATGGCCAAGCAGAAAGTGCACATGCTTCGCAGATTCAGGTGACGTTACTGGATCCAGGCAAGGTGTGGTGCGAAAGTGCTTGATGGATTCGCCGTGCGGCTGGAGTCATTCTCGGCATCCTAATCTGTGTGAACGACTAAATGGGCCTCAGTCGTGAGGCCCATTTGTTTTCGACCACAGATGAAAGGATTATCCGATGAGCTTACTTCATAACTTCAAAGGCACCCGCAGCAGGATTAGGTACGGCATTGCTTTCGGTTTTGCCCTCAGTACGTTTCCGCTGATGGCGCAACAGGTAAGTACTGACTATGACTACCACGCGGATTTCAGCAAACTCCACACCTTCTCCATTTACAAATTGCAGGCGTCAGATCCGTTGGTGGGACAGCGGGTGAGGGATGACTTGACACAGGATTTGACGGCCCGTGGTCTTCAGATGGTGCCCCAGGGCGGTGATCTCGGCATCACAGCCGTTGACTCCCGCACGAATCAGAAGGAGTACAACAGCTTCTATGAGGGTCTGGGTGGTGGAGGGTACGGTTGGCGCGGTCGTGGCTTTGGGGGTTTTGGCGGAGGTTTCGGCGACGAGGGAGTCACAAACACCAGCGTCATCAATGTCCCAGTAGGCAGCCTGGTGGTCGACGCCTACGACACAAATCACCAACTGCTGTTCCGCGGCATGGCCAGCGACACCCTCTCCAACAATGCAGACAAGAACAGCAAGACGCTGGGTAAGGCCATTAAGAAGATCGTGGCGAAGTTACCTGTACAAGGTGCCAAGTAACCTTGGCAGGTAGCGAACGTGCGGTGAGGTAGCATGCTCTAGAGATTCAACCTAGGGTTGATATTGGGAGCTTAGTCGCTAGGATACTTCCTGTAACGCTTAGGGAATGAGAATTGCAGAAGGCATTGCGGCCGATGTGTCCAAGGTGACATGTCGGCTCATCTCCCAATCGTTTGGTCCATGCATGACATGGCGATCGATTTTGCTTGCTGCGATTCGTTGACGCGCATAGATTGAAGTGGAACGTATGTTGCGCAAATATATTCTGCTGTTGACTATGCTCGGCGTAAGTCTGGTTCCTGTCCGGATGGCAGGACAAACAGCTCACCCCGCCGCAGTGCCCACTCCCGCGTCCAATCCCGCGGAAGACGGTGCCGATCTACCGGATGACGATTCAGACACGCCGGCCCGACCGCCGCATCTGCCTGAGCCCGGGATGAAGCCTCCTGTACTAATCCATTCCGTCCAGCTGAAATATACAAAGTCGGCTCGAAAGCAGCACCTGACCGGTATTGTGAGGGTCGAGACGACGGTAGACACCACCGGTATGCCGCAGAACCTAAGCATCGAAAAAGGACTAGGGAATGAGCTGGATGATCTCGCTCTCCAGGCCGTGCGGCAATATAGGTTCAAACCCGCGACAAAGTACGGCCAACCGGTGCCGGTGAAGCTCTACATCCAAGTCCAATTCGATATCAGGGATCGAGAAGAATAAGCCTATGAGGCTAAATCCTGGATTCGGTGCAGCCGCATCTCTTGAATGCCGAGATCGAAGATTCTTTGCGGCGGAGGACGATTCTACGGCGTCGAGGCTTGTGGGTTCATGGGGTTAGCTTGTCGGCTGGCACGAAGGGTTGTGCATCACGGGGCAGCCGTGAAGGTCGTGACCGACCCCCATACTTCTTGAATTAAAGTATTAATTCTGGGCAGTTTAGTGGTGGACTTTGGTGCGAGTACCCCCGACTGCTGATGTTTTGCTCTCCGAAGTGGCAAGTCTCTGGTGTTTACTGCCTGTAGTGTAGCCAGCGTGGCGAAATGTTGTGCAAGCCGTCAGTCTCTGCCTAGGTTGGCATTCATCAGGTCGTGTTGATTTATAGAGCGATTTGTACTCTTCTTTGTTCCCGGTGGATGTAGGCGTCGAGGCCCATGGGTTCAGGGTAGCGTGTCGGCTGATCCGACCCATGCGCGATGAGGTGTTCCCCAAAGGGAGCACCTGGCTTCCCCTGAAGTTGGGTGCCCCACGTCTCGCTTCTGAGACGTGGGTTTATAGGATGTCTGCATGACGCAGGGATTGGTGCGGTATCAGCAGACGGGCGACCTGCACTTCGTTACCTTCAGCTGTTTTCATAGACGCCCGTACCTCGAGATGGCGGAGGCTCGTGATGCCTTTAACGTGCGTTGGAGACGATGCGGGTGCGGTACGACTTCTTTGCCATTGGGTATGTGGTCATGCCGGAGCATGTGCATTTGTTGGTGAGTGAACCTCGGGAGGTGCTTTTAGCCAAGGCGCTGCAGGCGCTGAAGCTATCCGTGGCGGTAAAGCAGGAGAAGCGGCCGTTTTGGCAGGCCCGGTACTACGACTTCAATGTGTTCACAGCGGCGAAGCGGGTGGAGAAGCTGAACTACCTGCACGAGAACCCGGTGACTCGTGGGTTGGTTGGCTTTGCGGAGAACTGGGCGTGGTCGAGTGTGCGGCACTGGTTAACGGGTGCGCCGGGGGTGGTGGAGGTGGAGTCGAACTGGACGGCTTCGCGGAGGGATTGTGCCGCGGCGGAGGCCCAGGTCTTAGAAACGAGACCTGGGGCACCCACGTTGCCGCGGCGGAGGCCCAGGTCTTAGAAACGAGACCTGGGGCACCCACGGTGTTGAAGGGGTAAGATGTGGGCTACCCGCCGTGTGTCGGATCGGTCCAGGCATCGGTCCACCTCAAGTCACCTTCTGGGGGAAGGAGGTGGTGGAGGTGGTTTCGGGGGCGGCGGTGTGGGCCGGTGCATAGGAGGCTAACCCGCGCGGGTACTCTCTCCCGGGGGCGTCATGCTGGGATCAGATGATGTTGCCGGAAGACCTGCTCCTGCCAGTAGTAGATCCGTTTTGGATCATTGGGCGCTTCTATTGACGCCTGACTGGACAGTTCGTTCTCTTTTGCGATCAGTGCGGCGTAGCGGGACGCGGCGTCTTCTGCGTAGGTGGTGTTCCAGAGCGCCTCATAGGCCGTCGCCAGTTCACTCCAGCCGAACTGGAGTTTGAACATGGTCCGGGTGGCACCGTCAAGGCCGCGAGCAATGGAATAAGCACTGAGCATCGCCGTGAAACAGGCCAGAACAATGGCCACCCACGTGGGGGCTTTGGCTATCAGCGTGGCGGCAGCGCCGCTGGCGAGGAAGAACGAGGCTCCGCTGATCCATTGCTTCTGGCGAGTGTACAGACTGGCGAACTCGGCAAAGTAGAGCGCGCGCACTTGCGCGGCGAGTTGCCGTTCCCACAGGCTCGTGATTTGCTCTTCTGTGAGCATGGCGTCTGTGGCGAGTATACGAGGATATGGGAAGGTAACTCAACCTACAGGTGGGGCGGTCGACGTGCCGGGTCAGTCGATGCCGAGGTCTTCGCTGAGGCGGGCGGGGTAGCGAATGCGCTCGAGTTTCAGGCCCTGTTGATCGACGAGGAGGGCTACGAAAGTGGTCCAGACGTCTTCGCGGGTCCAGTGTTTGGGGCCGGGCTTGATGGAAAGTCGGTCGCGCAGGTAGCTGGTGCCGGGGTGTTCGGGGGCGGCGGTGCTGTTGGGCAGGTGGAGTTTGGTGCAGAGGTGCTCGAAGAGATGGCCTACGGTGACGATCTGGCCTAAGTCCTTGTCTTCTAGACGGAGATCGAAGGTTTCTTCGCAGCGGAGGACGATGTCTACGGCGTCGATACCCATGGGTGCAGCGTAGCTGCCCAGTACATGCATGCGAACCCGGTCAGTCGTGGGGTCGTTTGGCTTCCCGGAGACTGGGCGTGGTCGAGTGTGCGGCACCGGTCGACGGATACGCCGGGGGTTAGTCGAGTTGGACGGCTGCGCGGAGAGATCGTGATATCGCGGAAGCCCTGGCCTCAGAAGCGAGACCTGGGGCACCCAATGTGTTAGTGAGGTGAGATGTGGCCACCCGCCCCCAATACTTAAGTTCGTTCAGGCGCTCGTTCTGGCGTGACAGGGGTCTCGAGGATGTTCTGGGTAAGGATGATTCGTCTAATACTCCGCTTATCGTCGAATGGCACAACGTACTCACTGGAATCTCCATTCGCCAAGTCGAAACCAAGATCCGGTTTTTTGCTGGTATTCATCAGATCGACGTAAGTCCCGTAATCGAGAGCATAGATGTCGTACCGCACACCTGGAGTATCTTTGTCTGCATAGCCACGAGCCACAAGATGTAGAACCCTCAAATCGAAGAGCTGCTGGATGAGGGGATTTGACCGCAGTTCACGAGGGAGCAAAAATGATCTAGCCTTCCGCGTTCCAATTACTTCGTCTGTGATTCTTCTTAGCACTGAGCGCAATTCGTCGGTCAGGTTTCTTTCCTTGTCCTGCTCGAACCATTGACGGGCCGCTTCTAACACGGCTTCACGGTCCACCTTGTCCCTGTGCTTACGTTGAGCTATAAAGTAAGCTTTGCTGAAGATGTTGATTAGATCACGAGCAACACCCTCTGCTGCCCGTACAAGCTCTTGAAAAACTTTTCTCTCAGTAAACAGTCGACTGGCCAATCTTTTCCCGTCGCTTATGCCTAATTCGACTAAACGTTCTGCTCCGAGGTCACTGGCTAAATGACGAACGAGTATGTCCGAGAAAGCATCTGTTATTCCTTCGGGATTCCGGTCGAAAACGTAATAATCGTCGATATCCAAGCTGGCTGAGATATCCGCGCCAATTTCAAAACCGAGGCTGCCGTTTTTCGTGTTGATCCCGAAATCAGAGCGATGCTCAAGCGCCGCAATCTTCAGAGCAACATTTGGCAATGGCACGAATGAGCGTTTTATGAATTCGGCTCAATACGGCTGAACATCCAAAGGCAAGGATGACCACTCGTCAATCAGCAAGTACAAATTTGCTTCATAGTAGCCGAGTATCTCGCGAAGAGAACCGCTTACAAATGGAAAAATTATCTTATCCGAGTACTCGAATTTGTAGGTGCGGGCGATTTCCGCTTCTGCAATGTCTTTCGCCGAACCGCCCAACTGGAGAGATGCTGAACTCGCGATCGTTGCACCAGCATTTAGAGTAGATTCCGAGTTGGTTTTATTTCGCTCAGTAACGCTGTCAAGGCGCTTGACCTCCGCAGGTTCTGTAGCGACCTCGCCAAAATTACTGAGGGCCTCCAAGGCAGCATCAGCGAAATCACCACCCTCGTTAACTACGAATGCGAGAAGAGAGTTGTAGATCTCCATTAACAGATCACGAAATAATGCTGTACAGCGTAAGACTATCGACAGGTTAGGATCAGCGAACTGGCTAGAGCTACCGAATGTTCGTGCGTCAACGTAACATACGCAGGTTCGTTTGTTCTTGGCTAACTCAGACTCCAAAACTCGCAAAATGTGTGTCTTGCCAGTGCCACGACGCCCAAAGATTATTTGATTGTTAGTGTTTTCAAGTTGCGGAATGATCCCTGGATCTACGAAAGCCTCTACAAGCTTCTGGGTGTCTGTTTGTTTCTCCGATCGCTGCGGAATTCTTGCTACGGCCTTAGCTAAATCTTTGTCGAGAACCATAAGCTACTCCTACCGTCTGAATCTTTGCATACCGCCCATTTGGCTCATGAGGCGTTGTTGCATTTTTTGCATGCCTCCGCCGGAGCCCATCATTTTCATCATTTTGCTCATCTAGGCGTGTTGTTTTAGGAGGTTGTTTACCTCCTGGACGGTGGTGCCGGAGCCAGGTGGCTATGCGTTCGCAATTGGTGATGACCAGTGAGTTCCGGCGCTCCTCTTGCTTCATTGAAGCATAAGAGCATTTGCTTCGCAGTCAAGGGTGGGTGAGCTCGACCGTCTGCTTCGAGGCGTCCAGAATAAGGCGGAGTTGGAAGGTTTGCAGGAACTCTATGCCGACGAGGATGTCGGCATCCTGCTCCTCTATGAGCACCAGGCCGCTATGGATTTGGCCGGAGTAGTGTATGTTGCCGTGGCATACGAGCTTATTTTGAACCGAGCCGTCAGCTAGCGTAATGTCCATCATGGTATGAAGGACGAGGCCGACGGGAAACGCACTCAGGAGCGGCATCTGCAGGAAGCCTGAAAAGCCCGTGTCGATCACTGCGGTGAGAGTCACCGGGGCTGCTGTATTCCAGCCGGAGACCTCAATCTGGATGTAGGGTGTGCCGTTAACGAACGAACTGAACACGTCCTGCGGGCCTTCCATAGATTCTGGCGCCATTGGTTCCGTTTCCGATACGCACGAGATAGAAGAAGCCGTCCGGGTGCGCATGTTCTGCGGCTTTGAGCGCTTCGAATGGACTTGATCCCAGGTAGGGCGTTTCGGTGTTCACATCAATGGCCACGTATTCGCCGGTATGCTCTATTTCCAGTAGCTGACGAAAGCGCTCTGCGTAGAGCCGGCGCCCTTGTTCGGTGATACGGGATGGGGTGAGCGTCGACACTAATCCATTATGCGTACTTTTAGTTATTTGCGCGAGAACGATCTAACTAACCGCGCCCGAATTTTTGCATGCCGCCCATTTGGCTCATGAGGCGTTGTTGCATTTTTTGCATGCCTCCGCCGGAGCCCATCATTTTCATCATTTTG
>CAXSCE010000022.1:0-68591 GCA_964236545.1 uncultured Bryocella sp.
TCCGAGCGGCGAGGCGAGGATACCGTGAAAGTGGAGGTTTGTGTCCTCCGTCAGATGATTGACCAGCCGGACCCGCAGTGTTCCCCCGGGTACCGTCCTGAGCAGCGGCCCTGCATAGTTGCCGTTGTAGGTCATACCGGGAATCTGTGCTCCGCCGAACTGTAATAGTTGCGGAGCTGCGACCAGAGTCACCGTGGGAGTGCTGCCCACGCTTGAGACTCGCAGTTTCGATCCTGCACTTATCGCCTGGGAACAGATGAAGCTAAAGAGAAAGCAGCATGAGAGGAGCCACCCACCTCGTTTTACCATTGACCAGCAGTATCCACGCAGAACGTGTTCGCGGTTAACAGTTTTCGTCATAACATGCCTGACGGTATGCGCACTATCTGAAGGTTTGCTGAAGGAGCGAGCTTTATAGCGAGGTGGCCTGCTGTGTCTTTCAGCAAATCTTCAGCTACTGCAAGTACGCCGAACGGTTACGTTGTTGCCTCAGGCCTTCCCCGTGCAGGCCCGGCCGCCACGGCCTCCGATTTGCCCTTGAACATCAGGTACAACCCACATCCATTCATCAGTGCGGGAAGCAGTCTCCACAGAGGGAGCGTGGCCTTCGACAGCAGGGCTGTGCTCGCCAGCGGTGCGACGATCTGGGTGAAGGACTGGAGCACCTGCGTCACGCCGATCACCCCACCACGTTCTGGGTCGGTACGTCTCCGGCGATCGAACTGAGTAGCACGAGGCGCAGGACGCCGCTGCCGAAGCGGAAGAGCAGGCGCGCCAGCATATGGATGATTCCTGCGGTGGAGATTGGTGTGCCTACTGCTATACAACCGGCCTACCATCTTCCCGTGTTGTGGACGGGGTCGCTGCCGATGGAAGTATCGCTTTTGAATTTGGACTGGAGCTGTTGGTCGACGGCTTGCAGAAGCGCAGTCGAGAACGATAGAACATTTCCCGACTCGCGCCTTAAATGAGAACGCTTCGCCAAAGCAAGCTGGTGTGCAGAATAAGCTTCGATAAACGTGGCTGGCGGAAGTTGGCCGGCTCAGACATCACGATGGGAAGGTCAGGGCAGAGTTGGTCAACACTGTGCGACTTGTAAGGATCAACGTTGTCCCAGGTCCTCCACCGGTCTGCTTGGGTTACGATGGAAGCGCTCTTGAATGACGAGGCTTCTCGATGAAAGCATTCTTTGCCACCCTTCCGCTCCTTCTCTGTGCCGTGAACTGTTTCGGCCAGGATCTGAGGAAGACAGCAGCAGCGCAGCAAGCCTGTGGACCAGCTGAAGTCAAGTTCGACACGAAGGACGGATTGCAGGAACATCCGGTCCTGCCGAAAGTTTCACAGGACAAGGCACTCGTTTACCTGATCCAGCAGGATGGCACACTTGCTGAATCCTGCATAGGAACTTGTAGAGCCCTCGTGAAGGTGGGTGTAGACGGGAGATGGACTGGTGCAACCTGGGGCAACTCGTTCCTCGCCGCAAGTGTTACTCCTGGTGATCACCATTTCTGCATCGCTTGGGAATCGCGGGAGAAGAAGCTGCTGCAAGTCATAGCTTTACGGGCATTGCATGCAGAATCTGGCAAGACCTACTTCTTTGGTATCCGGTTGACGAACGTAGGAGGTAGCGGTGGTACGTACGGATTGGAATTGTTCCCCCTTGATGCTGATGAAGCAAGGATGCGATTAGAAGGCTACCCATTGAGCGTTGTAAGACCACGCCTCTAAACCAGCGATACCGGTAAACGCTGTTGTCGCGGGCGGGTATACGCTAACAGGACGCTTCAAAGCGTACAGGAACGCGTACAGACAGAGTCCTTTCGGCATTCTGCTATGTAGTCGGGTGAAAGGTCTAGACCCTGCAGCGTCAGATGACTGGTCGTGGTAATGACGTTTTTAGTCGTCTCCTCGCCCGGCCAGGCCCTACATGGCGCTTCTCCTGCCCTGATTCAGATCTCCGCGCTCCGGCGATCAGGACCAGTCTGTTCCCAAGCTGGCGATCACGCCGAGGTCTGGCCCAAAGACATGGAATTGCTGTACGGACCTCCCGCCTCGAAAGCTAAACCGTACTGCAGTTGGTAAAACGAGGGCTTTGAGTTGATGCGATCTGACATTACGAGAAGGACCACCGCTCACCGGCTTGATCACGCCCAATGAAATCTTTTTCACAGCTGGCGATGCTTTGAGCATCTGCACGAAGGGCAAGGCGGACTCAATAATTGTTGTGTGGCGCATGTTGAACTTGGGACCGCGTAGTAAGCCCTGTTTAGCCATCACCAGTTGTTCTCCTTTCGGCATTTCTCCTCTGCTGTGATGCCCAATGCGTACGCGGCGAAGGCTCTCGTTGCTTTCTTGCTAGCAATTATCAAGAGGTTGCTCTCTAAAAGGAAGCCAGATAGTGACCGCTTCCGCGGAGCCACGAAATTGCCAACGTGCTCTATTGTCCGTTCTGCCGAGACTTCCAATGGGTCCTCTCAGAACCGTAAGGAAAGGGACGGGCAAGCTTTGTTCGCACACCCGTCCGATTGGACTATCCAAGCAGCCCATGTGGGTCCAGTACAAACTTCTTGGCTGCTCCCTTGTCGAAGTCCTTGTACCCTTGCGGTGCCTCGTCCAAGCTGATTACCGTTGCATTGACAATCTTCGCAATTGGTAAACGGTCGTGCAGAATAGCTTGCATCAACTGCCGGTTGTACTTCAGCACCGGCGTCTGCCCGGTATAGAACCGGTGCGACTTCGCCCATCCCAGTCCAAACCGCAGACTTAGATTACCCGTTTGCGCTGCCTTGTCTGCAGCACCAGGGTCCTCGGTTACATAAAGGCCCGGAATCCCGATCGAGCCTGCAGCCCGTGTGATGGTCATCAGCGAGTTCAGCACCGTCGCCGGCGCTTCCGTACCGCTCGTTCCATGCGACTTGGCCTCAAAACCAACGGCGTCAATTGCCGCATCCACCTCAGGCTTACCCACGATCTGCGCAATCTGGTCCTCAAGCGAAGCATCCTTGGTCAGGTCAATGGGCTCATAGCCCACGCTCTTGGCATGGGCCAGTCTCTCCGCATTCATGTCACCCACCATCACGACGGCCGCTCCGAGAATGTACGCAGAAGCCGCTGCAGCCATCCCCACCGGGCCTGCACCCGCTACGTACACCACCGAGCCCACACCCACGCCTGCGTTGACCGCTCCATGGAAGCCGGTCGGCAAGATGTCGGTAAGCATGGTCAAGTCGCGGATCTTTTCCATCGCCTGCGCCTTGTCCGGGAACGGAATCAGGTTGAAGTCGGCGTAGGGAACCATCACGTACTCCGCCTGACCACCAACCCAGCCGCCCATATCAACATATCCGTAGGCTCCGCCTGCACGGCCCGGATTCACGTTCAGGCACACGCCTGACTCCTGCGCGCGGCATGTTTGGCATCGCCCGCAGGCCACATTGAAGGGCACCGTCACCAGATCGCCCTTCCGGACTTATTCCACATCTGAACCAAGTTCGATGACTTCGCCCGTGATCTCGTGTCCCAGCACCATTCCTGCCGGTGCCGTTGTACGTCCACGCACCATATGCTGGTCAGACCCGCAGATGTTCGTCGAAACAACTTTCAAGATGACGCCATGGTTGATCTTCTTTCCTGCCGGATTTTCAAGCTTCGGGTAGTCGATCGATTGAACTTCCACGTGGTTAGGACCCAGGTACACTACACCGCGATTCGATGCCATTGAAACCTTCTTTTCCTCTCAGATCAGCGTGTTCTCTTGACCGTAACCGTCAAGCTGCGGTCGATGATTTGGATGAACAAAGACGCATCATGGATGGCGCCTTTCCGCGTAGGTGAGAGGGTTTCTCAATCTGACAGCGGCGCGTGCTGACGATGGTTGACCAGTACACGCGCTGGTGCATGACGCGCCGATACACTTTGTGCCAGCGGAACAGAATCCGATCCGGCCATAAGCGCCTGAATAATCGGAATGTCGAGTTTCAGCAGGTCCAGTAAGCGACGATTCGGCCAGGTTTCCATAACGACATTGTCATGCATTCACCTCCTGCCCCAGGAGCAATCCTCAGAAGTCGCAAGGTGTGGAGTTGCCCCGGCTCAACTAGCTGGTCGGGGCAGCCTCGTGGGTCTCAAGTGACGAGAACCGCATTTAGGGGTACTAATCTGAAAGCTCCGCCCGAATGAAGGTCCGGGGCGAGCTGCCGCGCTTCTGCTTGAAAGCTGCGCTGAAGGCACTCTCCGAATGGTAACCGACTGCGGCCGCAACCATAGAAACTGGCTTTTTCTCGTCCTTCAAGAGCTTCGCCGCCACAATCATGCGCCAGTGCGTGAGATATTCGATGGGTGTCTTGCCAACCTTCTCCCTGAAACGTTGAGCGAAAGCTGTTCGCGACATCCCTGTTGCGTGGGCTAATTCTGCCAGAGTCCATGCTCGTGCTGGCTCCCGGTGCATGCAGACCAGGGCCGGACGCAGGCGGACATCGGCAAGCGCAGCGAGCCACCCTGGGTTGTTGTTGTCGCCTGCCACATGCAGTCGCAGGGCTTCCACGAGCATCATGCAGGCTATCTGTTGTGCGATCAGAGTGCCTCCCGGTTGTGGATCACTCATCTCTCGGAGCAAGCGTTCCACCGCCCACTGCAGCGAGTCGCGTTGAGTTGCGCTCTCGAGGAGAACCACAGGAGGCAAGGCATCCAGCAAAAACCCTGTATCGCCCTGCAGTCGAAAGTGGCTCCCTAGGATGAGGAAGTCATTACCGGGAGTTACCGGCAGGATGCCGTTATATCGTTTCTGGTCTGAAAGTGTCGCCCAGGACGTGAGCTGTTGCGACGGTCCGCTGGAGAGGCTAAACGGCCAGCCTTTGGGCAGCAGGAAGCAGCTTCCTGCCTTCAGTCGCATCGGCTCGGCAACACTATGAACAGCAAGCCAGCATTCGCCACGAACGACGCTGTAGCATTTGATCATGCCGTGCGCCGGAAACTGAACACCCCAGTCAACTCCAGCGCTCAACCCGCCAGTGGCGTAGGTTTGCGGCTGCACGAGAGCGAGAATGTCAGAGAGTGGATCCATGATTTCTGTACGCTCGCGACGATAGTTTGAACTCCCTCGCATTGATCGTACAACGCACGCTCCGTAGCCTGTAGTTGGAGGGCTGCACATGCACATCTTCGTTACGGGTGGTTCTGGACAGACTGGCCCTGCCATCGTTTCAGAACTGATCGCCCACGGACATGTTGTGACCGGCTTAGCCCGTTCCGTTAAATCTTCGACTCGTCTCCGTGAACTCGGGGCGGAGACGCTGCGCGGTTCTCTCGACGACCTCGAAGTGCTGGCCAAAGGTGCGCGGAAGGCCGACGGTGTCATTCACATGGCGTTCGGGGGCGACTTTGCCGATCCTGCGAGTATGACCAAGCGCGATTGTGCAGCAATCGACGCTATGGGGCAGGCACTCGTCGGATCGGGGAAACCCTTGGTGATGACATCGGGAACTCTGGTCATGCCAGCTGGAAAGGTCGCTACAGAGCAGGATGAACCCGATCCGCAGTCGCTTGGAACTCTGCGGATACCGGGTGAGCAGGCATGCCTTGGGCTCGCCGCTCAAGGTGTCCGCGCCATTGTTTTGCGTCTGGCTCCTACGGTCCATGGACAGGGTGATTATGGCTTTATCCCGTTCCTCATCTCCGCCGCACGGCGTACTGGCGTGTCTGGCTACATTGCAGATGGTGCCAACCGCTGGCCTGCTGTCCATCGCCAGGACGCGGCAGTGCTCTACCGCCTTGCTGTCGAGAAAGCTCCGGCAGGCAGCCGCCTGCATGGTGCGGGCGAGAGTGCCATTACGTTTGAGGCGATCGCCCATTTAGTTGGACGCATGCTTAATTTGCCTGTAGTTTCGATTCCCGTAGAGAAGGCGTTGAAACACTTTCAAAACCCCTTCTTTGCGAAGGCGTTTGCTGTCGATTCGCCTGTCTCTAGCGCCTACACACGCGAACTGCTGGGTTGGCACCCTAGTCGCTCTACTCTCCTCCTGGATTTGGAGACAGGCGATTACTTCTCAGCGGGAGCAGCTTCAGCTTTCGATAGAGTTGAGCATTAGGTCTCTGCAAGTCGCATGTGGGAGTGATCCGGCTGGCTGGAGCTGCCTCGTGACGCCGGGCCGGCCGCTTAACTCCCCACAGCTGCATTATGGGCGCTTAAACGCAAAGCTCGATTGTTTTAATCCTGGACCGGCGGCCACTTGCCCATGTGCTGAAACATGCTGAACCAGTCTTCAAGATGCCAGGTGCGGCTGATTCGTCCCTCTCGAAAATGATGAAACTCATACATGCGTAGTTCAATGGGCTGCTGCGACCCGGCCACGCCAAAGATCTCTCCCTGATGCGTTCCAAGCCAACGTGCACGCACTCCAGCCTTCCCAGACCCGCCAATAATCTCGTCCACTTCAATCCTGAGATCGGAAAAAGCTGCAAAGTAGAGCGGCATGATCTTTTTCAATCCATTTATGCCCGGCTCTTGCCCGGGTGCCATCGGTACTTCCTCCCAATCGGGACAACATGCCTCATCCAGTAGATCGAAATCACGCTCATTGATCGCTCGATAGAGCTTCTCGATCGATTGTGCTTCCTCTTCACTCAGACCTGATAGGACTGCTGTCTGGTTCACGGACATGATGTTCTCTCTTTCGATTCGTCTCTGGCTATCGTTCGCGATGAACTCCTACCAAAGGTCTCTTACGTCTTTGCAAAAACACTTCCCGAGTTGACCTTGCGCTTCGTGAGCACAAACTCTATGCGAGTCGCCCTATGAGCCTATAGCGCTATCTTTCAAGATTCTAGCCGATCGGTTTACGTTGAAGCGCGTTCTCTTCAGCAATGGAACGGATCATTTCCCACAACGGCATTTGCCAAGACTTCTCTGCAATAAGCGGAGTCGCCTGCATCAGACACGCTTCAGCTTCATAAAGGCGATGGACCCAGTGATACAGAAGCCTAGGCGTTCATAGAGGGAAATCGCCCGTTTGTTGGTTGCTGTCACATGGAGAAAGGACCGGCTCCCGAGACGGGTCTGATGACGGACAACAGCTCGTACGATCCGTGCAGCATGGCCTTGGCCGACGTGCTGGGGATCGGTGCATACTGCAGAAACTTCACGATCGCCAGGAAGGGCGAGCCTTTCACCGCCCATAGCGATGAGGCAACCGTTTTCAGGGTCGCGAACACCGAAAAAGCTGCCAAGCTTCGGTGCGCGTGGGCCGAAGAATCCAGGGAAAGCACGCCTTTTCAGATCAAGCATGTCGTTTGTGTCTTCGCTCGTCAGAGGAACTACCCTGGAGTCATTCTCATCCTGCAAGGGAGCGGCACAAAAACGCATTTGCAGGCCGCGCAATGTCGAAACCACCGACAAACCGCTTGTCGGCTGAAACATTTCCCCTTCACCTGCTGTTACAAAAATCTCTTCGCCCCATGTGAGCAACGAAACCAGATCTTCATAGGCTTCGGTGCTCGGCTGGACGACAGCGGCAAATGGAATGGTGTCTGGCTGAAACCTGCGAGCGAGACCGTGCACCACAGCGAAAGGCTTATCCCCCGTAGTCAGCGCGGAATAGAACGGATTGGACAGGTACGCAGGTTGCGTTGTTGCTGAACTCATATTCTCACTCGTATAGATCGCTGGTTCTGCCCTCGACCTTAGTTTGCACCAGCAGGCCCATTCTGTAATTACGTATTCAATCCTTTGCGCAAAGAAACATTGCCCGATGGGCCTAGGACGGCCTAAAGCGCATCGCGTGATCCAGGGTGCCCAGGTCAAGCAGGACTGAGGAAAGAAAAACGCCTTCGGCTTGAAAACGCTCCACGTTCCCACTTTTCCTCACCACGGCTACAACTGATCTACAAAGTTCTCCCACCGGATTAAAATCTCAGGCGGCCTTGCGATTCTCACAGGCAAGCTGCCCCGAATGAAGGAATGGGCCTACGCCGGCTTCTCCATTGAGTTTCTGGGTGCAACGGCAGCGCACCTCATCACGGGTGACCGCGTGTACACGCTGTTCCCGTTCTCTTTCTTGATCGTCCTCATCGTCGCCTACGTCCTGTGGCACGAGACGGCTGCGACACTCCTGCCGTTCGAACAGGGCGAGGTGCGCTCGTAAACGCGCTCTCAGCACAATTGCAATGTGCGGCAGAAAAAACAGCGGTACGTGAAACACGAACGCAACAGAGAGCTGGTTTCGTTCTCAGCAAAAATAGCCGAAAGACAGAAAGCAAATGCCGAAGCTCCTGATCGTCGAAGCAAGCCCACATGGCGAATACTCCCACTTTCATGAAGTGGCGAGATCGGTCCCGCTATGTCGCAGAGGCGACGAGTGACGACAACGGCGTTTGTCATTCTCTCTGCTGTGTTGTACGCCAAATAAATAATTCAATACTCTTGCAATTGAGCACATAGGGAACCAGCCAGAATGAGATCGGCTGGTTCACCCAAGCTCCCGTGCCGCTACGACTTCTGCGAATCACCTTGTAAATTGGCTCCAAATCCAGGGTAGTGCGGCAATCTTTGGGCCGTCTCCTCGGGCGAGAGCAGGATGATTCCGTTGGCGACGCCGATCTTCATTGCGTGTTCCGGATCGTCTAGAACATAGGTGATCGCATCTTTCGGCAACTCCATGCTTTTGGCCGGTTCGGACATCTGCTCAAAGTATGTGTCCATCCCAACCGGATGTTCGCTGTCAGCCTGCGCGATTAGCAGGGTCTGCATCGTAGGGGAGCGGTAGTAAACAGCATGAGCGACGCCCCGGGGCAGAAACACACACTCACCCGCACGCACCATGACACTCTTTTCCTTACCCTCTATGAAGAACTCCAGTTCGCCTTCCAGCACGTACCACGTCTCGTTCTCCCACTGATGGAAATGCGGAGGAGGCTCATTGCCGACCTTGGCAGAGCCTTTCACCAAGGCATACCGGCCGTCGGTCTCACTGCCTCGCACCAGAAAAGTACAGAGATTGCCCATATAGAACTTGGTGGTCTCAAGAACCGGACCTCGTTCAAAAGACGAGAGAGATGACACTGAACTGTTTTCCACAGTAGCTACCTTTCGCGCGTGCGCGCCATGATCAGAACAATTAGAGGTCCCGCTCAAGCTGTGCGTTGTAAGGGCGTCGCGCCTGACAGGTGCGCCCCAATGCCGAGCTCCAGCGTACGTGTCGTCGTGCATTCGCTGGCCCGGATCATGTTTATTCAAGCGCTTCGCACACATATCGCTTTCGAACGAATGGTTTCCACAATTGTGAAAAGATCGTCGTGATTCTGGATCTGAAACTGTACGGAACGACCTTTGGAATGCTCCGAGTGTTCCGTTGCTCCTATTGATTCGATGGTGACGCGGTAGTTGTACATACAGTCTCCTTGGACACGTACCCGTGACGAGCCGGGAGGATCGCTCCCGGCCCTTACAGGATCGTCGGTTCACTTCTAAGCTTGCATCTTCTCGATGGTGAGCGTTTCGTCAGCACGGCCCCATCCGCCATCGACGACCTCATCAACGAGAACCATGGTGTAGGGGCGAACAGCCTCGCCGAAGTACTCCGCGAACATGTCCGTGGTCTTGTGAATGATCTATTCTTTCTGTTTGGTGTTCAGTGTTCCCTGCGGAAACTTGTAGTTAGCGAACGGCATGGGGATCTCCCTGGTGATTAGAACTTCGTTAAGGTGTGAGCTGCCATAGGTTGGAGCGTACGTTCTATGGCTTGTCAGTGACTGGAGTCGATGATAGATGCCAGACGCCGAGCCGGTTGAACAGGCCGAACCAGTACTCAAGGCCCCAGGTATGGGTAAGCAAACCATCCCTGCGTAAGAATTCCGCACGGATGCGGTCCGCGACGGTGCCAACTACCTCACCGCCATCTCCGGAAGCTATGAACTAACACCGAAGGGTCAACTCCTTGTGCAGAAGTTGGAAGCAATTCTTCCCCGCATCGATAGATTGCTGACAGGGGGTGAGTTTTTGCCTTCACAGGAGATCTGCATTTCAGATTGGCAGGGACTGACTATGCTTCTCACATCATCGCGCTGCCATTGACCAGGTATCTCTTGGCTGCAGGTGGTGAGCTTTCGTTCGATTTGTCGCTGCTGAATGACGACACCCTTGAAGACCTGAACCAGGGAAGACTGGATCTGCTGTTCAACCCAGACGACTTGGGCGCGCCCAGGAGCGCCGTGTGAGCAGTGAAGAGTGAGAGTCATTCTACCGACCTTCCTCAGCTACCCCCTTCGGCAGCGAGAACGCATACAGCTTATTGTTTCCAGAGTCGCCGATCACTCGCCGACTGTGTCCCGATCCCCAGTAAATCGTACCGTCTACTATGAAGAAACCACTTACAACCGATCCGCCGCTCGCGCACGCGCAGCAGATCTCACCCTGAGCCGAGTGCCCGTTACTGGTGATCATGCGACATCTCGTTTGCTAAACAACGAGCAACAGAGGCTTTGTCCGTTAAGAACTGGCTGTCTTGCGAGCGCGCCGACTAGCTCGCTTTTTTTCCGCCGCAATCTGGATTTCGTGAGCGCCCACAATCGAGGTCAACAATCCTGGATAATAAACCTCGATTTCTTCATGGCGTGAACTGTTGCGCATCTCGACACCATGACGCTCCCCACGAATCAGCCCGGCCTCGCGCATCACCCGAAAGTGTTGCGAGAGCGTTGATTTGGGAATGGGCCTGTCAAGCACGCTTCCCAACTTGGTGCAATTACGCGGATCCTGTTGGGCGATAACTCCGGCAAAAAGAGCGACTCGCACGGGATCAGCCAGCGCATTAAGGATCGCCGCAAGTGGGACGTCTTCGATAGCGGGATGGATGAGCGGTTTCATTCAGCTTCACTTCTATGGTAGATGCCATGCTGGATGTCCAGTTGCGCCGTCGTTAATTGTTCATATATCCCGAACTAATGCATCGTAACGCTTGTTCCTTGCATCTCTCCGTAAAGATCAGCGGAAAGCATGTCACGCGCTACGCTGCAGAGGAGAGCAAATGGGGAAGTTGGACGGCAAGGTTGCGGTAATCACGGCGGGAACAAGCGGTCTGGCGCTTGCGACTGCCAAGCTGTTTGTCGAGGAAGGTGCGTATGTGTTCATTACGGGCCGCCGCCAGGACGTGCTCGACAAAGCCGTGAAGGAGATTGGACGTAATGTCACGGGTGTCCAGGGTGACGCTTCGAATCTGGACGACCTTGATCGCCTGTTCGAGACGGTGAAGCGGGAAAAAGGCTCGATAGACATACTATTTGCAAGCGCCGGCCGTGGCGGAGTTGAATCCATCGACCAAGTGACGGAACAGAATTTCGATGACATGTTTGACCTGAATGTGCGCGGGACTTTGTTCACCGTGCAGAAAGCGCTGAAGCTGTTTAACGAGGGAGGCTCCATCCTTCTGACTGGTTCGGTCAACAGCGTGAAGGGCGCTCCAGGCTTTGGTGTCTATGCCGCGAGCAAAGCAGCCGTACGTTCATTTGCCCGCACCTGGGTGAATGACCTGAAAGATAGAAGCATTCGCGTGAACGTGATCAGCCCTGGTCCTGTCGATACACCAGGCCTTGATAAATTCGGCGAAGACACAAAGAAGTTTTTCGCCACATTGATTCCGCGTGGAACGATCGGCAGACCCGAGGAGGTTGCAATGACGGCGCTGTTCCTGGCTTCAAGTGATTCCAGCTATGTGAACGGGGTGGAACTCTACGTCGATGGTGGCCTTGCAGCGATCTGAGGACTCGATCGAGCAGAGGGGGCGCATCCTTTGTGCGTGCGCCCCCTTCCATTCCTGTTGAGGTACTGCCTAGCTAACTCTTACGAGGAGGAAAACTTATGCGCATCGAGAGCGAGGCAAGATCAGCCCTCTTAAATGCCACTATCGTCAGTTGAGAATGGTTCGCGACCCACTGCAGTGCGAAAGGGCCTGCTGGTCGGGTACAAAACGTGTGAGTGCTCTCGACCAGAACGGCCCCCGGCAGCTCGACGGTGTGGAGATAAACAGACTGTTCACGGACAAGGCTTCCGGAAAGGACACAAAACCGGCCGCGACTCCACGTCATGCTGAGTGTTTCAAGCTCTCGGAAACAACCTACCTTCTTTCCGCCGCTGACACTAAGGATCAAATCGTCGACGGGCGCATGCCGTTCGAAACGCCCGCAGTGCCTCCGCCGCAAAGGCGTCAACCGCTTCTAAGGCTTGCTCCGCCGCCTTATTCCGGACGCGGTAAGTTTCTCGCGATCCCGACCGGCAACCGTGACACGCGCGCCCTCCGCTGCTAGCTGATTGGCGGTTGCCAGTCCGATCCCGGAGATGCCCCCGGTGTCGATAACATTGCGATTGACCAAGTAATTCATAAACACCTCCTCAACTTGTCTTCGTTAAATCCGCGACCAATCCCGGCTCGACCGGTTCCCAACCGAGCGTCTCCCGCGTCCACGCGCTCGAAGCCGGTAAGTCCAATGCCATGACTTGACCCAAAAAGGGCCCGAACTGCTTAAGGGCATCCTCAGCGGTAATGGAGACCGCCGGCACCTTCAGCCCTTGCCCGAGTGCCTCCGCAATCTCCCGAAGCGACACGCCCTCCTCCTGTACCGCATGGTAGGTCGTGAGGCCCGGCCCCGTCTTCTCAACCGCCAGCCGGTACAGGTGCTTCACATCCAGGAGTGGAGCCGCAGACCAGCGGTTTGCTCCAGCGCCTACATAAGCGGAAAAACCCTTCTCGCGCGCAACCTGGGCCAGGATGCTCACTATTCCCTGCTTGCGCGTGTCATGGACCTGCGGCAGACGCACAATCGCCACATGCACCCCGTTTGCTGCCACGGCCTGCGCCGCTTGTTCCGGCCTGCGCGGAACTGTCTCCGACTCCTCCGGAGGATCGTTCTCCGTCCGCAGATGTCCCGGCGTGCCACGCAGAAGCCCGGCCGTGACCACCAGCAGACTGCCCGGGTCTAATGCCGAACCCAGCGCCTCGATCGCCTTCATCTCGTCCTGCGCGTTCTGCGCGTACGTCGAAAAGTCATGGTTGAACGCGAGGTTGACTACGGCATCCATACCTTTTGCGCCGTTGCGGAGGCTGTCGAGATCGGTAAGGTTGCCGCGATGAACTTCGGCGCCCATAGCCCCCAACTGTTCCGCGCCGCTGTCACTACGCGTGAGCCCGCGTACCTGATGGCCTGCCTCCACCAACTCCTTCACCAGTTCCGTGCCGATAAATCCTGTCGCTCCCGTCACAAATACGCGCATCGCTGCTTCTCCTGTAGGCACGGCTTCTCACGGGCTCGCGTTGAAGTTGACACCCGGGCCTGCACGCCGTAAAACGAGGATGATCCCCGCATAGGTACGATAACAGGGGAGGGTCCCCGGTTGCACGGTGTTTGATCATCCTTGCTATGCCGAACAAGAAGACACTCCCGCCTGCCCGCAAGCCCCGCGCTGACGCGGAGCGTAATCGCGAGCGCCTTCTCGAGGTAGCCAAAGAAGTTTTCAGCCGCGACGGCGCGGCTGCGAGCCTCGACGACATTGCTCGCCGCTCTGGCCTCGGCAATGCCACCCTATACCGTCACTTCGCAACCCGCGACGATCTCATCGCAGCCGTATACCGCAACGAAGTCGAAAAGCTTGCTGCGGCGGAACAGCGCTTCGCCGCCACCATGCCGCCCCTTGAAGCTCTTCGCGCCTGGATGTTTCTCTTCATCGACTGCGTGGCCCGCAAACGGCTCATCGTGCCGGCCATGGAGACCGTAGCTGGCGGCTCGACGCAGCTCGTGGAAAATTCCCGCCCGCTCATTCGTACAGCGTTCGTCGCTGCCGTCCGGCGCGCCATCGACAATGGCGATCTGCGCTCCGATATCAACCCAAATGATTTGGTACGTGCCTTGGTCGGCGTTTGTCACACGGCGGCCATGCCGGGCTGGGAGCCCAGCGCCCGCCGACTCGTCGACATCCTCATCGCCGGTTCAAGTGCCTTGTGAATCAGCTTGGCCTGCTCAGATGGTCTGGACGCAGGTCTGGCCCAGGACGTCAGATTCGTTAGTCTCCTGAAGTCGATAAGCGGAACTCGCACAGGCATCGGTAAACCGGCCCGAGCACCCTTCCGGCGGTTACGGAGGTCTCAACTGCCCACAATCGCGTTTGTGATGACCAACCAGCGGGATTCCCGTTCAGACCCTCTATCCTGTGCAGAGCTCACGCATAGAACCGTGCGATAGCATCCCACAGATCACGACGACTTTGGAGCGAGATGGCGGATTTGTCGTCAGCAGTCGTGAAGGCGTGAAAGGCTCCGGGATATACGTGCAGCTCCGTGGGAACGCCGTCCCGTAGAAGACGATGTGCAAACTGCAGGCTCTCGTTCAAAAACAAATCTAAGGCTCCCAAGCCAATGAAAGTTGACGGCAATCCGGACAGCACTTCGGCCCGGCCAGGTGCGGCATAGATGGGAACTTCTCCCTCAACCGCATACCTGCCCAGAAAGGCTCGCCAGCAGAACTCGTTACTTTGGCGTGTCCAGATAAACTCGCCGGTGTAGGGCATGGATTCAGTCTCTGCTGCTGTGCCCGTCCTGTCATCCAGCATGGGGTACAAAAGGAACTGTGCGGCAAGGCGAAGCTCACCGCGGTCACGGACCATCAAGGCCAACCCTGCAGCCAGGCCTCCACCGGAACTGTCTCCAAAAACGGCAAGGCGATCAGGGGAGAAGCCCAGCGACTTGGCTTCCGTGTGCATCCATCGTAGCGCTTCGTAGCAGTCCATCAGGGCTGCAGGATAGGGTGACTCCGGCGCCAGGCGATACTCCACCGCAACCACAACGCATCCCGCCCGCTGTGCAAGGTAGCGACTTTGCGCATCATGCATCTCGGGCGTGCACATGACGAAAGAGCCCCCATGTATGGAAAGAAGTCCACCTGTGCGGATGGTAGCCGAGGGCAGGTAGACGAGAAGCCGTAGACGCTGCCCATCGCCTCCCTCAATGAACCTCTCCTCGCATCGCACCTCGGACGCTGCCGGCGCGGTGCTCCTCAAAGCAGCCATCGGCTCTCGCAACACCGACAAGGTCTCTGCATTCACTTCGAGCGAAGGCTGCTCCAGAAGCGGCATGAGTTCAGGGTCGACAAGGTGCATGCTGTTCAAAGGAAATTGTGAGTTCGCCATCATCCCCTATGCAATGTCATTCGGGCGAAAAGCCCGAAGTAAGCGACATGTGCTTTGGAGCACTGGAACATGTCGGTTTAGAAACGAATCGTTCTTTAGGGAACACTAGAAAATCAGTATCGCTCCCCCATCCTCACGAAGCCACTTGGATCACGACTTTCCCAAAAAGATCGGGTGACACTTGCGCTTGGTAGGCTTCTCTCGCCTGATCGAAGCGGAACGTGCGATCGATGATCGGCTTGATGTTGTGTGTCTGGAGGCTCTCTGCCAAGGCGTGGTAAGCCTCGGCGTTGCCAACGGAGATGCCGCGAATGTTGAGGGCCCTCGCCATGAGAGTCATTGGGCTGGGCGGGCCGTCGTTCGTCATTAAACCCATCAGGGCTACCTCTCCGCCCGGTCGAAGCGCTGCGAGGGATTGATTCAAAGAGCCTGCCGCATCCACCACTTTGTGGACGCCGCCTGTACGTTGAAAGATTGCCTTGCCCCAGTCCGGAGTGGTCTTGTAGTTCACGACATCACTCACCCCGAGAGCGAAGAGACGGTCTCGTTTGGCATCCTGGCTCGTCACGGCGAATACTTTGGCTCCTATGGCCAGGGCAAGCTGCGCAGCGAAGAGCGAGACCCCTCCCGTGCCGACCACAAGGACGCTGCTTTGCCGTCCGATCGGATTGGCTCCATAGAGAGCGCTCCAGGCGGTTACCGCAGCGCACGGCAGAGTGGAAGCCTCGGCGTAGTTCAAACCATCAGGCGCGTGAGCGAGCCGTGCCGCCGGCAGCACCACATACTCGGCCAACATGCCATCTTCGTCGCCCGCTCCAAGACCCCTGCCCATATTTGCGTGAGGAGGTCCGGTCAGCCAATCCTTGAAATAGAGCTCCACGACGCGGTCTTCGACCTTCCAGTCCTTCACGCCGGAGCCGACTGCGTCGATCTCTCCCGCTCCATCTGCGATGGGAACGAGGTCTCTCGCCATGTCTCCAAACGTTCCTCGGACGACGAGTTGGTCCCGGTAATTGAGCGATACGGCGTGCACCCTGACACGAACCTCGCCCGGGCCGGGCTCCGGCTTGGGTACATCTTCCATCCGCAGCTCTTCTAAAGTAGAGCTTCCCGCTTTCAGGATCCAACGCTTCATGATTCCTCCATCTTTGGCGCCTAGCTGAGCTCCGTAAACCAACTCAGAAGCGACTCAGGCTGAAGGTATCATCATGAAACCTGGTGTCAATTAGGCACTTTTACTGCACCAGGTTTCGCGGAGGAAACCGGATGACAAAGATCCCGAAGGCCGAAGATCCTGAGCTTAGCCGACTGCTGCTTGATCAGCTCGCCGACAAGTGGACGATTCGCATTCTGTGGGCCTTTTGTCCAGGCCCGGCTCCCGTCCGCTTCAATGAAATCAAGCGGCGCGTGAGTGGTATTTCGCAGAAGACGTTAACGCAGTGTCTGCGTAGCCTTGAACGCAGCGGAATCCTGGAACGTCGTGTAATTTCCGCGGCCCCTCTCGGAGTTGAATATTGCATCACTCCACTGGGCATGACGTTGAAAGAACCGATGAACTCGCTCTATCTGTGGGCAGAACAAAACGTCGCAAGCGTCCTATGCGCTCAGGAAAAGTTTGACAAGCGTAAGAAACAAACGATCCATTACACATAGCACGGCCATCTTCCCACAACCGCGTTTAGGAAGATTTGGCCAAGCACGGATCGGGCCTGGACGAAACTCGATTTATCTCGCTTCAGCAGCTGTCACTCCTGAAGCCACGCACCCACATATCGTGCAGCTTCAAATGAGTGCAGCATGGTCCAGAAGATGGCACACCTTTCCGTGTTCCACCATCCACTGTCGATGGTGCTCAGGTACACCGCAACTTTTGATACTTCGCTTGGCGAAGTAATTCGGCCTGGACAGCCGCGTCGCAGCTTCAACCAAAGCTAGCGTCGTTTCCGAGAACACAGGTGTCCTCGGAAACGAACAAAGCTGCCCGACTTTACAGCTTCCAGAAGCCGGCTAGGTAAGTCAGGCGACCTTGCTGCTCATCAAAGCGAGCGTAGCTGTGGCCGTTTACGAGGGACGCATCGTTGCGGTCGAACATGGTCCATGCAGCAAGGAGCTGACCATGCTGTTGCCTTAAAACGGTCGTGCGGAAGTAGCAACCGTTGTAGTGCATCTGGAAAGCCGTAATATTCGCGACCATACGGTCGATGCCATGCTCTTCACCATCGGGGTTGGTGTAGTGAACGTCATGAGCCAGGCTCGCTTCAAGCAGCTTGCGCCGTTCATCTTGCGAGATGTCCGCCCACGCATCCTGGTAGCTCTTCCAGCGTTGTTGCAAAGCTTCGTCAGTCATGTTGTCTCCTGTTTGCGACAGTAAACGGGTGCCGCATTCCTCCACCTTAGGCCTGCACGCATTTTCAATCGATAATCCGGACACCAAGACTCTTTACCGATCATCCAAAACCAAATGGATCCCTTTCTTGATCTCATTCACCTCCTGAGACCACGAGCCACACTATGGACAAGGGTCGAGGCAAGCGGTCGCTGGGGACTTTCGTTTAAGCAGCGTAACGATGTGCTCTTCTGCTGGGTACAGCATGGCAAGTGTGAGCTGATACGGCCAGCCAGTGAAGCACTGTCATTACATGCAGACGACTTCATCCTGATACGGACATCCCTTCCGTTTCACCTGGTTTCAGAAGCCGGTGTGGAGCCAACCAATAGCGAAGCCCTTTTGAAAGGAGCTGGTTCCGCTGCAACTCTGGGCGATGGATCTGGCCCGAGTACCCTCCTGCGTGGCGGAAAGTTTGTTTTCGACACCGCAAACGAACAGCTTCTTACGGGCCTTTTGCCGGACGTGCTCCATCTTGCAGCGACAGGCGATCGCGCAGACCGGCTACGCGTGCTGCTCCGAATGAACGAGGCAGAGTCCACGCATCCAGGGCCGGGTAGTGATTTTGTGATCGCACGACTGATGGAATTGGTGCTGGTAGAAATCCTGCGCGGCCATGCTCCAACACTGGATACCTTCAAGCCCGGTCTGATTGCCGGGCTTGCCGATCCCGTGATCGCACGTGCGCTAGCGGCATTGCACCGCGAGGTGAAGTTTTCCTGGACGACCCCAAAGCTGGCCCGAGTGTGCGGCGTATCCCGTTCCTCGCTAGCATCGCGCTTCGCTCGACTCGTCGGTACGGGGCCGATGGAGTATCTGCAAAGCTGGCGCATGGCGGTCGCGAAGGATGAGCTGCGACGTGGTGTCAGCAGCATCGGTGAGATCGCACTCTCAGTCGGGTTCCAATCGGGTAGTGCGTTCAGCACAGCATTCACGCGTGCTGTAGGTTGTTCACCACGGCAGTTTGCAGAAACAGCAAAGTAGCGACGGTTTGCACAGCCATCATTAATTCGGCCCGGGTACATCTCCTTGCAAGGCAATGACATTGCCACCAATGTTTTAGCTGCTTTCTCGAAGTCCACAGCGCCCAGTAACGAGAACCCGCGCTCCTTCCTCAACAAAATGCTTAGCCAACTTGTCGACCCCTGAATCAATGAAGGAGGACGATTGCAGTTGCTGACGTGAAGGAGAGCCGTGGAGTTCCGGTTCGCACAGTTCGCCAAGGACGCCGTGGTCTCGCCCAAGTCCTGATGATAAGGTCGAATGCTCAGCCCGCCCTGGCTGCGGCCAAGACCCTACTTGCCCATATTTGCGAGCCCCCGCACTATGCTAAAGGGCTCGCAAAAAATAGTCGGGGTTAAGCGTTTAACCGCGAAATCGCCTCAAGGTACGTGGTGACTTCTCTCGATGGGGCGACCTACTGAACAGTGAGGTTTACTGTGGCTGTGTGGCTCATTGCTCCAGAGGTGGCCGTGACCGTGATTGCCTCAGTGCCTGCTGGAGTCGTAGTGTTGGAGGAAGAACCACAGCCGATCAGTGTCGTCGCACTCAGCGCTCCAATGAGGAGGATCATCAGCTTGGGACTGATCTTGAATCTCTTGCGGCCGGCGAAGAGCAAGACGCAAGCGAAGGGCATAAAGGCCAGGGCCGCATAGCTACCCTTGCCGGAGTGATGGAAGGGAGCAAATTCGTTGCTGGCCTTGTCGCCGCCCGTGGATATGGTGAGGGTTTCTGTGGCGCTCGTGTTCGGTGTGACGGTTAACGTTGGCGCGCTGAAGGTGCAGGTCGAGTTCGCGGGAAGACCGCTGCAGGTGAACGTGACAGGACCGCTGAAGCCGTTGATGGGAGCTACCGCAAGGGTAAGCGAGGTGTTGGCATCGTTCGCGACTGTGGCTACGGAGCTTGAGGTGCTGAAGCCGAAGTTGGTGGTGCCTCCAGTGGCTGCATTTGGGTTAATCGCGCCGAAGACACCATGCGTCTCCGCGTCCAAGCCGGCGGTGAAATATAAGGTGTTGGGATCGCCAGCGTTTGTCGTGGAAGGCGTGCCATTTACGACGCCGTTTCCGAAGACGATCTCCCAAAGCCCAACGTAGCTGCTGGATACGCCTGCGCCAGGATACTTGGAGAGGATCGGGGCGCCAGTGGCGTCGGTGACCTGTCCAAGATAAGCGTAGGTGCTGGGGTCGTAGACGTTGATGAGGCCGTCGCCAAGGTTACCGACGAGCAGGTCGCCGCCGTAGATTCCGAAGCCTGCAGGAGCCAGCGCCATGCCCCAGGGCGCGTTCAGGTTGCCGCCCGTAATTGCACGTTTGACGAAGTTGCCGTTCACGTCGAAAACGCTAATAAAGCCGGTATTGGGGCCGAGTGTCTCGCTATAGGTGCTGGTGGAGCGCAGCATATAGGTGACGTACACCTGGTTCGCGATGGTGTGGATGGCGTAGGGAGCGTATCCGGCAGGAACGTTGGGATCGGTGAAGGAGCCAGCAAGTGTGGCGGTCGCGAAGCTCTGGTTGTAAATCTCCACCTTCGCACCGGCGCCGAAATTCGCTGCGAGCAGGACGGTACCGCTCGCGCTCGGATCAAGCGCGATGTCGGTGTAGACGGCGTTTGCAGACGAGTTGTCGATGGCCTTCAATGAAACGTTGCCAGTGGCGAACAGACCGCCATTCCATCCCCAGATGGAGCCGTCCAACGAGGCGAAGAGAAAGCTGGCCTTGGATTTGTTGGACAGCACGAAGCCCGTTGTATTGTTGAACACCGTTCCGGTGGGTTGGCCGGTACCGGTGCCTTTTGCTGCGGGGATGGTGGCCTTGAACTGGATGGCTCCGTTGGCAAAGTTGACGTAAGAATAGCCGGTGACGGCTGTGTCGATCCAGAAGTCGGAGGGACCGGAGATGCCCCACGGGTCGACGAATCCAGCGTCGGTGGTGGTTGCGGGGACGTAGCCGTCGGAGATGATGTTGGTAAGGCCGTAGCTGCCGGCTGTCTGCGCAAAGCCAGAGGCAGTTGCGAGGGTGAATGCGAGAACGGCTGCGCCTTTACGAAAGAAGGCGGCAACGCGCCGAAGTGTTAAGGGCTGGATGATCATCGAGAGTCCTCCGGAAGCAATACGCCAGCCCGGCTGCTGCTGACTTAGTCGCGACTCTCAACGTACAGCCACAGCCGCGGGGAATTGTCAGGGAGATATCTCTACGTTGTCATTTGTTCCACTTCGGTGGAATGAGTTTTCCGAGTGCTGCGAATAGTGCTTTCCGAATGTATCCGTATGCGGCTGCCGTGGCTGGAGCACGATGTTTACCGCACCTACATTAGTACTCCCTTCAAACGTGTCTGAGAAGAGGCCGGTACCCGGCGGAGTCGAGTATGTCGCCCTAGGATCATGAAGAGATTGTTTCGAGTTTAGAACTGAGCATGGCTGAGCCAGAGCGCTCTTCAATGGCATACAGGACGGCCACAATATCGAGGCTGTTGTAGCCGAGAGAGGCGGCTTGTAGGCAGAGGTCGTGGGCGGCATCAAACAAGGGCGTGGCGGTGGTCGAACGTTGGGCGGTGTTCACGAGCAAGGGAACGACTTCAAGCACAGTGGCGATAGCCGCCTGCGCGGAGAAGTCTCGTTCGACGAGCTTGGGAAGCTTCATGCGCAGCAGGTCGCTACCGAGTGGACTGGCAGAGAGAACCGCCGCAAACTGGGCGAGATCGAGGTGCTGACGGGCAGCATAATTGAAGGCCTCCGCCAAGCCGACGAGATGCGTAGCCGTGAGCAGGTTAACGGCCAGCTTCATGGAAAGCGCGGCGGGAACAGGGCCGCAGACAATGCTTTCGCGGCACATGGGGGCGAGTAGAGGGCGGATCGCTTCGACTACGGCGGGTTCGCCAGCGACCATGGCAAGAAGTTGGCCGGTTTCAGCCGGTTTACGTTGGCCGGAAACGGGGGCTTCGACATAACGGCCGCCGGCTTGCTTGATCTCCCTTGCGAGTGAATCTGAATAATCCGGCGCGGTGGTGCCCATGTGGACAAGTGTGTGGTCGTGGACAAAAGTAGCAAAGGCCGGCGTATGGCGTTCGAGGACGGCGTCTATGGCTTCGCTGTTAGCAAGCATCAGAATGATTGTCTGTGCGCGCTGAAAGACTTCGCTCACCGTGGAGGCGACTTGTGCGCCCGCGGTTGCGAGCGGCGCTGCTCTTTCAGGATTCCGGTTCCACGCAAGGAGCGGCACGCCAGCGCGGACGAGATTGAGAGCCATGGGTTGGCCCATGGTGCCGAGACCAATGAAGCCGATGTGGGACTGGTGCGGTGAAGCTGTGCCGTCTGCTTGTGCCTCGGGGCGGTTGTGATCGAAAGACATGCCAGGATAGACGAGGTTTAGGCGGCGAAGGTGGTGTGCGTTACCGGCTGCCAGTTAGCTTGAAAAATGGTTTAGCTCCTGACCTGAAGAACCTCGACGAGGCTCTCTGTCAAATGGGCTCGTCTAGGAGCCCACACCCGAAGCTTACATCTGTGTGGATCGATTGACGTCAGTCACTGATCACAATGAGCTTGGGTAAGTGCGGTTCTTCCACTGCCCACCACGGCCTTGGTAGAAGTTTATTGCGGAACCGCATGTTGCAGCGAGGTAGAACAGAGAAATGGCCGGCAGGGCCAAGCCCCATAGTGGGCTGCATCGGTATCGTCGCAAGGTCGGCTGAAATGTGACGGCCATGATGGCCCAGCACGTAGCTCCCAGACCTCTTACTGCGCCCGTTCCGAATAGAAGGCCGAACACCGGTCCCTCGTAGACTAGCAATAATCCCAGGCAGGTGCCGAGCAGTAGCACAGGTGAGTGGTTTAGCTGCACGTAGGCAGTACGTGCGACCATTTTCCAGACATCACGAAGAGCAGGGTACCGTCTTTCACTGGCGGTGTCGTTCGCATGTCCAAGCCACACGGCGTGACCTCCACGCTTGACCTCCCGGGCCAACGCAACATCATCGATCAGGGCGCCACGAATGCGATTGACGCCCTCAATCCGATCAAGCGCATGCCGGGCCAGGAGCATGGTCCCGCCTGCAGCAGCCGCTGTTTTGTGCCGTGGATCGTTGACCCAGCGAAATGGATAAAGCATCTGGAAAAAGAAGACAAAGGCTGGAATCGTTGCGCGTTCGGCGAAGGAGGTGCAGCGAAGCCGTACCATCTCGGAGACTAGATCGAGCTGCTCGCGCTCTGCCTTCAACGTGAGCAGCGCAACATGGTTGGGGGCGTGAACGATATCTGCATCGGTAAGAAGAACGTAATCAGCCTGGAGCGCTTCTGGCTGATTCAATCCCTGCGAAACGGCCCACATCTTGCCTGTCCAGCCTGCTTCCAGCGGAGCCCCTGATAAAACACGCAGGCGTGAGTCCAACTCCATCATTCTGCGCGCCAGTTCCCCGGTACCATCGGTGCTATTGTCGTCTACAAGGATGATGCGAAGCGAACCGTTGAACTCCTGCGCTAACAGTGACTGCAGCATCGCCACAATATGCTCTGCTTCATCTCGCGCCGGAACCACCACTGCGACCGCCAGATGCTTACACTCCTCTGGTGGACCTATCAGCGCCGGACCCGAGCTCCAGAAACGTCCATGACCCACAAGCAGCCAAAGCCATATCCCGCATACCAGCCACGCAAAGCCAAGAAGCATATCCCATTATGGCTCGTCTAGCACCGCTACCGCGGCATAACTGAACCTAAGACTGTCAGCGACAGGCTTCATTCACGGAGTTCTACGGAAGGTTTAGCCCGGTTTTCGAAGCCGCGATATGCAAACTCAGTGACCGGGAGCGGCAAGGGCAAGTAATCGCTTGTCCAACAATTGAAGAGTAGTGAATCATAGGACCAAGTGCGGATCGCGGGTAGGTGAAGATCTCTGCTTTCGTCTTAACGATCACATGCTGTTAACAGCCCATCGCTATTGGGCGAGGAGATGCTCATGGCAGGTTAGGCTTGGACCGGCTATCAACTGCCGGACCTTCATCGAGTAGAGCAGGATCAGGTCGTGATTGCAGCGTTGAACAATCTCCGGCCCTGCGTCGTCATGGGTTCCTGACCCGCTACCAGGTGCAGCACACCTGCGAATAGACCAACTTAAAGACTTTCGCCTCGGTGGTACCCAATCGCGACGTTGCATGGCTGCGCTGAAAGAGTGGCATAGGGCTGATCTCTGCTTTATGCTACAGGGAATGAACAAAGTAATAAGGCCTAATGCTTCACCTCGACCCAATGGGCTGACCGTTGGGTATGTGAGGGTGAGCGGCTTCGAACAGAACGAGAGCCGCCAGCTGGAAGGGCTGGAGACGGATCGTGTGTTCACCGATAAGGCCTCGGGCAAAAACATCCAGCGACCGCAGCTCGAAGCCCTGATGAAGTACGTTCGGGATGGCGATACCGTGATCTGCTATTCCATGGACCGATTGGGCCGGAACCTTGTGGACTTGCGGAGAACAGTCACGGAGCTGACCTCGCGTAAGATCGGCATTCGCTTCATCAAAGAGAATCTCGTGTTGACCGGCGACGATTCCCCAATGGCCACCCTGCTTCTCAACATGATGGGCTCGTTCGCAGAGTTTGAGTTGGCCTGGAGCCGGGAGCGTCAGCGCGAGGGCATCGAGATTGCGAAGCGGGAAGGCGTCTACAAAGGACGCAAGCGGTTGCTGGCACCGGATCGTGCGGCTGAACTCAATCGCCGTCTCGGCACGGGGGAAAGCAAAGCGGCGCTGGCCCGCGAGTTCGGCCTGGACCGGACAACGGTCTATCGCTACATCGGACGGGCAAAAACACAATTGGGGATTGCTGCAAGGGCGGCAGGGAAGTGACGAGCCTCGCCCAAAGACTTATGCACTGTCCTTCCGGGAGCAACAAAGTTCTGGCCCTGGAACTGTGCGTCGCCTGCTACACGGTCAAGCGGCAGGATGAGGAGTATTTCGGCCGCCGTTGCGAAGCGGTCCTGGAGCGAGACGGCTACCGTTGTCGCGTCTGCGATGCCTCGGGCCAGAACAAGCGCTCTATCATCATGATCTCGTTGTGTTCGGCCCGCCACGCAAACTTCCGCCGGACAAGGGATGTCGTTCGCCGGATGTCGCCGCTCCTGCTTCAGCTTCGGGGAGAGGCGCACCCCAGAGTCCACAAACAGACGTCATCGCAATGCAACCTCAAGTAGAAAACGGGCACAATGGCGTTTCTGTTTCACCACGAAATATCGGAGAAGGGTCACAAGTGAGGCAAGAGGAAGTTAATGGCGTGACCAGCGCTCCGTCGCTTGCAGATCGCAGCAGGATTATCGGTTCGGGTGAGATGGCGGAACGTATCCGTGCCTTCCCTTGGCAAGACAATTCTTTAGGCCCTCTGGAAAGCTGGCCGGCGGAACTCACCTGCATCGTCAATATGATGTTGGCGAACGTCGAAATGGCAGCCGTGTGTTGGGGGCCGGAGAAGATCTTTCTCTGTAACGATAGCTACCTTCCGCACCTGACAGACAGGCATCCCGCCGCGCTTGGCAAGCCCATGTGGGACACCTGGAGAGAGATGACCGAACACTTCAAAGAGATGACGGACGCCCCGTATAAATGGGGGAAGTCCTTCGTGATTCCGCCCGTATCAGTAAAGCTCTTTCGTAACGGTGTGCTGGCAGAGGCTTACTACAGCGTGACCGGCAACCCAATCTACGCTCTTTTGAACGGACGTTATGGGGTGGTAGGTGCCTACTTCACCTACGCGGAACATACAGAAAGCGTGTTGCAGGCGGAAAGGCTGATGGCCACGCAAGCCGCTTCGGCCCGCCTGCAAAAACATCTTGCGCTGGCGATTGAGTCTGCCGACCTTGCCAGTTGGTACTACGACCCCATAAAGCAGGAGCTCGGGGGCGACAAAAAGCTTGCCGAGATGTACGACTTCCCCGAAGGGCCAGCATCCGCGAGCACCTGGATAGAACGACTGGTTCCAGAGGATCAGGAGCATGTCACTGCAGCGCTTGCAGCAGCTCTCACGGGGGCGCCCTACGATGTAGAGTTTCGTGTCGATGTTCGTGGCTCAATCCATTGGATCAGCTCGAAGGGGCGGCTCATCGAGGATGAGGGTAAGCCACTTCTTATTGGCATCTGCGAAGACATCACCGCAGAGAGGAGCGCGAACATGCTGGTCCTGGCTTCGGGCCAGGTTGCCAGTTGGGATTGGAATCTCCAGAGCGGGCAGGTGGCTTGGAAAGGCAGCGAATGGGCCTACGGTCGTCCGGCATCTGCACTCGACACCCCTGAGAAATGCTTGGAGTTCGTCCATCCGGACGATCTAGCCATGCTTGAAAAAGCCCTCTCGCCTGCCATGCTCATGATGCAGAACTTCGATTGTGAGTACAGGATCATCTGGCCGGACAAATCTGTCCACTGGATTTTAGGAAAGGGCTACAGCATCGAAGCAGACCCGAATGGTGTACCCACCCGCTTGATTGGAGTAAACACCGACGTCACGCAACGCCTCGGGCGCGTGGTGGGTCTCGCCAATCACACGATTCTTGTTCGCCGCGACGGAAGCGAGGTGGCGATTGATGACAGCGCCGCTCCCGTTCACGATGCCAAGGGGGAACTCTGCGGTGCCGTGCTGGTCTTTCGGGATGTGACTGAACGGCGGCGTACGGAGCTGAACCTGGAAATGCTTGTGGAAAGCGGCACCGTCCTGGCCGAAACCCGTGATGTACGGGCGATCACACAGGGGATCGGAGCAGCTGTAAAGCGCCATTTCGCTGACTTCTGCATCTTTGATCTGCTGACACCCTCGGGCGAGTTGGAAAGGATAATCGGAGAACACCGTGACCCGGCAAAGCAGAGCGTTGCCGATGGCCTGTGCCGCTTCATTCCGAAGCCGGAGAAATCTGTACATCCCACACGCGCGGCGTTGCTTACGGGCAAACCGATTCTGCTGAACAACATCACGGACGAGGTCATGCAGGCCGCCGCCATGAATGCCGAGCACCTTGCGTACTTTCGTGAGACGCTTCATCCCCGGTCTGTCATCGTGGTACCAATGACGATCGGTGAAGAGAACCTCGGGGCAGTTTCCTTCCTGCGTACCTCCTTGGCCAACCCGTTCGAACAAACGGACCTGCTGGCAGCGGAAGAATTGGTCAAACGGCTCGCCTTCGCATTGCATTACACCCGCATTCGCGAAGAATTGGTGACGCAGCAGGCTCAACTCAATGCGGTGTTTGAGGCGGTACCCGTGGGCCTCATCTTGGCAAATGCGTCAGGGCAGATTGTGCGTTCCAACGGTGAGAGCGAAAAGGTTCTTGGGCACACAACGCACTACAGCGAATCGACTGTGGACTATGCAGAGTACAGTGCATCTCACCCGGATGGTCGTCCTGTGCTCGGCGATGAGTACCCGCTCGCCCGTGCTCTCAAAGAACAGCGACCCGTCTTGGATGAACACTACCTTTACCAACGTGGGGACGGCCGCCAAGACTGGGTGAGTTTCTCTGCGGTGCCGGTGAACGACGCTGAAGGGCGAAGTACCGGTGCTGTCGTCACCATTTCCGACATCGACAAACTCACCCGTGCACATCTTCGTCTTAGAACCAGATCGATGACCTGGTGGAGCACAGGGCAAAACGGTATTCGCATCACCGTTGCCGACACTGGTTCCGGGATCTCGCCAGAGGTACGCGGCCGCATCTTCGACGCGTTCTTCACGACCAAAGGCATCCACGGCACCGGTTTAGGGCTCTGGATTTCGCGACGTATCGTTCACAAACACCGTGGACACGTCCGCGTAAAAAGCTCGACAAAGGGGGGCAGACACGGAAGCGTGTTCATTCTCTGGCTTCCCCTCGAACTCGCGGAAACGGCTCGGGAAGCCTGGTACGCCGATGAAGGTGCAACCAACGGTCACGCCTTAATCTCTGCCGGACAGGGTACTTAGCTTTGCGCCGATTCAAGACGGGATCTCTCAACATGTGACTAATCAGGATTATGGTCTGGGCAGCGTGCTACGTCGCCCCCTGAATGTCCACCAGAGGATGATTCCGATGAGCAAAACCAGAATGCCAATTACATGTGGGACGTAATGCTTTCCGGCGAAAATCATCAGCATTGGCAAGGGTAAGTGTGGAGGATGTACATCCTTCACCCAGATCACTCCATCCATATTCCCCGCCAGCGAAAGTTTCTCCGCATTCGCTTCAACCCAGACAGCTTGACGACCCGCTAAAGGAGACTCCAAGGGCAGGTGATGGAGATCAGTAAAGCAGACCTCTGGACATGCCTGATCGATGAAGGATCGGACGCCCTTGGAAACACCGGAGATGCGGGCGTAGCCAACATCATCATTGACATCACTGAAGAGCACGATTGTGCCGCCTCCTGTAGCGAAAATCCCGATCGAGTACAACCTGGAGCCCAGCGCTTGGTGGAGCAGTTCACCGACAGATGTACTCGTGCCTTCAGCGTCATAGGAAAGGTGGGACAGGTGAGCCCAAAGAAGCAGTTTCTGCTTTGGAACGGCGTTTTTGAGCAACAGCGCGTATTGAAAACCTAGCTGATCCCGCGCCTGCTTGTATTCGTGCCAGTTTCGGCGTCCCTCTTCGTTTCCTCCGACGACCTGACACAGAGCCAGAGACATGCGTAGGTTCTGCGGAATGAGTCGAAGAGCCTTTGCGTGCATTGGAAGATTCGGATAGGCAGCATCAACTCTAGGTGCCGCCACTGCAATCCACTGCTCAAGAAGCGTTACCGCTTGCTCTGCCGCGGTTCCATCAGAGGGTTTGTAGTTTGTGCACGCGGCGGTCAGCGGGTTCAGTGCAGCTTTCCAACTCGATGCCTTCAAGCCAGATGGCGGGGCTGCATATCCGTAAAGATGCTCGTAGAGCATCTCGAAAACGTTCGGTCCTCCTGAACCTTTCCCTGTGCCTGGCTGTATGTCATAGGCCGTTATGTAGAGGCGGTGATCGGTGGACCAGGAATCGCGCTCGTAAGCAAATATGGAACGCATTTCGTCAATGTTCCAAATGCCAAAAAGTCCCGAGGTCGAATCGTGCAGGTCACTTTGGTTCTTCAGGAAAGCGTCTTGGCTTACCCACATGTCTTCAGGAGAACCCTCAAAAGCAAGCACATGAAATCCAGAACTCGCATTCAGCTTTCGAACGATTCCTAACCGCACGAGTGGAAATTCATGAGTCATGTGGATCGACTCGGGCAGTGAGACCACATCAACGTTCCGCAACAAGGGGTCCAGAAAGGAATACTGACCGTCGTCCTGTCTGTCCAAATCTATGGGCTCGTTCCGTTGTGCCGTGATAGGCAGCATTCCACTTAGTAGTAGAACCAGGACTATGGCATGACGACGCGGCCACATCATGCTGCCTCCGGCTGGCTGTGCACCCCTAAGGGCAATGGACTTTTAAACGTGAAAGTCCCGCGAGCTGCCAACGGATCGTACCTTCGCGTGAGGATTCGGTTTGTCGGCACACCATGAATCATCGGCTCATACCTGTCCACGGTTCAAGTCTCGACAACGTGCTTGGTGTGAATCGGCCGCGCTATGCTCTCACAAACCTTTAGTGCTGTTTAAAGACTCAGACCCTCGTGCCTTCGTAAAACACGTCGCGCGAGGATACTCTACACGCGATGTTGCGACTCAGGCATCCCCTGTTTCGACCTGCAGCGGTGAGATGGGGAGCTTAACACTACCTTGATTTGTGCTCGCGCTAATCTGCTGTAGAGGAACCATTCACCCAGCCCTGGTATTTCTGATCAGATCTTGTACATGGGCACCGAGCACTGGCGGGCAGGTAGTGCCGCTAGTGTAAAGCTCTTTTCGTGAGCCCTCCTGCTCTTGTCTCTGCCCCTACAAGTTCGTCATCTCGCCGGGCGTTTGGAGCGACGACGACGTGCGCATAAGCTCCCCAGCCGCATCAGAGTGAAAGGATGCACGCTGCTGCGAAGCATGTCAGCTCTGGGTAGTCCCCAATCCATCTTGTCTGGGAGACAGTAATGAATCCTTCTAATCCCGACCGCACCGGAGAAGCCGCATGACAATAGCACACGAAGGTCAGCCAGCCGCTTTGACCGATGATGATGACGTCCACCTCCTCCTAAAACGTTCCTTGTGAAGAATGAGTCCTTAGCAAGAGCTAGACCTCTCTTCCTCCAGGTAGAAACTCCGTCGTCCTCTTGAGCTCAGCGAAGGATCTGTGTATTTCCTTCGCGACTGCTACATACCAACAAAAAAACTAGAGCCCCGCCGATCGGCGAGGCTCTAGGTCTCTTTCTTTACAGGACTAGTAAGTCGTCCGCACCATCGGCTCGCGATCATAGATGCGGCCGTTTGCGGCAACTGCTAGGTAGGCTTCTGGAGCGCCACCCGTTAGCACACCGGCATCCTTTACTACGCCGGCTGCCTCCATCAGCGGTTGTGCAGCCGGAGAAGCGCCAATCACTTTCAGGTGAGCGAAGGCATCGTGAACCCAAGCCACGGCAGCCGCCTCCTTCGAAAGCTTCTTAGCAGCCGACTCCGAAAGGGAGACGTACACTGCATCGAAAAGGACCGAAGATCCTCCAGCAAGCTGGAAGTCCGCTTCGATGATCTTGCCGTCGGCAGCGACCGCCCCGCCTACTTTGGGAGCGATGATTTTCACATGCGCTCCCAGTTTGTGGGCCGCAGTTTTCAACGCCACAACGTCCGTCGCATCCGTCCCGTCGGCAACGAGGCAGCCAATCACCTTGGTTGCAAGTCCCGGCTTCATCTTCTTTACGATGCTCAGTGCGTCAGAGGGCGGCAAGTCCGTCCGTACCGCTACCTTGGCGGGTATGGAGGTAATTGCTCCCTTCATGCCCAGGCCATCAGCAACACGTTGTGCGATGCTCATGTCCACATTGGCAAGCTGGCCCACCATTCTGGTGCGCACCGCTTTCGTGTCGACCTTGCTGAGCTCGAAGATAAACGCGGAGATAATGTGGTTCTGCTCTGACTCGGTTTGGGATTTGAAAAAGAGCAGCGCTTGAGAGAAGTGATCGCCAAACGATTCCGGACGGACCCGCAGCTTGTCGCCTTCTTCGCGAGCCTTGAAGGAGTTGTAACCGTTGTGCGGATCCTGCCGCGGCGTATCGCTTTCCAGGGAACTGGGGCTATAAGAGACCCGGCCCTTCTGCGGGCGCATCGTCATATGGCCATCGCGCTGCATGGTCATCACCGGGCAGTGAGGGGCATTGATCGGAATCTGCTCGTAGTTGGGCCCACCCAGGCGGCTCAATTGCGTATCGATGTAGGAAAGATTGCGGCCTTGTAGCAGGGGATCATTAGTGAAGTCGATGCCCGGCACAACATCCGTGGTTGCGAACGCTACCTGCTCGGTTTCCGCGAAGTAGTTGTCCACATTCTTCGTGAGCACCATCTTTCCGATAATGCGCAACGGCAGAGTTTCTTCTGGAATCAATTTCGTGGCGTCCAACACGTCAAAATCGAACTTGTTCGCAAACTCCTCGTCGAAGAGTTGTACGCCCAGCTCCCACTCAGGCAAGCTGCCGGCCTCGATGGCATTCCAAAGGTCTCGGCGGTGGAAGTCAGGATCCGCACCTGAAATCTTGAGCGCTTCATCCCATATCACCGAAGCCATGCCCAGCTTGGGGCGCCAATGGAACTTCACATAGGTCGACTTGCCTTCATCGTTAACCAGGCGAAAGGTGTGAACGCCAAAGCCTTCCATCATGCGAAAGGAACGCGGAATGGCGCGGTCGGACATAGTCCACATGAGCATGTGTGTGGACTCGGGCGTCAGGGAAGCCCAATCCCAGAACGTGTCATGCGCGGTTTGCGCTTGGGGGAAGCCGCGGTCCGGCTCCTGCTTGGCGGCATGGATAAGGTCTGTAAACTTCAGCGCATCCTGAATGAAAAAAACGGGCATGTTGTTGCCCACGATGTCCCAGTTGCCCTGTGGCGTGTACATCTTCACCGCGAAGCCTCGCACACCGCGAAGCCTCGCACGTCGCGAGCCATGTCGCTCGAACCCATGTTGCCGCCCACTGTCGAAAAACGAACGAACACAGGCGTCTGCTGGCCTACCGTGGTGAGGACCTTGGCTTTGGTGATGCCCTGGAGCGAATCGGTTAGCTCAAAGTAACCGTGCGCACCATAACCTCTTGCATGAATGATTCGCTCGGGGATGCGTTCGTGGTCGAAGTGCTGCGTCTTCTCCACAAGCAGGAAGTCTTCGATCAGTACCGGCCCACGTCCATTCGCCTTGAGGGAGTTTTCATCATCGCCAACTACCGTCCCGCGCTGGTTGGTCATCTGCGGATGGGTGCCGCCAGCAACTTGATGAATCTCGCCTCCTGTACCAATCTCTTGTCCCTCTGGAAAGACCGAAACGGGTGCGCCTGCGATCATCTCCTGATTCTCGGCTGGTATGGTCTCTGATCCCTGAATCGCTTGCGTCGTCATCGTGCTTGCATCATGCTTGGACATAGATTCTCCCTATTAAGTAGATCACAGTAAACGGCCGCGGTTCCGCATTCGCATTTAGCCCACGGAAGAAGAATGAGGGAAGGTAGATACAACCCAGATGCCAGGCAGTGCGGACCTTGCCTCACGCGCTGCCACCGCTTCCATCCGCCTGGTCCGTTTCAACCGTTGCTAAGCTGAAAAGTTTCACCAGTGACCGCAGGCGTTCTTTCTGCTGTTTTGGAGGGAACCGCTTGGTTCTTGTCAGCTGAGCCACGCCATGGAGACTTGCCCAAAGCAATTCCGAAAAGATTTCCGCTTTTGTGTCTTGTTCAGAAAAGAGCTGAAGAATTTGCGAAAACGCGAACCGCAATTCCGGGGACATAGCCGCGTCCCCAAAGGGTACATTGATGTGGAGCGAGAACATCGCTTCATAGAGAGCAGGTGACTCAGCGGCAAACTCCAGATAGGTGTTTGCAACCGCCGCCAGACGGCTTCTCTGCCTTCCCCGCTGCCGAGCCTTAGCCAAAGCGACACCCAGCTCCTGAAAACCCTCAAGGGCAATGGCGGCAATGATGCTGTCGCGGCTCTCAAAATGGGAGTAAAGGACGGGTTGGCTGTAAGAGATCTCGTCCGATAGGCGCCGAACGGTCACGGCTGGCCACCCTTCAAGTTCCGCAATCTTTCGTGCCGCAGCCACGATCTGCGCCCGACGGGACTGCCGGTCCCGCGACTTCCGTTCTTCTATCCGCCCTGTGGTCATACATCTAAACAATAGCACCGCTAGGCCATCGAGCATTTTGAATCCATCACGAAGTCGGCCGCGTCTAGTATAGCGCTGCTAGATTACCTAAATGTGATATGACATGCACACCGTCTTCCCGCTCTCCCTCGTGATCCTGGTTTTCGCTGTGATCCCGTTTGGCGACATGTTCAATGTGTTGGTCTCAGGCGGACGGAAGGCTACAGCCTTCTTCGTTCATGGCCTGACCTGCGTGTTGATCGTTGTCGCAGGCCTGCTGCTGATCCATGCACTCTAAAAACTCTCAAAACCAGAGGCGGAGTTGCCGACCTCTCACAATCAAAAGGAACGAGGAATGAATGCGAAATCTTCAGCTCAGAACGTACCATCTCAGGACAGAAGAGGCCGCAACCGTGTACCTCCCCCATTGGTTGCTACACATTAAAAGCCTCAAGAGTTTCGGTGTCGAGACGCACGCTTTTTTCTCGAACCTCTCAGACCCCCGCATTGTGATTGCGCTCATAAGCTTCGCCGAGCACGCCGATCCTGAGATCGTGACCCGCAATTACATGCAGAGCGATGCATTTGAGCGAGACATGACCGGCTTCGACGTCACTCAGATTAAGAACGTTGACACTCTTTTCCTCACCCCAGGAAACGGATCCCCCCTGAGCTAAGCTTCTGTTCGAGCTGCGGCGATGCTCAGACCGATGCGAAAGTGAGCGTACAAAACCACTTGAAGGAGACTGTTCCATGCACCTGTTCAACGTAGCCACCCTGTTTGTCGTTCTCACGCTTGTAGGTGTCGAGTTTTCCGTCTCCGCGTTTGTAAATCCTAGTGCGTGGAGGCTTGAGGCAGCACCACAGGCAACGATGCTGGGCCGTTTCGCTGCCGTGCTTGGAAAGTTCATGCCATTCTGGTATGCGGGTGCACTCTTGCTGCTCGGGATTGAGACCTGGCTGCATCGGCACACGCCGGAATCCAGGATCCTGCTCACCGCCAGCGTGATCTGGTTTCTCACCACGTTCGCCACGATATTCTTCCTGGTGCCACTCAACAAGCGTGTGATTGAAGCCGGTCCTGGCTGGCAGGAAGCGCATCGAGCCTGGGACAGAAGACATCGCGCGCGGGTATTGGCCCTCGCTACCGCAGCTATCCTACTCACCTATGCTGTAGCCAGTTAGGCGAGCTAAACGTGATCGGTGAATGGGGGATCGAGGACATTAGCTTTATGCATTGCGATCCCTTTCCCGTGAACTCGCCGTGATAGAGGTACCGCAGAGAACCCGCATACCGATCATGCATCGCAGCAAGGGCCACATCGAGGACGTTCTGCCCGGTGAATTCTAAACGTCTCCTCCACCAAACCGAGGTGAACGCCAGGCTTCTCGGGGATTACTTACCATGCGCCCGGTCGCCAGACCATCGGTGATGAAGTCAACCTTCCCAACCCACATTGGCTCGCATCAGCCTCGGTTCAACTGCACGCTCGCTCACCAGACGCTTGCGCTGATTTCACCAAAGAGGCGTACACCTGGGCAGTGAGGGCAGCGGTGCGTGTCCATGTAAATTGCATAGCCCGCACGGGACCATCTTTTCGCATCGTTGCCCTGCGTTCGGAGGAGGACAGAACCTCATCCATGGCACAGGCGAGAGCCTCAGTGCTGAGTGGGTCAATCAGCAGGGCAGCGTCGCCGGCGACTTCCGGCAAAGAGGAGAGATTGCTCGTAATCACGGGTGCACCGCACGCCATAGCTTCTAACACGGGTAGCCCAAACCCCTCATACAGGGAAGGATAGGCAAACAGGGTGCATGCAGAAAGCAGTGCCAGTTTGTCTGCCTCCGCGACGAAGCCTGGAAGCACAACACGAGAACCTAGGTCTAAGGCATCGAGAGTGCGAAACAGTTCGTCCGTCATCCAGCCGCGATTGCCGGCAAGAACCAACTGCAGGGTAGGATACCTGTCGGCGATGGAGGCAAATGCCTCAACTAACCGTGTAAGATTTTTCCTCGGCTCAATCGTACCCAGATACAGCACGAACTCGCCGCCGATGCCGTAGGTGTGGCGCACCAGATTCAACTCAGCTGCAGAGTGAATCGAACGAAACCTCTCGCTCTTTCCATGGGGTATCACCACGGCTTTGCCCTTTGGCGGGCCAAGTCGTTGTAGACAATCCTCCAGAACGGATTGGGATACAAAAATCACGGTGTCGGCCAATCGCATGGATGCCCGCATGAAGCTTCGGAAGTAGAGAATCTTTGATCGCTCATGCACCTCCGGCATGTTGAAGAAAGTCATATCGTGAAAAGTGACGACGCGACGGACGCCGAAGCTCAGCAACGGCAGCGCGTAGTGGAGCGAATGCAACACGTCCACCCGCCTTTTCCAGAGCAGTACGGGTAGATAGATTTGTTCCAGCAAAAAGCGAAAGGGCAGCCTTCGAAACATTCGTGCTGGCACTGTGAGTGTCGTGACATGGGGCCGATCGCTAAAATCCAGTTCTGGATCGTCATCCTGCGCAAGGATAAGATACTCATTCACATCGTTATTACGGGTCAGGGAATCAATCAGGTTGCGAGCATATACCCCGACACCTGCTTTCTTAAGTGGAATCACAGTAGCGTCAATCAGAATACGCATGGGCGTGCCTTGATTCTAACTCCGTAGTTTCGCGCGAAACCGCCCACCAGGGCACCCTCTCTGGACGAAGCAAAAGAGGTGTCCCAGCCGCAGGCAAAGTTGTTGCGCGTATCGGTCAAAGGTAAGATCACGCGCGTCGGCTCTGCCGTTTTCTGGAATGTGGACGCTCGTCGCCACGCATCCCAGCTTGAAGAAACTGCTTTTCCAAGACCGAATAAGGTGCAGCTCTAGGCTTGGATGCAATTGACTCGCAGGTCCATGGCCCCATCATTAGCCTGCACATCTTTCGCTCCACTTTTCTAGAATGGAAAAGACATCGGCGGATGCGCCAGTCTCACCCGCGGAAATCTCATCCAAGTACACCAGCAACCCGTGTTGCATGAAGACTTTGAGGCAAAAGTACGAGGGGGGACCCTTCGCACGGAATCAATGCATTGCAGCCCAGGAGCCAAGGAAAACGTTATGCCAATCTCTGAGAAGACTTCCGTATCATCGACCATCACGATGATCGCCTTTACGGCGGCTGTCTACGCCATCCTCGTGGTCCAGTCCAGAATTTCCAAAGCCTGAGAGAACTGCCGAGGGCGAACCGCTCACCCGATCAGCGACTTGGCTGAAGGAGTTTCAACAGGAAGCATTCCGCTCGGGTGAGGCGAGCACGGCCCGCGCGTATTCGGCCATAGCTGCGCGCAGACACTCATCACCGGCACGGAGAGCGGGGGAATGGAGATTGCAGAGCACCTGCAAACGAACACGGACGAGACTGGGAGTGAGTGAAGCCATACCGTTACTCATAGATCAATCAAAAAGCAAAACGGGCCGCCCGTGGGTAGTAGCCACGCCCCTGGAGGTGGAAGTATCCAGATGGAGACAGGCAGTATCTTGCTTGAGTCCACCAGGGCTACAGGACAAGAGCCCCTGTCCAGCGCAATCATGGGATCGCGGAACAGGGGCTTTACTAGTTGAGTGAGGTTACTTGCTTGCTGGCTCGGTCATGCTTTCGTGCATCTTGGCGATGAGGCTGTCGGGGATCAGGCCTAACAGCTTACCTTCCACCTTCGTCTTCAGACTGGCAGCATAGACATGTTCCTGGCCTGCCATTAGGGCTTTGAAGCCCTGCTGCGCCACATCGTAGGGCTCGGAATCTTTCTTGCCCTCAGTGCCGACCTTGGTTTCACCCATATCGGCTCGCTCAAAGAAGTTGGTGTCAACCGGACCGGGCTGCAGCGCCGTGACCGTGACACCCGTGTCCTTCAGTTCGTAGCGCAGACTTTTGGCAAGCGACAGGTCAAATGCCTTGCTCGCCGCATAGACGGCTTCCTTCGGAGCAACCATCTCACCAGCAATGGACGAGGTAATCAAGATTTTGCCATCTCGCTGAGAGACCAGTTTGCGCACGGCGTGCTTAGCGATGTGAACCGTGCTTTCGACATTCACCCGCACAATGTTGATCTCCGTCTGGAGATCCGTGTCCACAAACAAGCCGCCAACGCCAATGCCCGCATTGATCGCAACCGCATCGACCTTTCGATCCAACGCTTCGACGCCCTTCCAGAAGCTTTCACAACCGTCAAAGGTCGCCAGATCCTTCTGCAAGGACGTGACCTGCACACCCAGACCCTTAAAGTCGGCAGCTGCCTTGCTGATGCCCACATCTTCGGCGCAGATCACGAGATCGTAGCCATTTTCCGCGAAGACCTTCGCCAGGTTGTAGCCGATGCCGCTGGAAGCTCCTGTTACTACCGCCAATTTATCTGCCATCGCAGAGACCCCCTTGCCTCAACCGTTCGGTCGTAGGCATTTCAAACGGATCAGATGCACCCTGCGGAGCGTGAGAGGGCTGGCATCACCATTTGGCGCCGGCTGTAGAACGTGAGCCCCACGCTGCTTGCGCCCTCTATTGATTTTTTGGTGCCGAAGAAAGGACTCGAACCTTCACACCCTTGCGAGTACATGGACCTGAACCATGCGCGTCTGCCAATTCCGCCACTTCGGCTCACCTAGCCGGCGCACAACGCCCGCTTGTGACAACTTAGTGTCCCAAACCCCTGAGCCGCTGTCAAACGGTGGGTCCGTTGGATACACTGGATTCGCGCAGCCATCTCTGCTTTCCGGCCTCACGATGCGTCGCAAGTTCAGGTAAAAGGCTTTTTCATGACCGAGTTCACTCCCCCAAATGTCACTGCCAACGCCATCATCCCCGATGAACAGGCGCGGGAGATCCGTCGCATCGCGCATGATCTGTCCAACGCGCTGGAGATTATCGTGCAGACCAGCTACCTGCTTTCACTGGCAGAGCTAAAGGAACCAGCCACGGAGTGGCTGAAGATGCTGGACGGCGGCGTGAACAAGGCATTGGAACTGAACCTGCAACTGCGCGACTACATCAAGACGCACACCTCGCGCTGAGGCCACTTGCAGCACCTGGAGTGTAGTTTGCTTTCGGTGATGGCAGTGGGAGGGCATCGTTGGAATTGCCCCGAGCGGTTCGGGGCGGTCTGCGTCGAACCGCGGGCTTTTGTGTGAGAGTTAGTCCGATGCGGCTATGGCTTCCACGATTTTGTCCATCGTCACACGGTCGGCGGCGCTGCCGGATTCGTGGTTGTCGTCCAGAATGGAAAAGATCACCTCGCGTCCGCTCGCGCACTGCAGGTAGCCGGCCAGCGCACGGCTCTCACCCAGGGTGCCCGTTTTGGCCAAGATATGACCCTTCAACGGCGGTTGCGTGAAACGACCGGCGAGCGTTCCATCGACACCGCCGATGGGCAGGGCTGCTTTCCATAGCCCAAACCACGGCTTCGTGGCGGCATAGGCCAGCAATTGCACCTCGGCGCGCGGGGTGACGAGGTCCTGGGCGCTCAGGCCCGAGCCGTCGTAGAGCACAAAACTGTGTGGGTCTAACCCTGCATTGGTCCAAAACTGCCGCATGACGCGCACACCCTGGGCGAATGTGTCGTCCCGGCCAAAAGCCTCACCGAGCCGTCGTAACATGGCCTCCGCATGCAGGTTCTTTGACTCTTTCAGCGTGGAGGTCACGTCTGCCGAGAGCGGACCCGAGGTATGGCTGGTCAACGGCGTACAGCCGTCATCGCACGGCCGCTCGGCTGCTGACGCGCTTTCTCTCGCCGTGTTCTCGCTCGCGCCATGGGACAGCATAGGTACTTCCGGCAGCGTCACAGGCTCACGCACGATTTCTCTGAAGGGGCGCGTATCGCCCGGAAAAGCCCACTGCGGCGCCTGGAACTCTGCCTGCACCCCATATGCTGCCAACCTCTCCAGAAACGCGTTCTCGGCGAAGATGGCTGGGTTTAAGACGGCGACGGTTGTATGCACTGGTTCGCCAATAGCCACTGTTCCGGTAATGACCGGCGGCCCTTCACTCTCCGGTCCCTCATGCAGCGATACACCTGCGGGTGTACCCGCCGCTACCGTGGTTACTGTGCCCAGCGGACGTACGCCGCGTACTTCTGGTTCGACGGCGACCGCTGCTGCGTCGCCGATCCGTGCCGCAGCGGTGATTGTGAGGGTCACCGTGTTGTCATTCAGTACCAGCCCGGTCACCGGCGCCCCAAAGCCAGACATCCGGTCATCCAAAGCCCATCCCTGTGGGTATGGATCCCACAACCAGCCTCCTATCTGCACATGCGACACCTTGCGGATGCCTCGCGCCGCCACCGCCGCTGCAAACGCGTCCAGCACGGCCAGTGGGTCGCCCGGTGAGGTGGCCGAGGCCATCGCGAGGTTCGTATCTCCCGCGCCGCGCAGCGTCAGGTAGCCGTCCAGCGTCCCATCTTCCGCAACTGTTCCCGTGTAGGTCAGCCGCGTTTCCACACGGGCATCCGGTCCCAACAGCGCCATCGCTGCCGCCGTCGTGAACAGCTTCGCCGTTGATGCCGGACGGAATAGCTTGCCCTCGTCCAGGCCGTAGATCGGAGTTCCATCCATTGCTGTTACAGCCACGCCCCAATGAGCCGCAGCTGCCTTGGGATCGCGAAGTAAATCCGTGATCCGGCTTCCCAGCGCTGTTCCCGCGCCCGTCGGGAACAGCGCGGATGGAAGTCTGGTCGACGGATCGGCTGTTGCTGTGGAGTTTGGCGTCGTTCGTTGGGCAGGTACCGCAATCTGACGGGACGGAGCCTGTGCAAGTAAGACCAGACCCAACAGGGCACACTCAGAGCACGGCATGGGCACAGTTTACCGTGGGGCCGCGCTTCGGTTGAGGCTGCGGCGGCACAACTGAATGCGGCACCGGAGTACAAACGCTAGACCGAGGCACGATCACGCGCACGCTGCCATCTCACCACCATGGCTTTTGCTACTCGCGCCCATTTTGAATGGAAGCTGCGCACCCGTGTTGTGGCTTTGGGTGAGCGCACGCGGCTGATGGCAATCATCAATCTCACGCCGGACAGTTTCTCTGGCGATGGGCTGGCCGAAGAGGGTGGGGAAGCGGCGGTTCGCGCGGGGTGTGCGGCAGTGGACGGCGGGGCAGACATCGTCGATTTGGGCGGGGAGTCCACGCGGCCTGACGCGGCCCCGGTCACCTCCGACGACGAACAGGCGCGGTTGCTGCCAGTACTGGAGGCCCTGGTCCGAGAACGTCCGAAGGCTGTCATTTCGGTGGACACGTACCATGCGGCCACGGCGCGTGCAGCGGCGGCGCGCGGGGCGGAGATCGTTAACGACGTCTCCGGGTTGCAGTGGGATGGAGACATGGCGGCCGCCGTTGCGGAGACCGGCTGTGGGCTGGTGCTGACGCACACGCGCGGACGGCCTGGGGAGTGGCGGGACCAAGTGCGTCTACCGCGCGAAGCGATGCTGGCGGACGTGCTCAACGGGCTCGCGCAGGGCCGATCCCTGGCCGATAACGCGGGGATCGGGAGCGAAAGAATTGTGCTTGATCCGGGGTTTGGCTTTGGAAAGCGAGGAAGGGAGAACTTTGCGTTGCTGGCTGCGCTGCCGCGACTGCAGAGGCTCGGCCATGGCATCTTAATCGGGCTTTCACGGAAGGGATTTTTGGGCGAGGCCGTAGAGGCTGTTCAGTCGCGGTGCGATCCGCCCTTGTCGCCTGCGGCAGCCCGGCGTGATGCAACGCTGGCGGCGAACGTCGCAGCGATTCTCGGCGGCGCTCACATCCTGCGTGTACATGATTTGCAAGCCGCGCGTGAGGCCGCGGTTATTGCTGATGCCGTGCTCTTGTCCGTGGAAGACGAGGTTAGTTAGCGACCAGTGTTCGGGTTGGGCGGCACCTTTGCGCCCTCGCGGCGAGCCTTGGCAAGACCGATGGCAATCGCCTGCTTGGGATTGGTGACCTTCTTGTCGGATCTGCCGATGTGCAACTGACCGCGATGCATCTCGTGCATCTCTTCACGGACATCCTCGCTTGCCTGGGGACTGTACTTGCGCCCTGAGGACTTCTTGGCTGTTGTATTTGCGGCACTTTTCTTTGCTGCTGATTTTTTCGAGCTTGCCGTTTTCAGCGAGGCAGTTTTGGCCGCAGATTTCTTGGCAGGGGCTTTCGCGGGCGTCTTTGCCGCACTCTTTGCCGACCGTTTCTTTGCTGGAGCCTTTTTCGCGGCTGTCTTTTTTGCAGAAGATTTCTTTGCTGTCGCCATGTGGAGGACTCCTTGGGAATAGGAGCGTGGGATGCACCGTTTTCGTTGCATCGAAGCAATCGACTTCATCTGCAGCGGGTGCGATCGAGAAGCCCGATTTACGCTGTGTCTTCCTGATACTGATTGCAGCGATAAAGAAAAAGCAGATCCCTCCGCTACGCTGCGGGATGACACAACGCTGTGCTGCGGGAGGAGACAACGCTTCGCTGCGGGATGACATAACGCTACGCTGCGGGAGGATGAGTTTGGAGGAATGAAAATTTGGTGTTGAGGCTGCGCGGAAACAGCCCGGCGCCCTTCACCACCCGACCGATGCCGCACGAAAAGCCCGCTGAAGGATCTCCAGCGGGCCCGGTGGAAGGTGAAGGGGAGCTACGCCGTGGGCTGCTTTAAGATGCTCGCGAGCGCGTGCAGCCTCTTTGCGTCGGACGGGTCTTTGGCTGTGCTGGCCTCGTTTTCCAGATCGGCCGACATGCGGTTCAGCTTGGCAAGATCCTTCGGGTCCATGTGTGAAGCATCGGGTTGCGTCATCAGCTTTTCCAGTGAGGAGGCCTGCCTGGCGGAGAGGGCTTGTGAGCGGGTGAGTTGGTCGACATAGGCGCGGGCGACGACGAAGTTGGAAGGCCAGGCGATTTGCTGCTGGTCCTGCACATTGAGTTCATTGACGCGCACCTGATTGGCCGCATCGATCTCGGCCTGCGTGAGGTATTTGCTGGGTGTGAGCTTGAAAACGTCGAGGCCGCGCGCGATCTCCGAGCCGTAGATGTAGCCGTTGTACCAGTAGGCTGACCAGTCACCGCCAAGCACCAGCGTCTTGGCGTTAATGGGACCGCGGTCAAAGTAGGCGATCTCGAAAGGATGCGTCGGATCGGTGAAGTCCATCACGGAGATGCCGCCCTGGTACCAGGCCTGCACCTCGATGTCACGGCCGGGCACCGGGATCAGTGAGCCATTGTGCGCGACGCAGTTTTCTGTGTCGCCCTGCGCCGCGGGCAGCTTGTAATAGCTTGCGAGCGAGAGCTTGTCGTCGTGCAGCTTGAAGATCGCATCCGCACCCCACTTGTTGGGGTCATTCGGACGGCAACGCGCGCCGAGACCGCCGCCCCACTCATCGGTAAAAACCACTTTGCTGCCGTCATTGGAGAACGAGGCCGAGTGCCAGTAGCTGTAGTTCGGGTCGTTCACCGCGTCTACCCGTTTCGGATGGACGGGGTCCTTGATATCGAGCAGAAGACCATTACCGGAGCACGCGCCCGCCGCCAGCCCGATGGCGGAATACGCCGTGATGTCATGGCATTGGTTGGTATCCGCCGGCTTTTCCGCACCCTTGTCATGGCTGCCGCCGTTGTTCAGTCCGTTGAGCGCGCCGGTGCGCGGGTCCACAAAGACGCGCGGGCTGGAGACGATGGCGGCGTCCTGCGGCGAGGCCAGCGGGACCTTGATGACATCGATGCGGAACAGTGAGGTGTTCGGGTCCTTCTCGGGCTTTTCCCCGGAGCAGCCCGCGAGCTCCTCGGATTGCCGCACGAAAGACGTACCCGACACATAGACGTACACGTTGTCCTTGTCATTGGGGTCGACGATCAGGGTGTGCGTATGCGATCCGCGGCAGCTCTGGACCGCCGCCACCTGTTTTGGATTCCGGATGTCGGAGATGTCAAAGATCCTGACGCCGCGAAACCGTTCCTTCTGCGCTGCCGGAAGTTGGCGTTCATTCTCATGGCCCGCGGCGGGCGGTGGATTGGGTGGAAAGCCCTGCGCACTGCAATCCAGGCGGCCATTCGGCATCTCCACGGACATGAACAGCAGGTTGCCGTAAACGGAAACATCCCCCTGGCCGCCCGGGCAGACCAGCGTGGTCAGCAGCGCGGTCTTGGCCGGGTCGGAGATGTCGAAGATATCCACGCCGTAGAAGTTGCCCTGAAACAGGTGATTGCCCTGGAAGGCGAAGTCGGAGTTCGCATAGGCAAGTTGCGCGATCACGGGCTTGAGGGAAGGCGGCATCTTTGCGCCATTGGCCCCGAGCAGCCCCAGCGTCTTGTTCACCTTCGGGTCATCGGGTGAAGTGGCGTCCAGGCGGAAGGCATCCGGCTTCTTCAGGAAGTCGATGTGCTGCATGCCCATGGCGACCTCGCCTGCGTCATACAGGCCGGGCTTCAGCGTGTAGCGTGGGTCATTGGTGTTCGAGCCTGTCATCCCGGGTGGCAGCGGCGGCGCCGGCTTGGGCGCAAACTCATCGACTTCATCCGTGGGTGTGGGCTTTGCTGCGGCCTTGGCGTCGGGCGGCTGCGTGACGGGAGCCTTCGCTGAAGGAACCGTCTGGGCCGGCAGCACGCGCATCCCGGAGAAAAGCATCGCGGCAGCGAAGGGCAGAAAGGCCCGGCGAAGAGTGAGCGGTGGAAGAGATTTCATGGCAGCTCCTGATGATTCGTTCTTAATTGTTCGTTTTCAGTTCCTGGTGCCCCTGCTGCGGCTCTTTGAGGAGGCTTTGCATGATGTTGATCTCGGCGCGTTGCGTGTTGTCGGCGTCCGTGGCGAAGTCGAAAAGGTCGGCATCCTCGCCCGCTCCCGCGCTATCGAACAGGCTTCTTACCATGATCAGCGCGCCGTTGTGGTGCTGGACCATGCCCGTCAGGAACAGGTGATCGAACTGCGCGCCTTTGGCCCTACGCAACGCGTTCATCTGCGCAGCGGTTAACATGCCGGGCATCGCTGCCATGGGCCGGCCGCCCATGTCCATCTCCGGCATACCGGGCATCGCCATGGAGACCGGTTCGCCGCGCAAGGCAAGCCACCGCTTCATGAAGCTCATCTCGTCGCTTTGGGAGGCGCTGATGCGTTCGCCCAGCAGCTGTACCTGCCGGTTGTCGGTATGCGAGGGGATCAGCGCGGTCATCTCGACGGCCTGTGCGTGATGCATGATCATGCCCTGCATGAAGCTGACGTCCTGGGCTGAACGTCCGGGCGTGGAGGGCCGGGTTGACGGCGGAAGAACGCGGCTGGCTGTCCCCGGCGCTCCCGGCTGCACGATTACCGGGGCACAGCAGGGTTTACCAGCTTTCTGTGCCGCTGCGGTGCCGAGGCTAAAAGTGGCAGCGTACGCAAGTGTGTACAGCGCAAGAACGATTATGCGCCACGGCCGTTGGCGGCCTGCGCGATTCAGCCTGATTGCGAACGCCTGAGACCGGGAAGTCTTGTCACGGTTGAATGAAAACATCGCAATGTTCTCACGCTAACATGAGGTGCCGCGAATACCGCTACGACGGTTGCTGAATCATCCTTATGGTGTCAGGTTTGGCTTGCGCTTATCAATTTGAAGGAGTGTGGAGCTTGCATGCGCATGGTCCTACCGAGTTCGGTACGGATTGGTGTAGCCCTTTTTGCCGGTTTCGGGATTCGCATTTCCCTTGGTAGACCAATTGTTGTACTTGGTTGAATCAGCCGTGCTCCTACTATGAGGAGCGACGTAGGTGCCACTCCGTTTCACATATCCACCTACGTGCTCTTTGCTGAGCGAACTGTTGCCGATACCGCTGTAAGAGCTTGATCTCGACCCACGGCTACGTTGTGCGGAGCTGTTTAGCGTGCACGCAAGAACAAGGATTACGGCGAGGTACGTAGATTTCATAGATGCTCCAAAGTAAATCGATACACCTCAGACTGGCACACGAAACCGAGCAGGAACATACAACTTTAAGATAGCTTTTGTAAGCTGCCCGAGCCTCCGGTGCGCCTTCGCATAAACACGATGCAGCTCAGTAGCAGTGTGCCGCCGCCTGCACCCATTCCGAGGAGCAGAAAAAACAGCCGCCCGTGCGTGTGGCGCAGCGTGCCCACGCGCCAGGCGGCGTAGCTGGCGGCTAGATCGTCGGCCAGGCCGGGAATGGTGACAGCGGCGAAGCGGCCGTCCGCGCCGGGCTCTGTCGGCAGGGAGCCGAAGACGCGCTCCGGCTGCGGCTTTGCTCCGGCGCGGTCCTTGGGAATCGCGGCAAAAAGAGCATTGACCTCGGCGTCCTCGGGATCGTCGAAGAGGGCGGCATCCCCGGTGTTGGGGAACAGTGTGGTACGGCCGGTTAGTTTCTTTTCGATGGCGGAGACCGGATCCTGACACACGCCCAGCGTGTAGTACCCGCCAAAGGGCAGCGTGGGACGCCTCGCGTGCTGGTGCATGTAGGCAACGGTGATGCGGTTGATCAGCCGTGTGACCTCCAGTGCCTCGGACCCGGTATAGGTGTGGGCGTAGCGGCGCAGCACCCAGCCCTGGTCGAGCGTGTCCATCGTGCGCCACTCGGCCTTGCCATCCACCCCGAAGTAGTGGCTCACATCGGCGGTTACGATCGGGCCGCGGATCTCCCATTCCAACTCCGCGTGAGACACCGGAACCAGCAGCGGCCGCGGCCGGTGAAAGAGGCCTCCGCTGCCCGGCACGGCGATCCCCGTGTTGACCCAGAAGGGCATCATGACGTCCTGGCCCTTGTAATGCAGATGACCGAAATTGGCGAAGTAGCGCGCATCATGCACAGCCACGTTGTGGCCGGTAGCCGTGAGCGCGGCAATCAGCTCCTCGGGCGTGGTTGCTGTGCGGCCACGCAGGGTCGCGGTAAAGGGCTTCACGCCGGCCAACTGATTCGCGCTGAGGCGATTGAGCACGTCGGCCAAGCGTTGCGATGCCGCGTGCTCGGAGGCGAGATCGTTCGGGCCATCACCACGCACCACGTCCATACCGAGCGGGCTGACGATGCCTTGTTCGCTGAAGCCGGGCAGCGGTGATGGCGTGTTCAGATCCGCCGTCCGCTCCCTATCCAGGGCATACGCTCCGACATCGAGAAACACGCGCGCCTCCCGGTCAGCCAAAGGGGGCGCCGGTGAACCGGGATGCACGGCGCTGAGCCCCCCAAGCTGCGGGTTCTTTCCCGCGAAGTGGTCGGCCAGGCGCACCGTCGGATTGATCTCGCGCATGGTCCACCCGGGAAAACGGTCCAGCCCCTGCCAGTCACTACCGAGAACGCGTTTGCGCAGCTCGCGCACCAGGTCCGGCGTGAGCAGGGCAGGTCCCTTCTTGCCAGGTCTTTGTCCGTCCAGCCGCCCAAGCAGCGCGTCGGTGAAGCCCGGTTGGGCGGAGAGCTCCCGCATCATGGTCGAGAGCAGGACCGTGTTCGGTGGCATGGGTCCCTCAGGCGGCATCTCGCGCGAGCGGCAACCGGTGAGCGTGAGCATGGCCCAAAGCAGGGCGAGCCGTTGGGAAAGGCGCATGCGCAGCTTGGATGCGCGACGAAACCACCCTACGCATCGCCAATCGGCGAGACTGCCGATATCCCTGAGGCTGCCAAAGCCAGAGGGGCCAGTTCTTCCCCGCATCCCGTTGGTTGCGATCTAGGCGGCGTCGAGCTTACGCACCACCAGCTCGTTCAGCAGCGCCGGATTCGCCTGGCCCTTCGACAGCTTCATCACCTGCCCGACAAAGAAGGCCGAAACCGTGCGCTTGCCGCCCTTGAATTGACCTACCTGTGCGGGGTTGGCGGCGATCACCTGATCGATCATGCCCTCGATCGCGGAGGAATCGGAGATCTGCTGCGGCTTGTCGCGGTCGTAGATGAAAAGGAAGTCGCGGCCTTCGGCGAAGCAGGCGTCGAGTAGCTGCTTAAGCTGCTTGGAGCTGATCTCGCCGGCCTCGGTGAGATCGGCGGCGAGCACGATGCCTTCGAGCGTGACCGGCGACTGCGCAAAGTCCAGTTCAGCGGCGCGCAGCCGGGCCGTGATCTCACTCAGCAGAATCGAGGCGACGCGCCGGGGCGACCTGGCCCGCTTCGCGGCCACCTCGAAGCGGTCGGCAAAGGCCCGGTCCGCGGCCAGCGTCGCCGCATCCTGCGTCGAGAGGCCGTACTCGGCGAGTAGACGTGCCCGCTTTGCCTCAGGCAGCTCCGGCATGTGCGCCAGGATCTCGCGCTGCCACGTCTCGCCGACGACGAGCTGCGGGAGATCGGGCTCGGGGAAGTAGCGGTAGTCGTGCGCCTGTTCTTTGCTGCGCATGGAAAAGGTGCGGCCTTCGGCGTTGTTCCACAGGCGCGACTCCTGCACAACCCGGCCGCCGTCTTCGAGGACACCGATCTGCCGTTCGATCTCGTACTCCAGCGCGGCGCGGATGTAGCGGAAGCTGTTGACGTTTTTTACCTCGACCTTGTTGCCGAACCGCTCCGCGCCCTTTCGCATGACGCTGACGTTGGCATCGCAGCGCAGGCTGCCCTCCTCCATGTTGCAGTCGGAGACGCCGGTGTAGAGCAGGATTTCTTTGAGTTTGGTCAGGTACTCGAAGGCTTCGTCCGGCGTGCGCAGGTCGGGCTCGGAGACAATCTCACACAGCGGCGTGCCGCAGCGGTTGAGGTCGATGTAGGTGCGCGTGGCGGAGTCTGCAAAGCCGTCGTGCAGGCTCTTGCCGGCGTCCTCTTCCAGGTGCAGCCGCGTGATGCCGATGGGCTTGGGATGGCCGTTCGCATCGGTGACGGTCAGAGACCCAAGTTCTGCGAGAGGCTTATCGAACTGCGAGATCTGGTAGCCCTTGGGCGAGTCCGGGTAGAAGTAATTCTTGCGCGAGAACACGCTGATCCTATTGATATGGCAGCCGATGGCCGCGGCCGCCAGCACGGCCTTTTCGACCGCATCGCGATTCAACACGGGCAAAGCTCCAGGCAATCCCAGGCAGACGGGACAGGTGTGCGTGTTGGGCTCGCCGCCATATTCGTTCTTGCAGCCGCAGAAATTTTTGGTGCGGGTAAGCAGCTGCACATGCACCTCAAGGCCGATGACGGGCTGGTACTTGGCGAGGACTTCAGGGGAGAGAGCGGCGACAGCAGGCATGGCTTGATCTTATCAATCCGCTCTTCCGTGGTTCTGGTTCCATTGCATCTCAAAGGAGTCAGCCACATCGAGGTAGAACAACATGGTCGAAGGTCAGTCTGTTCCTGCAACCGAGGAGGACCAAGCTTCGCTCGATAATCCCGCCCAGCCGATTGGCCGCGCAGATCCTGAGCCGGCTCCCGAGACTGAAGCGAGCCCTGAGGCCGAGCCGTCTCCGGCTGCCGAATCAAGCGGTCAAATGCACCTTGAGCGGCCCTCGGCTGAGGACATTTATCGCCAAGTCGCAAGGAACGCCAGGGACGAATTGAAGCGATCGAATGTGTCGCTGGCGATTTCGGGCTTTACCGGCGGAACGTTCATGGGGTTTTCGGCCCTGGGCGTCGGGCTGATTCTGGCGACGCTGGGTTCCACGCCGGGTTCCTATGTCCTCTCGCGCATGCTGTACCCGCTTGGCTTCATCGTGGTGATTGTGGGGCGATCCCAGCTGTTTACGGAAAATACGCTGTACCCCGTTGCGCTGGTGCTGTCGGAGAAAAAGGAGCTATGGAACACGCTTCGGCTGTGGGCCATTGTCTTGCCTTCCAATTGCTTCGGAGCTCTGGCCTTTGCGGCGCTGATCTCGCTCACCCATGCGCTGCCGCCCCCTGTGTTGGCGGCAATCAACCAATTGGGTCTGGACTCCGTGCAACACCCGGCCTGGACAATTTTCTGGTCTGGCGTCATGGGCGGCTGGATCATTGCCACGGCTGCCTGGCTGGTTTCGGGATCGCACTCCGTTTCCGGCTCCGTGATGATCATTTGGCTGCTGACGTTTGTGGTCGGTCTGGGCAGCTTTGCGCACTGCATCGCGACCTCCGGGGAGGTACTGACCTCCGTGTTGACGCACCATCTTCCCTGGTGGCGCTACTTCACATGGCTGGGACCGGCGGTGAGCGGCAACATCTGTGGCGGGGTCCTGATGGTGACCTTGCTCGAGTATGGCCAAGTGATCTACGGGACATCCTCCGATGAGGACATGTAGCTGGCAAGCGCAGCCACAGGTCGAGCCCGCCTGACCGGATTGCTCGGTTTCTACGACAATTGTGGGATCCATCGGCTAGACGTCTGACCGCCCCGAAGCCACGGGATGGTGATGTGAATGGCAGCGGGACCGTCTAGCGTTGTGTGGGAGGGGTATTCACGCTAACCATGACCACCACCTGGCCCGTTACCGACCCGAATCTGATGATTCTCACCAGCCGTGAAGCCATTCTGAATCTGGCTCCGGTCCTCCAGACCTTGGCCGAGCGCACCGGGCAGCCGGGCGCCATGCACTGGCTCAGCTATTTCCTGGACAAGGGCGTAGCTGGCCGGCGTATACCGTACCTTGTGCTGCTGCTGAAACCGGAGGAGCACCAGGGCAGCTCTCTTTCTGCTGATGAACTCGAAGCCGCGGCCCTGTTTTTCGAATACCGAATCTGCGGCATCGGGACAGGCGCCTTTACAACAGGCGACGCGACCGGTTTTAACAGTGTCATTGCCCCATTTGGAGACCGTACGGAGGTCGCCGCCATCGCACTGCGGGCGTTGCTTGGGCGGGGAGCCAAGGTTGTTCTAGCCACGTATGAGGGACACAGGGCCGCGCAGCCCAGTGAGGTAATCGCCGGTCTGCCGGGGTTACAGGCTGCCTCCCGGCAGCGCCATGTCGGGCGCAGCATGAAACTGCGCTCGACCTTTGAAGACACCCTGGCGCAAATGGGCAAGCACACGAGGGCAAACCTTCGCTACTACCGTCGCCGGCTCGAGAAGATCGCTCCGCTGACGTTTCTTCCTGATGCCATACCCCTGCTGGCCGGAGCGGACCTTCAGGAGCTCCAAAAAGTGAATGCTGCTGCCCTGAACCCGGTACCCTTCTCGGAGTTTCAGCGCAGGCTTCGGAGCTGTGCAGACCTGCCGGGCAGCTTCCTTTGCGGCCTGCAGGGGCCGGAAGGTCAGTGGTTAAGCCTGATCGGTGGCTGGCGGCAGGGCGGCCTTACCGTGCTTCATTGGCAAATGAACACGGCCGGTTATGAGAAGCACTCCATCGGCACGGTGATGCGTAGCTTCTTCATCGAAGCCGAGATCGCCCTGGGCGCCAGGGAACTCCTGATCCATGGTGGCACACCCCACAGCATGCACCACGCCTTTGAACAGCAGCCGATCGCCGATCTGATTGTGCGCCGCACGGGATGGCAGTCGTTTGCCCTGCGTGCGCTGGCTCCGCTGTTTGCTACCTCAAAAGGGCTGCTCGGCCGGGGAAATTTCTTTGCCGACACCTTGTTGGACAGGGAAATCCAGTGGGTGCCTGGGCCGTCCGGAAAGCGATCCGACTTGGTGATGCCTCAAACCAAGGCATTCCAGATTTCCGGCCTAGGAGTGGTCTCATCGGAAGCTAGGGATCTGGCGTGAAGCCCGCGATCGCCTTCACCTTAGCTTCGGAAGGTTGTGTCCGGAGTGGATAGGCAAAGAAATCCGTCGGTCCCAGTTGGAGCCAGCCTGCGGGTTTGCGGAGCGAGTTCGGGAACCTCGTCACAATGTAGTCGATTCCGCGTGCAGCAAGGGGAGCTGTGATCGTGCGTGTGTCGGCGACGCTGTTCCAAAGCGCCTCGGGGCTTTGCTGGCCGGGTGTTTCAATTTCAGCAAGGATCTGCGCACCGGCGAGGCGCGCCCAGTACTGGTCGATGTAGCAGGCCTGGTCACCCATGCAGGCGAGCCTGGCGCCGGGGCGCAAACCGAGGCGGTCGAGCGCTGCCGCCGCAGTGAAGAAGCTCTGGCTGTAACCGGGATGAGATTGTTCAGCAGGCGGGGTATAGCGGCGCCGGTCCGCCAAATTGGTGAAGGCCTGTGCCATGGCGATACCAGCAAAAAGCACCGCAAGCGCAGTTGCATTGATGTTTCTTTTTGGCATTCCCCTGACTGCTAAATCAGTATCTTCCACACGGGCACAGTCCAGCAGCGCGAAGGCGGGCAGCAGAACGAGCAGAAAGGAACCGGTTAGATAGCGGTCCTGCAGATCGATGGGTAGATAGATTCCAAACATCAGCAGTCCCCAGGTGAGCGGCGCCAGGGCCCACGCTGCGGAGCGCACGGCACGCAATGACCGGAGACGAGGCCAGGTTGCACCGGAGCTCAAAAGAACGGCGAGGAGAACGAAAATTTCCGGTCGGCCGAGAAGGTACCGCAGCAGCACGATGAGGTTTCGTGCGAAGCGGGCAAGGTGGCCGTGCAGCGAGACATGCGGCTTGAGGCCTGCCGTCCACCACGCAGGGTCAAACCAGAGCGGAAAGGTACCCACCGGATGCGAGGCGTAGCTGAAGACCGGAGGTGTGGTGACGATGGGTGTTTCCGGGTGAAGAAAGATGCCGGTAGCCTGGCCGAGGCTGCCGTGAAAGGACTCATGCCAGCGGTCGGTGCCGTCGATGAAGAAGGCGTAGTTAAGGCGGGCCGAATCGCCGGTGGTGGGATGGCCGAGCTGGCGTGAGATCGCCAGGATGTACGGTCCGGCGGTCAGGACGAAAACGGCACCCAGCAGAACGGCTCCCAGAATGGGCCGGAACCGTCGCGCCATCGAGCTTGCGCGGGTGCGCCAGAAAGCCCAACCCAGCACGGCGGCGATCAGGGCGACCGAGGGCAGAAAAGCGAATGATTTGGTGAGGTACGCACACCCAAGGGTGAGACCAAGCGCTGGGTAGAGCCAAAGTGCGCCGCCGTTGTACAGTCGCAGCAACAGGCCGGCGGCGAGCAGAAGAAAGGCGAGCAGGAGCGTGTCGGAACGGGGCGTACCGATGGGCAGTTCCCGGCCAAGGCTGAATACCAGAAGCGCCAGGCCGAGCAGGTGCAGCGCACCATCCGGGAGGGCGGCTTCCGGCCTCTCCAATGCCGTATCGGGACGCCCGGCGCGGGCCCTGGTAAGACCGGCAGTGAAGAACAGACAGCAGGCGGCAGCAAAGGCGAAGATGAGCACATTGGCATAACGGACGATGACGAACTCGCGCCAAAGTGTGGGGTGGGTGAGCGACTCGGCCAGCGCCAGAACTGCCGGGTACCCAGGGTTCCAGTAGCCGTTGATCGCGAGCTCGGCGTGGCCGGTGCGCAGGTACTGCGCCATGTCGAGAAAAGCGACGCCATCTCCATCCATCAGGTAGGGGTCAAAGCGCGCGTACCCGACCGCGACCAGAAGCATGAGGAAAGCGTAAGCCCAAAGCAGTTTGCGGCTGACCGTGCGAATCTAGGCGCTCCTAAAGGGGATGCAGGGATCGAGAGTATGCCCTCAGTGTAAGTTGGTCTGGCGTTGGTTGAAGGCTTTGCCGCGCTCGGGGTATGCGACTTTTGGGTGAGTGCCAACGCACGGCGGACAGACTTGTTGTGGAGATAGCCGGGCGAGCCAAAACACCCCTGCGTGCGTGGTTCGTCACGCAGGGGTGTTTGGCTGAATGAACCCTTGACGTTAACTACCGAGCGGACCTGGTGTTATTCGCGCGGTTGTCGTCGGGGAGTTTGTGGTGAGGGTCTACGGTTACGGTGGCGATGGAGGTGCTGCCTCCGCTGTTCCAGGTGTAGCTGCCCTTGCTCTCCCAGGTTTCCACCGGGATGGTGAACTCGGTTTTTGTGCCGTCCTGGAAGGTGACCTCAACCGGGGTGGGGAGAACGAGTTGGCCGCGGTTGCTCAGGGTGAAGGTCGAGCCTTCGATCGCATCGACCGCCACATCGTAGCGCCAGTTGTTGAAGTACCAACCTCGCCAAAACCAGTCGAGATCCTCGCCCCCGGCTGACGCCATGGCGCGAAAAAAGTCCGAAGGGCTGGGGTGTTTATAAGCCCAATCGCGGATGTACTTGCGAAAGGCGAAATCGAAGCGCTCGGGGCCGAGGATCTGCTCGCGCAGCAGGACCATGCCGTAGGCACCTTTGAAGTAGCTGACGGGATGGCCGAGCTCGCCGAGATAGTCATCGGCGGGAACCAGGAGGGTGGGGGCTTCCGGGTTGTCGAGAACCTTCAGGATGGTGTCCGGTGGTTCGCCGCCGGCCGAGTATTCCGAGTCGCGCTTGGGGCCGTACTTGCCGTTGGCGTAGAGGTCGGATTCCTCAATGTCGATAAAGGTGTTGAAACCCTCGTCCATGAAGGCGTGGCGGCGCTCGTTAGAGCCGACGATCATGGGGAACCAGTCGTGGCCGATTTCGTGCGCGGTGACCCAGAAGAGAAAGCTGTTTTTGTCGTCGATACCGTCGAAGACGATGCCGGGGTACTCCATGCCGGTGCTGAAGCCGGCGACGCTGACCGCGGTGGGCCACTCGTAGGGATACCAGTGTTTTGAGAAGTTTTCTACGGTGTTTTTGACGTACTCGGTAGATTTGTCCCACGCGTCAGGGCCTACGGATTCGGGTGGGTAGACGCTTTCAGCGAGCGCCGTTTTGCCGTCCGGGAGATTCATGCGGGCGGCGTCCCAGACAAAGGTGGGCGAGGCGCTCCAGCTGACGTCACGGGTGTGGTCCATGGCGAAATGCCAGGTGAGGGTGCCGTCCTGCTTGGGTCTTGAGGCTGGGTCGCTTACTTCAGAAGGTTTGCGGATGTAAACCGTGGCGTTGCTCGTGCGCGCCTGGTCGAGGCGGGCCAGTTCAGTTTTTGTGAGGACGTCTTTCGGATTCATCAACTCGCCGGAGCCCGCGACGATCATGTTTGCGGGCACGGTGAGGAAATAGTCAAAGTGACCATATTCGAGGTAGAACTCCGAGCCGATGTAGGGCAGGGTGTCCCAGCCACGGAGGTCGTCATAGACGGCCATGCGCGGGTACCACTGGGCGATGTCGTAGATATCACCCTGCTTGGACGTGCCCCACGAGGTGCGGCCGCCCCAGGGACCGGGGATAGTGTAGTGGTAGCGGATGTGCAGCTTGAGCTGACCGCCTTTGGGAGCGAGCGGCGTGTCGAGGCGAACCTGCAGGCGGGTGTCGGAGACGAGGGTGGCGGGTTTCGAGCTTTGCTTTCCTGACTCGACCTCTACGTCGTCAAGGACGAAACCTTCGGTGGAAGGTTCGGGGCCGGTCGGCTGTGCGGCCCCGCGGCGGCCGCGACGGACGCTGCCGGAGGCAAGGTGGGCGCGGGAGTTCTTGCGGTAGATGTTCTGGTCCAGCTGCACCCAAAGCTCGGTCAGGGTGTCCGGGCTGTTGTTGGTGTAGGTGACGGTCTCGGTGGCCGAGATCTGTTTCTGCGCGGTATCGAGCGTGGCATGAAGCTCGTAGTCGGCGCGGTTCTGCCAGTAGTCAGGGCCAGGTCCGCCGTCCGAGGAACGGTAGCGATTGACCGGGCTGGGCAGGGTGAGCGGCGCGAAGGTAAGGCGCGGGTCGTAGGCTAAAGCGGATGAAGAGGACGTGGAGGCTGCCGATTTCTGGGCAGTTTGCGCAAATCCAGGGAGGGCCAGCGCCAGCAGCGCGAAAGCGAGGAGTCCTGGGTGGAATGGGGAACAATGCATCGGCCTCGAGATCTGGGGCATTCGCAGGGGGCAGACTCCGTGGAAGATTTTTAGGGGCTGGGTCTGTTATAACGCCTGCGGCAGGGGCGGGGCTGAGGAAAGCGCACTTTAGAAGGTGTAGCCGGGTTCAGGACAAGGGCAGCTAGCTCCGCTACGGGCGAGGTGACTGCATAAAGAAATCGCTTCGCAATGGCTACGAAGTGTAGCGCGCTCTCCGCAGCGAAGAACGCGCCACACTTCGCAGCGCTCAGGATGACATCGCCATCCCGGAGGACGAGGAGCTGCGCTCCATGTCCTCCTCGCTGAGAATGTGGAATTCGCCAGCAGTATCTTCAGAGACGGGCGTGTGCCAGCCGCCGGGCGGAATGGGGAAGTCGTGGCGGCGCGGACCCCAGGTATGGGGCTCATAGGGATAAACGGGTGTGTCAGCTTTGAGGATGGGATCCACAATGCGCCAGGCTTCTTCGACGTAGTCTTGACGGGCGAAGAGCGAGGCATCGCCGTGGATGGCGTCCGTGAGAACGCGGGTGTAGGCCTCCATCTCCTCGGGCCGGGCGTGGCGGCTGGCAATCATCTCGACGGCCCGGCGCGGGCCGGCTGCGGAGACGACCGCGATAGCGGTGGCAATGGTGACCTCGGGGCTTAGACGGAAACGGATGTAGTTGGGCGGTACATCCGGCTCGGTGATCTGAGTGTGCGGCGGTTTGCGCAGGCGGGCAACGATCTCCAGGCAGGTGATGGGGAGCTCCTTGCCGGCGCGAATGTAGAACGGCACACCCTGCCAGCGCCAGGAGTCGACCTCAAGGCGAAGGGCGGCAAAGGTTTCGGTTTTTGAGCCGGGTGTGACGCCCTTTTCGTCCAGGTAGCCGCGAAACTGGCCGCGCACAAGATCCTCAGGCCGGATTGGCGGAATGCACTTAAGAACCTTGGCCTTTTCATCGCGAAGCGACTCGGCATCGGGGCGCGCGGGCGCTTCCATGGCAACATTGCACATCACCTGGAAGATGTGGTTCTGAATAACGTCGCGGATGGTTCCTGTAGCGTCGTAGAACAGGCCGCGGCCCTGGACGCCGAAGTCCTCGCTCATGGTGATCTGCACACTCTCGATAAAGTTGCGGTTCCAGAGCGGCTCGTAGAGAAGGTTGGCGAAGCGAAAATTCACCATGTTACGCACCGGGTCTTTGGCCAGGTAGTGGTCGATGCGAAAGATGGACGATTCGGGAAAGGCGGAGAGCAGGATGTGGTTGAGGTTTTGCGCGGAGGCCAGATCGTGGCCAAAGGGCTTTTCGACGATGATGCGGGCGCCGTTGGCGGCACCGGAGCGAACCAGCTGCTCGGTAACGGTGCCGAAAAGCGAGGGCGGGATCGCCAGATAGTGCGCGGGGTGCCGCGCGTCGCCTAGTTCGCGCCGGATGGCGTCGAAGGTGGCGTTGTCAGCATAGTCGCCATCGACATAGCGGAATAACGGTGAGAGTTTTTGCCAGGCGCCCTGGTCCAGGCCCCCGTGCGATTCGATGCTGGCGCGTGCGCGGTCCTTGAGTTGATCGAGCGTCCACCCGGCTTTGGCGACACCGATGATTGGCATATCCAACGTGCCGCGGCGAACCATGGCCTGCAGCGCTGGAAAAATCTTCTTATAGGCGAGATCCCCAGTAGCCCCAAAGAAGACAAGTGCGTCGGAAATGGTCTGCTCCACCCCTAACCCCCACTACATTCTATTGCCTCCAGTGTAAGGGAGTTCTGAAACAAAGGTGTTACTCCCGTGCGACGCTGTGGAACGGGCCGCTGTCTGCGATCGTCGCTACTACAGCCATGACCGAAAGCAGACGTCCATGTGACCCACTCACTTTGAACGAGCGCACTCGGAGCCGGCACCAAGGATTAGGCACAAAGGTTTAGGACTGCCTCAAGAACGGCAGGCTTTAGCTGCCGGCGACCGTCATGCCTTCAACGCGAAGGGTGGGAACGGCGCCGGAGCCTCGCCATTCCAGGTCGTTGCCGACCGCGCTGATGTCGCGGAACATGGCCTTCAGATTGCCGGCGATCGTGATCTCCTCGACGGGGTAGGCAATCTCGCCGTTCTCGATCCAGAGGCCGGTTGCGCCCTGCGAATAGTCGCCGGTGACGAAGTTGACGCCGAAACCCATCGTGCTCAATACGAGCAAACCCTGTTTGACATCACCGACGATTTCCTCGTGGGTTTGGGTGCCGGGTTCGAGAAAGTAGTTGCCGCCGCCGATGCCGGGGGTGCCGGCAAGACCGCGCGTGGCCTTGGCGTTGGAGGCCATGCCGAGCTTGCGGCCGGTATAGGTGTTCAGCATGAGTTCTTTGAGCACCCCTCGTTCGACGACCACGGTGCGGCGGGTGGGCAGGCCATCACCGTCAAAGGGCGAGGTGCCGAAGCCGCCGACCTTGAGATGGGTGCCGTCGGCGAGGGAATGGTCGAAAGTCATGGTGCCGTCGTCGATCAGCGTAATATTTTCGCCGGCGACCTGTTCGCCCAGCTTGCCGGCGAACATGCTGGCATTGCGATAAATCGCGTCACCATTGGCCGCACCCAGCAGATTACCCACCAGACCGCGGGCGGATTCAGGCGGGAAGATGACGGGGCAGTGCTGGGTGGGGACACGGCGGGCGCCCAGGAGGCGAAGGGCGCGCTCTGCGGCAATCCTGCCGATCCGCTCCGGCTCTTCGAGCAGACGCGCGGTACGGGCTGATGAGTACCAGTAGCCGCCCTGCATGCCTTTGCTGTCACCCGCGATGGGCGAGGCGGAAAAGCCGCAGGAGGAACGGCGGTAATCGCCGCTGAACCCGCGCGAGTTCACCATCACGCGCCGGGTGTAGGAGCAGTCAAAGCTGCCGCCTTTGCTGTTCTGAATCCGGGTGTCGTGGGCGAGGGCGGCGGCTTCGGCGCGGCGGGCAATTTCGATCCGCTCGGGGGCGGGGATCGCGTTGGCGTCTTCAAAGAACAGCCTCTGGGCGAGTGGGTCATGAGAGCCGAAGGCCTCGCGGTCAGGCAGGCCGGCAAAGGGGTCGCTACCGGTGATCTCTGCCAGGCTAATCGCGCCAGAGACCAACCGGGCGATGCCGCTGTCGCTGAGGTCCGAGGTGGAGGTGGTGGCGGTGCGCTGGCCGCCGGCGGCTGCGAAAAAGACACGCAGCCCGAGTGCGCGGGAGCCGGCCTCCGTGAGTTCTTCCACCTCGCCAAGGCGGACGCGAACGCCGAACTCGTCGCCTTCGTAGGCGACCACCTCGGCATCGGTGGCGCCGGCCCGCATCGCCCGCTCGAGGGCCTGCTCTGCGCAAGCCCTCAGGTGCCGCGGGGCAACTGCAGAGGATGCGAGCGCAGCGGACAGGGGCTCGGCTGCGGACTCAGGCTCGACGGCAGGCACGAAGCTCATGCGATGGGGGTCTCGGAAAGTCGGGGTTCGCGGCCGTCGGTAGCCTGGCGGAAGTACATCCCGGCGGAGCAGTATTCGGAGTCGGGCTTATGGACGTGCTCGACATGCGAGGCCGGGCCGTTGGGGACGCGCTTTTTGAAGAGCTTCACGGCACCGTGGCAGTCTTTGCAACGAAATTCGGTGTCGTTGTCATCAAGCGCTTCCTGTACGGTTTTGACCTTCCAGAAGGCCTCATACACGTTGTTGGCAGCGGTGCGGCGGCGTCGTTTTACTTCGCATTCGTAGATTTTTTCGCGTTCTTTGGTAGCCATCGTTCTCCCATAATCTCTGGCGGCGTTCAACGTCCCGTGCCGCCCACGGTCATGCGGTCCAACTTGACCGTCGGCATACCCACACCCACCGGTACGCTCTGTCCCGCCTTGCCGCAGGTGCCGATCCCCTCATCAAGGGCCAGGTCGTTGCCGACCATTGAAACGTGCTTTAAACTCTCCGGCCCGTTGCCGATGAGGGTGGCGCCCTTGACCGGGGCGGTGACAACGCCATCCTCGATGAGGTAGGCCTCCGAAGCCGAAAAAACGAATTTGCCGGTGGTGATATCTACCTGACCCCCGCCAAAATTCACGGCATAGAGGCCGCGCTTCACGCTTTTCAGGATGTCCGCAGGGTTGTCGTCGCCGTTGAGCATGTAGGTGTTGGTCATACGCGGCATGGGGATCGCCTGGTAGCTCTCACGGCGGCCCGAGCCGGTGTTGGGCATGCCCATGAGGCGCGAACTGAGCTTGTCGGAGAGATAGGTGCGCAGGATGCCGTTTTCAATCAGCACGGTCTCCTGCGTCCGGTTACCCTCGTCGTCGATGTTGAGCGAGCCGCGACGGCCGGGCATTGTGCCGTTGTCCACAACGGTGACCTTGCTCGAGGCGACCTGCTGGCCGATCAGACCGGCAAAGGCAGAGGTCTTTTTACGGTTGAAGTCAGCTTCCAGGCCGTGGCCTACCGCTTCATGGAGCAGCACCCCGGGCCAGCCCGGGCCGAGCACGACCTCCATTTCGCCGGCAGGGGCAGCAACAGCACCGAGTTGCAGGATGGCGGTGCGGGCGGCTTCCTCGGCGAAGTGCTCCGGACTGTGGTCGCCGGTGAAGAAGTCGAGGGTAACGCGGCCGCCGCCGCCGGAGCTGCCGCGGCTGACCTCGCCATTGGCGTCTTTGGCGATGACCATGACGTTGAACCGGGCGAGCGGCTGGGTGTCGGAGGCAAAAGTGCCATCGGAACCGGCGATGAGGATGCGGCGGAGCTCGTCGTTGATGCCGGCGCGTACCTGCACGATGCGCGGATCGTAGGCGCGGGCGCGGCGATCGGCGCGGGCAATGAGCTCGAGCTTGGCGGCGATCTCGGTGTCAACGGTTGCGCCGGCGACGGGGTAGAGCTGCGGGTTAGGGCGCTCAGTAAAGCCCTGGACGCGCTCTCGTTGGGTGCCATTGGCGATGAGCGCAGCGGTACGGGCGGCTTTGAGCAGGCGCGCGGGGCTCAGATCGTCAGTGTAGGCGAAGCCGGTGCGCTCGCCGGAGAGCACGCGGACGCCGCAGCCCACGCTGATGCCTTCCGACGCGGTTTTCACGATTCCCTCATCCATGCCGAGCGAGCTGGAGGTGACAGCTTCAAAGTAGAGGTCGGCAAATTCGCCTCCCGCCGAAAGGGCTTCGCCCAGGCAGCGCTCCAGCAGCCGCTCGCTCAGGCCGAGCGTGTCGAAGAAGTAGCGCTTGTGATCGTACGCGGGCTGAAGCAGGGAAGGAAGAGCCGCCATTCCTCTATTGTAGCGGGCGCACTTGTTTGGCGGCTTGCTGTGGGGAAGCCGCTCCTTTGCTGCGCTTAGGATGACAACGAATGAGCTGCGTGGCGGCCCTCGGCTAGCGGCCTTCGGAGGGATCGGCGCTGCGGGCGGTGTTCATATCCAGGAAGATGCCGGGGGCGCCCGGAGCGTAGCAGTTGCCGTCGGCGGCGTAGGTGCTGGCGCAGCTCTTGGTGATCTCCGGCCGGCGGGGCGACTGGGCGTACTGCCAGGCGAGGAGATCGGGGTTGAGCGCGGCGCTCAGCGGTTTGGGCTGGATCGTGCAGCCGGGGGCGGGCGGGCATTGGTCGAGCGCATCGAAGATGGCGATCTCGTGCAGGTGACCGGCTTTCACGCGGGCGCGAATGTCGCGGACCGTGTCGATCACGGTGCCGGGGTCGTCCGGAACGGGCTGGCCGCTGGCGTAGACGCCGGGGCGAAAGCCGGCAGCCGCCACGGCCTCGGTCCAGCCGAGCAGGTATCCAGCCTGTTCGGGGAGTAGACGGCCGCCTTCTTCCTGATCGAGGAAAAGAATGGTGTGGGGCGGAAAGCCCTCATGCCGGGCGGCTGCGGCCGCGACGGCAGCGTCGGCGCGGCCCTGGGCGGAAGGCGTGATGCCGCTCTTGGCGGCTTTGAGGATTTGGGCGTCCAAACGGCCGTTCGCCAACACAAGAAAGCCCCAGCCGCTGTCGCGCAGATGACGCCGTTTGCCGATCCATGTGTCTGTGTTCTCGCCGGGCGGATTGGTAAGCCAATAGCCGGTGAAGGCGAAGCTGTGGCGGAGGCTGGCCATCGCCGCATCACCGGGGTACTCGTTGCGGTCAAAACCGACGGCCTGGCCGGGTGCCCCTTTGGCGGGCTGCGCCTGGGCCGAGGGTGTCAATATCGAAAGGGAAAGGGCTCCCAGCAAAAAGGACAACAGCTGCGGGCCCAAGGACAATAGCTGCGGGCCCAAGGACAACAGCTGAGGGGAAAGCAGCTGGGTTCGACGTAGCGGCGTGCGGTGGTGACGGTACTCTGGCATGGCTTGCCCTCGGGTTAGACTTTAGCGCACGGAGCCTCCGTTGCGACGATTGCGGGTGCTTGCCCCAGGGCCGTCCGGCAAATCCGGCGAACTGATGAAACAGGAAGAAAACTTATGTCCTCCGCGGAATCTGCCTCTCATTCTCTCAACGATCCTCGCTACCCCATCGGCCAGTTTCAGGCGTCGGATGCGACGACCTTGGAAGATCGTCGATTTGCCGTCCTGACTTTGGCGGAGCTGCCCGAGCAGGTGCGCGAGGCGGTGCGTTCGCTCGATGAAGACCAGCGGAATACGCCATACCGACCCGAGGGCTGGACCGTGCGCCAGTTGGTGCACCATATGGCGGATTCGCACAGCATCGCGTTCCATCGTTTTCGCCTTGCGCTGACGGAGGACTGGCCGGCGGTGCAGCCCTACAACGAAAAGGCCTTTGCACAATTGGCCGACGTGCAGGCGCCGCTGGAATGGTCGCTGGAGATGATTGAAAGCGTGCACGCGCGCTGGGTCATGTTGCTGCAGTCGCTGACGGAGGGGCAGTGGGCGCGGGGCTTCCGCCACCCGCAGCACGGACCGATGCGCCTGGACACAGCGACGCTGCTGTATGCGTGGCACTCGCGGCACCACGTGGCACACATCACGCACCTGCGCGCGGCCCAGGGCTGGTAAGCCACGGGTGAGTTGTCCCACAGTTTGGCGAGCCCAGCGGAAGCAGGTTTTCTGCGCTGCGCTCAAGGCGGTAAGTGGCAACAAGAGTAAGTGGCGCTCGCGGTATCAATATCGCGGCAGGCTGCTCAGCAGCACTGAAAGGCCGTTCCAGGCAATCTGTACGCCGATGCACAGCAGAATGAACGCGATAACGCGCAGGATGCCATGCGCTGTAGAGGGTGGGATCGCCTTGGTGATCCTTGGGGCGTAGCCGTAGCAGAGATACACCAGCACGCTGAGCGCCAGGCAGGCCAGAAACAGCCCCAGGTGCCCGGCGATGTTGCCCTTCATACGCCCCGTGGAAAAGCGGGCGCTCAGCGTCAGCATGACCACCAGCGTTCCCGGCCCGGAGGTCACCGGAAAGGTGAAGGGGTAGAAGACTTTTGCTCCAGAAATTCCAGCGAGTGCAGGGTCCGGTCCGTGCCCTCCCCGCCTGTGCTCAGTTCTGCTTCCTCGCGCTTGTCGCGGGTGTTGACGGCTGAGTTCTTTTCATTCAGCACCGACCAGCCAATGGAGGCGATCACAATACCGCCTGAGACCTGCACGATCGGCAGCGAGACCCCGAAAAAGTTCAGGATGGCCGAGCCCAGAAGCTCGATCACCGCAAGAAAAGCGATATTGTTGATCGCGATTCGCCGCGCCAGGGAGCGGTAGACCGCCGGTGGCGCACCGCCGACCAGTCCCAGGAAGACCAGGGCCGAGCCCAGGGGATTGATGAGTGGCAGGAGCGCGCTGAACGAGATGATGAAGGCACTCCACAGCACGGGCAGCAAGGTCGGTCCTCCCCGGACTCAGATGCGGGGAACCGTGGATGAAGCTCACAAGGAGAGCGCAAGCTCGAAGCACCACCGATTCGTGTATGAGTCGCGTTCGCGTGACAACGCCAAGCTTCAGTTGCGGGACGGCTGCCGCGATATGATCGAGGTCGAACTGAAAGGAAACTGCTTTGATCTGCGACATCATCGTGCGCGCTGCCCAGTTTGAAGTGATCGTCGTCGCTACACGGGAACTGCTGTTTCACAACGAAATCTTCCAACCCGGCCAGCAGTTCACTTTGAACGAACAAGCCAACTTCCTGCTGCTGGACTGCGAGGTGCATTCCTTCAAGGAAGCCACGGAGTGGGTAATGCTGAATACGCAGCGGCTGCAAGCCAAGGTAGCGGACATGATGCGTCCGACGCTCAATGACATGGGCTGGCAGACAAATTGGGTGAATGCCCGCGGCCAGGATGAGTGGGGAATCTACCTGCAGGAGGGAAACGGGACAGCGCGCGAGGATGCGAGCTTGATCCAATTGCCGAGAACGTAAGGTTAGTTCTACGGTGGTTCGGCGATGCTTCGGAACAGAGGCAGTCCCTCGCTGCATTTCGCTGCGTTCAGGATGACAAGGTGCATTGTCGCGATTGAATCAGTGCGACGGGGCAGTTGTCGGTCGGCAGAGCAACGATCAGTCCGGCAGAGCAACAATTCTTCGACCACCGTGTTCCTACCAATGTAGGGCTCACCCATGATGGATGAGTCCCCGGGCCGGCCTCTTCACAGTCTGGCCATGGAGGACGACAATGCGGCTTCTTCGCTATCTGCTTCTTCTCTCGATCTTGTTTGTACCTGCAACCGTTGCTCATGCGCAAGTCTCAGTGGGCATTGGGGTTGGCGGATACGGTTATGGCGGCCCCTACGCGTACGGTCCGCCTGTCTGTACCTATGGTTACTACAACTATGCCCCCTACACCTGCGCTCCGTACGGCTACTATGGCCCGAGTTGGTTTTCAAACGGAATCTTTATTGGCGCAGGTCCATGGTTCCGCGGTGGGTATGGCTACGGCGGCGGGTACGGCTACCGCGGGGTTTATGGCTACCGTGGTGGTTATGGCTACGGCGGCGGTGGTTATGGCTACGGTCGCGGCGGCTACGGCTATGGGCGCGGCGGCTACGGCGGTGGTTACGCGCGTGGCGGCTTCGGCGGCGGCGGTCGGGGCTTTGCGGGGGGCGGCGGTGGTCGCGGCTTCGGCGGCGGCGGCTTCCACGGCGGCGGTGGACGCCGCTAATCTCGCGACTGCTTTACAAGCTCACCCATGGCCGGTTGTGCGTGGGTGAGCTTTTCTGCTCTGAAACCCGTTGACTTGGGATGGAACTTGCAAGATCTGGATGCTTTGGTGGCGCTTGCGAGAGCGTCCTGGCGACCTGCGATGGGCCAAAGGGCGGGCTCGCTGAGTTCAGCGTGACAATGGCCCTTTTGGAAGGGCAACGGCGTCGCCGGTGAACAAGGTTCATTTGCGTTTTGGGTGACCATTGTGTGGTGTGTCGGGGAAGATCGCTTGCGTACAATAAGGCAGCGCGCAGTTTATTGCTGTGCAGTAGCGAGAATGAGATGGATATCGGCACCGTGAACACCGCCCCCTCCAAAACGCAGGTAGCGCCTGTAGTAGCTGAACCGGTCACCCTGTCACCGGTTCTTGTTGAACGCATCTGGGGCGTCGATTCGCTGGCTCCCTGGCACAGCGGCGGAGAGAACGCCTCGATCGGCGAGATCTGGCTTACTGCCGAGAGCTGCGTTGCTGAATCGGGAGCAGCGAAGGGCCACAGCCTGGCGGCTCTGACCGCGGCAGCGCCGGTGGCGTTTGGTGATTCGCGCGAAGAAGGCTTTCCGCTGCTGATCAAGCTCCTGTTTCCACGTGAAAAACTTTCTGTGCAGGTTCATCCTAACGACGCCCAGGCGCAGGCCCTGGGCATGCCGCGTGGCAAAACCGAGTGCTGGTACGTTCTAGAAGCACAACCCGGCGCTGAGGTGGCCGTCGGCTTTCGTGACCCCCTCTCCACAGCGGAGATTGCCGCCTCGATTGGGGATGGAAGCATTGAGAGCAAACTGCGCATGCTGCCCGTCAAGGCGGGCGACATGGTGTTTGTCGACGCGGGCACCGTGCACGCCATCGGACCTGGCATGGTGGTGCTTGAAACGCAGCAGTACAGCGATACGACGTACCGGCTATGGGATTATGGCCGTCCTCGTGAGTTGCACGTCGATGCCGGCATGACGGTAACACGTACAGACACAAAGGCGGGGCTGGTTAAATCTGAGCCGCATGGCGCTTTTACGCGACTGGTCTCTTCAGAATATTTTCGCGTGGACCGATTCAGCCTCACCGGCGGCCAGGAGGTGCCCCTAAATGAAGGGGGCCGGCTGCAAATCCTGATCGCGCTCGGCAATGGCTGCGCCGTGGTGGCAGAGGATGGCACGGCTTATCCCCTCGCCTACGGTCAGGCGGTCGTTCTGCCCGCAGATGAAACCGCCTACGACCTTCTCTGCGAAGATGAGACATCCGCAGTGATTCGCATCCTGCAGCCCTGAGTACCACCCTGCGGCGGCTCTGAGTGGGCATGTCCTGGGAGAATGGCGTGACCTACCTTTTTTGCGGTCGGCCTCCGCTTTTGCGCCAGACAACCCGGATGCCCTGCCGCCAGCGCTCGTCGAGTGCGACCAGGGTCCATTCCACCTCCGGCGAAAGATAGCGCAGGACGGTCTCCGTCGCCGGGTGCACCTGCAGCGCCGGAGCGACTAGGTATAAGCGCGGCGCGGCAGGCGAAAGTACGACATCACGGAAATAGCCGTGCCGTTGAAGATCATTCTGCCCAGCATTTCCGCCGCCACGCCCATCCGGAGCCTGTCGGTGGTGGTGCCAAACGCGGATCCAATAATCCAATCCCTGGAGCGGCAGCTGAATGTCATCGGAAGCTTTCACTTCGATGACGGCCAGCCGTCCATCCGCGGTAACCCCCAACAGGTCCAGCATGCCGCGGTCGCTTGCGCCCGCAATCGCCGGCACCTGGGTGTAGACGTGTCGAGAGTCAAAGTGCGGAATGACAGAATCGCGAGCGGAAACAAACTCCGCTGGGAAAGGCGACGCCGGTTCGGCGCGGTTGCCTCGCGTGTCCGGATCAGGATCGTTCGCGAAGTTGCCCAGGGCTGATGCTGCTGCGAGGGATTGCTGTGCTGTGGACCGTGCTGCGAGTGATCGTGTCAGCGGTGCAAGATTCTCTCGCAGCATTGACTCCAGCCAGCGCTCAGGAGCCGCACGAAATAGTGGGTCAACCTGCGCCTGCAGACGTCGTTCTCGCTGCTCCAGTCGACTCAGCGGATTTTCTGCGCTTTCTGGCTGCAGATAGCCGAGGCTGCGCCCGTGCGCTGCCCTGCCGGTAAAGGCTCCGATGCTGCGCGCCGGAGAACCGGGATGCAGGGATCGATGACCTGCCATCGCCGCCGCGTTGCGCCGCTGGAACAATTCGGCGATGTGGTTCTGAATGGCAGGGAGAGTTGCCGGGGTAAGCTCCGTCTGCGCGGGGCCATGGCCGCAGGTAATCTGCAGTACCTGCCGGAAGCTGCCGGGCTGGTGCTGCAGGCGAACCCGCGCGAACTCCAGACCGTGTAGCAAGAACGCCAGCTCCGCCGGGGAACGCAGCCTTTGCTCGACGCGGCCCTCCTCGCCTTGTGGAATTAGGGCCATCACTTGCGCGATGGCAGCGGCGAAGCGTTCTCGGGCGGCGGTTTCGTCCGGCAGGTGGACTAAGCGGGTGCGCAGGTTGCCCTGGTCCGCCGGGTCGAGCTCCACCAGCTCCTCCGTTACTTCGTTCAGTTCCCAAAGCTGCCACTTCGCGGCGGCGGCGTTGAGCCAGGGCAGGCGGGCGAGCGTTAGGGCGCCCGCTGCTCGCGGTACGACAACCCGAAGTCCCTTGTAGAGCCGGCGGCTGTCGCCGCGTTCACGGCAGTGGTGCAGCCAGAGAATGCCGAAGGTAAGAATGCCGTCGATGATTGCCTGCGATTCGGCTGCTCCTATCGCGATGACGGCCCAAGCCTCCGCGCCGCGCACCAGGGAGCCGCGCGCGTAGGCTGGACCGAAGGAGCGTTCCAGGTCCATGGCCGTGCGGAAGCCTTCGGGTTGCCAGTCGGGGAACTCGCGCGCCAGAACCCGTTCCAGGAGGCGCTGGTAGCTCTTGCGGGCGGGCTCGCGCAGCGCGGGTGAGCGCGGCTGCGTGTCGGCGCGCAGCTGCAGGAGCTTGGTGCTGGTTTGGCCGAAGCGCTGCGTGCTCAACCGCAGGGCGTTGCGCCGGAGGTCGGCTGCGACCACGGTCCGGACAAGGTTGCGCTCGCCGCTCCAGAGCTGCAGGGTGCAGCGGTCGCCGTCTGTAAGGACGTTGTACTGCGCAGAGGCGAGATCGAAGGCGATCTTGCCGTCTTCCAGCACGGTCGCGGCCGGGTGATCGGCGAGGAACTGCCGGATGGTCGCTGCCAGCTGTTCCGGCGCGGCCGCGAGCGCTTCGGTTGTGGCTTCGGCGGCGCGGGCGAGCGGCATAGGCACACGCTAGCAGCCTCCGCCTGGTATATCACTCCCACACAAGATGGATTACCGGCGTCCCGGTGCTCTAGTTTGGGTCACCGCGCCTGGGCCGGTGCGGGTACTCCCTCCCCCGTACTTTCTCCGCTAAAGTCTTGTTTTCAGAAGGCTTTGATCTAGAAATTTGTGTTTCTGCTTTCAATTGCCCGTCCCTTTGGATGAAGTGCTTCCAGGGTAACGAAGTCGAGGTGATTGTTGTGCAGGTGCCACCATAACTTCGCGTAGCAGACGATAGTTCCGGGCGGCAGCCATGGCAAGTTCGGGACCGCCTATTGCGTATACGGTCAGGTGACTTCATTGTCGGTACACGCGGTTTGCTTCGCTGTCGCTGCGAGTGCCCTGAAGCAGGGCACACAGGATCAGATCTGTCAGCGCAACAGACTGTCTGCCTAGCTCACGATCAAGCCACTCGGTTTGCGCGTTCGTCGCAATACCGAGGTAGTCGATCCAGACACTGGTGCCTACGACAATTACCGAAATGGCTCATCCAGGATTCGGTTTTGGCGCATTGCGTCGAGGTCGCCTTCCCAGGTGACTGTACCGCGCAGGGTGCGAATGCCCGCTTGCGCACGGGTCTGGATTAGCAAACGCAGGGCCGCCTCGACTACCCCACGCTCAGTGTTTCACCGCTGTCGTGCATGGCCTGCTGGAGCAGTTGGTCGTCGATTTCTAGTGTGGTCTGCATGGCGGGCCGCCCCAAGGAAGACATGGGCTTTCGCCAATTTGCCAGCGCTGTGTGCGGGTGCGGGCGGGGTCTCGTGGCGGCGGGGAGGAAGGCGAGTCAGTCGTTCCGGCTACGCCTGCACTCCGGCCTGCGGCAGCGTGGAACGCTTCCATTGCACGGTAAGGCTGTGCGATGGATGGGGCACCCGGCTTAGTTGCAGCCGTGATATCCGAGGATGAACGAGGCGGAGAGCTTATGCAACGGACCGGTATTGCTTTTTCAGCTTGCCGGAGCGGGTGTAAATGCCGGCATCGATCAGTTCCTGGCGTGCGGCTGCGGCTGTCTTCGTTACGAGGGCCACGTGTTTCTTCGAGGCACTCCTGAAGGAAGCCAATTTGTTCCGGTCTGCCTTTGTGAGCAGGATGGTTACGCCGGGACCGGGCTGGTGCTTCGCCATGCTGAGATTGTAAGGGTGACTGTCAAGCCGGGTGCTTCTTGTGATTGCGGTGGGCCGCGCCTTGTGCCAAAGCGCGCGAGGAAAGCGAGTCAGTCGTTCCGGCTACGCCTGCACTCCGGCCTACGGCAGCGTCGAGCCCACCCATCGCACGGTAAGGCTGTGCGATGGATGGGGCACCCGGCGATGGGTGGGTCACCTGGTCGACGCCGATGCCGCAGCTATCTGAACCAAATCTTTACTGGGCGTAGTAGGCATGTCGTCGAACGTACGTCCATTTAGGACGCGACCAGCCGCCTTTTTGTGAACCCCGCCCCACTGCTTGAAGAAGAATGGAACTGAGGCAATTTCACATTTCGTTCGAATTTGATCTACCCATTGTTCGGGCATCGGCCTAGCCCCCGGACCTGATTCGCCGCCAACTATAACCCAGTGAAGCCCGTCTAGAGTGAGCCCGTTTAGGGGTGTTAGGAGTGGTTCACAGGATAAGAAGCGTACATAGGCTGGGACATCACGAAGGTGTTCTATACGAGATAAGGCGGCCTCGTTCTCCACGCTTACTCCTATCCAAATATTCGGCTTCCACGGAAGGCTTTTACCTAGACTAGCTAGCCTTTGGCTGCGTTTCGTGAGGACCTGAAACGTATGCTGAGAGCAAGCGACCATAGTTGTAAAAACGCGTTCAATAAAAGAGTCAGGGACGTCTTCGTGAAAAAGATCGCTCATAGAATTTACAAAGACCGTACGCGGCTGTCGCCACCTCCGAGGCAGATCAACAAGATCTTCGTGAATGGCTA
>CAXSCE010000023.1:0-62830 GCA_964236545.1 uncultured Bryocella sp.
AACGGGGCAATGAAGTGGAGCGCCCTGGCCGCGGCAGAGTGTTTCGTTCTGCCGTCGTTTTCTGAGGGTTTGAGCATGAGTGTGCTGGAGGCCATGGGCGCCGGCGTGCCCGTGGTGGTTACCCATGCCTGTCACATGCCCGAGGTGAGCGAGGTGGAGGCAGGCTGGGAGATTGAAGCCGCGACCGGACCGCTCGCCGACGCACTGCGCCACGTGCTCAACCGCACCCCCGCCGACAATCAGAAGACCGGAGAGCGGGGCGCCGAGCTGATTGCCTCGCGGTACAGCCCTACCCGCGTAGCTGAACAGATGGGTGGGCTGTATGACTTCGCCCTGAGCGGCCAACGGCCGGACGGACTTCTTCTCTTCGACGAGGCCGGACGATGAAGCTGGTTGAGCTACGGCGGTATGACAATTCGTGGTACCGCCCTGGCGGGTCTGTGGCCAAGCGGGCGCTCTGGATGCTGTTGGGCCAGCCGATCTTTGGCTCCGTCTGGCTGCCAGGTTCGGGTTTACGCGTGCGTCTGCTCCGTGCCTTTGGCGCCCGCATTGGAGAAGGTGTGGTGATCAAGCCGGGTGTTCGGGTGAAGTATCCCTGGCACCTGGAGATCGGTGAGGATTGCTGGATTGGCGAAGACTGCTGGATCGACAATCTGACCACGGTGCGAATCGGCGGGAACGTCTGCCTTTCGCAGGGAGCCTACCTTTGTACCGGAAATCATGACTGGAGTGACCCGCAGTTCGGCCTGCGGGTAGAGCCCATCGAGCTGGGAGAGGGCGCCTGGGCGGGGGCCAAATCGCTTTTGACCCCCGGTGTGGTTTTGGGCAACTACGCTGTGGCGGCCGCCGGCGCCGTGGTGCGGGGAACGATTCCGGCGTTCGAGGTCTATGCCGGCAATCCGGCTCAGTTTGTAAAGCGTCGCTCCATCCGCGAAGGCGTGCGGAACGTACAAGAGGTAGTCCGTTCATGAGAGTTCTCTTCATAAATCAATTCTTCTGGCCGGACTCCTCGGCTACCAGCCAGCAGCTTACCGATCTTGTCAGCGCCCTGGCTGCCCGCGGAACCGACGTTGCGGTTCTTTGCGGGGAGGGTGGTTATGCCGCTGCCGCCGGCAGCACGCCGCCGCCGGCCGAGGTACATCGCGTCCGTGCCTTGCCCTTTGTTCGAGGCAAGATTGGCCGTGTGCTTTCCTACCTGTCGTTCTATGCCACCGCGTTTGCGAAGTCTCTAACGATCCGGCGTGCGGACACGGTGGTTTCCATGACGACACCACCGCTGATCTCGGTTCTTGGGGCCGCGCTGAAGTTGCTTCGTGGATCGCGGCATTACATCTGGGAGCAGGATCTATACCCCGAAATCGCGGTCGACCTCCAATATCTGAAGACCGGCGGGTTCACGCATCGTCTGACCGGCCTGATCGCCGATGCCGTGCGCCGCCACGCCGACGGCATCATCGTTCTGGGCCCCTGCATGCGCGATCGCCTGGTCGCGCGTGGCCTTGCGCCGGACAAGATTCACATTGCCGAGCACTGGGCTTCAAGCGTTGCGATCCAGCCGATGCCGCGGCCTGGCAACCCGGCTGATTTGGTCGTGTTGTACTCGGGCAATCTGGGTATGGCGCACGATCTCGGGACCATCCAGGGTGCGATTGCCAATCTGCGTGAAGACAACCGGGTACGGTTTCTTTTTGCCGGTACGGGGGATAAGCGGCAGGTGCTGGCCGACTTTTGCCGGGCGGAAGGGATCGAATCCGTTGAGTTTCGTCCATTTGTCGCCCGTGACCGGCTCAGCGAGGGTCTGGCTGCTGGCGACATCGGTCTGGTGACACAGCGGGATGCCTCCTGCGGCGCGGTGGTCCCCAGTAAGGCTTATGGCATTCTCGCCGCCGGCCGGCCGCTGCTGTTCATCGGGCCGGCGCAAGCCACTCCGGCTCTGCTGATTGAGCGCCATCGCTGCGGCTGGCGGGTGGATTGTGGCGATGTGCGGGGTGCCACCGAGTTGCTTCGCTTCCTTGCGGATCACCCGGAGGCCGTGAAAGCCGCCGGCCTACGGGCCCGTGAGGCGCTGATCCGTCATTACGATCTCCCCCAAAGTGTCAATCGCATCGCCGACATCCTGGGGGCGGGTACGCCCGCTTCCACCCCCGGTCCCCGGTTGGACCTGCAGACAACCTCCTGATCACCTTCATGCTTCTCTGCCGCAGCAGCTTGCGACGAGGTACACCATGCTTGTTCTTTTGTTCCTTGGCTTGTGCTCTTTCCTGCTCTGTCTGGTCCTGACGCCCCTGTGCCGGGATGCCGCAATTTGGGCAGGTCTGGTCGACAAGCCTGATACCGAACGGAAGTTTCATTTGCGCGAGGTGCCGCGCATCGGCGGCGTTCCCATTGTGGCCGCTTGCGCCGGTTCTTTTGTTCTGTTGAAACTGTTTTTTGGCACTCGCGGTCAGCTCCACATCCAGCACAGCGAAATTTTGCACGCGGTGGTGCCGGCCGCGGGCATCGTGTTCGCCACGGGCTTGATTGACGACCTGATCGGACTGAAGCCCTGGCAAAAGCTGGCCGGCCAGTTTGTGGGTGCGGGTCTGGCAATCTCCTTCGGTGTGCGGCTTTCCACCGGACACTTTGCCCCGGTTTTCGGCATCATCGCCAGCGTCGTCTGGCTGATCTGCTGCACCAACGCCGTCAACCTCATTGACGGAATGGACGGGCTGGCTTCGGGCGTGAGCCTGCTGAGTACGCTGACCACGTTTGTGGTCGCGCTGCTGTTCGGTCGCTACGGCTTGGCTCTGGCGACCGTTCCGCTGGCGGGCGCGCTTCTGGCTTTTCTTCGTTACAACTTCAGCCCGGCCTCAGTGTTTCTCGGCGATTGTGGCAGCCTCACGATTGGTTTTCTGCTGGGGTGCTTCGGACTGGTGTGGAGTCAGCACACCGTCAGCTTGGTGGGCCTGGCTGCACCGCTCATGGCCCTTGCTTTGCCGCTCACGGACGTGGGTCTGGCAATCGTGCGGCGTTTTCTGCGCAGCGCGCCCCTGTTTAAGGGAGATCGGGGGCACATTCACCACAGGGTCTTGGCGCTGGGCTTTTCCACCTCCCGCGCTGCGCTCATCCTCTACGCAGCCTGCTGTGCGGGTGCGGTGCTGGCGCTGGTCGTCAGTGTGAACCAGCGTGAGTTTGGCTGGCCGGGCATCGTGCTTTTCTTTATTCTGCTGGGTTTCGGTATCAAGCGCCTCGGCTACGTCGAGTTCAGCGCGGCTCGCAAGATGCTTTCGCGTTCCTCGATCCGTCATGCCGTCAAAGAGGAGGTCAAGCTGGAGGAGCTGCGCATGGCCCTGCAGGATGCGCGTTCGGTGGAAGGTTGCTGGCATGTGCTGCGGATCACCTGCCGCGAGCTGAGCTTCTCCTCCGCACAGCTGCGAGTCGGGGGCCTCGATTTCTTTGAGGAGTTCTTTAAGTCTTCTGAGGACGAAGCGTGCGACATCGAGCTTACGCTGGGTCAGGGAAACTGGCTTGTCCTGCGGCACTCGACAGAAGAGGCCTTTCCCCGGATGTCGATGGCCGTTCTGAATGAACTGCAATCTTCAGTGCGCTCCAGACTTGCAGAGTTGCAGCTGGGCCCTAGGCAGGTCACGGTGAACACCTCGGCAGCGTGACCTGAAAACCTCAAGGGCCGGAGGGCCCGAGTGCTTTGCACTGCAGCTAGCGAAGGATCCGACGACGAGTGGCCGGTCTTATCCTTGGTGGTCGGGCTACACGGTGTGGGACGGGCCATGGCAGCCGCGGTGAGTGTGCCTGTTGCCTGGACACAACCGTTTGAATTTGCCGGTCCGCATGGAAGCAGGTTCGGTCTAGCTCTAGAAGCCCTGCAGGCGACCCCGGACCACAAAGCGCTTGGGCGCCGATCCTATGTAGTGGAAGGGATAACAGGTAATCAGCGTCATTTCCGGTATGTCGCCCATATCCAGAACCTCGACATCCTCCGGGGAAACAATTTTTGTCGAAGCCACGATATACGTATACGTTCCGTCGGCGGTGACGACATCCATCTTCATCCCGGGCCGAATGCCGGCCAGCGGACGGAAGTAGGTGTCCCGGTGTGCGGCCACGGCAAAATTTCCCAGGCCGCCGGGCATGGCGGTTCCCCGGACATGACCTGCGCCCATCATCAAAGATTCGTCGTCGTCGTTGTTCACGATGGGCGTGGAAAGGTGTAGGGCTGGGATGTCGAGCTTACCTAGAACCTGATCGGGATTGCCGATCGGCTTCACCTTTGACGTTGGCGAAAAGCCGGCGAGGGCCAGTCTGGCGGGACGGGCATTGCTGGACTGAAGCACGATCTGCTGAACAGCGCGTTGTGCCCGCAGCGCCTCTGCCCCGTCATACAGCAGGGTAGAGGCGCACACGGAAGCCAGGCTCCAGGCGGCAAGCTCGGCCAGCAGCGAGACTCTGCGCATTAATCGTTGGCTCCAAAGCGTCGCCGAGCTCCCAGGCCGCTCGCTAAACATAGCGAGAGGATGCCCGTAAGGGCTACCAAAGGCAGGTTGGATGCGGTATGAGGCAGCTGTTTCACGGCCGGCCGGACGTGTGGACGGGTGTTGCTGGCCACCTGCACCGGTGCCGGGGCAGGCGTAGCCGGGGAGGTGTCACGGTAGGGCTGCGGGGCCGCTGCCGTTTCGGTGGTGCCGCTCACGCTGCCTGCGGAGGTGGGAGGCTGGTAGCGTGCGGCCTGGATCCCGGGCTCGGCACCGGGCTGCACGGCGGTCGGCGTCAGCATCCAGAGGGTGACCTCGTTCATATCCGCCTGAGTGAGTTGCGGCAGCTTGGGACGACCCTCCGAGTCAGGATCAACCGCCATAACTTTGACATCATTGGACTTAGCAAGCGCTACGGCATCCGCTTTGGGATAGACGAACTCAACCGCGGGACCGCCTGAGAAGGCGAAGCCGCGCAGTGTTGGTTTGCTGCTCAAGCCGCTTTGGAACAGCACGGGGCCGCTAACAGAACCGCCCAGCGCGGGATTTGGGTAGGCAAGCAGCGTGGTAACGCTCCCGCTGCCAGACCTCTGCAGCTGGATGATCATGCGGTCGTTCAGGTGGTCGGCGATCCGGATGTTGTAGCTGCCGGGTGTAAGGGAGACGCCAGGCGCTTCAGTCCTTTGGGTAATCTGAAGCGGTGCAGACGGCGAAGCGGTTTGTGCCTGGATCAACGAAGCGCTGGACAACACGATGGCAGGTACCGCGAAAAGGGCGGAGGGCCTCATACAAACTCCTTTGGATCGGGTAAGTTGCAACCGTAAGACGCAGATTGCGGGACGCGATGGTACCTGCCTGTCGGTTTTCGCCGACAACAGTAGTACGAGTCTGACGCAAAGGTTGGATTCATCTCAAGTGCCGGCCGCGGGAAGATGATCAAGAGACAAGTTTAACTAGATATCGCGGAGCAACTCCGACAGGGTAAGTTGAAAACCTAAGGCGAGCACCTCCAGCATGGGGAGGGAGATGGATTTTCGACCCCGCTCCACGTCGGAAATGTAGGTACGGTCGATCCCGAAGTCCACCGCCATGCGGAGCTGTGTCATGTTGTGATCGCGGCGAAGCTGGCGAAGCCGCAAACCGAACCGGCTGCTCACGTCGACGGATGATTGCGGGTGCGGAAGACAGAGGGGGTACTCGATATCCTGTCCGCTAAGGGACAACGGGGTGGTTAGACCGCCCGAGATACTTTGAGCATCATGCATGTGCGCTCCATGGACCAGGGTACGGAGCCCGGCGTCCATCATCTTCAGTCGCAGAGCTCAGAACCCACATTTGGTTTCCGCTCGGACTCAGCTTGGCACATTTTTCGGGCAGCGGAAGCACGATCTTGGATAGGGACTAGAAAACGTCGGTTTTCGTTTACTTTTGTACCCAGAAGGTGGTGACGATCGTGACGTTTGGGGGGTCCCTGACCTATCTTGAGACAGCCAATCCGCCCGGGGAGCATGGTACGTTCATCTAGGGTCAGCATTGAGTGACGCCGGAACGTCGGAGTGGATTTTGAAGAAGGCATTGATCACCGGGGTAACAGGTCAGGATGGCGCATACCTTGCGGAATTTCTTCTGGGCAAGGGATACGAGGTGCACGGAATCAAGCGCCGTACCTCTTTGTTTAACACTGCGCGCGTGGATCATCTGTATGAAGACCCGCACGCCTCAGAGCGCCGCTTCATTCTTCACTACGGGGATATGACGGATTCCTCCAGCCTTCTCCACATCATGGAGAAGGTGCAACCCGATGAGGTCTACAACCTTGCGGCGCAGAGCCATGTGAAAGTGTCGTTCGAGGAGCCGGAGTACACGGCGAACTCCGACGCTCTTGGCGTTTTGCGGCTGTTGGAGGCAATGCGAACGCTTCATCTGAACAAGACGCGGTTTTACCAGGCGTCGACCTCCGAGCTGTACGGCCTGGTGCAGCAGATTCCACAGACGGAAAAGACGCCCTTTTACCCGCGTTCACCCTACGCTGTTGCCAAGATGTATGGCTACTGGATCACGGTAAATTACCGCGAGGCATACGGCATGTACGCCTGCAACGGCATTCTCTTCAATCACGAGTCTCCCCTGCGCGGCGAGACATTTGTCACGCGCAAAATCACCCGCGGGCTAGCCCGCATTCGGGTCGGCCTACAGGACAAGCTATACCTGGGCAACCTGGATGCAAAGCGCGACTGGGGCCACGCACGAGACTACGTGGAGATGCAATGGCTGATGCTGCAGCAGGATAAGGCTGAGGATTACGTCATCGCCACAGGCCAGCAGTACAGCGTACGTGAGTTTGTGCAGCGCTGTGCGGTCAAGCTGGGTATGAACCTTCGCTGGTCGGGCGAAGGTCTTACGGAAAAAGCCTGCGACGCCGACGGTAAGGTGATCGTGGCGGTGGACCCAGCGTACTTTCGCCCGACAGAGGTGGAGACGCTGCTGGGGGATGCCACCCGTGCACGAGAGCAGCTGGGCTGGGTCCCCCGGACGAGCTTCGAGCAGCTCGTCAACGAAATGGTCGAGGCTGATCTGAAATCGGCAGAGCGCGACGCCCTCGTGCGGCGGCATGGCTACGACGCTTACAACGTGAGGGAAAGCTGATCCCATGCCGGCTCCTCATACACGAATCTATGTCGCCGGCCATCGGGGTCTGGTCGGGTCAGCGGTTTTGCAGGGACTGCGTAATGCCGGCTACGGCCAGCTCCTGACGCGCACCCATGCCGAGTTGGATCTGACCCATTCGGCTGAGGTTCGGGCATTTTTTGAAGCGGAGCGACCGGAGATCGTCGTTCTGGCGGCCGCGAAAGTGGGCGGCATACTGGCAAACGACACCTACCCCGGCGATTTCTTGAGGGACAATCTCGAAATCCAGCTGAACGTAATTGAGTCTGCCCGGCAGACCGGTGTCGATCGCCTGATTTTCCTTGGTTCCAGCTGTATTTATCCCAAGATGTGCCCACAGCCGATCAAGGAGGAGTACCTGCTCACGGGCCCGCTTGAGCCGACAAATCGCGCCTACGCTTTGGCGAAGATCGGCGGTGTGGAGATGTGCTGGTCCTACAATCGCCAATACGGCACACGGTACATCGCCGCCATGCCTTGTAACCTGTATGGAACCGAGGACAATTTCGACCTGCAAAGCTCGCATGTTCTGCCAGCGCTGATGCGGAAGGCGGTGGAAGCCAAGCGCGCGGGCTCCGCCACTCTCGAAGTTTGGGGCACGGGTACACCGAAACGGGAACTGTTGCACTCAGACGATCTCGCCGCGGCGGTTCTGTTCTTACTTGAGATGGACGACAGTACCTACGGCCAACTCCTGACCGCCGATCAACCCCCGCTGGTCAACATCGGCACCGGGGAGGATGTTACGATCCGCGAGCTCGCGGAGATGGTATGTTCTACCGTCGGTTTTAAAGGGGAACTGCTTTTTGATCCTTCCAAGCCAGACGGTACTCCGCGCAAGTTGATGGACATTTCGCGCATGCACTCCCTGGGCTGGCATCATCGCATTTCGCTGGGGGAGGGCGTTCGCCGCGTGTACGAGGCGGTGCAGTCCAGACTGTAGACGACCTGCCACTCGCTTCTGATAGCAAGGACCGGCCTCGGCAGCCCCTTCCCACCCGGCCGATTCGTTCTCTTGCCGTGCACGGCAAGGGCGGGAATGCGCTGAACTCCACGTAACCTCCCTGCTCCCTCTGCTTTCACTTTACTCGGCTCCACACGGCTTGTTGCAAGCGTGACGGTAGCTGTCAGGCCGTTTCGCCGGCCAGCTTAAGGAACTCGTCCTTCACGTCAACCAGGCGAGGCAGGCCAAGGTCCTGCAAACGGGCGTTTACGGGCTTGGCAGCCTCCGAGTGCAGGTCGTCCTTGTACATCTGAACGATCTTGTCAGCGGAGTCGTAGCCGTGGAAGCGGCCCATTTCATCCTGTGTGCGGCGCTTCAGGTCTTCGATGTCCTCGCGCTGTTTGGTGCTGAGGTCGCGCTCGCTGGCGTGCAGGATACGGAGGAAGATGTGCTTGTCGAGGAAGTCGAGCAATTCAGTCTTGTTTGCCATTCTTAATCTCCATCGGTGGGCAGACTGGGTAAACCCGGTGATTGCTCAATCCGCCGCCATAGGTTTTGATGCGGTTCCCCCGATCCGGTGCTGAGTTCTCTTCCAGGCGTACAGGCCCGCTCCCAATAGGCCAGCACCGGCCAGCGCCGCTAGAAAGGGGTATCCGGGATCCTCCTGCGTGTGGCCGCTTTCAACGAACTTGCCCTTTGCGGGCCGGCGGGTTTGCGGCTCCAGAGCCAGGGCGAGTACCTCGGCGGTGTGCATGGCGCGCCGCGGCGTACCGTGGGTGATCTGCTGGCGGCAGCTGAAGCCGTCGCTGACGACGACCGTCTCGGGCGCGGCCTTACGGACAGCAGGGAAGAGGACCTGCTCGCCGATCTGCATGGACATTTCGTGGTGGCCGGCCTCGTAGCCGAAGGAGCCAGCCAGACCGCAGCAGCCCGAGTCGAGCACTTCAGTCTGCAGGCCGGTGGCTCCGAGCAGCCGTTCCTCGGGGCTCATGCTCCAGAGAGCCTTGTGATGGCAATGGCCATGGATGACGGCCTTTCCGACCAGCTTGCCCGGTTTATAGCCGACCTGCTCTAGGAAGTCGGGAAAGAGAATCACCTGTCGGCTGAGGCGTTGAGCGGCGTCTTCTCGGGGGAAGAGATTGGTGAGCTCGTCCTTGAACACCGAGGCGCAGCTGGGTTCGAGGCAGACGATCGGGGTCCCGGCGGCTATTTCCGGGGCCAGGGTAGTGAGGATCTTGCGGAGATAGCGCTTCGCCTCGTCCAGCATGCCGAAATCATAGAGCGGTCGGCCGCAGCAGAGGTGCCCTTGTGGGACGCGCACACGGAAGCCGGCGTCTTCCAGGACGGCGACGGCGGCTTGGGCCGTGTGCGGTGTCAGATGGTTATTGAAGGTGTCGGCCCAAAGAATCACCTCACCGCGCACGGTACCACGTGGCGCTGAGTCTTTGTTTTCGCGAGCCTTGAACCACTGCTTGAAGGTCTGTTTCGGCCAGGCAGGCATGTCACGCTGTTGCGTGATGCCGCCCAAGGCTTTAGCCAAGGCGGCCACACCCGGTGTTTGCGTGGCCAGATTGACGAGGGTTGGGAACCTCGATGCGATCGCAGCCCACTTGTCGATCAATCCCATGCTGTAGGCGTATGCAGGGCGGATGCGGCCTTCGTAGTAATGCGCGAGGAACTCGGCCTTGTAGGTGGCGACATCGACAGAGACAGGGCAGTCGCCCTTGCAACCCTTGCAGGCGAGGCAAAGGTCCATTGCCTCCTTGATGCCCTTATCGCGCCAGCCGTCCTGAATGGCCTCACCCTGCAACATTTCAAACAACAGCCGGGCGCGTCCGCGGGTGGTGTGCGCCTCTTCGCGGGTGGCGTGGAAGCTGGGACACATTGTGCCACCCTCGAGCTTGCGGCACTTGCCTACACCGAAGCAGCGCTCAGTTGCGTTGGCGAAGCTGCCTCCATCATCAGGGAACTGAAAGATGGTGAGTACCGGTTTGGGCTGGCGCTCAGGGCCGACGCGCAGATTGCTATCCAGCGGGTACGGGTCGACCACCTTGCCCGGATTCATCTTGTTGGTCGGATCCCAAATGGCTTTGAACTGCCGGAAGGCATCCACGAGCTCGTCGCCGAACATGATGGGCAGCAGCTCCGCGCGGGCCTGCCCATCCCCGTGCTCGCCGGAGAGGGAACCGCCGTACTTGACCACGAGATGGGCGGCCTCCGTGGCAAACCGGCGGTAGTTGGCCACTCCCTCTACCGTCTTTAGATCGAAATTGATCTGGCAATGGAGGCAGCCCTGCCCAAAGTGCCCAAATAGCACTACAAAATAGCCATAACGGTCGCAGAGAGCATAGAACTCGCGCAGGTAAGCGCCGAGCTTCGATGGTTCCACCGCGGCGTCCTCCCACCCATTCCACGTGTCTTCAATCTGGCCGGGGACGCGTGAAACGCCAAGCCCGAGCTCGCGTACCTCCATCGCCGCCTTTTGTTCCTGCGTGGAGATCAGCAGCCGGTGACCCACCTGATCGCGATCGTGCTCTTCCACCCACCGCTGCGCACGCCGTCCCATCGCGGCGGCTTCCTCGGGGCTTTCAGCCCCAAACTCCACCAGGAGCCACGCCCTTCCGTCCGGGTAGTACTTGATCCCGGGCATGTGCTTGCCGGCCAGCCGAGCGTTTTCAATGACGCGCGCTTCAAAGCCCTCAATGGCAATGGGGCCCAGCTCGCTCAAGTGGGGCGACTGATCCGCCGCTTGAAAGACGCTGGGATAGGCCAGCAACAGCAGCACCCGATGCTGCGGGCTTCGGATCAACCGCGTCTTTGCTCGTAGCACGGTGACGCAGGTACTTTCCGTACCCACTAGGGCGCGCGCGACGTGGAACCCATTTTCCGGCAGCAGAGAATCGAGGTTGTATCCCGAAACGCGGCGCGGGATGTCGGGGTACCGTTCCCGGACCAGGTCGGCGTAGCGGTCTCGCAGGTCGCGAAGCTTGGCGTAGATTTCGCCCTTGCGGCCACCCTCGGCGACTATCCGCTTCAGCTCTCCCTCGGTGGTCGCGCCCACGGTCATCCGTGTTCCGTCATAGAGCAGGATGTCGAGTTCTTCAATGTTTTCGCTGGTTTTGCCGCCCAGGACCGAGTGCGGGCCGCAGGAGTTGTTGCCGATCATGCCGCCGATTGTGCAGTATTCATGGGTTGCCGGATCGGGCGCAAAGGTCAGCCCGTGCTGCTCCGCCGCACCACGCAGGTGATCGTTGATCAGCCCTGGCTCAACCCAGGCGAAACGCCCCTGTGGGTTAAGTTCGAGCACGTTGTTCAGATATTTGGAGAAGTCCAGCACCACAGCGACGTTACAGGTCTGTCCAGCGAGGCTGGTACCCGCACCACGGCCAAAGATGGGGACGCCGTACTCGCGGCAGATGGCGACCGTACCGATCACATCGTGCAGGGTTTTCGGGATGACTACGCCAATTGGGACCTGGCGATAGTGGGAGAGGTCAGAGGCGTAAAGAGCACGGGAGGCGCCATCGAAGCGGATCTCGGCCCCGGTTTGTTCTCTCAGCCGGGTCGCCAGCTCCTCTGCCAGCGACTGGGAAAAGGAGATAGCGGAAGGCGGCATGGAACTCCGAAACGCGTGGCGTGCAGCGGCAGAATGCCGCCGTGCGTTCGGGCCAGCGTTCGAATAGGATGCCCCGAAACGGCCCTTTTTGTCGAACTCGGCGCGCGCAGCGTCTTTCAATGCCAAGGCGCGATCAAACTAAGGTTTCGAAGAATGGTGGAGGCGGCGGGAGTTGAACCCGCGTCCGAAACGGCTGTCAGCAAAGAGCATTCATGCTTTTCCCAGGTTCATCTTTGTCTCGTGAGCGGCGCTTAGAACGGGCGAAGATGCGCCGGCCACCAGCCTGATTGATCTCATCCTTGGCGTCCAGACGGAACTCCACAGACCAGCCTACTGTGCGACGATCGCTTCCGGCCCGTAGGCGAAGCTGGGGCGATCGGCTACTTAATTAATTAAGCAGCAAGAGCGAACTGAGGTTCGGCACTTATAGTTTTGTGAGCGATTACGGGTGTCCACACCCCGGCATGCCTCTTTGCCGCAAGCAATCCCGTCGAAGCCGTGACGCCCCCATCTGTGGGCCGGCCGCAACTATGCGTTGGGCTGGTATCAAAGAACTAACCTTAGTATAGATCGATTGCCCTCTGCAGGCGGCAAGGGACAGACAAAAAAGCGGCACGGGTGCAGGACCCGTGCCGGGAGGCCAGTGACGCAACTTGGGCGCGGATAGCAGGGTCGCTACCCCGAACAAGCTCTCGGTCAATATGGTTTCCCATACAGATCGATGGTTTAACGTAACACGGCTCTCTGCGGGTGCCAAGCAAATTTGCGTTGGGAGACTTCCACTGATCTCACAGGGATGTTTTGGGGGCAGAAGCTGCCCTCTTGCGGGCGACCCAGCCCTCTTTGTTGACCTGTCGACTGCGGCCCAGGGCGAGTGAGTCCGGCGGCACGTCCGCCGTAATGCAGGAGCCGGCGGCGACGTAGGAGCCGGAGGAAACCGTCAGGGGGGCGACCAACGTGGAGTCGGAGCCGATGAACACACCGTCTCCGATCGTTGTCAGGTGTTTGTGGACGCCATCGTAATTACAGGTGATGGCACCGGCGCCGATGTTCACGCCTTCACCGATGACCGCGTCGCCCAGGTAGGAAAGATGATTGGCCTTTGAGCCGCGGCCGAGTTTTACCTTTTTGGTCTCAACAAAGTTTCCCAGATGGGCCTCCGGTCCGATTTCGCTGCCTGGGCGCAGGTGAGCATAGGGACCCAGCAGCGCGCGATCGGCAACGGTGGCGTCTTCCAGAATGCAGCCATTGCGGACCAGAACGCCATCCCCAAGCGTGCTGCTTTGGATTACGGCATAGGAGCGGATGCGGCATTCCGAGCCGATGCGGGTGTGGCCCAGCAGTTGCACGAAGGGTTCGATAACCGTGTCGGGAGCGACCTCTACGGAGGCATCGATGACGCAGGTTTCGGGGCGAAAGATGGTGACGCCGGCGGCCATCAGGCGATGCGCGGTCTGGAGGCGCAGGGCGGCATCAAGGTGCATCATCTCGGCGATGGTATTGGCGCCGAGAACCTCGTCGATGCGCTCGGCGGCTACGGCTACGACGCGCTCGCCGGCAAGGCGCAGGAGGGAGGCGATGTCGGTGAGGTAGAACTCGCCATGCGCGTTGGACGTGTTCAGTTCCCCGAGATGCGCGAAAAGCGCCCGCGTCTGAAAGCAGTAAATTCCCGAGTTGATTTCCGGGGCACCGAGCTGGTCGGGTCGCAGGGATTTCTGCTCGACAATGGCCTCCACCTCAGCGCTGCTGGGCGCGGTGCGCAGGACTCGGCCGTAGCCGGTGGGGTCGGCCGGAATGGCCGTCAGGATCGTCATCGCAGCATCTTCGCGGAGGTGCGTTTCGCAGAGCTTGCTCAGGGTTTCGGGACGGATCAACGGGACATCGCCGGAAAGGACGAGTAGATGTTCGGGCAGGGGAACGCCGGCGGCGAGCAAATGGGTTTTAAGTTCCTGGATCGCGTGGCCGGTACCGCGCTGTTCCGCCTGCGTAATAAACAGGACACCGGTGGAGGCGACGGCGGTGCGGACGCGTTCGGACTCATGGCCGATGATGCAGAAAATGCGGCCCGGCGGCGAGATGGTTTCCGCGGCTGCGATGACATGCAGCAGGAGGGAGCGGCCGCCGACCTCATGCAAGACCTTGGGGCGTTTCGATTTCAACCGCGTTCCCTTGCCCGCGGCCATGATGGCGACACCGAAGTTTTGGAGGCTCATACGAGGCTTATGGTCTCATGTGCGGGGTTCGGAAAATGGGTCAGATTGATGGCACTGAGGTCGTAGCGGAGCCGGATTCTGTATCGGAACAGAGCGCCACCACAGCCGCTCCGTAACGGGCGAGCTTGTCGGCGCCGAGTTCGGCGACACCGCTCAACTCCTGAAGACTGTGTGGGCTGCCGAGCACCACCTTGCGCAGGGCCGTTTCGCTGAGGATAAGGAAGGTCGGCAGACCGGCGCTGGCAGCTTGATCCCGGCGCCAAGCGCGGAGGCGGGTTTCGAGCGCGAGTTGCTCTGGGGAGAGTGGCGGAGGCTCGGCGGGCTGCTTTGGATTGAGCGTTGTGGGGTTGGGGACGTGGATCGTGGCGCGAATGGCCGTTGGCTCGCCCGTGCGCACTTTGGGCTTTGCTGCGGGACGTGCGGCTTGCTCAACCGCAGGTAGGGAACTTTTTTGCGGCGCGGCAGGAGTTCTGGGATCGGGAGGCGGCGGTTGCTCGCCGCGACAGAGAGCCAGAATGTCCACGCCGAAGCGGTCTAACTTTTCCTGTCCGACGCCCTTAACTTGGCCCAGAGCGGAAAGGTTCGAGGGGGGCAAGACGGCGAAAGCGCGCAGAACGGAGTCATGGAAGATGGTGAATGCGGGAGCGCCGCGCTCCTGAGCCTTGCGGCGGCGCCACTCGCGAAGTTGTTCCAGAAGTTGCTCCTGAGTGGCGGTGAGCGGCTGTTCCGCAGCAACAGAGGTTGGCTTGCCAGCTCTTGTTTTACCAACACCTGTTTTGCCCATCCGGCCGTTGGAGGTGGCGGAAGTACCGGCTTCGCCCCGAAGCCAGACCGTGTCGAGCCCGGCGTCATCCACGTCGCGGCCGTCCGGGGTGAGCGACACCTTGCGGTAGCTGATATCGCGGCCCTCTTCGCCGCGGAAGGACTCGGTGGTGATGGTGACGAAGCCAGCCTGCGCGAGGCCGTTCAGCAGACGGTCAAAACCCTTGCGGTCATTGTCGAGGTGCGCTTCGGTGGCCAGTTTTCCGGTGGAGCGGGGACCTCCTGCGAGGGCGCGCAGGATGCCACGGAGATCATCGCGCTCGGAGGTGGACGCCTGGGCGGCGGGAGAGGAGGTGGACCGTTCGGGCGCGCAGCCGTCGCACAGGCCGCAGGGTTTGCCGACATCATTTTGGTCGCCGAAATGGCGAATGAGGGCGGTCATGCGGCAGCCGCTGCCTTCGGCATAGGCGACCATGCGATCGATCTGGGACCGCCGGTTGCCTACCTGGGCGGTGTAGTCGCGCTGCCAACCGCTTTCCCCGACACGGCGCACGCGGCCTTCAAAGTCGGCAATGGCCGCGCCCTGGCCTACAAGTTTTTCGATGCAGCGCTCCAGGGTTTCGCGATCGAGCTTGAGTTGCGGCAGGAGCTCATCGCAGAGCTGCGGCTCCTCCCGTAGCACCCCGGCGACAAGTTCCAGGTCGCTGACCTCGGGATAGCTGCGTTCAAGGAGGAAGTCCAGTGTCTTGCGGTCGGCGAAGCTGTGGAGCAGGATGGCGCGGGAGGGTTTGCCGTCGCGGCCGGCGCGGCCGATTTCCTGGTAGTAGGCCTCGACGGAGCCGGGGAGAGCGGCGTGGATGACGGTGCGAACATCGGCCTTGTCCACACCCATGCCGAAGGCGACGGTGGCGACGACGACCTCCAGTTTGCCGGTGAGGAAGGCGGTCTGGACGCGCTCGCGGGTGCCGGGGTCGAGGCCGGCGTGGTAGACCGCTGCGGACAGTTTCTTGCTGAGCGCGGTCGCCAGTTCCTCGGCTGATTTGCGCGAGGAGGCGTAAACGATGGCAGGGCGGGCGGCGGGTTCGGCGAGCAGTTTGGTGATGAACGCGATGCGCTCGGGCTTGGAGAGCTCGGCGGCCTCGATCTGAAGGTTTGTGCGCCGGAAACCGGTAATGAAAACCGCCGGATCTCTCAGGTCCAGGGCGCGCAGGATGTCCTTCTGGACGGTGGGTGTGGCGGTGGCGGTCAGCGCGATGACCGGGCTGGGTCGAAGGCCCGGCAGGTGTTGCCCCAGCGTCCGGTAATCCGGGCGGAAATCGTGCCCCCATTGCGAGATGCAGTGGGCTTCGTCAATGGCGATCAGCGCCGGTTTGCGTTTGGAGAGCATCTCCGGAAAGCCTGGCACGCGGAGGCGTTCGGGGGCGATGAAGAGAAAGTCCAGCTGACCGTTCAGGTAGTCGCGGCAGGCCTGGCGGGCTGCTTCACGGGGCAGCCCAGAGTGGATGCGGGCGACACGCAGATGGAGCGCGGCGAGCTTGGCAGCCTGATCATCCATCAGTGCGATCAGGGGCGAGATGACGAGAGCCGTACCCCCGCGGGCGAGAGCGGGCAACTGATAGCAGAGGCTTTTGCCCGCGCCGGTGGGCATGACGAGCAGGACGTCGCGGCCCGCAGCAGCGGCCTCACAGACGGGCTGCTGGTGGGCGCGGAACTCCTTGTGGCCGAAGACGCGGTGCAGCAGTTCAGGAAGCGGAGCATGCGGAGTCATGGCCATGGCTATGTTCGCATATTCTTCGTATGGTTGAGAGGGGAATCCAGCGTTATCGCAGGTAAAAAGGTGGGCCAGTTCCGATTTAGAACTGGCCCATCATGATAAGTGACAGCTAAGCGGACATCAGCTTATCCGGGGTGATGGGATATTGCCGAACACGCTTGCCGGTGGCGTTGTAGATGGCATTGGCAATGGCAGCCATGCCTCCCGTAATACCAATTTCCCCGATGCCGCGGGCGCCGAGGGGATTGAACTTCATGTCGGGTATGTCCAGCACGGTGACATCGATGATGTTGACGTCGCGGTTTACGGGGACGTGGTACTCGGCCAGATTTTCATTCACCGCGCGGCCGGTATTCGGGTCCTGATGTGTTTCTTCCTCGAGGGCAAAGCCCACGCTCCAGACAAGACCACCCATGAGCTGGTTCATTCCAGTTTTTTCATTCATAAGCGTGCCGATGTCATAGGTGGCGACGAGACGCCGCACCTTGACCATGTGCGTGCTCTTGTCCACAGCAATCTCGGCAAAGACAGCGCCCCAGGAATTGGCGGTCATGGAGGTGTGGTCCTGCTCAGGTTCGGCGGACCCATCGGTTTCGATTGGCTTGTTGCCGTTCCGAGCGATGAGGGCGGTCACCTCTTCGCCTTTGCTGGGGTCGTCTTTTATAAAGACGCGACCAGCTTTGACTGTCACCTTTTCCGGAAGAACGCCTCCCACCGGAGATTGTGGATCCCCAACTGCTAAGTCGCCAACCTTCAACATGAGCTGCTGACAGGCGGCCTGGACGGCGGGACCGACGGAGGCGGTGGATTGTGAACCCCCGGATGTGGGAGCCTTGGGCAGGGTGGAGTTCCCGAGTTCGACCTTGATCTTTTTTAGATCCATGCCCAGAGCTTCAGCGGCGACCTGCTGCATGATCGTGTACATCCCGGTGCCCAGATCCTGTGTTCCGGAACCTACGAGCGCATCTCCATTCGGCAGGAACTTGGCGACGCAGTTGGCGGCTGAACGATTGGCGGGGTAAGTGGCTGTCGCCATGCCGTAGCCGACCAATTCATTGCCCTCGCTTGTCTGACCGGGCGTGGGGTTGCGTTTGGACCAGCCGAATCGCTCGGCGGCCTGTTTGTAGCAGGCATCGAGGTGCTTGGAGGTCCAGGGCTTGTCTTCGCTGAGATCCTTTTCCGCATAGTTGATCATGCGGAACTGGATGGGATCCATCTTCAGCTTTTCGGCCATTTCGTCCATGGCAATTTCGAGGACGGCCGTGCCGGGGGCTTCGCCAGGGGCGCGCATGAAGGTGGGAACGCCGTAGTTCATCTGCACGCATTTCAGGCTGGTGTCATTGGAACCGCTCTGATAAAGCACGCGGCTGGGTCCCACCGTCTCCTCGATGAAGTCCTCCAGCACCGAAGAGTGAATGATGGCGTCATGTTTGATCGCCGTGATCTTGCCGTCGGTGTTGGCGGCGATCTTGATCATGTTGACAGTGGTGGGGCGAGCGCCAACGGGGCCCCACATCTGCTCGCGGCCGAGCACCAATTTGACCGGGCGTCCGGCGAGCTTGGCGGACATGGCTGCCAGGATCACGTGCGACCAGGTGGAGCCCTTGCAGCCGAAGCCGCCGCCCACGACTGGATCCATGACGTGAACGTCATCCTGCGCAAGGTTCAGGATGCGGGCAAGCGACATCTTGTCGCTGTTGATGGCCTGTGTGGCGTCGTAGACAGAGAGCTTTTCACCCTCCCACCAAGCGATGGTGGCGTGAGGCTCCATGGGATTGTGGTTCTGCATGGGGGTGATGTAGGTTTCTTCGAGCTTGACCTGCGCCGCACTCAGGGCTTGCTCGGCGTCCCCGCGCTGCTGGCGATTGGGATCACGGCTGCGGCTACGCGGCGGCTGTGCCTCACCCAGGCGGCCCATGAAGTCAAGCTTGGCGGGCTGAGCCTTGTAGGTGATATTCAGCAGGCGTGCGGCGCGGGTGGCCTCCACGAGTGACTCAGCGACAACGACGCCGATAGGCTGACCGTTGTAGTCAATATTCGTGTCCTGCAGGATGGTGAGCGACCGCTTGGTGGGCGGTTTGGGCGGGCCCACCTGCAACTTGGGAGCATTGAACGGCGTGATCACGGCGATCACGCCCGGGGCGTGTTCTGCGGCTTTGGCATCAATCGATGTGATTGTGCCGCTGGGGATGGTGGACTGCACCAGGTAGGCATAAGCCATTTTGCCGCGGGGAAATGGGCCGTTGAACTCGGCGGCGTACTTGCTCGCGCCGGTCACCTTATCCACGCCCTCATAACGATGGGGTGGTTGGGGCATGGCAGGGAGTTTGCTTTGATCTCCGTTCGACTGCATCAGGCCTGTACTCCTTGTCCCTGCTTGGCCTGGTTCAGGGCACGGATAATGCACTGTTTCGCAAGCTGGACCTTGAACTGGTTGTCTTTGTAGCCCTTTGCTCCACGCAGCGCGAGATCCGCGGCGTTGGCAAAGGTAGTGTCATTGGCCGGCTTGCCGATCAGGGCGTGTTCGGCCTCGGGCGAGTGCCACGGCTTGTGTGCGACGCCACCGAGAGCGAGACCTGCGGATTTGATTGTGTCGCCTTCCAGTTCCAGGCCTGCGGCCACCGAGACCAGCGCAAAGGCGTAGGACTGGCGATCACGAGCCTTCAAATACCAGGAGTTCTTTGCGAACCTGGCGGTATTGGCGGGTAGGGTAATGCCGGTGATTAGCTCGTCCGGTCGTAGATTAGTGTCCTTCGAGGGATCGTCGCCAGGCAGCCGATGAAATTCGCGGACCGGCAATGTGCGTTTGCCCTTGGGACCCTGCAGTTCTATGTGCGCGTCCAGCGCATAGAGTGCGACGGACATGTCGGAAGGATTTGTAGCGATGCAGGTATGCGTCGAGGTCGGGCCCGCGTCTGTCTGGCCTAGTACCGCCATGATGCGATTGAAGCCGACAACGGCGCCGCAACCGGAGCCGGGTTTGCGCTTGTTGCAGGCCGGAAAGGCGATGTCGGTGAAGTAATAGCAGCGCGTGCGCTGCATCAGGTTGCCGGCGGTGGTGGCCATGTTGCGCAACTGCGGGCTGGCGCCGGAGAGCAGGGCAAACGACAGCAGCGGGTAGTTCCCGACAATGCCCGGGTGGTTGGCCAGGTCGGAGTTACGCACCGAAGCTCCCACTGAAGCGCCATTGGCACTGGCTTCGAGCTTGTCCATGCCGGCATGGTTGATATCGATAAGCGCGGTTGGCTGCTCGACACCATCCTTCATCAGATCGACGAGGTTGGAGCCACCGCCAAGGTAGTAGGCGCCCTGTGTTGTGCCGGCGTGAATCGCGGCCTCGGGTGAGTCGGCGCGAGTGTATGTAAACGGGATCAAGCCGCACCTCCAGCGGGTACGTTGGCAGCGTTGCCCGCAACGGCGCGGACAGCGGCCACGATGTTCGGGTAAGCGCCGCAACGGCAGATGTTTCCACTCATGCGCTCACGGATTTCTTCATCGGTGAGAGCGGGATTCTGCGTCTTGCCGGTCTCCCAGCTGACCTGGGAAAGCTCGCCCTTGCGCTGCTCGGTGAGCAGGGCCGCAGCCGAGCAGATCTGGCCCGGAGTGCAGTAGCCGCACTGGTAGCCGTCGTGCTCGAGAAAGGCGGCCTGCACCGGGTGTAGATTTTCGGGGGTGCCTAGACCTTCAATGGTGGTGACCTCGTAGCCCTGGGCGGCGACGGCGAGGGTAAGGCAGGCATTGACGCGGCGTCCATCAAGCAGCACCGTGCAGGCGCCGCACTGGCCGTGGTCGCAGCCCTTTTTACTGCCGGTGAGGTTCAGCTGCTCGCGCAGCAGATCCAGCAGCGAAGTGCGGGTATCGACGGTGACCTGGCGAGACTGTTTGTTGATGGAAAGGGTGAGCGGAACATTCTGCTGGGCGGAGGCGGCATTTTGGGCCGCGGCTTCCGGAGTGAGACCCGCTGCCAGACCGGCGGAGAGCACACCGGAGGCGGCCAGAAACTGGCGGCGAGTGAACTGGAGATCGGCTTCCTGCTGTTCGGCAGTTTTGTCCAGATCGATATCGAGAATTTCAGAACAAGAGCTCAAGGCGGCCTCTCATGGAGTTGTTAAGGTGAGGGAATCAGCTTCGGAACACAATGGCTGCGGCTTTTGGATGCGGTCTGCCGTCTCTCGATGCATACCACCGTTCCAGGCAGCAAAAATCACATAGAGGGTGCGATTCGAAGCGCCTAATATCATTGTTCTGGGGGAACTTTGCGCAAAAGTCAGTGGAGCAGAGCCGTGGCGTACACGACATTCGGGATTACCCTGACGGTTGTTCTGGGAGGCGCTCTCCGGGCGCAGGAACAGGCGCGACCGCAACGCAATGACGAGCCCGGCGCCACGGCCCGGGAACATCAGGAGCCGGAACCGGGCAAGGGCGCATCCCACGCGGTTGAAGCGGAAACCAAGGCGGTCACGCAGCACGTATGGACCGCTGGCGGACACAGCCTCCACTACACAGCCACGGCCGGCAATCTCCTGATCCGCGACGAGGACGAGAAGGCCAACGGCAGTCTGTTTTACGCCGCCTACACGGAAGACAATGCGCCGCCGAACACGCGCCCGGTAACCTTTTTCTACAACGGCGGACCGGGGTCGGCGACGATCTGGCTACACATGGGGTCGCTGGGGCCGGTGCGGGTGATCACGGCCAGCCCCGAGGCGACCAGACCCGCGCCGTTCCGTTACGTGCCCAATGAGTACAGCCTGCTGGACAAGTCGGATCTGGTCTTCATCGACGCTCCGCTGACGGGATTTTCACGCGCCGTGGGCAAGGGAACGGCGAAGGACTTTGCCGGTACCGATCAGGACATCAAGGCCTTTGAAAAGTTCATTGTGCGGTACCTCACCGTGAACAATCGTTGGAACTCACCGAAGTTTCTGTTCGGCGAGAGCTATGGAACAACACGGTCGGCGGGGCTGGTGGCGGCGCTGAACAATGACGGCGTGGAGTTCAACGGCGTGACGCTGCTGAGCTCCATCCTGAACTATGCGCGGCGCTCGCCTGGCCTGGATAACGAGGCCTGGGGATACCTGCCCACCTATGCCGCCATCGCCTACTATCACCATAAGGTGCCGCAAAAGGGCACGATGGCGGAGTGGGTGGAAGAGGCGCGGCGGTTCGCGCGGGGACCGTACCTGACGGCGCTGCAGCAGGGCGACCGGCTGCCGGCGGATCAGTTCAACGCCATCGCGCAGCAGGTAGCGGGCTTCACGGGGCTGAGCGTGGCGTATGTGAAGCAAGCCAACCTTGTGATCTCGCCGGGCCGGTTCCGCCGTGAGCTGCTGCGAGACCAAGCCGAGATTCTCGGCCGCTATGACGCCCGCTTCGAGGGCTATGACGTCGACGCGGCGGGTGAGAACCCGGGCTACGATCCCTCGGATACGGGGATCAGCGGTGTATATGTTGGGGCATTCCACGACTACATCCGCAACGAGCTGAAATACACAAGCGACGAGCCCTACAACCTGCAGGGGCCGGGGCTGAACATGAATTGGGACTTCAAGCACAAGCCCGCGGGGGCAGGCTACGGCGGCGGGCGCGAGCAATCAGAGCCGGATACGGCGGTGGACCTGGCCGATGCAATGCGCAAAAATCCGCATCTGCGCGTGTTTTCGGCCAATGGCTACTTCGATATGGCGACGCCCTTTTTTGAGACGGAGTATGACCTGTCCCACATGTATCTCCCGGCGCAGCTGAGGGGCAACGTGCAGTTCGGGTACTATCCGGCGGGCCACATGGTGTACCTGAATGTGGAGGCGCTCGGGATGTTGCATGCGGACATGGATCGTTTCTACGACGAGGCTGTCGCACACTAGAGCGTGGTTCGCTGCGGGATCGCGCGAGGCTTCGATTGGTTCACGGAATCGGAACGCGGTAGAATCAAGTGTTGCGGTTCCGTGTGCCGAGTCGCTTGGCGCCGGGATTCGAGCCTTGTGTAGGGGAGCGTTTAGATGGCGAAGCGTCGTGGAAATCCAAACTGGGGCAAGCCGGAGCCGATCGGCCCGGTGGTGCCGACGATCACCTCGTTCGAGCAGATTGTGAAGGAATACAAGCTGACCCCGGATCAGTATGTGCGTTCGACGCGGCTGCGCGAGTGGGCGCGGCGCAACAAGAATTCGAAATACATTCCGGAGTCGTTGCTTGAGGCCTGGGGCTTTGAGATCGAGTCAACGCTCTGAGGCAGCGATCAGGGCGTGGCGAGGAGCAAAGCCTTCAACCGGATGCCCAGGGAGGATGTTTTGGACCTGAATCATGTTGGCGCACGGTACCTGGTCGACTGGACGGGGTACTCCATGGTGGAAAGCAGTCCCGCGAAACTAAGCGGGACTCCTGTCTTGAGAGGCTCACGCATGCCGGCGCAGTGGATCATTGAAAACTACATGGACGGCGATTCCCCGGAAGAAATCGCCGAGTCGTTTGAGCTATCAAGAGATGGTGTCCGGGCGCTGATCGAAGCGGCAGTAGCTCGTAATCCTGAACTGTTGCAGCATTGAACATCTTTTTCGACAACAACGTACCAAGGCAGTTACGCAGCCATCTGGGTGAGCACTCTATCAAGACAGCTTGGCAGATGGGCTGGCTTGAGTTGTCGAACTGGAGTTTGCTTGCGGCTGCGGAGGAGGCCGGCTTCGCCTTGATGATTACGGGTGACAAGAGCCTCGCCTACCAGCAAAATCTCAAAGCGAGGAAGATCGCTTTGATCGTTTTGGGGGTAACACGCTGGCCGACCTTGAAGGAACATCTTGGTCCTGTCATCGCCGCTCTAGCGCGGGTTGCTCCCGGCAGTTTTGAACAACTACCAACGCCTCCCTATGTGCAAAGGTAGACAGTGCGCTACTGACACCTGCCGGCCGTGAGACGGGCGTTTGGGACGGAGTGAATATGCAAGCTGGGCCGGCTCGGCTGCACGCTGCCTACGAAATCGAAGGCACCAGCAAACCAAGCTGCTTTCCAACCGTGTTGAATGGCAACGCTAGCTTTTTCGAATAACCATACAAAAAGGCAGGCACGGTCCACCGCCGTGCGATCCGCTTCCTTCATCCCTACCTGCTGTGGCCCGCTCCCTGTACCCTGTTTCCATGGACACAAAAAGCGGGTTCGCCTCAATCAAGGAAGCAATTGCGGAGTTGCAGGCCGGTCGGTTGATTGTTGTGGTGGATGACGAAGATCGCGAGAACGAGGGCGATCTGATGGCCGCCGCGGAGTTCTGTACGCCGGAGGCCATCAATTTCATGGCCAGGCAGGGCCGCGGGCTGATCTGCCTGACGTTGACCGAGGAGCGCGCCGACTTCCTGCGGCTGCAGCCCATGGTGCAGGAAAACAGCTCGCGGTTCGGGACTGCCTTTACCGAGACCATCGAGGCGCGCGAGGGTGTGACTACGGGAATCTCGGCAGCGGACCGCGCCCACACGATCCAGGTGGCGATCCAGCCTGGCTCTGGACCCAACGATCTGGCGCGGCCGGGGCATGTGTTTCCGCTGCGGGCGCGCAAGGGCGGTGTGCTGGTGCGGGCCGGGCAGACGGAGGCCTCCGTCGATCTGGCGCGGCTGGCAGGGCTGATCCCGGCAGGTGTGATCTGCGAAATCATGAATGACGACGGCACCATGGCACGGGTGCCTGACCTGATCCCGTATTGCCGCACCCATGGGCTGAAGATGGTGACAGTGGCGGAGTTGATCCGCTACCGGATGCAACATGAGCGCTATATCCACCGTGCCGCCGAGGGTCTACTGCCCACCCCTTTCGGCGAGTTCCGCGCGGTGCAGTATGTGAACGAGGTCGAGGGCGGCCAGTCGCATGTGGCGCTGGTGATGGGCGATCTTGAGGCCGCGGCGCGGGCGGGCGAGCCCGTGCTGGTACGCATGCAGACGCACTGTCTGGCGGGCATCTTTGGATCGACCCAGTGCGATTGCCGGGCGACGGTGGATGCGTCGCTGAAAGCCATCGCCGAAGCCGGCTGTGGCGCGCTGATTTATCTGCACACCACCCAGCGGGGGTTTGGGCTGGATCGGTCCACGGAACCCAACCGCATGAACTTCCACCGGGGCGGCGGTCGCGAGCGCGGGGCGGAGCTGGAGCGGCAGGCGGAACGGCAACCGGAGCAGCGCATCCTGCGCGAGGTGGGGCTTGGCGGTCAGATCCTCTCTGACCTGGGCATCTGCCGCATCAGGCTGCTGACGAACTACCGCACGGTTGTGCCGGCGCTGCAGGGGTTCGGGATCGAAATCGTGGAGCGCGTACCGCTGAGTGACGCGCTGCCGCACGGTTAAGCAGGCAAGCACGTTTACGGCGCCAGAAGGTACTGCAGACCTGCCTCTTGCATGCCTTCAAGAAACGATGCGTGGTCGAGGTAGCGGATCGCCTGCATGCCTGCGGCCAGGGCGCCAGCGATGTTGTCCTCGCGGTCATCGATGAAGAGGATTTCGGCGGGAGGCACGCCCAGCCCACCTGCCGCATGGGCGTAGATGGCCGGGTCGGGCTTGGTGGTGCGCAGACGGTGGGAAAAGGTGAGGTGGTTGAAGGCGCCGAGCCAGGGGCAACGCTCCCGCACGCCGGCTTCCATGGCATCCCCCAAATTGGAGAGGATGCCGGTGAAAACCTTCGCGGCCTGGAGGCTAGCGGCCCAGTCGATCATGGGCTGGTTGGGGTAGGTCCAGAGGTCGGTATCAGCGTCAATCAGGGCCTTGGTTAGAGCTCGGAGAGCGGCGTCGGGCGGCTCGCCCAGATCTTCGACGATGTGACGCCAGTAGGCTTCCCCGGTGAGGGCGCCGCTGTCGTAGTCCTGGCGGTAGCGCCAATAGGCGGCGTGAAAGGGTGCCTCTTCGGCGTGGAGCAGGGACTTCATTCGCTCCCAGGCGGGTGGATGCGCGGGGCCGGTGAGGACGAGGCCGTAGTCAAACAGGACAGCCTTGATGGGCGAAGCGGTGGGGGCGGCGGTTGGCGGTTGTGAAGGGGCGGGCATCGGTGCCCATGGTACTTTACCCGCTTTCATTCGCGGCGAGAGGGACTTTGTATGCTGAAGTAATATGCGGTTTTCACGACGGACGGCCTGGGAGCCGGGAGAAAGTGCGTGGGCGGAGGCGCTGGGGCAGCGGCGGGCCTCCGGCGCTGAGATCGCCGATCTTACAATCTCCAACCCCACCGCCTGTGGCCTGGGGCCGGCGGGTGTGGATCAGCTGGCGCCCCTGGCCGCGGCCGGCGCGCTGCGCTACGTTCCCGATCCCCTGGGCATGCTGTCGGCGCGGGAGGCCGTCGCCCGGTATTACGCCGACGCTGGCGCTGCGCTGCCCACAGAGAACCTCTGCCTGACGACGAGCACCAGCGAAGCCTACAGCTTTTTATTCCGGCTGCTCTGCGACCCCGGCGACGAGGTGCTGATCGCCCGGCCCAGTTACCCGCTTTTCGATCTGCTGGCCCGGCTTGACGACGTGGTACTGCGGGAGTACCCGCTGTTTTATGAGCCGGGGGGATTGGCGTCGGACCCAGCGCCGGGATCGGGCTGGAGCATTGACCTGGATGCGGTGGAAGCGGCCATTACGGAGCGGACGCGGGCGCTGATTACCGTGCACCCGAACAATCCGACAGGGAATTACGCCGCGGCAGAACAACGGGTGGCCCTACGAGCAATCTGCGCGCGACACGGGTTGGCCCTGATCGCTGACGAGGTGTTTCTGGATTACCCGCTGCCTTTCGCGGCGGCAGAACCTGGGCTTTGCCGGAGTTTTGCCGCCGAGGAGAGCGAATGTCTCTGCTTTGTCCTGAGCGGGCTGAGCAAGATCTGCGCTATGCCCCAAGCCAAGCTATCGTGGCTTGCGGCGTCCGGGCCTCCGTTGTTGGTCAAGGCGGCGATGGACCGGCTGGAGGTGATCTCGGACACCTTTTTGTCGGTGAGCGGACCGACGCAGTTTGCGCTGTCGCACTGGCTTGCCGGCCGAGCTGCAACGCAAAGCCGGATCCGGCAACGTATGGTGGGCAATCTGGCGACGTTGGACGGCCGGCTGCCAGGTACGATGGCGGACCGGCTCATCACTGCGGGCGGATGGACGGTCGTGTTGCGGGTGCCGGCGGTTGCCAATGGAGAGGAGTTCGCCCTTGCGGCGGTGAGGGCGGGGGTGGCTGTGCAGCCGGGAAATTTCTATGCGCTGGGCGCTGGACGGTGTGTGTTGAGTCTGCTGACACCGCCAGAGATTTGGGAACGGGGGCTGGCGCTTTTACCGATCTAGGCTTATCAACATCAGCGCAGGAACGGATTGGAGGCGCGTTCCCGGCCAACCGTGGTCTCCGCGCCGTGCCCGGGAACGACGACAGTCGCATCCGGCAGGGGTAGAAGGCGGTCGCGGATGCTGCCCAGGAGCTTGTCGGTGTCGCCGCCGGGCAGGTCGGTGCGGCCGACCGAGCCTGCGAAGAGGGTATCGCCCGCCAGCAGGAGGTTCTCCGCTGAAAGATACACGCAGAGGCTGCCCTCCGTGTGGCCCGGGGTGTGGAGGATCTGCGCCTGCAGGTTTCCGGTGTTGAAGCTCTCGCCGTCAGCGGGGGAGTGGTCGGGTGGGGCGACGTCCGGGGTGGGCACGCCGAGCCAGCCGGCCTGCACCTCCATCATGGCAACGAGGGGCAGATCGGCCTGGTTATAAAAGATGGGCGCACCCGTTACTTCTTTGAGGGCCAGCGCACCGGCGATGTGGTCGATGTGCGCGTGGGTCACGACGATCTGTCCGAGGTGCAGGTTGTGCCTGGCGAGAACGGCTAGCAGACGGGCGATCTCGGCGCCGGGGTCAACTACCGTGGCGACGCCCGTGGCCTCGTCACCGAGCACGGTGCAGTTGCATTGCAATGGGCCGACAGGGAGTGTTTCGCGGATCACGATCTTGTCACGTGGGCTGGTTTACTTCCGTGCCGGAATGCCTGCAGGGGCGCCGGTCTTCGCCGGGGTGCTCGTAGAGGAGGGGGTGCCGGAGAGGACTGAGCCGCTTGCGTTTGAACGAGTCAACTCGATCGTGAGGCCGATCGATGTCACCATGAAGATAATGGCCGACCAGGTGGTGAGCTTCGTGAGTAGATTTGAGGCTCCGCGGGGGCCAAAGGCGGTGTTCGCGCCGGCGCCGCCAAAGGCACTGGCCATGTCGGCCGATTTGCCCTGCTGCAGGAGCACAACTCCGATGAGGAAGAGGCAGACGACGACGTGAATGATGACGAGCAGGGTAACCATAAACGGTGGGCCTTGGGCCGGAATAGCGGCACTTGCAAAAGTCTTGGAGTCCGGTGCGCAGTCGGCTTCGTTTTCCGTTCCCAGCCTTGCCGGGCGAACGCACTTTCGTCAGCTTCACTTTACCATGCACGTGCGTTCCAGGCCCGAGGCTGCGTTGCCGGTCAGGCTACGGCTTCGGCGGCGGCCGGTCCAGGCGGAACGGTACCGTTTTCCTCGTGCCCTGTTACGCGTTCGCGCGATGTGCGGCCCAGGCGGCCCAGATCATGGCGATGGGATGGAGGCCGGCAATGGCCCAGCCCACGGTCGGGATGCCAAGCGCGATATAGAGGATCAGCATCACGACTGCGCCCACTACGGTGCTGTACAGCATGCCGAAAGGACCGAGGAAGAAGGTAAGGATCAGCGAAAGGAGGACGCTTTTACGCTTCTGCATGGGGACGGATCTCCTAGAGTGTGACTGGACTGCGATTGGGATGCGGATCGGATGAGGTGGAGATGTGACCGGGCGGCAGATCCGGCAAGCGAACGAAATTTCTCGACAGCGCCGCGTGGTTTGGAGAACCGCGGCAGCCCGCTCTTTTTGTCGACTATTTCTATTCGACCCTCCGCAGCCCTGTGATACGCTTCGGCTATTCCCGTCTTTCGGAGTTTCCGATGCGCCTACGTGCCCTACTGGTTGCGGTTGTTTTCTGCGGAGCTAGCCTCGCGCATGCCGACGTTTTCAACTTCAATGCAGAGGGGGGCGCCGGTGGGTTTAATGGTGCGGGAACCCTGACCGCGAATGCCAACGGCGACGGATCCTACACGGTGGTCGGCATCACCGGGCCGGGGGTCACGGGGCTGATCGACCCGGGCCAGTTTAATCTCAATGACAATCTGCTCTTTCCAGGGCAGGCGGAACTGTTGGACCCTAGCGGTCTCAGCTTCACCGATGTGATGGGCAGCACCAGCTACGACATAAATATCTTCTACGACGGCAGCATTCCCAGCTACTTCAGCATCTTGCAGGGCTCGGATGGAAGCTCGCAGCTACTCGACACCACCTTCAATGTTTCGGCAGTAACGCCCGAGCCTTCAAGCCTTGTTCTGCTCGGCACCGGAGTTCTCGGTATCGCCGGCTTCGCCCGCCGGCGCTTCGTCTCCTAGTTCGTTCTTCTAAACGTCATAGACGGCTGTAGAGTCACACTTGTCCGGGTCTTCAGGGAGCGGGTCGCATGGGCCAAGTTTCTTGAGGGCCCTTTTTGTTCCTGAGGAAGATCCCGCCCCGGCGGGATTTGCATTTCGCGCGCAAAATTCTCGCAACGTTCACTCCCTGTTTGTTTGTCAGGAGAATGCAACATGCGGTCTGCCGGCTGTAGACTACAGGCGTGCCGAAGTATTCCATTGTCGTTCCCTTTCACAATGAGGAGCAGAGTGTCACTCGGCTCTATGACCGCATAAAAGACGTAATGGAAACGGTCGACGAGAGCTTTGAGCTGGTCTTTGTCGACGACGGCTCACGCGACAGGACCTACCGTCTGCTGGAGGAGATCGCCGCGGTCGATTCACGCGTGCTGCTGATCAAGCTGCGGCGTAACTTCGGGCAGACCTCCGCGCTGGCTGCCGGTTTCGACCATGCCACAGGCGAGTTTGTGCTGGCCATGGACGGGGATCTGCAGCACGACCCTTCGGAGATTCCGTCCTTCATGCAGAAGCTCGAGGAGGGCTATGACGTCGTAAGCGGGTGGCGGGCGCAGCGGGCGGACAACGTGATGCTGCGGCAGTTTCCCTCGCGTGCGGCGAACTGGCTGTTGCGGCGGGTCTCCGGGGTGGAGATCCACGATTTCGGCACCACGTTCAAGGCGTATCGCCGTGAGGTGATCCAGAATGTTCCCCTGTATGCGGATATGCACCGCTTTATCCCGGCGCTGGCGAGCTGGTACGGAGCTACCATCTGCGAGGTGCCCATCTCCAATCCCGCGCGGGAGTCGGGCGCCAGCCACTACGGCCTGAGCCGAACCTTTCGGGTCGCCTTTGATCTGCTGACCATCCGGTTTCTGCTGAAATACATGATGCGACCGCTGCACTTTTTCGGCGGCATCGGCGGCCTGGCGCTGTTTTCAGGCTGCGGCGTCACCATCTGGCTGCTGCTGTACAAGCTTTTTTCGCACCGTGACGTGGGGGGCGAGCATGGCCCCTGGTTTGCCATCGCGGCGGTGCTGTTGTTGGCGGGCATTCAGATGATCGGCATCGGGTTGCTGGGTGAACTGCAGGTGCGGCACTATTACGCCCAGGGGCAGCGCACGCCCTATGCCATCGATCGCGTGGTGCGCATGCGGCCCTCGGAGGAGCATCTGATCCGGTGAGTATGCGCGCGATCCAGATCCGGCAAACAGGCGGTCCCGAGGTTCTGGAGCTGACCAATCTGCCAGTCTCACAGCCGGGGCCAGGGCAGGTGCTGGTGCGGGTCCATGCGGCGGGGGTGAACTTCATCGACACCTACCTGCGCGAGGGACGCTACCCCGCCGCGCTGCCGTTTACGCCCGGCCAAGAGGCCGCCGGCATCGTGGAGGCTCTTGGGGACGGCGTGGCCGGCTTTGCCCCTGGCGATCGTGTGGCCTGGAACGGCACCCGCGGCACCTATGCGGAGTTTGCGCTGGCGCCGGCGAGCGATCTGCTGCCCCTGCCCGAACACATCAGCCTGGAACAGGCAGCGGCGGTGCTGCTGCAGGGGCTCACGGCGCATTACCTGGCCTTCAGCACCTACTCGATCCAGCCCGGGGACACGGTGCTGGTGCACGCCGGCGCGGGCGGCGTCGGGCTGCTGCTGATCCAGATCGCCCGGCGGGCCGGAGCACGGGTGCTGACGACGGTTTCGACGGAGGAAAAAGCGGAACTCTCGCGGGAGGCCGGGGCCGCCAGGGTGATCCTCTACACAAGGGAGAACTTCGCTGAGGCCGCCAGGGCGGAAACCGGCGGCAAAGGTCTGCCGGTGGTCTATGACTCGGTGGGCAAGACAACGTTTGAGGACTCGCTCCGCTGTTTGCGGCCGCGCGGATTGCTGGCCTTGTACGGGGCTTCGAGTGGGGCGGTGCCGCCCTTTGATCTCATCCGCCTTTCCACGGCCGGCTCGCTCTTTGTGACGCGGCCGACGTTGAAGGACTACGTGGCGACGCGGGCGGAGCTGGAGTCGCGCGCGGCGGCGGTCTTCGGCTGGGTTGCAAACGGCGAGCTGCGGGTGCGAATCGGGCAGCGGTACCCGCTCGAGGACGCGCAGACCGCTCACCGGGATCTCGAAGGCCGCCGGACCACCGGCAAGTCCCTGCTGCTGCTTTGAGCCTGAGCGGAGCGGCGTGACCGGGTGCTTTTTTGAGGGCCGTCCCTCTTTGTGGCTGGGCATGCGCCTGAAACAGACATCGGGCCAGGGAAGTACACTGGTGCTTCACCCCGTCCTGTGATGTTCGCCTACGCCGTAGCGAACCTTACCTGCCAGCAACCGCTATCGCTCAGGAATGCTTTGGGAAGCGCGGTGCGACTCCGCCACTGCCCCGCAACTGTGAAGCGCACACCCGCTATTCCCTGCGGGTGAGATCCATTCGGCCGATCCACTGAGTGTGCGCATGCCCGGGCATGCGTGGCTCGGGAAGGTGAAGCCAGCAGCAGACCGGGTCTTGAAAATGCGCCAGTCAGGAGACCGATTCCTGAGTCTGACCATGCCACGCCCTCGGATGGAGGGCGGAGGAGAAAGCCCATGCTCGTGCAAAAACGCCGGTCTCCGGCTCGTGTCTTTCGACGTAGTTCCTGCAGCCAGGCTGGTGGTGGCTTCTGCCGCGAGGGAGGTCTTCCGCTCCGTTCCGCTGGTCTTGCCGCCTTGCTTTCGACAGTGGCGTTCTCCTGCGGTATGGCCCACGCTGTCGTCGTCCGGGGTCGCGTGACCGATCCGCTCGGCAGGGGCCTGGGCGGGGCCGCCGTGCAGCTGATCCAGGGTGGAAAGATGGTGGCGCGCGCCTTTTCCTCGCCGGATGGGAGCTACGAGGTGCGCTCTTCGGAGGCGGGGCGTTTCACCCTGCTGGGCTCCGGCGGCGGTTTCCTGCCCGGCATTGGGGAGGACTTCTATGGCGGAACCAACGATGTGTTGAACAAGGACGTCGTGCTGGCGGTCAACACCGTGCGGCAGCAAGTTTCCGTCAGCGCGACGGAGATCCCGACACCCCTGCCGCAGCTCACGGCACCCGTTGCGGTGCTGCCCGGCGAAGCCTTTGAGACCCGGCTGGGCGTGGCGGAAGAACTCCGGCAGTCGCCGGGTACGTTTGTCGTGCAGAGCGGCCAGACCGGGAGCTTGACCTCGCTCTTCATTCGCGGGGGTAACTCGACGGCAAATGAGGTGCTGGTGGATGGCATTCCGGCCGACGACGTGGGCGGCACCTTTGATTTCAGCGATGTAAGCGCCACGGGCGTGAGCCGTTTGGAGATCTACCGCGGTCCGGATTCGGCAATCTACGGCACCGATGCGGGAGCCGGCGTGGTGACGATCTCGACGCCGCGCGGAAGTACCCTGAAACCGGCGCTGAACTACTCGGGCGAGGCGGGCAATCTGAACGAGTATCGCAACCAGGTCATCGGTGGCGGCACCCTGCGCAAACTGGACTACCTGGCAGGCTTCGATTTTTTGGAGACCTCCAACGCCCTGCCACGCGATGAGTTCCACGATGCGACCGCGGTCGCGAACCTGGGCTATCACTTCAATGGCAACACGGACCTCCGCTTCACGCTGCGGAACAGCGTTTCGGCGACGGGTCTGCCGGGGGCACATGATTTTTATGGGCTTTCCGCTGACGGCAAGCAGGGCGACCAGGACCTGTACTCCGGCGCGACGCTGGAGCACACGAGCGAAGGCAACTGGCACAATCTCGTGCGGTATGGCGTCGCTCGCAAGCGGGAGCAGGCGCGGTATTTCACCAACCAGGGTACGCCGGTGACGTTTAATTTCGGGACGGCGGCGACCCCCGACTACGTCACCGAATATTTCGGCAATGTGCTGACGATCCGCGGCGCGAACGGCTACACTGCGACCGGGCAGGCGGCGTTTCTGCTGGGCAATGACGACATGGCCTCCAACCGCGACCAGCTCTACTACCAGAGCGACTGGAGCCCTTCGCGGCACTTCAATGGGCTGTTCGGCTTTCGCTATGACAACGAGCGTGGCGTCTTCAATGAAGCTGCTTTTTCCGAGCATGAAGTGACGCAGCGCACCAACTTCGAATACAACCTGCAGTTTCAGGGGCAGTTCTTCAGCCGCTTGTTCTACTCCGTCGGCGGCGCGGTGGAGAAGAACCACCTGTACGGGATTGCGGGCACGCCGCGCTTCGGCCTGACGTTTGTGCCGGTGCGGCCAAGTGGTGGGTTTCTGCACGGAACGCGGCTGCGCGCCAATGCGGCGACCGGCGTGCAGGAGCCCACCCTGGCGCTTGAACTCAATAGCCTGTACTACCAGTTGCTCGCGGCTGGCGACACCGCGGACATCGCGGCCTACGGCATCGGCAAGCCGGCTGCGGAGCGCTCGCGGACCTTTGACGCCGGCGTTGACCAGAACATCTTCGGCGACAAGCTGATCCTGCGCGCCGGCTACTACCACAACGTCTTCGACCGGCAGCTGGAAAGCGTCACAGGCCGAAATCTGGCAACCTACTTCGGCATCAACTCACCGCAGTTCAATAACCCAAACACGTCGCCGTTCTACTACACGGGACTCTATGTGAACTCGCTGGCCTACCGCGCGCAGGGTGCGGAGGCCGAGCTGGACTGGCAACCCACCCGCGCGATCTTTGTGCGAGCGGGCTACACCTACCTGCTTTCCCGCGTGCTGCAATCGTTTGCCAACGATGCCGTGCTGGCAAACCAGGGTACACCCACGGAAAACCCCAACCTGCCCGACCTCGCGATCGGCGCGGAGAGCCCTCTGCTGGGCGCACGGCCCTTCCGGCGGCCGCCCGACAGCGGCTTCTTCGCCGCAACCTACAACCGCCCGAAGCTGGGCCTGGCACTCAAGGGAGCGTATGCGGGCCGCAGCGACGACTCAACCTTTCTGGACGGCTTCACACCCAGCTTTGACAACTCGCTGCTGCTGCCCAATCGCGATCTGGATTTTGGCTATCTGAAGCTCGATCTCGGGGGCACGTATGCGCTGCGGCCCGCGGTCCGCGTCTTTGTGCAGCTGGAAAACCTGCTCAACGATCAGCACATCGGCCCGATCGGCTACCCGGGGCTGCCGCTTACGGTGCGGGCGGGATTGAAGGTGCGCCTGGGTGGGGAGTAGGCAGGCGCTGTCGTGGCCATCTCGGGTATGACAAGGGAGCACGGTTTGTGCTCCTCCGGCACCCTTTCCTCATCTAACCGGTGAGGCGTCACCCATGAAGATTCGTCGCTCTGCACTGCTAACCTCCGCCCTATCGATGCCTTTGCTCGCCCTGCCGGCGTTTGCGCAGGAGTTGCCCAACGAGGGACCTGTACCCACCACCGCGTTGATCAACGTGGAATCCAAGAACAACGTGCCGCTGAACACGGCCGCCCTGAAGTTGGAGGTGGATGGCCGCGCGGCTTCGATTGCTTCCGTAACGCCCGTGCATGCGCAAAATGCCCAGGTCGCCATCCTGATCGATGATGGTCTGCGCGGCAACTTCGGCGTCCAGCTCAAGGATGTCCAACAGTTTATTACCGCGCTGCCGGCCGGCACACAGGTGTTGGTCGGGTACATGGAAAACGGTACCGTTCGCAGCGAGGCAGGCTTTACCGCCGACCACGCCACGGCGGCTGCCGCCATACGCCTTCCGCTTACCGTGCCGGGCATCAGCGCCAGCCCGTATTTCTGCCTTTCGGAGTTTGTGAAGCATTGGCCCGGTCAGCCCGGCGCGGCGCGCATGGTGTTGATGATCACCAATGGCGTCGATCCCTATAACGGCAGTGTTTCGCCTTTGAATCAGGACAGCCCCTACGTGCAGGCCGCGCAGGATGATGCGCAGCGCGCCGGGGTCGCGGTGTACTCGATTTACTACGGTGATGCCGGGATTGGGGGCGGCCTGGCCAACTTCAGCGGCCAGAGCTACCTGAACCAGGTGGCCGAGGCCACCGGCGGCGAATCCTTCTACCAGGGCCGAATCACGCCGCCATCGCTGACACCCTATTTCAACGAGTTCCGGAAAGCGTTGGGCGAAAGTTTTCTAGTCACCTTCAACGCCAGTGCCAACCGCGAAAAGTCGAGCACCCTGGTGCGCATAAAACTCAAGTCGGAGCAGGGCGGGGTCAAGGTGCATGCACCGCAATCCGTTCATCCCGGGCTGACCGAGCAGGCCAGCGAATAACGACTGAAGTTGTTTTCCGGCCTCCATTCCCTGCGGTTCGCAAAGGGACTGGAGGCCGTTCCCGTTCATGCGGCATCGAAGCAGAAGAGGAGATTGTTATGGCACAGGGGGGAACACCGGTGTGGTTCATCACGGGATGCTCGACCGGATTCGGCAAGGAGCTTGCAAAACTGATCCTGGACCGCGGCTGGCGCGCGGTGGTCACGGCACGCAAGCTGGAACAGATCCAGGATCTTGGAAAAGGGCATGAAGACAATGTCCTGGCCCTGCCGCTTGACGTCACCCGCAAGGAGCAGGTCACCGACGCGGTAAAACAAGCAACAGCCAAGTTCGGGCAGATCGACGTCCTGGTGAACAACGCCGGGTATGGCTACCTGGCGGCTATCGAAGAGGGGGAAGACGATCAAATCCGCGCCATGTTTGAGACCAACTTCTTCGGTCTCGTAGCCCTGACGCAGCAGGTGCTTCCCGGGATGCGGCAGCGACGCACGGGAACAATCGTGAATGTATCTTCGATCGGCGGTCTCACTAGTTTTGCCGCTACTGGCTACTATCATGCGACAAAGTACGCGGTAGAGGGGCTTTCGGAGTCGCTATCAATTGAGGTAGCGCCGCTTGGCATCAAGGTGCTCATCGTGGAGCCGGGTCCGTTCCGCACCGATTGGTCCGGGCGCTCGCTGCTGGAATCGAAAACAGTCATTCCGGACTACGACAGCACCGCCGGGGAACGCCGCAAACAGAGCCGCGCCAACAGCGGCAAGCAGAAGGGCGATCCCGTGCGTGGCGCCGAAGCCATCATCACCGCTGTTACCTCCGACGATCCGCCGCTGCGCTTATTGCTGGGCAAGCCGGCACTGGACCTGGCGCACAAAAAGATCGATGCCATGGAGCATGATTTCGAGTCATGGGAAGAGACGACGTTGGGTGCAGATTACCCGGAGTTTCAGGGTAAGTAGAGCAAGCGCACACCAAGGAATGTGGCCGAAGTTGAGGCCTTCTCGTTTATCGTAGGTACGCGCGTTAGCTGATTGCGTACCTGGCGACTGCTCGGCAAACGTGATAGTTGCAGGTTTTACGCCAAGCGTAATACGCTGGGCATGGTATGATTCAGTCATTCAGAGATGCCGATACACGTGATCTATTCCTTACCGGCAAGAATAGGCGATGGAGCAACATCGCAGCGGTAGTGGCTCGTAAGCTGGATCAAGTGAATGCCGCGGTTCAGCTTGCCGATCTTCGGGCGCCGCCTGGGAACCGTCTGGAGGCCCTGCTGGACGGCAGGGCGGGGCAGCACAGCATCCGGATCAATGATCAGTACCGCCTCTGTTTCGTGTGGAAAGAGGACGGCCCGCACGATGTGGAGCTTACCGACTACCACTAATACAGCCGTGGAAAGGGTGCCGAGCATGACTACGAGTAAACCAAATACCGGATGGCGATTTGAGCGGGTTACGAGCCATCCCGGTGTCGTTTTGCGGGAGGATTTTATGATTCCTCTGGAGTTGAATGTTCACAGCCTGTCGCTGAAGCTGCGCGTGGCGGCAACCCGGCTCCATGGCATCGTGCATGAGAAACGCGGAGTTACCCCTGAGACTGCGCTGCGTCTGGGCCGGTATTTCGGGACAACGCCGGAGTTCTGGATGAATCTGCAGATGGCGTATGACCTGTCCAAGGCAAGACTGGAGCTGGCTGCTGCTATCGAGAGGGATGTGGAACCACGAAGCCAGACGGCAGCGGCCTAGGCTCTAGATCGAGGGGTATCAAGTAATAAGTCCTGTGCGCAATCGCCTCTGAACCCACCCATACGCGATGAAACCGCGTATGGGTGGGGCACCCGGCCATTCCGTTCAAAACAAAGCTTCAAGTAGCTCAAGGATTGAAAACGGGCCTCTGAATCGTCTAATTGGAACATCTTTGTAATGCTCTCGTATGTGACGATTACCTTCTGCGTTACGACGACCCGGAGATTTCGACGCGTTAAAATTCGTGATCTCCGGCATAGGTGACTCAGGCCCGTTTGCGAAGAGGCTGCAAGAGGCGATCGTGAGATTGTCGATCCTGTACGCGATGAGAACCACGCATGAACCGATCACCTTCGAGAAATCGACGCGTATCGAGCAGTGTGTCTTTTTACTTCCTGAATGGCTCTGCTTCACCTGTACATAGCGTATTGCCGACCCCACCTTCAGGACTAAATCGAAACCGGAATCATCCACCTCCGAATTGAAGACCTGCAGGGAGGCTTCGGGATTCTTGGTCCAAAGAGCAGAGCTCAGTTCGCACACTAGCCTATGCAATAGCACATTCTCGATATATGAGGACTTGTGTGCAGTAAGTCTCCGAAAAGTCTCTGCGTCAGATAGTTCCACATCTCCTTTGTAACAGCAGAAGGCCCCGGATTTGCTCCGGGGCCTTCTGCTGTTCCTGTTGTCTTTGCGGCGAAGCCGCGTTTGCCTGGACGGCTAGTCCTAGTACATGCCGTCCATGCCGCCGCCGGGGCCGCCGCCGTGGGAGTGGCCTGCGGATTCCTTCTTCTCCGGGATTTCGGAGATCATGGCTTCGGTGGTGAGCATCAGGCCGGCGATGGAGGCCGCGTTCTGCAGGGCAGTGCGCGTTACCTTCGTCGGATCGATGACACCGGCTGCGACGAGGTCTTCGTACTTGCCAGAGCCGGCGTTGTAGCCGAAGTTGGTGTCATTGGATTCCTGGATCTTGTTGATGACAACCGCGCCCTCTTCGCCCGCGTTGTGGGCGATCATGCGCAGCGGCTCTTCGATGGCGCGACGGATGATCTGTGCACCGATCTTCTCGTCACCCTGGAGCGAACCCACGAGCGTGTCGACAGCCTTGGCCGCGCGAATCAGCGCTACGCCGCCGCCCGGGACAATGCCTTCTTCGACGGCTGCACGGGTGGCGTGCATCGCGTCTTCCACGCGGGCCTTCTTTTCCTTCATCTCGGTCTCGGTAGCCGCACCGACCTTGATGACGGCGACGCCGCCAACGAGCTTAGCGAGACGCTCCTGCAGCTTCTCACGGTCGTAGTCGGAGGTGGTCTTTTCGACCTGCGCGCGAATCTCCTTTACGCGGCCTTCGATGCGGGAGTCCTCTCCGCCGCCGTCGACGAGGGTGGTGTTGTCCTTGTCGATGGTGACGCGCTTGGCGGTGCCGAGATCTTCGATCTTGACGCCCTCAAGCTTGATGCCGAGGTCTTCCGTGATGGCCTTGCCGCCGGTGAGGACAGCGATGTCTTCGAGCATGGCCTTGCGACGATCGCCGAAGCCGGGAGCCTTCACGGCTGCGACGTTCAGGGTGCCACGCAGCTTGTTGACCACGAGGGTGGCGAGCGCTTCACCGTCCACATCCTCGGCGATGATGACGAGGGGCTTGGCGGTGCGGGCAATCTGCTCGAGCAAGGGGAGCAGGTCCTTCATCGTGGAGATTTTCTTCTCATAGATGAGGATGTAGGGATTTTCGAGGGCCGCTTCCATGCGCTCGGCATCGGTCACGAAGTAGGGCGAGAGATAGCCACGATCGAACTGCATGCCTTCGACAACGTCGAGCTGCGTTTCCATCGTGCGGCTTTCTTCGACGGTGATGACGCCGTCCTTGCCGACCTTCTTCATCGCCGCGGCGATGATGGTGCCGATCTGCTCATCCGCGTTCGCGGAGATGGTGCCGACCTGCGCGATCATGTCGCCAGTAACGGGCTTCGAGAACTCGCTGAGTGCGCCGCCGACCACCTGGCCGTCTTCGCCGCGCTTGCCGATGATCGCTTCCACGGCCTTGTCGATGCCGCGCTTCAGCTGCATCGGGTTGGCGCCCGCGGCCACGGTCTTTACGCCCTCGCGAAAGATGGCCTGGGCCAAAACAGTAGCGGTGGTCGTGCCGTCGCCGGCAACATCGGAGGTCTTGGAGGCGACTTCCTTCACCATCTGCGCGCCCATGTTTTCGAGGCCCTCAGACAGCTCGATCTCTTTGGCGACGGTGACGCCGTCCTTGGTGATGGTCGGGGAACCGAATTTCTTTTCGATAACAACGTTGCGGCCCTTGGGACCGAGCGTTACCTTCACTGCGTTTGCGAGCGTGTTCACGCCGCGGAGGATTGCCTGCCGCGAGTCCTCGCCGTGCAGAATTTGCTTTGCCATTGTGTTCTCCGTTTGCAGCTTGCGCTGCGGTGAAAAATTCTTAGTGGTTAGTTCTTAGTTCTTAGTTGTTCGTTTCGGCTCGTCGTCCTGCTTACTAGCAACGGAGAACGAGCAACAAGCAACGAATTGCTACGCGAGAACGCCGAGGACTTCCTCTTCACGCATGATCAGGAAATCATCCCCATCCAGCTTGATCTCGGTGCCGGAATACTTGCCGAAAAGAACCGTGTCGCCGGCCTTGACGTCGAGCGGGAATACCTTGCCCTCGTCATTGGATTTGCCCTTGCCGACCGAAATCACTTTGCCCTGCGAGGGCTTTTCCTTGGCGCTATCGGGGATGATGATGCCGCCGCGCATGGATTCGCCCTCTTCGAGGCGCTGAACCAGAATGCGGTCGTGCAACGGCGTGAACTTGTTGGAAGCCATAGTGCGTGTCTCCTGTTTTTACGGTCTGATTTTTTTTGCGGTGCGTTTGTGTTGGCGTGTCTTGCTGTGAAGAGCAGCCGCCGGCTTGCCGGCTTTGGCACTCTTCACTGCCGACTGCTAATGTAGCCCGCCCGGAACGGCAATGTCAACGTGCTCACGTGAAATCTTAGTGAATCGCACTCATGTTCCGTCTGTGCTCGCGGTGCGCAGGTCCCGCGGCGTAGGTCCCGCGGCGCAGGTCCCGCGGCTTCGATCCGGTCGTAGTGGGTGCCAGGCGGATGGTGCGCACGGTAGAATCGCCGTTGATGGCCGACCCTCATCCCCACTTTTCTTTATTTGCCCGATTCGTCCGTCCCGCTGTTTTACTGGCGGGCTGCAGCGTTCTGCTTCCGTCCGGGTTGGGTCAGCAAGAAAGGCACGGCCGAGGTTACAAGGCGCCACCGCCGACGGCGACGGTCGTGGTTACGGTAGAAAAGGCGGCGAACGAGAAGCCGCTTGCCAATGCATCGGTGATTTTCCGTGCGGTCAGCAATGAGGTTGTTTCCGGAAACCTGGAGATGAAGACGGACCCGGATGGCCGGGCGAGCATTGATCTGCTGGAGGTAGGCAGCCACATCACGGTGCAGGTAATCGCCGGCGGCTATGCCACCTACGCCTCTGATTTCGATTTGACCTCGGATGGCAAGCAGATCCTTGTAAAACTGCGGCGGCCGCGGGCGCAGGTCTCGGTCTATGAAGAAAACGCCGACCGGCCGGCGGAGACGCATCCGGGCATTCAGGAACGGCCCGCGGCAGTGCCTACCTCGGTGGCTCCCGCGCAGCCTTCGGCCACCGGGCCGCTGAAGACGACCCCGCCTGTACCGACACCGGCCATAGCGCCCGGGAGCAGCACCGCCCCGGCAGCTCCTTCGGCGCCTGCCACCTCAGGGTCGCCCCAATGAACGGGCGTACCGAGTCGTCCGGCGAGGGCGCGAAGCTGCTTAGGGGACGCCGGGTCATGGTGACGGGGGCGGCGAAGCGCATCGGCCGGGTGTTGGCGCTGAGGTTGGCCGAGGCTGGCGCCGATGTGGCCATTACGTATCGCGGGTCCGCCGGAGAAGCGGAAAGAACTGTCGCCGAGCTCCTAGCCTTTGGGGGCCAAGCATGCGCCGTGGCCTGCGATGTCCGGGAGCCCGAAAGCGTGGAGTTGGCCGTGCGGGAGGTGGCTGGGCGTTTGCACGGCCTGGACCTGCTGGTAAACAACGCCGGCGCCTTTGAGACGGCGCCTTTGGAGACGATTTCCGTCGGGCAGTGGGACGCGATGTTTGAGACCAACACCCGCGGTCCCTTTCTGGTGGCGAAGGCGGCGTTTGAGCACCTGCGGCAGGCGGAGGGGCGCATCGTGAACATCGGTTCCCTGGGAGGGCTGCAGCCGTGGGCCACCCATGGGCACTACTGCACCTCCAAAGCCGCGCTGCACATGCTTTCGCAGACGATGGCCAAGGCTTGGGCGCCTGAGATCAGTGTGAATTGCGTTGCGCCGGGCATGATCGTGACCTCGGGCGAAAACAGCAGCGGGTACGAGCACTTCGCAGCAAAAACGCCGATGAAGCGCAATGGAACACCCGAGGACGTCGCCGCGGCCCTGATGTTTTTTGCCACGGCGCCGAGGTTTATTACCGGGCAGCTGTTGGCGGTTGACGGGGGACTGGGGCTGTAGGGCGTTGCTCGGCAGGGCGACGGCATCGGGAATGCGGGTCTCTTTCGCTTCCCCGATTTGCGCTGTTACATGCGCAGCAGCCGTTGCCACCAGCTTTCGGGTCTGAACTCGTCCTCGGTTTCCAGGCCCAGCATGTGCTGCTCGGGCAGGGGACGACCTTCAAAGACGGCGAAAGGGTTGGAGCGGCAGATGAGTTCGGCGTATTCCGGACCGTGGCGTTTGGCGATGAGGTCAGCGGCTTCACGCATGCGGGGTGCGCGGGAGCCGGTGTTGTGCGCATCGGTGGCGATGAAGTGGACCCACCGGTTTTTGAGCATGCGCCGGGCAAAGCGCTCGGCCTCTTTGCCCATGTGGCCCAGTACGGAGCCTGCAGTCACCTGACAAAGCATGCCGTCGCGCAGCCACGGAAGAAGGCGGCCTGGATCGCGCTGCAGGGTCGGGTTGCGCTCGGGATGGGTGAGGATCGGGATCATGCCCCGTAGGCGCAGTTCGTAGAATGTCTCTGGGAGATTGGGAGCTAGGCTGAAGTCGGGCAGTTCGATCAACAGGTAATCATGGGCGTTGATGCTGTAGCGGTCAGGATGCGCCAGGGCGTCCTGCACATTGTCATAGCTGATGTGAAAGTCGCAGCCCAGGCCAAGAGTCAGATGCACGCCGGCGGTGCGGAGGCTTTCCCGGAGTTCGGAGGCCAGATCGGCATTTTTTTTTGGATCGAAGGCGTAGCGACTGCTGGCGTGGGGTGTGCAGACCACGTGCGTGATCCCCTCGGCTTCGGCAATCCTGGCCATCTCGACCGAGGTGCGGAGATCCGGCGAGCCGTCGTCCAAACCTGGCAGGAGGTGGTGGTGCAGGTCTACCATCACGAGCCAGAGTAACATCGGGGCTATGGCCAGGGAGATCCCGCTTCCGTGGTATCGCGCGGCCTTTAGAATGTGCGAGGAAGCCCGGCAATTTCGATGGGGCGCGAGCGTAAATCGCTCCCATCGGGCAGAATAGGTAGGGCAGCAATTCTAGGTCTTCACGTCTTCGTCTTTACGAAGGGAAAGCAAAAGTCTATTCATGGCAGAGACGACCACCACCAGCTCCAAGCCCCGCGTTCTTGTCGCGGACGATGAACAGGTGATCGCCAACACGCTCGCGATTATCCTCAACCAGGCGGGTTTTGAGGCCCGCGCCGTTTACAGCGGAGAGAAGGCCATCGACGCGCTTGAGACCTTCCGCCCGGACATGCTGATCAGTGACGTCATCATGACCGGCATGACGGGGATCGAAGCCGCGATCCAGACACGCAGCAAATTACCGCAATGCAAGATCCTGCTGTTTTCAGGGCAGGCCGCCACGGCGGATCTGCTGGAGCGCGCTCGCGCCCAGGGGCACGAGTTCGAGATTCTGGCCAAGCCGGTACATCCGACGGATCTGCTGGCAAAGCTTCGGGGATAAGCGGCCTCGTTCAACGGGTGCCCATGCCGCGGAGGCTGGTCGATTTTCATATCGGCTGGCCGGCTCTCCGGCGCACAATCTCCCGCCGTTTCACCTCGATCAAATATTCATAAAAGGCCTGAAGCGTGGCGTAGGCCACGCCGGCCCTCCCATCCAGAATGGCGCGGCGCACAAAGACCATGCCCAGCCACTTAAGAAGCGGCCGTCCCGGCAGCATGTAAAAGATTGCCTTTTGCGCCACACGCCGCTCGCCGAAGTCGCGGCTAAGAAGAGCTTTGCGAAGGGAGGCTGCGCGAATGGCTTCTCCGCTGGCGAGCAGTTCCGCTTCGCGCGTGGAGTAGTCATTGTGCTTGGCGATCCAGTGGCCGACGCCTTTGGAAAAAGCCAGGTGTTCGAGCGTGCCGGTGAGCTGGCCGATTTCGCCATCGACCTCGGCGACCTCATTAATTTCGCGCGTGTAGTGGACGCATTCGGGACGCAGCAGGCGGACATAGAACGGGGTTAGCTGCGCATGCTTCAGCCAAGTGCCCCAAAGGTAATCACGGCGACGGATGCGGAAGGCGGCGCGGGTGGAACTCGCCGCGGCAACCGCGGTTTGCATCTCTGTGCAAAGTTCGGGGGAGGGTCGCTCGTCGGCATCGAGCACCAGCACCCAGCGGTGCCGAAAGGGAAGCTGCAGGGCGGCGTTGCGCTGGCTGGCGTAGCCGTCAAAGGGCCGCACGGTGACCGTTGCGCCGTGGCTTCGGGCGATTTCGGCGGTGCGGTCGGTGCTGCCCGAATCGAAGACATGGATGTCGTCGCACCAGGCGACGGAAGCGAGGCAGCCGGGCAGGTCTCCCTCTTCATTTCGCGTGAGAATCAGAACGGAGATCATGTGCCCTTCTCCCCCGGAGACGAGGCGACGACCCTCCGCTCACGCGGCCGCAGGGCGACGGCCGGATTGCCGCTGTAGACCGTCCAGGGCTGGAGAGAGCGGGTAGCCACGCCCCCCAGCCCGAGCACGGCACCCTCGCCGACGTCCACGCCGGGTGCCACCGAGGCACGGGCGCAGATCCAGGCGTAGGCGCCCACGCTCATGCGGTAGGCGATCAGCGGGAACGCCGGATCGTTGTAGTCATGGGTGGCGCCGCAAAGATAGCTGCCCTGCGACAAAATCACGTGCGAACCGAGTTCAACGGGGGAGGGGTTGTAGATTTCCGCGCCGTCGGCGGCGGCCACATGGTCGGCGCAGCGAAGATTCCAGGGTGCCCACACGCGGGATCCCGGGTAGAAGTGGCAATCGGGTCCCAGTTTCGCGCCGAAGCAGCGAAGCAGGAAGCTGCGCCAGGCATGGAGGGGCCGCGGGGAGAAGCGATAGAGCAGAAGCCAGCAGAGTCCCCAAAGGGCACGGCGGGCACGGTTGCCGGCGGAAAAGGCGGGTCGGGTGAAGGCGTCGTCGCCGGGTGAAAACGAGAGGGCGTCGGTGGCGCGGTAGTCGACGGCGCGAGGCATTACACAGCCTCCACGTGCTTGCCCTCGATCCCCTGCGGCGCGGTGGTTGCCAAGCCTTCGAAGACCCGGAGGATCGATTCTGCGTTGCGGCGCATGTCGTAGTGGAGTTGGAAGGTGAGGTGCGCTTTCCCGCCCATGGCGGCACGTTCGGCAGGAGCGAGGGCCAGCCAGCGCCGCATCAGCCGGCGTGTGCCCTCGAGGGTGTCGGGTTCGACCAGGGCGCAACCGGCGCGCCGGAGGTCAGGGGCGATGTTGACGGGCTCGGCCAGAAGTACGGATTTTCCGGCGGCAAGGGCTTCAACGGCGGCGATGCCGAAGTTTTCCTGGTGCGACGGAAGGATGAAGGCCTCGCAAGCGGCAAAGGCGCCGTGTTTCACGTCTCCTCGCAGCATTCCGGGCCAGTGAACTCGATCGGCGATGCCGGCGTCCTTCGCCATCTGGCGCAGCGCCGGCGTCCAGCCCCTGGGATCGGGACCGGCAACGACGAGATGCAGGGCAGGGTCCCCGGCAGCGGTGGCGGCAAAGGCCTCGATCAGAAGATCGCAGCCCTTTTTGGGATCGATGCGGCCGAGAAACAGCAGGAAGCGCTGGTCACGAAGCGCAGGGAGATGATGGAAAAAGGCCTCACAGAGCACCTTCGCAGGCGCTTCGACCGGAACTGTCCCAAGTGGAACGACCAGCGGATTCCAGCGGTGCAGAAAGAAACTCCCGGCGGCGAGGTCCCGCTCTGCCGAAGTGGTGAACAGAACGCGCTTCGCGAAGCGCAGCAGCCAGTAGTCGGCAGCGAGCCAGAAGATCCACTTTTTTGCATGTTTGAAGGGGAATGCCCGCTTGAAGTAGGGATCCAGCATGCCGTGGGCGAAGACGACGTAGGGCAGCCGTCCGGGTAGGGCAAAAAGTGCCGCAACGCCGGTGAACTGCCAGAGGCCGTGAATCACGGCGCCGTCAAAACGACTGCGGTTAGCTAGGAGCCAGCGCAGTAGCTCAACTGAAAACCAACGCCCCCGCCCCCGCTTCCGTCCCTTGCCAAAGGCGTGGACAGGGCAGGGAAATTCACGGAGAAACGGAGCCGCCGGATCGTCCAGCGTGACGACCTCTGCGGTATAGCCTGCTGGCGCGTGCCCCACGAGCATCCGAATGACCTCCGTGGGACCGCCGGAGGCCGGGCTGATCGAGCTGACCAGGTGCAAAATCCTCATGGCAGCACGGTCCCGGGAGTCGCCCCTGCCTGCCATGGCGACAGCGCGTGAACTGGAGGAGTCGGGGCAATCAGATGGGTGGTGTGGGCCAGGGCCTCCCGAAGGCCGCGCACGTCAGCCTCAAAATCCCAGTCTTCCATCCGGCGAGCTGCCCGTTTCCCCATGCAGGCCAAGCATGTGGAGCCGTCCAAGCAGCGCGTCAGGACGCCGGTGAGGGCCTCGATGTCCCCGGCTGGGAAGACGAAGCCCTCCCTGCCCTCCGAGACCAGATCCGCGGCCGCACCCACCGCGGAGGAGACCACGACAGGGCAGCCGGCGGCCATCGCCTCATTGACGATCAATCCCCAGGGTTCATGGTGAGAAGGCAGGACAAAGACATCGCCAAGGGCAAAAAACCGGGGCAACTCGGTCTGGTTACGGAAGCCGGCAAAGCGTACGCCGTCCAGTCCGGCGTTTTTGGCGAGACGCTCGAGCTGGGCACGCTCCTCCCCATCGCCGACAAAGACCAGATGCGGCGCTGCCGCGAGAGCGCCCTTCCGGCAGAGACGCCGGTACGCCTCCAGGAGGTCCGCCGCGCCTTTGCGGGGCTGCAGCTTGGAGGCAAACAGGATGACGGGACGGTGAGGATCGAGTCCCAGCTCAGCCCGCAGCTCAGGGATGCGGGCGCGTTCCGCCGCCGTGCGCCGGGCGAAAAAGGCATTGTCAACCGCGTAAGGCACTTGAAATTGCGGGACCGCTCTGCCGAAGTAGGTGTGCCAATAGCCGGCATTGTGCGTGCCGATCGGCAGCGTGACGGAGATAAGGGGGCGCAGCAGCCGGAGGAACCCGCGCTTGGCCCAGAGCCTGGCTGTGCCGCGCGGCCGGTCGCCCAGCCAGCTTTCCGCGCGCAGCAGAACGGGGATGCCGAGCCCGCGTGCGGCAACGATGGCACGCAGCGCATTCAGGCTGGCGTAGCCGTGGACCCAGACCGCGTCAAAGGCGGGGCTGCCGTCAGGCGAACGAAGCGCGCGCAGCAGGCTTCGGCTAAGCGGGGTGGTCGCGGTTACGGTTCCGGGATCGCGAAGGGCGGGCAGAAAGCGCGAGTTGTACCCCTCCAGCAGAGGGACGTCCCAGGCGACCTCGACGCCGAAGCCCCTGTCCCGGTAGGGCCGCGTGGAGAGATCCGAGCCGAACAGGACGGTGAGTTCGATATCCGGTTCCCGCACCAGCCTCCGCAGCAGCGGGGCCTGGTACTGGATGGGATGGCTGACAACGTAGGCCAGACGCAACCGGCGGACTTGTGGAATCTGGGGGACAGGTCGCATAGGATCGGCGAGTTGCAAGGGGTCAGCGCAGAGTGGAGACGGCAGCCAGTGCGAACGACACGATCCCCAGCACCGAGCCGAGACTGCCGTTTGTGAGCGAGGCCTTGAAGTTGCTCGGGGGCAGGAAAACGATGTCATTGGGCTGCATCACCGGATCGGCGATGCGCCCGTAAAGCACGTCTTTGATGTTCATCGTGGAGACCGTCTTGCGGCCGTCGCTGGTGCGGATGATGTGCAGATTGCTGTACTTGGCATCGTAGAGCGGACCGCCGACGATCGCGGAAACCTGCGCCAGCGTCAGGGGGCCGTAGTTGGTAAGCGGCACCACGCCCGGGGTGTGAAATTCGCCCATGACGTACACCACGCCGATGCGCGAGATCATCACCGTGTCGCCGGGGAAGGTGGGCACGTTGGCCGCGGCGCTGTGCAGGGGATCGTTGCCGAGATCGATGGTGATGGGTTGCGGCTGGCCGGGGCGCAGAATCGTCACCGAGCGGCTGGCGCCCGAGGGCAGACCGCCGGCGCTCGCAATCACCGCATAAAGGCTGCGCGAGCCGACCACGGGCACCACCGCATGAAGCTCCCCGGCCACAGTCACGATAGAGGTCGGGCCCTCCAGAACCTGGAGAATGACCTGGGGGTTGCGGTACATGCCTGCCGCCTCAAGTCGTTGGCCGATAGTCTGCTCAGCTGCCGTCGTACTGAGGCCGTTGAGACTGATGGTGCCGATGAGGGGCAGAAGAACCGTGCCGTCCGTGGCCAGGCGTGAGGAAACACTGTAGTCGGGGTCGCCGAACAGGTGAATGGACACGAGGTCGCCGGGGGTGAGCAAAACCTCCGGGGTCGCTGGATAGAGCAGACGGCGCTCCCCGGTAACGGGGGCCGCGGCGCTATTGTCGGCTGCTGTAATCGGCCCGTTGTACTGCGCGATGGCAGCGGCCGGCAGCAGCAGCAAAAGTCCTGCCAGGGTCAGGAGGAGCCGTGGAGAGAACCGCCGGGCACCGCGCTGGCAGGAGCTCAGGGGTTCGGTGGCCGGCGGTTGCGCAGGATGGATGCTCATGCGTGTGACGCTCCTTGCGATGTTGCAGGCTGTGGTGTAGGCAGCGGCGCGTCTGGCTGGGGTGCGTCCGCGGGGGGCCGTGGCGGTCCGCCCTGGGTCTCCCATGCTGTGCTGTCGTTGCCGCCCGAACCGTAGCCCGCATACCCGGCATAGCCTGAGTAGCCGTAGTAGGAGTAGTACTCGGGCGAACTGAGGTCGACGGCGTTGAGGGCCAGACCGGCCAGGCGGCCACCCGAGCGGACCAGGAGATCCCGTGCGCGCTGCACGGCGTGCTTGGTGGATTTGCCATAGCGGACGATGAGCACCACCGCATCGGCTTCGCGTGCGAGCACAACGCTGTCCGTCACCGAAAGCAGCGGGGGCGAGTCCATCACAATATGCGTGTACAAGCCACGTGCCTGCCCCAGTAGCTGCCGCATGGTGTCCGAGCCGAGCATTTCGGTGGGAAATGGCGGGATGGGCCCGCTGGCGAGAACGTCCAGCGAGGGCAGCTCCCGCACCGTCTGCACAGCGTCCTTCAACTCCACACTGCCGGTCAGCACGGAGGTGAGGCCGAGTTTGCCGTTGAGCCCGAAACGATGGTGAACGGTAGGCCGGCGCAGGTCGGCGTCGATCAGCAGTACGCGCACATCGCGCTGCGCGAGAACCGCGGCAAGATTGAGCGAAGCCGTGGTTTTGCCCTCGGACGGCGTGGCGCTGGTCAGCAGCAGCACCTGCGGTTCGCGACCTGCAACGGAGAGCAGCAAGGACGTGCGGAGCGCGCGGAAGGCTTCGGCGAACTGCGATTTGGGGCTGGACAGCACGGTCAGGTTGCGCTGGCTGGGGGTGGACAGCGCCGGATCGGCGGTGCGCCGCGCCTTGGGGATCAGAGCCAGGGAGGGCAGGCCGGAGATGTTTTCGATTTCGGCCACGCTGCTCAAACTGGTGTCCAGGCTTTCCAGAACGAAGGCCAGCACCAGAGCCAGGCCAAAGGCGACGAGAACATCGACCAGGATGATGGTGCCTTTGGGCTGGAGAGAGGGTCCGATAGGGGGCACGGCGTTATCGACCACGTCGACCTCTTGCGACTCGAGGCCGGCCTGCACACCGGCAGTCCGCAGCCGCTGCAGCAGGCCTTCGTAAAGGGTGCGTTGGGAGTCGAACTCGCGTTGGCGAATCGTGTACTCCACGAGATCGTCGCGAAGTTTATAGGCGTTGGATTTGGCGGCTTCCAGGGCGCCGCGGGTCTGGGATTCATTCGCCTTGGCGGCTGTAAGGTCTTCCCTCGCCTGGACCACGATGCGGCTCTGTTCGTCGCTGATCTGGCGGTCGAGTTCGCTTACCTGGGCGCGCATCGCCTTTTCCCGGGGGAGATTGGGGCCGGCGGTCGTGTCGGTTGCGGCGAGCTGGGCCCGCAGCGACTCGCGCTGAGAGCGCAGACCGGTCAGGTTCTGATTGGAGGTTCCGCTGACGCTGCCGATGGAGGCGTCCACGGCGTTAGGATCCATGCCGTTCAGCGCCCGAAAGCGGGACTCCACAAGAATGCGGTTGATTTGGGCCTGCCCGGCAGCACGCGTGAGGTCGTCGATGCTGGCCGTGATCTCGTTGTGGCTGGTGTCAAAACCCAGAACCCCCAGCCGCTTGCCCATATCGATCATTTGCGCCTGCGAGGTTTCCACCTGCTGCTTCAGATCGCCCAGCTGGTTGGCCAGCCAGTTGGAGACAAGCTTGGTAGCGTCAAAGCGGGTTTGAAAACTGCGCTGGATGTACTCCTTCACCAGCTTGTTCACGATGTCTGCGGAAAGCTGGGCGCTGAGGGTGCGGCAGGTGATGCGGACGATGTCTGTTTTGGGGATGGGGGTAATTTCGAGCGAGTTCTGCAGCGTGCCCAGCGCCTGCTGGCGCACAGCCGGATCATCGAGGCTGACATGTTTGGAGGGTTTGCCCCCGATGAATTCAGGGTTGTTGGGCAGATCCAGATCGCGGGCCACAGTGAGCAGAAGGCTGTCGCTTTTTAGAATGGCGGTCTGAGTCGGGATGTCGTAGGTGTCTTCGGCAAGCGGGGCGGCATTGACGCGGTACTCGGAGGCGGCGCCGCTGCGGATTTCGATGTTCCCGTAGGCCTCATACATCTTGGGTTGCGTGAGGGCTTTGTAATAGCCGTACAGAAAACCCAGGGTGCAGAGCGCCAGGATCAGCCATTTGCGCTTGCGGATGACAAGAAGGGAATCGGCAAGGGTGGCGTCCCCTTTTGCTTCGCGTGGAGCATGATCCCCCCAGCCAAAGTCCGGGAATCCAACTCTTGTTTCAGTGCCAGGCGAACTCATTAGCGCGAGTCTAAGCCGGATTTATCCCGAAATGGGCCAAACTGACCCGGTCGGTGACACGTAATAACACTGTAGTGGCATAAAATCATCCCACCACCTAAAGGTTAGGATATTCCCCAGGAACGAGGGACATGGAAACAGCGAATCACATTGCGGTAGTCGGCTCCGGCTACGTAGGTCTTGTTGCGGCGATCTGTTTTGCCGAGATGGGGCATGATGTTATCTGCGTCGACAACGACGAACAAAAGGTCGCCGCTTTGCGCAATGGCGATCCGATCATTCATGAGAATCATCTACCCGAGCTGATGAAGCGGTACTGCAATGGACGGGTGCGCTTCACTCCCGATCTGGCCGAGGCGACGCAGGCCAGCCGCGCGATCTTCATCGCCGTGGGCACGCCGCAGTCGGAGACTGGCGACGCCGATCTCTCCTACGTGGAGGCGGTGGCCAGTGAGATTGCAAGGCACATCACCGACTACACCGTCATTATCGAAAAGAGCACCGTACCGGTTTACACAAACGAGTGGATCCGGCGGGTGATCGAGCGCAATGGGGTTCGGCGCGACATGTTCGACGTCGTTTCCAACCCTGAGTTTCTGCGCGAAGGCACCGCGGTGGCTGACTTTCTGCACCCTGACCGCATCGTGGTGGGAGCGGACAGCCCCCGCGCCGCGAAGATGATGCAGGAAATCTATGCGCCCCTGACCGGCGGCGCCTACTACGGCACATCGGGGGCAATAGCCGGCGATTGCTCCGCGGAGGCGCCGCCCACGCTCCTGCTGACCTCCACCAAGAGCGCAGAGATCATCAAGCACGCCTCCAATGCCTTCTTGGCGTTGAAGATCTCCTTCATCAATGCGGTTTCGAACCTGTGCGAAGCGGCCGACGCCAATGTGGAGCAGGTGGCGCGCGGCATCGGCCTCGACTCGCGTATCGGCCCCAAGTTTCTGCGACCGGGTATCGGCTACGGCGGTTCATGCTTCCCGAAGGACGTCGCCGCGTTTCGTTCGGTAGCTGCGCAACTGGGTGTCGACTTCAGCCTGCTGCACGAGGTCGAGCGGATCAACGTGGCGCAAAAGAAGCGCTTCCTGGGCAAGGTCCGTTCCGCTCTGTGGACCCTTCGCGGCAAACGCCTTGCGGTACTTGGGCTGGCCTTCAAAGGAGAGACCGACGATGTGCGTGAGTCCCCGGCGATCGACCTAGTCGAAATGCTTCTGGGCGAAGGCTGCAGCATCTGCGCCTATGACCCTGCCGGCATGGAACGTGCCAAAATGGAAATCCCGCCCTCGCCGGCGCTGCGCTACGCGGAATCTGTGGACGATGCGGCCAAGGATGCGGATGTCCTGCTGATTCTGACCGACTGGAACCAGTTCGGGCAGCTTGATTTAGCCAAGCTGCATTCCCTCATGCGGTATCCCATTATCGTGGACGGCCGCAACCTGTACGATCCGCAGGTGATGCTCGAAAACGGGTTTACCTACCTGAGCGTTGGCCGGTCCGCGGTGACCTCTGTACGCGAACCCGCGGCGGCGAGGGCCTGATGGCGACTGGCGGTATGACGATTCTCGTTACAGGTGCGGCCGGGTTCCTCGGTTCGCATCTGTGCGATGCTCTGTTGGCAGAGGGAAATACGGTCATCGGCATCGATAACCTCTGCACCGGCAATCTGGCGAACCTCCGACATCTGGAGCGCGAGGAGCGGTTCCGGTTTGAACAACGCGACATTTGCACGCCGTTCGATGTGGGGGCGGTGGAGTATGTCTTCAACTTTGCCTCTCCAGCCAGCCCGGTGGACTACATGCGGCTCGGTGTGGAAACACTGCAGGTCGGCTCGGCCGGCACATTAAATGCCCTGGAGATTGCCCGCCGTTATAACGCGGGCTTTCTGCAGGCGTCCACATCTGAGTGTTACGGCGACCCAGAGGTGCACCCCCAGGTGGAAAGCTACTGGGGCAACGTCAATCCGATCGGGCCGCGGTCGGTATACGACGAGTCCAAGCGGTTTTCCGAGGCCCTGGTGGCGGCATACAGGCGCTACCACGGGGTGAACACCCACATGGTGCGCATCTTCAACACCTATGGACCGAGGCTGCAGGCAAACGACGGTCGCGTGATCTCGAACCTGATGATGCAGGCGTTGCGGGGCGACCCGCTGACCGTCTATGGGGACGGCTCGCAAACTCGGTCGTTCTGCTATGTTTCGGATCTGATCGAAGGAATCGTTCGTTTATCCAAAAGCGAGGAACACGATCCCACAAATGTTGGCAATCCTGTCGAGTGGACCATTCTCCAGTGTGCCCGCGAGATACAGGATCTGCTTGGATCGAAGGCTGAGATCACCTTCCGGCCATTGCCGCAGGATGACCCCAAGCAGCGCCGGCCGGACATCTCCAAGGCAAAACGTCTGCTCGGCTGGGAGCCCAAAGTTTCCCTGCGTGAGGGATTGGAAAGGTCGCTGGCATATTTCCAGCAGTGCGTGGAGGCGGAACGGGTTTCCGCCTAGCTGCTAGATTTGCCTAGCTGTGCCTGGGACAACGCAAGGGAGGAGCCCGCAGACTCTTCCCTTGCGTTCCTCTGAGCTTATTTTCCGTTTAGCGACTGCGTGGTGTGCAGCTTCGGATAGAACGTTAACTTAACGGCTGTGACGGTGTCAGTCTGCTGGTTGGTTTGGTAGATGGGAGCCGCCCAGTGCTCATACTGGAACCAGGCGTCGAGCTCCACATCCCGAGCCAGTCGCTTCACCACGTCGATCTTGAATTGGGTTTGGCTCGTGCCGTAGTAGATGAAGTCTTTTGGCGTCTTCTTGTGCATATAGGAGGCCTGAATCCACTCATTCGGAGACAGATGGTAGGTAAGCCAGGCATTGCCGGCTTTGGCTTCGCGGCCTACCCAGTCCCCCATGATGAAACCCTTGTTGGTGTAGCCCTGCAACTGGATCGCCTCGAAGTAGTTGAATACCCCATCAATACAGCGCAGGGTGGAGCAGTCCGTGCTGGCGGCCTCCACGCGGAAATCGAGCTTGGGAATACCCGGGATCTGCGACAGGTAAACGCCTGGCCGGTAGGCAGCGCGCCGCGGTGCGCTGATGGGGGTCACATCATCATGATCGATGGAATCGGTGTACAGGGTGACGTGCTTGCGGAGATAGGGCAACCGCCAGGAGAAGTTGAAGGCACTGTAACGGGCGCCTGGGTCCTGGGGAGACGATTTTTCGGCTGCGGTCGTGTCACTGACCGAGAAAAAACTCCGAAAGAAGGTGTGCAGGGTCACGGGTTCGTGGCCATTTCCGCCCCAGATAACGGTGCGCTGGAAGCCGAACTCAAAATTATTGGTCGGCTTGAACTGCACCATCTCGGAATGCACCCAGGGGGAGTGCGGATCGGTGTGGCCTTTGAGGGAGCCAACGAAGAAGTCGTAGCGAACGCTGCCTAACAGATAGGAAACATAGGGGATGTGCAGCGGATCTACCCGATTGATGCGAAAGGAATAGATGTTTTCGGCGTTGTTGCTCCAGGCCATGGCGCCGCCCACCCCGGGACCGAGCCAGGCATCGGTTTTACCACCGGAGAACTCATGGCCGGCCACATGAAATGACAGCGCCGCCTCCTGCAGGCGGAATGGGTTGGACGAGGCAATCGGCCCGCTGGGAATGGTGTCCTGCGGGTCGTTGTAGCCTGAAAAGGGAATGTTGACCCGGTTGGAAAGCAGGGTGGACAGGGCATTGTTGTAACCCGCTCCGGACGGGGCGTGCTGGTACTCGCCGCGAACGTACAGGGAAAACCGTCCCCACTCGTTGAGGGTGGAAAATCCAGTCTGGTTGTTGAAGCCGCGCTGGTAGGGCCGGCCGTAATCGTTCCAAAGCGTTTGGCCGAGATTGTAGCTGTCGCGCAGCGTGAGGCCACTGATGCCCATGAGCCGGGTGTACGCGCTTTCCACGCCATAGACCTGTCCGCGCGTCATCTCGCCGCTGACGGTGCCTTCGGGACCGGGAACCTCCGTGAGAAGGTAATCCATCAGCTTGGCGTAGATACCCTGGGCTTGCTCATCACTGCCTGCCTCAATGGCCGCGCGGGAGCGCTCCAGGGCGTGCAGCAAGCTGCGCCGGGTCCAGGGACGCATACCAATGAAGACGCTATCCAGGTAGCCCAGCGAGTAGAGACGCAGGGCCATCGGGTAGATGAGGTCGTCATCGGGGATGTAGGCGGAACCGAGATGATCCTCCTTGATCAGCCGCGGCAGGCTCTCGTCGGGCGGGGAAGGCAGCGAAGCGACGAGGGGAGAGGGCGCCATGGTGACCGGAGCCGGCGTCTGGGGCTGGACGGTGGGCGCAGGAAGCGGCTTATCGAGCGGATTCCCGTAGGGCTGTTGCGCCCCGGTCGTTTGCGTCTGCTGGCTGACCGGCGGGGGCAGAGGCGGCGAGTTCGGCTCAGCGGTCGTCCCGTTGGTGGGGGAAGCCGCAGGTGCTATGGGCAGAGTTTGGCCGATCAGGAGCGCCGGAGTGCTGAGATTGAAAGCCAATACGACGGCGGGCACGCTGATTCGGGAGGGCCGGGGAAACTGCCTTTGCAACATGCTTATGAGTGTATGCAAGAGCGCTGCCAAGCTGATACGGGCTGATCCAACCCAGGTACCACCGCCTGCAAACAGAAGTTGTACTGTCAGGCAAGCGGGATGCCGCGAGCGCGGAGGTACTGAGCCAGCCGGGCAACCGGACGTTGTGTGCGGGACCGGCTGTCCGATTCGGCTGCCGTTGGCAGGGCTGCCCAGAGGACTGCGGGACCGCCGCCGCTCCGAGCGCGCAGAATGGCCTCCTGCACTGTGCGATACAGGGCGACGGCATCTTCGCCGTCAACGGTGAGCACCGGCACTTTCTGCCTCGCTGCCAGCCGCGAGACCCCGCTCCATCCAAGCTGTGCGGGGGAGATCTTAGGGCCGCGGGTGAAGGCCTCAGCGCCACTGTGGTCGGTGCAAACGAGCAGGAGCGGCAAGAGACTCTCTTGCGACCACGTCAGGGCAGCCTGCCACCCCGCGTCAGCGACGCCTGCCTGCATCAGGACGAGCGCGATGTGGTCAGTTCCCGCATCGCGCAATGCCGAAGCCATAGCAGCCGCCAGCAGGAGACGTGACACTCCCTTTGTATGCTCAGGGGGGAAAACCGGTGCTTTCCTTGCTCTGTCTGCTGCATCTCCCGGCTTTGCTGGGTTCTGTGGCCGAAGTTCGCTGGCGGTGACATCTCCCGGTGCCGGGATCAGCAGATCGCCGGGTTGGAGCTGGAGTGTAGTGGCCGCCAGAACCGCTTCCCGGCCGGCATGAAGGGTGGTGGTGCCTCGCCGAGCCGGCGCCGAGCTTTTCCGGGCGCAAGCTGCCTCAAGCGCCGCAACACGCCTGGTAAGCGCCAGCAACGCCCGTAGCTCGGCGTGGGAAAGCAGCGGGTTTTCGGACATGCGATGTGTCTCCGGGATGGCCCTGGCGCGATAGGCCCTGAGGCTGGGGTAGCCTCCAGGGGCTACTGACTATGAGGCATTACGCGAAGGCGGCATCCGGCTGATCCGCGGATAGACCCAGATCCGAGAGGGCTCCCGTTGCCGTTTCAGCTGACACGATGCCCTCGCGGGCTAGCCTGGAGAGCGCGGCGGCTACGATGGATTCGGCGTCCACCTCAAAGTGACGGCGCAGGTGCTCGCGATTGTCGGAACGTCCGAAGCCGTCTGTGCCCAGCGTGACGAGGCGGCCGCCGAGCCACGGCGATAGACCATCGGGTAGCGATTTCATGTAGTCGCTGGAGGCGATGATGGGGCCGGCAGTGCCCCCAAGGGCCTTCAGGAGAAACGGCGTGCGCGCCGGCTCAGCTGGGTGGAGGCGGTTCCAGCGTTCGATTCCCAGGCAGTCCCGGCGTAATTCCGTGTAACTGGTCACGCTCCAAACATCGGCGGCTACCTTGTACTTCCTCTCAAGAATCGCCTGCGCACGGACGGCTTCATTCAGGAGCGGCCCGGAGCCGAAAAGATGCAGCTTGGCCGGACCGTTTTCTGCGGTTTTAAAGCGGTAGATGCCGCGGAGAATGCCCTCGCGCACGCCCTCTTCCGTGGGAATGGCCGGTTGCGTGTAGTCCTCGTTGTACATGGTGATGTAGAAGAAGCGGTCCTCTCCGGCTTCATACATGCGTCGCATGCCATCCTGGAGAATTACGGCCATCTCGTAGACATAAGCTGGGTCGTAGGTAATGCAGGTAGGAATGGTTGAGGCGAGTACGTGGGAGTGGCCGTCCTGGTGCTGCAGGCCCTCGCCGAGCATGGTGGTCCGGCCGGCAGTTCCGCCCATCAGAAAGCCCTTGCCGCGCGAGTCCGCAAATGCCCAGGCCATGTCCCCAATGCGCTGGAAGCCGAACATGGAGTAGTAGAGGTAGAAGGGAATCATCGGCACCTTGTAGTTGGTGTAGGCGGTGCCGGCGGCGGTGAAGCTGGCCATGGAACCGGCTTCGGTGATGCCCTCCTCGAGTATCTGTCCTTCCTTCTTTTCGCTGTAGCCGAGCAGCATGTCGGCGTCGTGCGGCGTGTACTTCTGGCCCTCGGGCGCGTAGATCGAGACCTGCTTCATCACCGATTCGAAGCCAAAGGTGCGGCCCTCATCCGGGATGATAGGCACGACCAGCTTGCCGATGGTCGACTCTTTCAGCAGGGCGCGCATGATGCCGACGAAGCCGGTGGTGGTGGAAAGCGAGCGTCCTTTGGAGCCGGCGAGGAACTCGTTGTAGAACTCCAGCGGGGGCGTTTTAAAACCCAGCTTGTCCAAGCCAGGCACTTCGCGTTTGGGTAGGTAGCCGCCGAGGGCCTCGCGGCGGGATTGCATGTAGGCGATGGCTGGATCGTTCGACTCGGGCCGGTAAAAGTCGGCTTCCTTGGCGGCCTCATCAGGCAGCGGTATGTCGAACTGCCTAACGAAAGCGGAAAGGCCCTCGTCGGTCAGCTTTTTTTCAGAATGCGTGGCGTTGCGGGCCTGCGCGGAGGCCAGGCCGTAGCCTTTGACGGTTTTGGCGAGGATGACGGTGGGGCCGCCCTTGTGCTCGAGCGCGCGCTTGTAGGCGTTATAGATCTTGAGCGGGTCATGGCCGCCGCGGTGCAGGCGCGCGAGCTGCTCATCGCTCTTGTCCTCGACCAGCTTGAGGAGTTCAGGGTATTTGCCGAAAAATTCCTTGCGCAGGTAGTCGCCGCCTTTGGCCTTGAAGGTCTGAAAGTCGCCGTCCACGCACTCTTCCATGCGCTTCAGCAGCAAGCCCTGGTGGTCGCGCTCGAAGAGTTCGTCCCAGTCCGAGCCCCAGATGACCTTGATGACATTCCAGCCGGCGCCGCGGAACATACCTTCGAGCTCGTCGATGATGCGTTTGTTGCCGCGCACCGGGCCGTCCAGGCGCTGCAGGTTGCAGTTGACGACGAAGATCAGGTTGTCGAGGCCCTCGCGGGTGGCGAGCGAGATCGCGCCGAGGGTGTCCACCTCGTCCGTTTCACCATCGCCGACAAACGCCCAGACCTTGCGCGGTGTGTGTGGGATTAGACTGCGGTTCTCGAGGTATTTCATGAAGCGCGCCTGGTAAATGGCATTCAAAGGGCCGATGCCCATAGAGACGGTGGGAAATTGCCAGAAATCCTGCATCAGCCAGGGATGCGGGTAGCTTGAAAGGCCGGGCTCGCCGCGCAGTTCATGGCGAAAGTTCTTCAGGCGGGTCTCGTCGAACCGGCCTTCAAGAAGCGCGCGTGCATACACGCCGGGCGAGGCGTGGCCTTGAAAGTAGATGAAGTCGCCCGGTTGTTCGCCCTGGTCACCAGTGTATTTCGCGTGAAAGAAGTGGTTGAAACCCACCTCCAACAGGGTGGCGAGCGAAGAGTAGGTGGAGATATGGCCGCCGATGCCGGGGTCGTACTTGTTTTGCTTGTGCACCATGGCCATGGCGTTCCAGCGGATCAGGGCTTCGACACGGCGTTCCAGGTGGCGGTCGCCGGGGTAGGGCACCTCGTCGTGTTTGGGGATGGTGTTCAGGTAGGGCGTGGTGACGTTACCGATAGCGGGTACGCCGGCCTCGCGGGCGCGAGTGCGCAGGGCAGACAGGACGGCGGCGCCCTGTTCCCAGTCGTGCGCGACCACGGCATCGAATGCTTCAATCCACTCCGCGACTTCGGCGGTCAGGTCCTGCTTTACTGCCTCGTCCACCTTGAATGCCATCGTGTCCCCTTGCATGTCTTCGACCACTTTACGATATACGCGGCGGTCGGTCGGGCGCTACGTTACGCCGGTGCGGGAGTGTGCTGTTTTGCTACGGCGTTGCCGCAGCGACGCGTACGGGGTGTCTGCAGGATCGGAAGCGGAAGGCAGAACCCCGGGGCACCCGCGCGAAGAACGCGGAGGAGGTCGTTGCGACTGGTTATCTGCCTGCGGGATGGTCAGGCTGCGGCTATTCAGGTGGTGAGTTGTTCGGTTTGTTTGGACATCTGGGCGGTGCGTTCGAGTTTGTCCCAGTTGAAAGGTTTGCCGTCGACCGCGCGTTTTACGGTGCGGAACAGGACCCAGCTGAAGAGCTGGCGATAGGTGAAGCGCTGGACCCAGATGTGGACGAGGAGCCAGGCATCGCCGCGGCTGGCGGGGTGTTTGCGTTCGAGCAAAAACGCAAGGCCGGAGGCCATGAAGTCGATGAGGATGAAGGTAAGGAAAAAGGTGAGGAGCTTGACGAGGTCGGCGTTGTTGGCGGCCTCGGGGTGGAAATGCTTGTCGATGAAGTAATGGAGGATGCCGAAGACGAAGAACAGATCGATGAGCGGCGACATGAGCGGCAGCACGACCTGGAAGATGAGGATATTGGGCAGGGCGAAGAGGCCCATGGCCAGGCGGTTGCGGATCGCTGCCTTGTGCTTGAAGATGGCCTGCAGGATGCCGAAGCTCCAGCGGAAGCGCTGTCGGGCGAGGCCATTGGCGTTGTCGGGGGCCTCGGTGAAGGCCAATGCCCGATCCTCATAGATCACGGCGTAGCCCTGTTCGAGCAGGTTCATGGTGAGATCGGCGTCTTCGGCGACGGTGTCCGGAGCATAGCCGCCGCCGGCCTGCACTGCCGCTGTGCGCCAGGCGCCAATGGCGCCGGGGACGACCATCACGACATCGAAGAGGTCCAACGCGCGGCGTTCAAAGTTCTGGCTGGTGATGTATTCGAGAGCCTGCCAGCGAGTCCAAAGGTTGACGCGGTTGCCGACCTTGGCATTACCGGCGACGGCGCCGATGTGCGGGTTGGCAAAGTGCGGGATCAAACGCGCGATGGCGTCGTGCGCGATCACGCCGTCAGCATCGATGCCGACATAGATGGGTTCTTCAGCTGGGTCGATATGTTTCAGCGCGAAGTTCAGGGCTTCGGCCTTGCCGCCATTCGGTTTGGTGAGGACGGTGACGCGGCCTTCGGCGATCTCTGCCGCGTAGGTTTGGCTGACAACCTGGTAGGTGGCGTCGCGGGATCCGTCGTCGATGACAAGGATGCGGATGTTTTTGTAAGTGGATGCCAGCACGGAACGGACCGTGCGGACGATGACTTTTTCTTCGTTGTAGGCGGGGATCAGCACGGTGACGCGGGGACCGTAGTCCGGCGCGGCGAAGTTCTTGCGGCGGCGCAGGCGGTCGATGAGGGCGCACAGGCCGATGATGACCAGCCGGGCGCTCATGAGGACGTCGCCGACGAAGAAAAGATAGATGACGAAGTGGTTGAAAAACGAGAGAAAGAAAAAGGCGACGGAGTCAATGAGGGCGAGGTGCTGCTGGCGGGCGTTGAGCGGCGGCATGACCTCGGCGCGCGTTTTGCCGATGAGCTGGGAAACGGGGACGAGCTCGTAGCCATGCGCGCGCAGGGCCTGGATGAGGACGGGCAGCGCGGCCACGGTGGCAGAGCGATCACCGCCCCCGTCGTGCAAGAGAATGACGGAGCCGCGCATCCAGGGCTTGGTTTTCGCCTCGTCGATCTGCCCGAAGACGCTGGAAACGATTTCCTGGGGCGATTTGCGGGGATGTTCGTCCCAGTCGTTGGTGTCAATCTTGTCGCCGACGATGACGAAACCGTGTGTCTGGATGTGGCTGATGGGCTCGGCCTGATCGTTGGTGTCGGGCTCCTGATCAATGGAATAGGGGGGACGGAAGTAGACGGGCTGAACACCGAGTTTGGCGGCAAAGAGGCGCTCGGTGGCGTTGAGCTGGAGGTCGACGGAGCGGTCGGATATGTCGGAAATGTCAGGGTGAGTGAAGGTGTGGTTGCCGATCTCGTGACCTTCGCGGAAGACGCGCTGCATGATGCCGACGTTGTCTTCGGCCTCTTCGCCGATCATGAAAAAGGTGCCCTTGACGTTGTACTGCTTCAGCACGTCGAGGACTTTGGGAGTCCAGGTGGGATCGGGGCCGTCGTCAAAGGAGATGGCCACCTGCTTGGGGTGGTAGCCGTACTGCGCCACAGTGTAGGGCAGGGGGTAGCTGTCCATGGACTCGGAGACGACGGAGAGGTACTGCGCCGGGATGGTGTTGTCGACGTCCATCTCCAGGGTGCGGTGGCCGTTCTGAGGAAGGCCCGTGACGCGAAGGATGTCGCCGTCGCCTTCGGTGTCGACGTCCTGGCCGGGGGCAACGTCCGCAAGGGACTGGGCGATGTTTTCCTGCAGGGGATTGTCCCAGACACGCCACAGGGAGGCGTCCTCAAAGCCGAGGCGCCAGAGCGCAAAGGTCTGCAGGCCAAGCGCGCGAGCGACGCGCATCTGGTTCACGGCGGTGACGGCGTCGAGGTACCAGATCTGGTGGCGTTCCTTGGCGTCTTCGTCGTCGTAAGCGAAATGCGGGTTGAGCGAGTTGTCGTCGAGCTCGATTTTGGCTTCGGAGTCGGAAGCGCGCTGCCAGGCGTCCTGGGTGGAGATCATGGCGGCGCCTGTGTTGTCGGCGGAACTGTCGGAGGTGGCCGCCGTTGGTGGGGCGGGAGCGTGGGCTGGAGATTTAACGTGCCGTCCACTCTTTTTGGCGATGCCTGCATTTGCGGTGTTGTCGGCGTTCGGGGGGAGCGGCAGGGTCCAGTCGTAGCCGTAATTGCCAATCGAGCAGATCAGTTTTTCGCGCGGGACCACCTTCATGATGGCCTTGAGGTTGTTTTCAAACCAGTCCTGGCCGGCAATGGGCCCAGAGTCCGTGCCGGTTTGGTGCTGACCGTAATTAAGCAGGATCAGGCCATCGACATGCGCCGCGATAAAGGCGAGATCATAGCCGGAGTTGGCGACCGGAACGGTAACGTAAAGGCGCAGTTTGCGGGCATGGAGATCGTCCCCGAGAGCCTGAATGAGATGGCCGTAGCCTGCGAGGGCTTCGGGCGGAACGCCTTCAAAGCCGAGCGTGAGACCGCGGTAGCGGGTATTGGCGGTCATAAAGGCATCCAGCTGCGCGATGAAGTTGTTCTGCGCGTCCGGGTTGGTGAGAAAGCCGAGGCTATCGGCGAAGTCGCTGGTTGCCGGGTTGTAGCTGTTCACCAGGGGGAAGATTTCAGTGTCTTCCTTGGCATCGGTGATGGCTTTCACGATCTTGTTTTCGCGATCGACGCCGTGCACGCCGGCTTTATCGACGACGGCAAACGGGGCATTGTCGGAGGTGTAGGCGGTGAGGGAGCCATCGGGGCTGACGACGTGGAGCCACTCTGGAAAGAGAATGTCGATCTGGCGGACGTGCTGCTTGAAAGAGGCGTAGCTGGCCGGGTCTACATCGGTATAGAAGGCCGCGCGGAGGCCTTCGCCCTGGTTGAGGACGACGTCGGAGGGTTTGAGATCGGAACGGCGGTGAACCGAGTGGTTCAGCTTCTCCCGGGAGCGGAGCTCGGGCGCGGGTGGGCTGGAGAGCGCGCGGTAGCGGCGGGTGGCCGAACGCAGATCCAGCGCATGGAGGGGCCGCATGCGGAGCAGGCCGATGATGAACAGGATGCCAACTACGGCACCAGCCAAGGCAAGCGCGTCGAAGATCCGGCGCAGGCGCTTCCAGCGTTTGCGCTGCGGGTCGTAGAAAATCGGCTTGCTCATCGGACCTTGTTCATCGGGGATCTGCTTCTGGGGAGACACGGTGTACCTGGAATTACGGGCGGAGCGCTTACTGGCGAAGCTAGGGCCATGCTATGGAGTGCCGCGCGGGACGTCAACGTGACGACCGGTGCGCGCCCTGGCTCCTTTTGGGAATCGTTGGAAAAGGAGCGAAGAGCCGGTAGCGCGGCCGGTGAGGCTGCGGCTCACTCGCGAGCCTGGGAGCGCGGGCAAAACCGTATGATCGGAGCACGATGCGGGAGCGGGCACTTGGGCGCGATCTTCGAGAGGTCTCGGACCCCCTGCCGGCTAGCTCCCCGGCGCCCTTTCTGCCTTCGCTCTTGGCCCCGCTTGTGGCCGGTCTGCTCCTGCGTGCGCTGTTTGTGGCCGTCCATCCGCGCTTTGCCGGGGACACGCTGGTGTACGGCGACCTAGCGCACAACATGATTGCCGGCCATACCTATGGCCTGACCGAAGATTCCGTGCGGTCGACGCTTATCCGGCTACCAGGGTATCCGCTGTTTCTGGCCGGCTGTTTCCTGCTGTTCGGCAATGGGAACTACCTGCCGGTGCTTTGGGTGCAGGTGGGGGTGGACCTCGTTTCCTGTGTGCTGCTCGGGCGGCTGGGGGCGTGGATGTGGGGCGAGCGCGCGGGACGGTGCG
>CAXSCE010000024.1:0-59190 GCA_964236545.1 uncultured Bryocella sp.
CTTCCACTCGCCCCCGCTGTTCCACTGCGCCACCGTTTCCTCGCCTCGCGCAGCCACTATTTCAAACACGTCATTGAGGGTCGAAAGATCTAACATTGCCTGCGTGCTCCTTCAATCAACTGCCCTGATCCTATGCCTGCTCGCTTGGATGCAGAGTCGAACCAATCACTTGGAGTCCAATTCTCACCAAACGGCTGTCTGATAGTCACTCCCAACCTGAGCCTCACGCCTTCGGGCGAGGTCAGAACGGACAGCCCCTCTCGAAAACGCGTCGCGCGGAAAGCACTCCGAAACCCATGCTGGCTCTCCACTTCGGTAGATGAGTAGGGCAATCAACCCCGCCCTGTGCCCGGCATCCGCGTGCCTCACTGCCCTGCTCCGCTGCCCCCGACCGTCTTTTCCGACGCCACCCGGGGGAAATATCCCGCCCGCGTCCGTACCTGCAACTTGCCGAAGCCCTTTTCCTTCGCCTCCACGTGGATTTGCCGGTAACCCCCAACCGACGGCGATTTGGTGCTCCGGTAGTCAATGCTGTACTGCTGGCGGATGTCCTGCGCCACCTCCTGCGCCAGCCCATCCACATCCTTCAAGGAACGCGGAAAGTAGGCCTCCCCGCCAGTCTGCTCCGAAAGCTCGCCAAGCACCTCACGCGAGTGCCTCGCCTCGCTGCGGCTTGTATCCTCCCCAAACAACAGACCGATGCAGTACACCGCCGGTCCGTCCAGCTCCTGCACGCGGCGAATGGCCTGCTCCAGCGTCGCGCTCGACGCGTTGTCATCGCCATCGGTCACAATCAGCAGCACCTGTTTGGACCGCTTGCTGTTCTTCGCCAGGTAATCCGCCGACGCAATCACCGCGTCGTACAGCGCCGTTCCGCCGCTGGATTTGATGTAGCTCAGCCCCTGCTGCAGCTTGTCGATGTTGTTGGTGAAATCCTGGTCGATATACGCTTCGGAGCTGAAATCCACCAGAAACGCTTCATCCTGCGGGTTGGACAGGCGCACCAGATCCAGCGACGCCGCATCCACCGCCGCCCGCTTGTCATACATTGACCCCGAACTGTCGATCAGGATGCCCAGCGAGACCGGAACGTCCTCGTGCCGGAAGCCCAAAATCGTCTGCGGCGTCCCATCCTCGTACACGTGAAAGGCCGACTCGGGCAGGTTATCGATGTTGCGTCCCGATCCATCCACCACGGAGGCATTCAGCCGCACCTCATAGGCCTGGGTCTGCAGCGTGTAGTGCCCGTTCCGCTCCGTCACCACGCCGGCGGGTGCGCTTTGCCCAGCGCCAGCACCACCCGATGCACTGGCCGAACCTGCGGGCAGCGTCGGCTCCGGCGAAGGCACTGGATCGCTGTCCACCGCTGGCGGGATCTGCGGATTTCCCGTCGTCGTGGCGGGGGCCGTTTGCGGCGGGGTAGCTTGTCCCTGAGCAAACGGCAAAAAGGAGGCGAAAAGAAAAACGGCCTGGAAAGCTCGTGGCGGTCCAGCTTTACTGCGACGGCGCATAGTAGCCCTCGCGGTTGTGCACCGTGAGATCCGGCAAACCCGCCGGCGGCAACAAGCGCACACTCAATTTACGATAAACGCCGTTGTGCCGGCGGTCTGTCGGCGTATACCCGATCACATACTCATTCCGCAGCTCTTCACTGATGCGCTCGGCGATGTCGCTCAGGTCCTGCACATCCCGCACCTGAAACAGCCGCCCACCCGTCGATTCGGACAATTCATGCAGCAGCTGCGGCCCATTCTGCTCCTCCACCGTGGGCGCATACGCGTCAAAAATCCCTACTGAATAAATCTGCACCTCGCTCTCGCGAACCACCCGGTTCAGCTCACCCTCCGTGTACCGGCTGCGATTATCGCCGCCGTCGGAGACCACCAGCAGCGCCTTGCGCGCATACTTCGCATCCCGCAGCTTGTTCACTCCCAGGTAAATGGCGTCAATCAGCGCCGTGCGGTTCTCCGGCCGCAGCATCACCATACGCGCCTCCACATCCTCCACATCGGAGGTGTAATCCACCAGCACCGCCGGCCGGTCATTAAACCCAATCACAAAAAACTCGTCCTGCGGGTTGGAGGTACGCAGAAACTCACTCAACGCCTTACGCGCCCGCACAAACTTGCTCTGCATACTCCCGCTCAGATCAAAAACGATCCCGATCGAGATCGGCGCATCCTCGGTCGCAAAGCTCTTGATCGTCTGCGGCACATTGCCGTCGAACAGTGCAAAATTCTGACGCTCCAATCCCGTTACCAGACGATTCTGCGGGTCGGTCACCGTCAGCGGCACCAAGACCAGATCCGCGTTCACCAGCAGAGACGATCGCCCACTCGCGGTCCCCTTGATCGTCACCTCCGGGCCACCCGCCACCACAGGCTGACGATCCTTGGGTGAAGTCGGCGTGGCCGGCGCCGCCGGAACCGCGCTGTGCACCGCATCCAGGGGACTCTCCTGCGCCTGCAACGCCCACCCGCAGGCCAGCACTAGCCCCAGAAGAACCGCCGACATCGCAAAACTCCTAAACCTCAATCCAGCAGCCGTCCCGCTCACCCATTTCCGACGACTCATGGCAGCCCTCCCGAAGAACATGCCTCTACCCCTCGTCCCTCGCGTGCGGCTAGAGTATCCCAGGTCGTCTTCGCCGTCTATTCCCCATCGAACCCACCGCGCCGGGTCGCTCGCCAACCCCATCCATTCACCCCGTCCGTACAATAAAGACAATGGCCCGCCTGTATCCGTTCCGTGCTCTCCGGTACGACCCTTCCCGCGTCAACTTGGCCGACGTCGTCACGCAGCCTTACGACAAGATCACGCCCGCCATGCAGGACCGCTACTACGCCAAGAGCCCCTACAACCTCATCCGGGTCGTGCTCGGCAAGCGCGAAACCACGGATGGCGACACGGACAACGTCTACACCCGCGCCGCCGCAGACCTCGGGGCCTGGCGCGCCGAAGGCATCCTCCGGCAGGAAGCCGAACCGGCCCTCTACGGCTACGCCCAGACCTACCCCATCCCCGGCACGAAGGAAAGGGGGGAGCGCCGCGGTTTCATCGCCCTCGGCCAGCTCTACGACTACGCCGAAGGGGTCGTCTTTCGCCACGAACAGACCTTCCCCAAACATAAATCCGACCGCCTCGCGCTTTTCAAAGCCCTTCGTACCTACCCCGAGAGCATCTACATGCTCTACTCCGACCCCACCTTCACCGCCGAGCGCCTGATCTTCAACACCTTCGACCCCCCAAACCCGCAGCAACCCCCAGCGCAGAACCTATCAGCGCCGAACCTATCAGCGTCGGACCTATCAACGTCAGACCTATCAACGTCGAACCCGCCAGCCTTCCCCGCGCCCACCCGCCCCGCCGACGTCGAAATCACCGATGAGTACGGCGTCACGCACCGTCTCTGGAAGCTCACCGACCCCGACCGCATCCGGCAAATTCTCGTCGCTATGGCCGACAAGCAGCTCATCATCGCCGACGGCCACCACCGCTACGAAACCTCCCTGGCCTATATGCAGGAACGTGCCGCAGAGCTCGGCATCCCTGACTCCCCGCTCTCCACTACACCGTCTTCCACTACACCGTCTTCCCCCAGCAGCTTGTCATCCCGCAGCGAAGCGGAGGGATCTGCTTTTCCCCTCCCAACTCTGTCCTCTCGACCGGAGCAGCGCAGCTCCGCAGTGGAGATATCCGAGGTTCCCGCCTTTCCCGAAAGCGCCATGATGATGACCTTCGTCAACATGGACGCCCCCGGGATCACCATCCTGCCCACGCACCGCGTCGTCTTCGGCCTTCCCGGCTTCGACGGCCGCAACTTCGCGCAGGCCGCCGAGCGCCTCTTCACCGTCCAGGAGCTCCCCAACACCCCCGACGGCCACTTTCGCGGCGCCCCCAACCTCCTCGCCCGCCTCGCCGACACCCCCGGCATCGCCTTCATCGCTGCCACCCGCGACGGCGACTACCTGCTCATCCCCAAACCCGGCCCCGCAACCGCTGCACTCGCCGACGCCAGCCCCCGCCAAACGCAGCTGGACGTCGTGCAACTGCACAAGCTTGTCCTGCACGAGCTTCTCGGCCTGGACGAAGAAGCCGTTCGTGCCGGCGAAAACGTCCGCTACCTGCGCGAGGCCGCCGAGGCGCTCCAGCAGGTGGGCAGCGGCAACGCCGACATCGCCTTCCTCATCAAGCCCGTCACCCTCGCCCAAATGAAAGACATCTCCCTCCACCTCGAAGTCATGCCCCAGAAGTCCACCGACTTCTACCCCAAACTCCTGAGCGGCCTCGCAATGTACGCCCTGGACTGAAGGGGCTCTGCACACGTCCCGACACGCTCTCAGCCAAGGCACCTCCACTTTTCTTATCGTTCCCGAAGGGAATCTGCGTCTCTCCCGACCACGGTATCTGGCAGAGCCTCAGGATCGCAGGTTCAAGCCTCCTATACATCTCTCGCCGGGGCGGATTGCAGCGCAAACGCTTTGATCGTCTCCGGCGCTTTGCTTTGCAGCGATAGATCGTCTGCGGTTTAACGCCTCCTCATCTTTCGAACCGCGAGATTCTGACGATCGTGCAAACCCAAGTTGCATCATGTCGGCGTCCATAACGGCGCGGTCGCTAGCCTTGGCACAGGCAGCCCTGTCAAAACAAAAGGTGCGCACGATCGAATCGCACGCACCCTGCATACTGTCGCCACTTCCAAAGCAACTGCTCATCCGGGTTACATGGCTTACAAAGTCAGCACAATCTTGCCCACGTGCTCATTGCTCTCCATGTAGCGGTATGCGTCGATCGTCTCCGCAAACGGAAACGTCCTGGCAACTTCCGGCTTCAATCGCCCATCCGCCAGCCGCTCGTAGATGTACTTCTTCATCTTTTCCAATCGCTCCGGTACCAGGGTGATCTGGTAAACGGAGTAGCTTGTCAGCGAAAGCCCCCGGCCAAAGCTCGACATGGGGTAAACCGACGGCTCACCCGCGAGCATTCCATACAGATAGATCGTTCCCTCGTCCGCCGTCACTTTGGCCAGCGTCTCGAGGTACGCCCCTCCGACCGGGTCAAACACCACCCGCACCCCTTTACCCCCGGTAATCTCCTTCACCCGCTCCGGCAGGTCTTCCTCCTCCGTCGCGACAACATGGTCCGCGCCAAGCTCCAGCAGCTTGGCCTTCTTTGCCGATGTCCGCGTCGTCGCAATCGCCACCGCGCCGGCGTCTTTTACCAGCTGAATGGCTGCCAAACCTACTGACGAACTCGCCGCCGTGATGACGACGAAATCACCCTTGCCGACATTGCTGAATTCGATCAGCGCACCGTAGGCAGTCCCGTACTGCATCCAGGCAGCCGCCCCCTCCGTTGGAGAAAGCGAAGCCGGCAACGCCGCCAGCGCATTAACCGGAACAATCGCCTGCTCGCCCAGTACCGTATAGCGGTTCATCGAAAAGGCCGGCACCGTACCGAAGGTTTTGCCCACCAGTGCGCGGTCCACGCCCGCTCCCACCGCCGTCACCGTACCCACGGCCTCATAGCCCAGGCCCGCCGGAAGCTCTGGCATCTCCATGTATTGCCCATGGAAGAACATGCTCTCCGCCCGGTTTAGGCCAACGGCCACGACCTTCATCAACACCTCGCCCTCCACGAGCTCGCGCATCGTTACCTCTTCGGTCTGCAGGACCTCGGGTCCACCGAGTTTGTGAAAGCGTACGAGTTTCGGCATAAACCTCTCCTTCTCTAAATGATGCGCAAACCCGCCATCACGCTCCTTTGAACCGGCAAGCCTACCGGTGCCTCTTTATACATTTCCAGTCTGCCGTCCGTTGATGTCAGCGCGGAATGCAAGGTCTCAAACTACATCGGCCGGGTCTCACGGGTCGCATCGCAATATGCAAGGTATTAGACCCAACGTGTTCCCTTGCGCACATCAGCAAAGCAGCCTCGCATGAGCGCAAGCTCGCCGGCATCCAATGCCCATTGAAGCCGGGGAGGCGGCGGTAAACTGACATGAAAACGCGTTTCGGAGGACATAAAATGGTCATTGAAGTTCGTGGCTGAGGAGGATGACAAGGTGCAAAATGAAGATCATCGCCGTGTATGGCAGGCCTGGCATAAGGCCTCGGTAGACCGTGATCAAGCCGCATTGCTGTCGCTGTATGCAGACGACGCCATTCTTGAGGCACCCATGATCCCCAAGGTCCTGAATCAGGAAAGCGGTGTGATTCAAGGACGGGAGAACATAAAACAGTTTCTCGACGAAGCTCGCCGTCAAGTTGCTCAGTCAGGCGGCCCAAGAACACCGATGCGATGGTGGCGTGAAGATCACTTCTTTAGTGCAGGCGACACGCTGATTTGGGAGTATCCTCGGCAAACACCTGAAGGCGACCAGATCGACATCGTCGAGGTCATGAAGATCGAAAATGGTTTAATCCAGCACCATCGCGTGTACTGGGGTTGGAAGCTCACCAGTCCTGCCGCGCAGAGGTGACGCCGAACTGCAGAACGGTCTATTGCAAATACAGGCCAGATCAGTCCCGCAGGGTCAGAACGCAGGCATTCATTGTGATCCAGCCAAGCCTTCCTTGACTCGCATCGAGCCCCGCTTTCCAGGCGGGGCTCGATGCCGTCTCCAGCACCGCAATCCGCGACTCGCCTAAAAGCAAAACAACAATACCGTTGCCTGAACGAGCGTCGCTCTAGAAATGTAGCTTGACGCCGCCGAAGCTGGCGCGCGGTGTGCCGGCATAGATGGAATTTGTTGCGTTCGCGAGGACCGCAACCCCGTTTTCCGCACCGGTGGCCGTGTTCAGACTATCGGTGACGTTGCTGACGGAACCGATATAGCGACGGTTCGTGACGTTCTGAACCTCAAAGAAAAACTGCAGACGTGAAGAAATGCCTTCGCCAAGCGGCGGGTTGTAATGGAGGTTGAGGTTGACCAGGGTGTACCCGGCAGCGTGGAGCAGGTTGGCGTTGTCGACAGGAAAGGCGCTCAGATAGTTGGTTTCAGCGAAGCCGCCGAAGCCGGCCAAAGGACCGGTGCTCTGGTCGTAGAGCGCACGCGCATTGAGGAAGTTCGGCTGAACGCCGGGCACGCGACTGCCCACGCGCGAAAAGCTTTTACTCACCGTCCCCGTGGTCAGAGTTTCCGTGTAGCTGCTGTATTCCTGGTTGTCATACTGGTAGGCGGTGCGCAGTCTCGCGCCGGGCAACGCGTGGGGAACTAATTGCCAATCAAAGCCCGCTTCGATCCCGCGATGTTGCGAGGCCGGCGCATTGAAGGTGAAACTTTGGAGATTGACCCCGGCCGACTGCGTTACCTGCTCATTGTGGAACCACTCGTAGAAGCCGGTAAGCGTGGTCTGGAGGTGGGCGCCAAGCTTCCAGTCGGCGCCCCCATCGACGCCGTAGTTACGCTGCGTCTTGAGACTTGTATTGTCGCCGTTGAGTCCCTGCTCATTCACGAAGAGTTGTGTGGCCTGGGGCGTACCGTAGCCGGTGCCGAGGCGGGCATGGACAAGCAGTGCAGCATCGGGCCGATACTGCCCGCCGATCTCGGGCGCGAGATTGAAGAAGCTGCGGTCGGCCGGAATGGAGGTGATTGGAGTGGCGGTCGGCAGAGTCGTCCCTGCATATGCAAAGTCACGTGCGGTGGCGCGAAGGGTAGTATGTTCGCCGCTGAGGCCGCCCACCAGGGTCCAGTTTTCCTTGGGGCGAAACTCCTGCCGCACGTGGAAGCCGGCGTTCCATTGATTGCCAAAAATCGACTGCGTTTGCCCACCCTGCGCCTGCGGATCACCGGCGATGATGTTGTAGGTAAGCGACTTGATCTTGATGTAGTTGAAGAACCCGCTCACATAGGTGAGCATGGCGCCCTTTGTGCGCAGCAGGCCGGAAGTGAGATTGCCGGAAGGGTCGGTGCCGCGATTGAGCAGGGTATTTTGCTGTTGAAAGATGGCGCGCTCATCAAAGCCTGCCTGCGTCTGCCAGACTGTGTTCGGCGACAGGTCATGCTCCCAGCGAAATGCTCCGAGGCTGCGGCGATCGTGTCGGCCAAGCCCGGCCTGGACGGCGGTTTGCCCCGTATGTGGCCCATTCGCACCGTCGACAAACAGGTTGACGCTTGCGCACCCAGCTGCCGTGGCAGCCGCTGTGAACAACTGGCAGCCAGTCTGAAACGGATTGAGGCGAAACTGGTTTTGTGAAAGCCGCAGAGACAGATCGGCTCCGAGATTGTTGTTAATTCCCTTGATCGTGAGGCGGTCGTGTTTGGAGAGCTCAGCCGAGCCGAGAAAGTTGACAGTGGTGGTATTGAACCGGGTGTGTTCGGTTGCTTGCTCGGCGCGTACATTGCTGACAAAGGCCGCCATCTCATAGCGTTTGCTGCTGCGACCGTAGGCAAGGTATTGGTTCAGGTAGCCGTAGCTGCCGAAATCGGCACCTGCATCGAGCCCGTGAATATCCGTTCCGCTTCGCGTGTGAAAGTTGATGGCGCCACCCGTGGCATAGTTGCCGTACAGCGCCGAAGAGGGGCCCTCAATCACATCCACGCTTTCGTAGGCATGCGGATCGGTCAGGTCGGTACGCGACATCCCATCGGGCTGCGTGACGGGAAAGCCGTCTTCAAAGATCTGCAGATTGCGCACAAAAGCCGATTGCCTCTCATCCGAACCGCGGATGGAAACGGCGATGTCACGCGGACCGCTCCCTTCCGTAAAGGTGGCTCCAGGCGCGAGTGAAAGGATATCGGCCACAGTGAAAGCAGGGGTACGCTTAAACTCCTCACGGCTTACTGTCTGCTCGGTCTGGCTGGTGGGTGAATCGGTGACCAGATTGGGATGCCCCGTTACGACGATCCGGTCAGTGAAGCCGGAAAGGAGCATCTGCAGCTTGCGAAAGCTGGTCTTGCCGGCCTCGATCTCGACCTGTTGCTCGCGATTCTTCAGCCCCGGATGCGTGAGCAGGAGTTGATAGCTTCCGGCAGGGAGGTGGTCGATGGTAAAGCGGCCTCCGTCGCCTGTTGTTGTCTCAAGACGAAGCGGCGAGCCCTTCTGCGTGAGCACCACAGTAGCTCCTTTGATCGGCGCGCCCGAGGGATCGTCCAACTCCCCGATGAGCGCTGCCGAACCGGTCTGCTGCGTGCTGCCGTTTGTAGCGAAGACGAGAACGATGGGGAGGAGCCAGGCAGGTAGAAAAACTTGCATGAAGAAACCCCAGAGGTGTGAAGCTAATTGCGGCTGCCCTCGGAGAAACACCCTGGTCTCTTATAAAGTTCGCAATCACTTCCATTGGAGCAGGATCTGATGAAAGCTCCATGAACACACCACGCCATTGTTGTTTACCAGCCATGCCTCAGCAGGCGGCGTTCTGTAGCCCGGTGAGGAGTGTAGTCGAACAGTGTTGTAGGGAACAGTGTTGTGGTGAACGCGCCAGCGTTCAAATCAGCACGCGCAGTTCTTTCATCGAGGGAAAGATCTCACCGTGGAGAAATCCGTCCCTAAGCTCGGAGTTTCACCCAGACATCAGAATGAAGGAAGGCTGCTTTTCCAGTCATACCACTGGTAGAACTCGCGCTTGTCATACAGCTTCCAGGGGCCCCAGGAAATGAGGAACTGGCACAGAACAGTGGTGCAGATGTAGTTGCTGAAGGCCGCGCGGCCCACGGAGGACACCGCGCCGGCCACGCCGCGCAGGTGTCCACTGCGGAGCACAAGCAGAAGTACCGAAGCATTGGCGAGCGTGCCGGCCATGACCTCTGCCGTGTAAGGAATCGCCATCCATCGCGCACATGTGCTGCCAAAAGTCCACCTACAAGCCAAAGAGTGAAACCAAGAACGAAAAGTGCGCGGGATGAAGTATTCGACCGGAATGTCCCCGAACCAAAGGATGAAGCCATGGCAGAGACCGAAGACAAGAAGCCAGAGATTGCGACAGTAGTAAGTGGCCGCAGCGCCCCATCCGCTCCTCTGGGTAGACTGAAAGCATTGCCGCTCTCGCCAACCCGCGCATCTTCCTCTCCGCCGGTGAAGCCTCCGGCGACGCCTACGGCGCGCAACTGATCACGGTTCTCCGCCAGCACCTTCCGGCAGCCAACTTCACCGGACTTGGTGGCCGGGAGATGGAAGCCGTCGGCCAGGAGCGCGTGGTTCGCGCCGAAGACGTCGCCGTGATGGGCGTGACGGAGATCCTCCGCCACGTCCCACACATCTACGCTGCCTACCGCCGCCTCGTACGCTCCTTCCGGCGAAACCGCCCCGACGTTGCGGTGCTGATCGACTTCCCCGACGTCAACTTCCGGCTCGCGAAGCACCTCCGCCGCGCCCGCGTTCCGGTGATCTGGTTCGTCTCGCCCCAGCTCTGGGCCTGGAAGCACAGCCGCCTGCGCTGGGTGCAGCGGCGCGTGGACCGCATGCTGGTGATCTTCCCCTTCGAGGAGCCTTTCTACCGAGAGCGCGGCGTCGATGCCACCTTTGTCGGCCACCCGCTCGCCGAACAGCCGCTGCCCACGATTCCCCGCGACGTCTACGCCGCCCAGCACGGGCTCGACCCCGCCAAGACCTGGATCGCCCTGCTGCCTGGCAGCCGATGGAAGGAGGTTCGCGCCAATCTGCCTCCACTCCATGAGCTCGCGATGAGTGATCTGATCGCCACCGCCTCCGCGCACACCACCTTCAACGGCTTCGGCCTGCTCACTCCGGCAGACCCGGCCGCGCACACCCGCTACGAGTTTTTGCTGCCGGTCGCCTCGACCATCCGCCCCGCTGACCTCGCGGCCTACATCGAGGAGCTCAACCGCGACCACCTCCGCTACTGGGGCCCCGAAGCCCGCAGCCTGCGCCTGACCCTCGTTCCGGACGCCCGTGACGCCCTCTTCCACGCCCGCGCCTCCGTCGTCGCCTCGGGCACGGCCACCGTGCAGGCTGCGGTGATCGGCAACCCCTTCGTGGTCGTCTACCGGGTTAGTTCCCTCACCTTCGCCGTCGCCAAGAAGCTGGTCGAATACCCCGAAGAGTTCCCTCCCCTGCGCGATCTCGACGGCAATCTCGCCGTCGGCATGGTGAACCTCATCGCGGGCAAGCGCCTGGTGCCGGAATTGCTGCAGAGCCGTTTCACCGCCGAAAACGTCGCCGCCGAGCTCGCCCCCCTGCTCCGCGACGGCCCGGAACGCGACCGGCAGCTCGCCGGGCTCGACCGGGTGCGCGGGCGTTTACAGCCTCCGAAAGCACCAGGCTGCACCGCAATTGAAAGCGTTGCCGGGGCGGTTCTGGAAGCCCTGTCCCGCCCGGAGACTCCGTAAATACGAACCTGTGTGGAAACGTCTAACATAGGGCAGAGACTCGGCGGTGGAGGTGCGACTGAACAGGAGTCGCCCTAATCAACTTCCCGAGTAGCCGGTAAGGGCTTCCAGGTATGCGTTTCAGACTTCTTCGCGTGTGTTCCACCGTTCTGGTCGCAACTGCGGCGACTGCGGCACTCGCTGCGCCACCCACGCGCGCCCAGCTCGACGTGACCGGCTACGTTATCCACGCGGACCTCGATCCGGCGACGGGCAAGCTCTCGGCCACGGCCGCTGTTACCTTTACGGCCCTGCAGGATCTAAATACCGTGAGCTTCGGCCTCAACAATGGCCTGCAAGTCACCAAATTAATCGATAAAACGAACGCGAATCTGCCGTTTGAACGCAACACGACCGACTCCACCGTTCGCATCACCCCGGCCGTTGCGGTGGCCAAAGGGACAGCGGCGACATGGACCTTTACCTATGCCGGCGCACCGACCGCGGACACCAGTCCGGTCGAGGGCATTGACTTCGCGCAGGTGGCCGATCCGGTCAGCATTCTGCTCTATCCCGGCCGCTGGTTTCCCATGAACGGCATCTTCACCGACCGTTTCACCGCCGAGATCCACGTCGCGGTGCCGGCCGAGGAGCGCGTCGTGGGCAGCGGCTTCACCGGCCAGCACAAGCTTCCCGGGGATCGCACCGAATACGTCTTTAACTGGACCAAGCCGGGCTTTCCCGGCACGATTGTCGCCGGCAAATTCCTGCAGCCGGTCAGTGCACCGGATGCGCCGAACATTCACGTTTTCGTGACCGACGCCAACAAGGCAAAGGCGCAGGACATGGCTGTCACCGTATCCAAAGAGTTCGAGTTCATGACCAACCAATTCGGGGGAGCAGAATCGCCAAACATCAACGTCGTCGAGTTGCCCCCCACCTCGGTTTCTGCCGCGTGGGGGCCGGAGATCGTGGCAGTACGGCCTGAACGGGCCAGCACGCGCCTGCTGGCCAACACCGTAGCCCACCAGTGGTGGGGTTCTGAGGTTTCGCCCGCGACGCTGAATGATGCCTGGATCACCAACGGCATGAGCCGCTACGCCGAGCTGATGAACCTGGAAGACGCCAACGGCAAACAGGCACTGCAGACGGCAATCACCGATACGGAAGCCGGTGCGCTGGCTTACGACACCGAACCCCTGACCACCCTTGGCCGCCTGGATCCTTTTTCACCGCAGTTCCAGTCCGAGACCCTGGAAAAGGGTGCCATGGTCTTCCACATGCTCCGCTGGGAGATGGGGGACGAAACCTTCATCAAATTCCTCCGTGCATTGCTGTCCCAGTACACGGACCAGGGCATCCGTACAGCGGATGTGCAGACCGTCGCACAGGCCCAGTCCAACTTGCAGCTCACCCCCTTCTTCTCGCAGTGGCTGGATGGCACAGGGGCACCCGAGTTCGGCGACAAGTATTCCGTATTTCGGCTCAGCAACAACAAGGGCTTCCGCACCAACGGTGATCTAACCCAGGATCTGGATCTGTTTCAGATGCCGGTCGAGCTGCGGGTTGAAACTGAAGGCCGTACCGAGGTGCGCCGCGTCGATCTCTCCGGCACCGAGTCTCCCTACACCATCGAAACCTTTGGCCGCCCTCGCAGAATCGTGGTCGATCCCGATAACTGGCTCCTGAAGTCCACGCCGGATCTCGCCGTCCGGGTCGCCGTTCTGCGCGGACAACAGGATGTTCAGCAAGGCGATCTGCTGGGAGCTGTCACCGAGTACCAGAAGGCGCTCGACTCCAACCGCGGCTCGTCCCTAGCGAACTACCGTCTCGCCGAGGTCTTCATGATGCAGAAGAACTACCAGTCCGCGGCCAACAGCTTTCGTGACGCGTTGCGGGGCGATGGAGATCCAAAGTGGACCGAGGTGTGGAGTCATATTAACCTCGGCAAAATCTTCGACATCACCGGCCAGCGCGAGCGAGCCGTGAATGAGTACCGCCAGGCCATCCAGACCAACGACAACACCCAGGGAGCCATCAACGAGGCTCGTCTGCTGCTGCAAAAGCCGTTTCAGCCCGCGGCATCCGGAGAATGATCCTCGTTCGTATGCATGCCCAACCTGACCCCGGTGCGCGTCAATCGCTGCTTCTTGCAGGTACAGAGCCATTCTGCCGAATGGCGCAGGGGAGCCAAAACAGATTCCCTGCGGAATGACAAACAACGGCAAGAACCTACACCAATCCGCTCTGGCCCGCCAGAAATCTGTCATCTCGACCGGAGGCGCAGCCGGAGTGGAGACCCTGTATTTTGCCCGTCGAGCCAGAGACGTTTTGGAGCCACAGACGAAATACAGGGATCTCTCCGCTGCGCAGACGTAAACGTCTGCTCCGGTCGAGATGACACACTTCAGTTTGAAGTTGTTCTCCTGGAGTCATAGGGGAGCCGGACTGCAAAATCCTCCAGGAATGACAGAAAAGCAAGAGATCTACACCCAATACTCAATCTGCTCTGGCCTCTGCCGTCTTCCTGCCCCTGAGCGAAGCCGAAGGAGTAAGACCTGTGTGTTCCGCTCGTAGCTGCTCTAGCCTAGGGAGAACCGCTCTACCGGGAATCTGGATCGGCGCGTCGGGCGCGTCGCCGGGCGGCAAAGCGCGATCCGCCAAAGCCGAAGGCGCCCACCAGCGCAAAGCCGAACACAGCCACAAGGATCGCGATCGTGACAACAATGCCCACGCCGGCCAGCAACGCGGCTACTGCCGCGGAGAGGCATGCCTTGATCACCGCGAAAATGGTGTGGATAAGAACCAAAACGTAAATGGACCTGGCTTAGACCCTATTACACACCAAAGATCGCCGTGCCGCGAGTGAAGCCAGAGGTACAGGTAAAATCCCGGGCGGAGCTCGCAACTCTCAGACTATTCGACGGGCAACTTCGCACGGTAGCCATCCCGGGCGATGATCGAGTACTTCAAAGGCTTTCCTTTTTCGTCCTGCATCTTCAGTGGCTTGCCCTCGTTGTCGACCAGATAAACCTTTACCTTTCGGAAGGTGCCGTCATTTTTGGCATTGGTGGGACGATACGTGAGCACGTACTTGTTGCGGATGGACTCGCTTACCTGGGAGAAGATGTTCGGCAACTCGCCCTGGAATACAGGGGCAAAGTACATGCCGCCGGTCATCTGCGCAAAGGTCCGCATTTCATTCTGGTCCTGCAACGTCTGGATGTTTTCGCGACCCATCTCGCGCTGAAAACCGCCTGTGCTGATGGTGAAAATCGTCGTGTTCTGTGCGGCTTTCACCTTGCTGAGGATCTGGTCCAGCGTCAATTTGGAAAGTGTGTCCCGTCCGCTTGAGATCAGCACAATGTACTTTTGGCCGTCCACCCGGCTCAGACGATCAAGCGTCTCGTAAAGGGCGTCGAACTCGTTTGTTTCACGCCAGGTCGGGAGAACAAGACTTTGCAGAGCCTGCGCCACGACCTGACGATTGTTGGTGAAATCACAGAGCACATGGGTGCGGATGTCATAGGTTTCCACCGCCACATAGTCGTCCGGCTGCAGCGTACGGAAGAACGCGACCGAGGCGTTCTGCATGTCATTGATGTAGGCATATGATTTGGCCGCGAACTCAAGCAGCATCACGGCGGTGATAGGCGCTTTTGTAAGGCGCACATCCTGCACCCGCTGCTCAACACCATCTTCCACGACGAGGAAATTGTCAGACTTGAGCCCAGGGACAAACTGGTGCGTCTTGTCCAGAAGCACACCGACGTCCAGGTTCACGATCGGCACATCCACACGCAGTGAATAAATGGCGTTGTTTGGATTTTTGGGCCGTTCTTCGGCCGGAGCCGGCGGCGCAGGTGCGGGTTCGTCCTTTTTCTTGGGCAGGATGATGCCATTGTTGTCGTTGACTGGCCCCCCATCGTCCGGAGGGGGCGTGGCCGGTGCTGCCGCAGGCGGGTTTGTCTGCGGCGTCGTCTGCGCGCGCAGGGAGGCAGGGGGGATGAAAGCAAGAACAAACAGAACTGCCGCCGCGATTTGGCCCTTGATCATCTTCAACTCCACCGACTCAGGAAGGTGCCTCACGCCCGTACCCGAAAGGTCGGTGACGAGTGAAGCGAACCCTTGTCTCCATTGGAGGCCTTCCGGGAGCAACGGTCAACCTCCGCCAGGCTCGCACGGCCTCCAATGTCAGCCTTATAGGATGGGGAGGGTGCGATTTGAGCTCTTCATTGCGGTGCGCTATCTCAGAGCAAGGCGGCGGCAGGCCGTTGTGGGCCTGATTACCGCGATCTCCGTGCTGGGCGTGACAGCCGGTGTGGCTTCGCTGATCATCGCACTCGCGGTAACGAACGGCATGCGGCGTGACCTGCAGGATCGCCTGGTCGGCGCCACCGCGCACGTGCAGCTGTTGCGTGTGGCCGGCGACGGCATACGGGAGTGGCGGCCGTTGATGCAGCGGCTTAGGGCGATTCCGCATGTGGAGGCGGTGGCGCCGGGGCTGTATGGGCAGGTGCTGATCTCCCGCGGACCGCGCTCGGGCGGTGCGCTGATCAAGGGGATTGTGCCCGCGGACGAAATCGGGATCGGCAATCTGCTGCAAGCTGTAAACCAGGGCTCCTATGCGGCCCTGGCCCCGTTTCCCGCCCCATTGCCGGCCCCGTTGGCAGCAGCATTGCCGAGTGGAGAGGCATCTCCGGCTTCCTCCACACCGCCCATGGTGATCGGGCATGAGCTGGCCGTGACGCTGGGAGCTGCGGTGGGCGATACCTTGCTGATCACGAGTCCGCAGGGCGAGCTGACGCCCCTGGGGCTGGTGCCGCGGTATCAGCGGTTTGAGGTGGTGGGCATCTTCTCCTCCGGCTTCTTTCAGTACGATTCGGCCTATGCCTTTACCCGGCTGGGCGATGCGCAGCGGTTATTCTCCGAGCCCGATCTGGTAAGCGTACTCAGCTTTCGGCTGGATGACCTGAACCGTGCGCCCGCTGTGGCCAGGGCGCTCGAGGCGGCAGCTGGGCCGGGCTATCAGGCGACGACCTGGCAGGAGGCGAACCGCGAGCTGTTCCGGGCGCTCAAACTGGAGCAGGCGGTCACATTTCTGGTGCTGGCGCTCATCGTCGTTGTCGCCGCGTTGAACATCCTGAGCGCGTTGACCATGATGGTGATGGAGAAGACCCGCGACATCGCGGTGATGATGAGCTTTGGCGTTACGCCCGGGCAGGTACGGCGCATCTTTCTTCTGCAGGGCCTGCTGATTTCAGGCGTGGGGACGGCGTTAGGATTGGCGCTGGGCTATCTAGGCAGCCTGTTGGGAGCGCATTACCGTTTCATTCAGTTGGATCCGGGGGTGTACTCGATCGATCACCTGCCGTTTGCGCCGCGGGCTACGGATGCGCTGCTGGTGGCGGGGGTGTCACTGGGCGTGGCCCTATTGGCAACGCTGTACCCGTCAGGCTCTGCGGCGTCGGTGCTGCCCGCGGAGGTCTTACGGTATGAGTAGCGGCAGGAGCACGTGCTCTGTAGCGGTATACTTTGAACGGAGTCATCCCAATGGGTGCCATTGAAGATAGCCGGAAAGTACTGCAGGATTTTCTCGCACCCGAACTGCGGGCAATTGCCGTGCGGCTGGATGCCCTTGAGAAGAAGGTCGATGAGAACGAAGCGAGAGCCGAAAAGCGTCATGAGGCGGTGCTGGCCGCTATTCGTCAGGTGATCGATCTCAATTCGATACAGCAGCGACTCGCCCGGCTTGAATCGCAGCACCCTGCACAGCACCAGTAAAGCCATCATCTCAAAACGACTATTCCGTTCCTATCGTTACCCGTACTGGCTCCTCGTGCATTGCCATCGGTGATTGGAGCCTCAGGCGTTATGGACGAGGCTGGCAATCGCAAGTGGCCCCGGATGAATTTCGACAGATGAATAGGCAACGCGAGTTACCGGAAATCCCGCCTGGAGTTCGGGCGAAGGCCGACTCAGGTCTCGTGCTGAGGGCTCTGGGGCTTTGCAAAATCTACCCGTCACACCGGGGCGGCGGAGGGCAGCTACAACTTTTTCGTGATCTGGACCTGGAGATCGCCGCGGGGGAGTCAGTGGCTGTGGTGGGGCGCAGCGGCGCGGGCAAGAGCTCGCTACTGCACCTGCTTGCGGGCCTGGACAGGCCGACCGCCGGCGAAGTCTGGTTGGGAAAGCAGGAACTGACGCGGCTTTCGACGCAGGAGGCAGCGCGGGTGCGCAACCGGGCGCTCGGATTTGTGTGGCAGTTCCACTATTTGCTGCCGGAGTTCACGGCACTGGAGAACATCGCACTGCCTTTGCTGGCGCGGGGTGAGGCGCAACCCGGGGCGATGGCCAAGGCGCAGGCTTGGCTGGAGGCGGTGGAGCTGGAGGCGCGGGCGCGGCACCGTTCCGGTGAGCTTTCCGGCGGCGAACAGGGGCGTGTGGCGCTGGCGCGCGCCCTCGTCACCGAGCCGGAGGTGCTGCTGGCAGACGAGCCGACCGGGGATCTGGACGATGCCACGGCAGACCAGCTGTTCCGTTTGCTACAGAGAGTTTGCCGGGAGCGCGGCCTGGGGGTGGTGGTGGTGACGCACAACGGCGAGCTGGCGCGGCGCTGTGACCGGGTGCTGCGGCTGGCAGAAGGCCGGCTGGTGCCGGCGTAGCCAGTCCGGCTGTGCCGAGGATCACTTCGACCGCGGGAGTTCAGTTCCGATTTGGTTTGCTATGGCGTGAAGGGAGCCACTTTGGGACAACGCAACCGATCTGGGCCGGCGTCGTCCAATCTCTGGTAACCATGCGGGGTTCCAGCTGCAGCTTGTGTGCTTGGCGGGATACACTGGTGCCAACTTCCTGGCTGCCCTTTTGGCAATCAGTCCTTTTTCCGCCGCGGAATTTTGCGGCGGCCACGGTTTTCCATCGCAGATCACGCCCTCCACGAAACGGGCGAGGGCGATGGTTCGAAGGGGGAGCATGTTCGAACGCTACACGGAGAAGGCGCGGCGGGTGATTTTCTTTGCCCGCTACGAGGCGAGTCAATTTGGCTCGCCCTACATTGAAACCGAACACCTCCTGCTGGGCCTGCTGCGCGAAGACAAAGCGTTAACCAATCGCTTTCTTCGCTCGCACGCCTCAGTTGAATCCATTCGCAAACAGATTGAGCAGCACACCACGGTGCGCGAGAAGGTTTCCACTTCGGTTGACCTGCCTCTAAGCAACGAGTGCAAGCGCGTACTGGCCTACGCAGCCGAAGAGGCCGAGCGTTTGAGTCACAAACACATCGGCACCGAGCACCTGTTGCTGGGTCTGCTGCGCGAAGACAAGTGCTTTGCCGCGGAGATCCTGACGGAGCGCGGGCTGCGTTTGCCGGCGATTCGCGAGGAGCTGCAGCGGTCAACGCAGGAAAAACCGCAGGGCGGAGCCTCCGGTGCGTCTTCGGGCGGCTCGGGCAAGCAGCGCGGCCAACAGCAGGAGCAGTCCATGCTGGCGGAGTTCTCGCGCGACCTGACCCAGGCGGCAAGCGACGGTTCACTGGATCCGCTCGTGGGGCGTGATTTCGAGCTCGAGCGCGTCATCCAGATCCTTTGCCGGCGCACAAAGAACAATCCCGTGCTGATCGGTGAACCCGGCGTCGGTAAAACGGCGATCGTGGAGGGCCTTGCCCAGAAGATTGCGGATGGCGAGGTACCGTCGTTTCTAGCAGAAAAGCGCGTGCTTTCGCTGGATCTGAGCCTCATCGTGGCCGGAACCAAATATCGCGGCCAATTTGAAGAGCGGCTGAAGACGATCATGAAGGAGCTGATGGAAAATCAGAACTCCATCGTGTTTATCGATGAGCTGCACACGCTGGTAGGCGCGGGCTCGGCCGAAGGATCGCTCGATGCGGCCAATATCCTGAAGCCGGCGCTGAGCCGCGGTGAGATCCAGTGCATCGGCGCGACCACACCGGCCGAGTTCCGGAAATCCATCGAGAAGGACCGCTCACTGGAACGGCGTTTTCAGGCTGTCAAGGTGCCGCCGCCGAACGAGGAAGATGCCGTCAAGATCATCATGGGCATCAAGGAAAAGTACGAAAAGTTCCACGCGGTCAGCTATACGGACGATGCCATCTCGTTCTCGGTGTCGCATTCGAGCCGATATATCCCTGACCGCTTCCTGCCGGACAAGGCGATCGATCTGATCGACGAGGCCGGTGCACGGGTGAAGCTCCGCCAGACCACCCTCCCGGAGGAGCTCACCGAGGTCCAGCGGCGCATCAAGCTGATCGTGCACCGCATGGAAAACGCCATCGCGAACCACGAGTTCGAGAAGGCGCGCTTTTACTCCGATGAGGAGCGCAAGGAGCGCGAGAACCTGCGGGCACTGCGCGACAAGTACCACCTCGACGAGTCGAGCTCGGGCATTGTGGGCCGGGACGACATTGAAGAGGTAGTGGCGCGGTGGACGGGTGTTCCCGTGACCTCGATCAGTGAGGAAGAGACACAGAAGCTGCTGCGCGTTGAAGACGAGTTGCACAAGCGGGTCATCGCGCAGGACAAGGCGATTAGCGCGCTGGCGCGGGCAATCCGCCGTTCACGGGCTGGGTTAAAGAACCCCGCCCGTCCGATCGGGTCATTCCTGTTCCTGGGGCCGACGGGCGTTGGTAAGACGGAGGTCGCGCGGACACTGGCGCAATTTCTGTTCGGCTCAGAGAAATCCCTGATCCGCTTCGATATGTCGGAGTTTATGGAGAAGCACTCGGTCTCGAAGTTGATCGGTTCGCCTCCGGGCTATGTCGGGTATGAGGAAGGCGGCCAGCTCACAGAACGTGTGAAGCGCAGCCCATACTCCGTGGTGCTGCTGGATGAGGTGGAGAAGGCGCATCCGGATGTCTTCAATCTGCTGCTGCAGGTGTTTGAAGACGGGCAGCTCACCGATGGACTGGGCAACACGGTTGACTTCAAGAACACGATCATCATCATGACCTCAAACATCGGGGCCAAGCACCTGATGAAGCGGGAGAGCCTGGGCTTCCAGTCCTCCAAGGACGAGGTGGTGTTTGAGAAAATGCAGGAGATGGTGATGGGTGAGGTCAAGCGGACCTTCAACCCGGAGTTCATCAACCGCCTGGATGAAGTCATCGTCTTCTCTGCCCTGACCGATACGGAGCTGCTGCAAATCATCGAACTGCTGGTGCAACAGCTGAACAACAACCTTGTGCACAAGGCGATCACGCTTTCGGTGCAGGAGGAAGCCAAGCGCTGGATTATGCAGAAGACGCTGGTCGACCGCTCGTACGGAGCGCGGCCGCTGCGTCGGGCGCTCCAACGGTTCATCGAGGATCCACTCTCAGAGGCGTTGATTGCTGGGCAGATTCCCGAAAGGCCGGCGTTCCTGGAGATCTACCTGGATGGCGATAAACTGTTCTACCGGCCAGTCTCACCGGACGGCAACACCGAGGAGCCGACGGTAGGTCTGGCTCTAACAACGGTCTAAAACACAGGGCAAACAGAACGGCACAGATTTCCGACAAGGAAATCTGTGCCGTTCTCATTTCCGGCCTAAAGGCTGCCTGTCGACCAAGTAGGACAAGCTCGCCAAGCCGTCCGGGGACGACCGTTTCACATCAGCCGCGAGGTGACTTTGCCGACTTTGGAACCAGCCGTGCGGGTATAGCCTTCGGCGGCTTTCACAGCATCGTCCAGCTGGGTTTGCAGCTGAGACCGGTTGCTATCGACGAGTTCCTGGGCTTCATTGGCGAGACGCTCCGCTTGATCTTTGAGGTAGTCGGCAGCATCGCTGAGGTTGTCGCCGAAATCTTCCAAGCTGCGGCGAAGTTTCCTGCGGGTGGACCTGCCTGTTTGTGGCGCAAACAGCGCCCCGCCAACACCAATCGTGAGTGCGCCGACGGCTAAACCGAGCCAGAACTTCTTCATGTGAAGCCTCCCCTGCTGCTAATGTGATTCGATTCCCCGGTCTGAGGTTGACCTGCCGCCCAGGATGCGGACGAGTGGGATAGACGTCGCCGGCTGCCGGGGGATGGTATGGTGGTCGAAACTCGCACCCGACGGAGATCGACCCTTAGCATGAACGCAGCTCCCCGCGGTTCCGGCCCCCTGCCGCGCCCTACACCTCCTACCTTTGTCAACTCTGGGCATTTCACACCGCTGTTAATCGCTCTGCTCTGCCTCGTGCTGGTAGCGGTTGCCTGGGAGCGCGGGCGGGGGAATTACCATCGGATACGCACGGCGGTACTGCGGGAGCAGGTCCCGACGGATACCTTACAGTTCGGTGGCCAAGAGCCGATTCACCTGCAGCGGACGCCGGACACCATTGAGGGCGAGCCGGAGTTTTTATCAGCCACGCTGCTGCCCGGGCGCGGCATGAATCTGCTGCAGATCACGGCGAGCATCCCGGGGCATGGCGAGGTGCCACTGCTGGCATCGCCTCCCCTGCCGGAAATTGCGGGAATGCTGTCAGACGGGGGTGCGGATGCCAATGGGGCCTTGGGGTCCACGCTGGGCGGGGCATTCTTGGTTCCGTGGGCGGGGCGGCTTGCGGGCAGACCCGCCGATACACCGGGGGTGCTGCAGACGGTTTGGGTGGGACAGCGGCTGACGTTTCCAGCCTCCGCGCCGGGGAGCTTGCTTTCGACCAGGGGCTTGCTGCTGGACCGTGGAGCGGACACGGCCAAAGCGGACGTGGTGCTCGGTGGACAATCGGTCGAGGCCACCTTTCACCCGGGTACGTTTTCGGGTAACTGGCCGTCGACGGGATCGGTTCACATTGAGGCGGTGATGACCGGGCGTGCGATGGACCTGGCGGTCTCCGTGCAGAATACGGGCGGAGCGCCGATGCCAGTGGGTATCGGCTGGCTTCCGCACTTCCGGATCGCGAGCGGGAGCCGCGAACACGCGCAGCTGGTGGTTCCTTCGACCGAGCGGCTGGAAACGGACCGCAACACCGGGCTGCCGACAGGTGCGATGACGTCTGTAGCCGGGACGGCGTTGGACTTTTCAGCCGAGCATGGAACATCGCTGGCAGCGCTCCGAACAGGGTCGGGCGCAGCGCGGGCCGCGATTGCGGTGGATGAAACCTACGTTCATCTGCTCTCCGGGCCCGGTACGCGAGGCTCGGCGGAGCTGCGGGATACCGACCTGGGCTATGGCCTGCGGCTGACGCCGATTTCGCCAAGCATCCGAGCTCTGCATGTGGTCGCCCCAGCCGATAAGCCATGGGTGGCCATTGCGCCGGAGACCAACTACGATGACGCGCTGGGCGGGGAGTGGACAGCTGCCGGGGGATCCGGGATCCGAACGCTGCAGCCGGGCGAGACCCTGCAGTGGAAGGTGCGGCTGGAACTGTTTAGCTTGAAGGCTCGACCCTAAAACGGTCTTCGCCCCACAAGGTTTGACCCGTTCTGCGCCGACTCGTATCCTTACTCGAAGAAGGTCGGGGTCATACGACCTGGTGCGCTGCGCTTTCGCGTCCAGGTTTGCTGCTTTCCCATGGGCGCCCGTGCCAACCAGATCCGCTTGGAAGAGATCCCATTGACAACTGCTGACATTCACGACGAGACCGAGACTGCCCATGCCACCGAGAACGCGACCGAGAACACCGTTCAGCCGTCCACGGAGCTGGCACTAGAGACCCAGGGCAATGAGCAGGCTGCCCCCCAACGCCAGGCCGCGCCGGCCATGAATCCAGAGCTGACCCGCACGGTAGAGGTCGAGGCGCCGGCAGATGACGTGGACGGGGCGTTCCGGAAGGTGGTGAAGCGCTACAGCAAGCTCGCCCGCATCCCCGGCTTCCGCTCGGGCAAGGTGCCGGACTCGTTGATCCGTTCGCGCTTTGCAAAAGACATTCGGCAGGAGGTACTGGAGTCTCTGGTGTCCGAGCGCTTCCGCACGGCGCTGGAAAAAGACTCGCTGAACCCCGTCTCGCAGCCGCAGATTTCGGAGCTGCAGCTGACCGAGGGCCAGCCGTTGCGTTTTCGCGCCACCTTTGAGATCCTGCCGGCCATCGACGTGGACGGATATGACAGCGTCACGGTGCAGAAGCCGGACGTGACGGTGACCGATGAGGAGTATGGTACCGAGCTGAACACCCTGCTGGACCAGCATGCGACGGTGGAAGCAGTGGAGGAGGAACGCGCCTTGACCGACGGCGACTGGGCGGAGATCAGCTTCCAGGGCCACATGCACCCCGAGACCCCAGCCGGGGAAGCAGACGCTGAGCAGACTGAGCTTGAGGGGCAAGTAACGCAGCCGGAACAGCCCGAACAACCGGAAATCAAAGGTGACGATATTCTGCTGGAGGTTGGCGGCAAGAACACGTTGCCGGCCTTTTCTGACGCGCTGCGCGGCGCAGTCGCCGGCCAGGAGATGGCGTTGGAGGTGGAGTATCCGGCCGACTTCGGTGATGCACGCCTGGCGGGCAAGACTGTGAGTTATGACGTGAAGGTGACGGCGTTGAAGCGCAGGACGCCCCCGGAGCGCAATGATGACTTTGCCAAGCAGATGGGCGCCTACGACACCTGGCAGGAGTTTGAAGAGAAGCTGCGTGAGCGCATTGTGGAGCGCAAGAAAGACTCGCTCGAGACCGAAGCGCGTGACAAGATGCTGGACGAACTCATTGCGCGTTTCCAGTTCCCTGTTCCAGAGATTTTTGTGCAGCAACAGATTGACGTCCGGCTGGACCGCGGTCTTCGCGCACTGGCCCAGCAGGGCATGACGCAGGAGCAGATGCGCCAGCTCGACTTTGCCCGTCTGCGTGAGGCGCAGCGCGACCAGGCCCTGGCCGAAGTCAAGGCGTCGCTGATCCTGGATCGCATTGCCGACCGTGAAAACATCACAGTGTCCGAAGACGACATGGAACGCGAGCTGCTGATGGCTTCCCTGCAGGCGCGCGAGCCGCTGGAGACGCTGCGCAAGCGGCTGAACGACGACGGTTCATTGCAAAGGATTCGGGAACAGATGCGGCGTGAAAAGACCGGTGCCGCGCTGTATGAAAAGCTGGCAGCCTAGCCTCCTTTTCAATGGGCCAACCGCAAAAGACCATAGGAGCGGACGGCGAATGGCCCAGCCTGTTAGGCTCAGCTAAATTGGCAATCGCAGTACAGGAAGGTGAGAGTAATGGGACTTATACCGATGGTGCTCGAGCAGACGAGCCGGGGCGAACGCTCCTACGATATCTACAGCCGTCTGCTGCGCGACAACATCATCTTTCTTGGCACACCGATCGATGACAACGTTGCAAACCTGATCATTGCACAGCTGCTGTTTTTGTCAGGTGAGGATCCGGACAAGGACATTCAGCTGTACATCAACTCTCCCGGCGGTTCTGTGTCGGCAGGTCTGGCGATCTATGACACGATGCAGTACATCAAAAATGACGTGCAGACGCTGTGCATTGGCCAGGCGGCTTCCATGGGCGCATTTCTTTTGATGGCGGGCAAAAAGGGCAAGCGTTTTGCACTGCCGAATTCACGCATCCTGATTCACCAGCCATTGATTATGGGCGGCGGCATTCAGGGTCAAGCGACGGAAATCGACATCCACGCACGGGAGATTCTGCGCTTGCGGGAACGCATGAACCGCATCATGGCGGAGCATACAGGGCAGAGCTTTGAGCAGATTGAGCGCGATACAGATCGTGATTTCTCGATGGGATCGCAGCAGGCCAAGGAGTATGGCTTGATCGATGACATCATTACTCGGCCGCGTGCCTAGAGCGCACTGCATCCACACCGTCCCGCGGGAATCCTATCCATGCGGGACGGTTTTTTTGGAAACCACTGGTACCCTATCCGCCATGACCTTTGTTTTCGCCGAAAGCCGGTGATTTCCGCTAAGGTGTAGACTTACACCACTTCCGATGAAGCACTGGGACGTGCCGGATCGGAAAAAGGAGTTGCACGCATCTATGAAGACCACTCGGGGCCCGGAAGAGTCGTTGCGCTGCTCGTTCTGTCACAAATCGCAGGACGCCGTTGCGAAGCTGATCTCTTCGCCTTCGGATTATCCGCGAGCGTATATCTGTGATGAGTGCGTTGCGGTCTGCAATTCCATTCTGGAAGACGATAAGACCACCGAGGTGCAGCCAGGCGCCGCACCGCAGCACCTGCCAAAGCCCGCTGAGGTAAAGGCTTTCTTGGACGAGTACATCATCGGCCAGGACTCCACAAAGAAGAAGCTGGCGGTGGCAGTTTACAACCACTACAAACGCATCCAGATGAATCGCATGCGTGGGAATGATGTGGAGCTGGCCAAATCCAACATCCTGTTGGTGGGCCCGACTGGCTCCGGTAAAACGCTCATGGCGCAGACGCTGGCAAAGATGCTGGATGTGCCATTCGCCATCGTCGACGCGACAACGCTGACCGAGGCCGGCTACGTGGGCGAGGATGTGGAGAACATCATCTTGAAGCTGCTGCAAGCCGCGGACAACGACGTGGCCCGTGCGCAGGCCGGCATCATCTACATCGACGAAATCGACAAGATCGGTCGCAAGGATGAGAACCCCTCCATCACGCGCGATGTTTCCGGCGAAGGTGTGCAACAGGCTTTACTCAAGCTGTTGGAGGGCACGGTTGCCAATGTGCCGCCGCAAGGCGGTCGCAAGCACCCGCACCAGGAATTCACCATCGTGGACACAACGAACATCCTGTTCATCTGCGGTGGTGCCTTTGTTGGACTGGAGAAGATCATTGGCCGGCGTATCGGCAAGAAGGCCCTCGGTTTCAAGGCAACAGGCGATGCTGAGGAAAAGAAGCTAACGCCGATTCGTGCGCAGCGCGACACAGAGTTGCTCCGTCAGGCGGAGCCCCAGGATCTGCTGAAGTATGGGTTGATTCCGGAATTTGTGGGTCGCCTGCCGGTGCTGGGCATCCTGGATGAGCTGGACGAACCGGCGCTGATTGACATTCTTACGCGGCCACGCAATGCCCTGCTGAAGCAGTACGCCCGACTGTTCGACTATGAGGGCGTAAAGGTGACGTGGACCGAGGGGGCGGTGTGTGAGATCGCTCGCGAGGCCCTGTCGCGCCGTGTGGGTGCACGTGGTCTGCGCATGATTCTCGAAGAGCTGATGCTGGACCTGATGTATCACGTGCCGGGCAATAAGAAAATCAAGGAACTGGTGATCACCGAGGAGATGGTCAAAACCCGTGAGATCACGCTGCCGGTGCTGCTTGAAAAAGCCGGATAAGGTGTAAGCGGCGAGACGCAGTCTTCGCTTCATCTGTCCTGTAGTCGCTATACAAAGGCCTATGTTTCCCGTGCGAAGGCACCGGTGACATAGGCCTTTTGATCATCAGCACGCAGTCCGGAGACTTCCCGCCTTTGACGGAGCGGGAGGACGCTGCTGCCCAAGGCACCAGGCCGTCAATACGGGTACAATCTGGCCAGATCGTGCAACGCATCCAAGCGGCCAAACGCACGTCTAATCGGGAGGCCTATGACTAACGACGAACGCGATTTGAACACCGGTACCCAGCGCAAACTCCCGATGATGCCCATCCGCGAGATGGTGATTTTCCCTCAGATGATGGCTCCGTTTGTGGTGGGCCGGGAATCCTCCGTGCGCGCGCTGGAAGAGGCATTGAATGGCGACCGCAAGATCTTTCTCGCTACACAGCACGATGCCTCGGTGGATGAACCAACAGGCGATGACATCTACAAGGTCGGCACGATCGGCAACATCGTGCAGTCGGTTCGACTTTCTGACGGCAACATCCGCGTGCTGGTCGAAGGTGTGGAGCGTGCGCGCGCGACCGAGGTAAATGACACCGATGGTTTTTTTGTAGCCACGGTACGCACGGCCAAGGCAGAACTACAGCACACGCCACAGACCGACCAGCTCGTCGCTCGTGTGCACCAGCTGTATGAGCAGTACAGTAAGCTGCAACAGTCGTTAAACCAAGAGGCGGCGGCGACCCTGCGTACCGATGAGCCGGCGAAGCTGGCTGACTTGATCGGCGCCAATCTGCCGCTCACGATTGAGGAAAAGCAACAGCTGCTGGAGGTGTTCGATCCGGAGATGCGCCTGGCGCGTGTGGCCGATGTCCTGGACATCGCAATCGAAAAACTGAATGTGGACCGCACAATTCAGTCGCGTGTAAAGCGGCAAATGGAGCGCGCCCAAAAAGAGTATTACCTCAACGAGAAGATCAAGGCGATCCAGAAAGAGCTCGGGCGTGGTGAAAAGAGCGAGTTCGATGAGTTGAAGAAGAAGATCGAAGACGCCGGCATGCCCAAGGATGTGCAGGACAAGGCTACCCAAGAGCTCAAGAAGCTGGAAGCGATGCCGCCAATGTCGGCCGAATCCACTGTAAGCAGAAATTATCTGGATTGGCTTCTGGCGGTGCCGTGGCGCAAACGCTCCAAGGAAATCCGCTCCATTGAGAACGCCGAGCAGGTGCTGAACGAAGATCATTACGGGCTGGAGAAAATCAAGGAGCGCATTCTAGAGTTCCTCGCCGTGCGCCAGCTCGTGAAAAATCCAAAGGGCTCCATCCTGTGCTTCGTCGGACCTCCGGGCGTGGGTAAAACCTCACTGGGGATGTCAATCGCCAAGGCTACTGGCCGCAAATTTGTACGCATGTCGCTGGGCGGTGTGCGGGACGAAGCCGAGATTCGCGGACACCGCCGCACGTATATTGGGGCGCTGCCCGGACAAATTATCCAGTCGATGAAGAAAGCCGGCACCAAAAACCCGGTGATCATGCTGGATGAGATTGACAAGATGGCCTCGGACTTTCGCGGCGACCCAGCGTCGGCACTGTTGGAGGTGTTGGATCCGGAGCAGAACAACAGCTTTCAGGACCACTATCTCGACGTGGAGTATGACCTGTCACAGGTCTTGTTCGTGGCCACCGCCAATGTGCTGCACACCATTCCCGGTCCCTTGCAGGATCGTATGGAAATCCTACGGCTTTCCGGCTATACCGAGCTCGAAAAGCTGGAGATCGCCAAGCAGTACCTGGTAAAGAAGCAGCTTGAGGGTACAGGGCTGAACAACGGCCAGGTCACACTGGATGACGATGCGCTTCGCGGCATCATCCGCAACTACACGCGTGAATCGGGTGTACGCAATCTGGAACGTGAGATCGGCAACGTCTGCCGCAAGGTGGCGCGGCGGGTGGTCTCCAACGGCGAGCACAAGGAGGCCATCACCGGTGGAAACCTCTCGGATCTGCTGGGCGTGGCCAAATTCCGTGATTCGCAGGTGCATGAGCACAACGAGATCGGCTTGGTAACCGGTTTAGCCTGGACGGAAATGGGCGGTTCCATCCTGCAGACCGAAGTGCAGGTGCTGGACGGCAAGGGCAAGATGACGGCGACCGGCCAGCTGGGTGATGTCATGCAGGAATCGGCGCAGGCCGCACTGACCTACATCCGCTCACGCGCACATCACCTTGGTTTGCAGAAGGACTTCTACCGCAACATCGACATCCATATTCACGTGCCGGAGGGTGCAATTCCGAAAGACGGACCTTCTGCGGGGATCACGCTGGCCACAGCCTTGGCGTCAGCGCTGACAAAGATCGATGTGCGCCGCGATATCGCCATGACCGGTGAAATCACGCTACGGGGCAAGGTATTGCCGATCGGTGGACTGAAGGAAAAGCTGCTCGCCGCGCACCGTGCCGGCATCTTTGAGGCGATTCTGCCCGCAGACAATCGCAAGGACCTGGCTGAGCTGCCTGATCTCATCAAGAACACGATGAAATTGAACTTTGTTGAAAATATGGATGAGGTCTTGGAGATCGCCCTGGCGGCGAAATTGCCAAAACTCGAGGAGGAAACTCCCGAGGTTTTGGAGGACATGCCGCCACCGACCATAGAGCAACCGGCACATATTGCCGCCCGGCAATAACGGCAAGCAGGCCCGATATCACCGGGCCTGCTTTTATCCTCGCCTCAAGCTTTGCGGACAAACTGAAGAATCAGCGAAATGATGGCTAGGATGATCAGGATGTGTATGAAAAATCCGGCGACGTGAAACACGACGAAGCCGAGAATCCAGGCGACAAAGAGAACCAAGCCAATAATCAAAAACATGGACGACCTTTCTTTCCGCCAATGCTACGCAAGGCGATACATCAGGCGTTAGGATCAATGCGAAGCCGCTCGCGTTGCTTGGTAGTCACACGATTCCGTTTTCTGACGACCGGGGTAGAGAGGTGTCTACCGGGCTCGCGTCCGTCTCTGACCGCCAAACCCTTGTGCCCGAAGCAATGACTCACAACCAGCAGTCATACGGACCTTTCTGCGCCGTCCTGCACAGACTCGGCATCATATTCGGGTTATGAAGATCCACATCCCCACGCCACTCCGCGCTTATACCGACGGGCAGGACATCGTCGATGCCACGGGCACCACTCTCGCCAGCGGCCTGGACTGCCTTACCCGCGCCTACCCCGCCCTCAAGCAGCATCTGTTCACGCCAGAAGGCAAGCTGCGCTCCTTCGTCAACATCTACATCGGTGATGAAGACATGCGCTACCTGCCGGAAAAGGAAGAAACCCTCGTCGCCGACGCGGCCGAGATCACCATCATCCCGTCCATCGCCGGCGGCTGTTGTCGCTAGCGCAGCATCGACCAACACATAGCCCGGCCTTACTTGCTGAAGATGTAGAGTTCTACCCCGTGCCGCGGTACGCTCACAACCTGCGTACCCGCGAGGCGCCCTAGATCCTTACCCGCCCACACATCATGCACCTGGGCCCCCTGCGAAAAGCCAATTGCCTTCAAATCTACGGGAATGTCGCGGCGTTGCCATTGGGCATTCACCACAGCAACGGCTGTTCTGCCGCCGCTCAGGGGTTTTCGCCAGATGCTGAAATCGCCGTCCTGCCGGATGCGTTCAGCCTGCTTTCCCAGCGGGTCCTGATCAATGGAGATGACTTCCCGGTTCGTTAACAGCCCCTTGTCCTGGTCGGACATCTTGCTTAGGTCATTGCCGGCCAGCAATGGCGCCGCCAGCATGGCCCACAGGGTCATGTGCGTTCTGTACTCGTCATAATTCATGCCGCCATTGCCGATTTCCAGCATGTCCGGGTCATTCCAGCGACCGGCTCCGGCAAACCGCTCCAGACCCACCTGACCGTAGGCAATCTCCATCATGCGGCTGTAGTTGTCGTTAATGTCATCGGTGGTGCGCCACATCTGCGCGCCCACGCCCGGACCAAACTTCCAGGGCTCGTCCACACCGTACTCACACAGGCTGTACACGATCGGCCGTCCCGTGGCCTTCAACGCGTCGCCCATTTTGCGGTAGGCCGCCACCATCAGTGTGTACTGCGCTGTGGGGTCGTCCGGGTGCTGTTGTTTCGCCTCCCGCATATTGTCGTCAAAGGAACACAGGTCATACTTTAGAAAGTCCACGCCCCACGCCGCGTACATGTGTGCGTCCTGCGCCTCATGCCCAAAGCTGCCCTCATACCCGCCGCAGGTCTTGCGTCCAGGCGAGGAGTAGATGCCGAACTTCAACCCCTTGGCATGAATGTAAGCCGCCAGCGCCTTCATGTCCGGAAAGCGGCTGTTGGTGTGCAGCACGCCCTCTGCATCGCGTTGCCCTTCCCAGGTGTCGTCAAGATTCACATAGACGTAGCCGGCGTCGCGCATGCCCGTGCTCACCATCTGGTCGGCGGCGGAGCGCACGTCGGCATCGGTCACTTTGCCCGAAAAATGGTTCCAGCTGTTCCAACCCATCGGAGGCAGCGGAGCCGGCGCGGTCTGCGCGGCAGCGGGCAGACCCAAAAAGAACGCACAAAGAAGACGTGAAAGCGTGGCGGAACCTGTCTTGATCATCATTTCTGGACGGAGGGCGGTCTCGAACAAACTGTATCACCTGCCACGCTTCAATCCGTTCCAGATTCCTCCGCTTAGCTGGCAAGCGATCCTTCGCTCGCCAGCGAATCCCCGGCACCACTGATTGCATCTCCTCTGTGAGAACCTATGGCCGCCACTGTTGAAATTCCGGAAACCCACGCCTCCTCCGCTCTTCCCAGGCTTTCCAACGAGGAGATCGCTCGCTACTCGCGCCACCTAATCCTCCCCGAGGTCGGCATGGAGGGTCAGCAGAAGCTCAAGGCAGCCCGGGTCCTGTGCGTCGGCACTGGCGGGCTCGGCGCACCACTCGCGCTTTATCTTGCCGCGGCCGGTGTCGGTACAATTGGCCTCGTCGATTTCGATGTGGTCGATGAGTCCAACCTGCAGCGCCAGATCATCCATTCGCAGGCCACCGTCGGCATGCTGAAGGTCGATTCCGCCGAGCAGATGTTGAATGGGCTGAATAAAAACACAACGGTCGTCAAGCACAACACCATGCTGACTTCGGCCAATGCGCTCGAGATCTTTCGGAACTACGACGTCATCGCCGATGGCACCGACAACTTCCAAACCCGCTATCTCGTCAATGACGCCTGCGTCCTGACCGGCAAGCCCAATGCCTACGGCAGCATCTTCCGCTTCGAGGGCCAGGCATCCGTCTTCGCCACCGAGGAAGGTCCCTGCTACCGCTGTCTCTACCCCGAGCCTCCACCGCCGGGCCTGGTACCCAGCTGCGCGGAGGGCGGTGTCCTCGGCATCCTACCCGGCCTTGTCGGCGTCATCCAGGCCACGGAAGTGATCAAACTGATCCTGAACATAGGAGAACCCCTGATCGGGCGTCTTCTCCTGGTCGACGCTCTTGGCATGCAGTTTCGCACCTTGAAGCTGCGCAAGAACCCCGACTGCCCAGCCTGCGGCACCCATGAGATCAAGGAACTGATAGATTACGACCAGTTCTGTGGCGTCGCGCCCGCCAGCGGCAACGGTCCGCTTGAAGTCAGCTCGCACGGTGTCGCGTCTCAGGGCGAGCCCGAGATCGAGGGCATCCCGCAGCTCTCCGTCGAGCAACTCAGCACCCGCCTGAACGCGGGTGAGACTCCCTACATCCTGGACGTGCGCGAGCCGCACGAGTACGCCATCGTAAACCTTGGCGCTCCGCTCCTCCCCATTGGGCAGATTGGCCAACGGCTGAATGAGCTCCCTCAGAACAAGAGCACAGAAATTATCGTGCACTGTAAAACCGGCGGCCGCAGCCAAAAGGCAGCGCAGGAACTCAAGGCCAATGGCTACACGGACGTAAAAAACCTAGCCGGCGGCATCACAGCCTGGGCCGAAAAGATCGACCCATCCCTGCCGAAATACTAGGCTGTGTTGACATGTGGGCCTCCGGTGTCATCTCGACCGGAGCTGACTTCGTCAGCGGAGTGGAGAGACCCTTGTATCTCGAGCGGCAACACCGTCAAACTGTTGGCCTGACGTCACCCTCTTGTCGTCATCCCGCAGCGTAGCGGAGGGATCTGCTGTTAGATCGCCGCTACACGTGAGGGGAACGGCCCTGACGGCACTTACTGCGTGGCTGCGAGCAGGGCAGCAATCTTCCGGCCTTCTCCCCTTATACCCTCCGGCCGACTCAGTCCCTTACAGTAGATCCAGGAGCTGGGGTGCTTCACTGCAATGAAGGGCAAAGGCAGTTCGCGGACAAAACCTGCGGCATGGGTGCCCAACGCGACAGCACACAGCGCCTGCACGATCGTCGCCTGCTGCCGTAAATACATACCGCACTGTTCCAAGTAGCCTGGAACACGTGGCATCGGCCCCGTGGCACTGCCGGGCTTCAACCCCATCAACGCATTGGTAAAGAAGCACTCTTCTGGACGGAGCTGCGCAGCCTCCAGCATGGCAAGCAGAAATTTCCAAAATTGCCCGCTGGCTTCGCCTTTGCGCAGCAGTGAGCGCTGAAAGGCGCGCTGGCTGTCGAAATTATGCCCGACAAACATGACTGGCCGCTCTGGAAACGCAGCCGGCAGGATTCCGCCATTGGCCTGTCCTCGCCAAAGCCCGCTGCCGCCCGGGAAAAACGAGGTTCCATCCACCAATTCAGCCAGCGTTCGCCCGGTTCGCTGCACGGAAGGATGGTACGTCGTCACTGAGCCACCGAGCGCTCGCAACAGCTCCTCCAAGACGACAGCTGAGCGTTTCACGCGGTTCCTTCCGCTCTGCGGAAAGGCCCAACCGGCTCCTTGCGGCAAGCCCGTTCGATGGGTCGGCTTAGTGCCGGTTGGCGCACAGCAAACACTTACCTTCTCCGCTGAAGTGATATGCCGCCCCGATTGTCACTACATTCGGCTGCAGCGGGGAAAGCGGAAAGCCGAACCAATGCCCATGCTCGTAATCTAGGCGGAGATTCACGTTGTCCAGCAGACGGAAGTCCGCCCCGGCGCCTAAGCTGTAGAGGTTGTAAGCCAGATTGGCGATGTCATTGGGATAATTGAAGACCCCGCGTCCGTACATCAATTTGGCATACGGCTCTAGATGTCGGAGCGGGTACACATACCTGCCCCCAATCTCGTATGTCCGCTCGTAGATGTCTTCGCCGTAGCTTGGCTTCACCTGTCGGAAGTTGGCTTCCGCGCCAAAGTGCGGCTTAAAGTCGAAGGTGCCGTAAAGGTCAAACCCCTTCAGGGTCTCACCCGTTCCACCCAGTGCAGACGAGTCGTAATCCGAGTGTCCCAGCGACACACCCGCACCTACCTGTAGGTCGCCCGCTCGTGTCGCCGTAAAGGAGGCTTGCGCCCGTAAGGCGGCGGGCAGCAAACTAGCCAGAAGCCACGCCAGGACAAGCCGCGGAAACAGTCGCGATAGTTCCCTGCCTCGCCAGCCAGCCACTGCCTGCACCCCTGATCCGATGCTTGCACCATACACCATAGCCGTGACTTCTCAGCCAGGAAGTCGCTGCCCACAATGACCTATCTGTTGCTTAAAGAAGGGTACCCTCAACACCCACAGCGCAGCATTGGGCTAGATCACTCTATGGTCCGGGAGCCGGAGCTGGCACTGGACGTATCTGGCCCCCGGAACCGCCCTTGGGACGCATCCGCTTGGGTGCCAGTACCTGCATGGTGATAGCGACGGCCGGAACCAGAAACACGAGCGAATTCAGGATCCACATCTCAGAACCAGCCGCCACTTGATCCTGCAAGGCGCTCAGTTCGGACACACGTGGGGCCGCGGCATAGGACGGATATAGTACCTTGCCCGAAAACGTAAGCAGGGCTGAAATCATCGTGTTGACCAGATCTGAGGTCAACAGAAAGGGTATTGCCGCCCACGCGGGCCAGCGTGACTTGGTCGGCCAGGGTTGCAGAACAATCCACCAAAACGCGATGTTTGTAAGCAGAAAACACGTGTGTTCGGTCTCATGCCAGGCGTTGGAACGAAACGTCAACTCAAATGCTGCAGGCACATGCCATCCGAGGTAAGCCCCATTCATTGCAAGCCAGATCAGCACTGGGTTGCTGAGGGCATGAAACACACTCTGAGCACCGCGGCTGGCGAACAACGGATGCAACGGCCCCTTGATAAACCACCGGGGCAGCCCACGCAGTAGAGGCACCGTCGGCGCACCCAGAACAAGCAGCGGCGGCGCTACAGACATGAGAATGAAATGCTGAATCATGTGCGCAGCCAGCAGAAAATCGTCTAGCGCGTCGATGGGTGAAGCGATCGCCAGCCAGATGGCCAGCATCCCTCCGCAAAAACTCAGCGCCCGCCAGCCCGGTAGCTCGTCCGGTCGTGTACGCCGAGCCAGCCTCCAGCCACGAAGATAGATCGCGGTCGTGATCAAAATGCCCACGAGGGGCAGGATTGGCCACGACCACGCACGAAGGAGGCCGTCCCCCGCCAAATCGGCAGTTGAACCGGCCTCCATGTATACCATCGTCATTACCTGAACCAACTGCATGCCTGCTTACTGTAGCTGCTTCGATTGCCCATGCCCGTGCTCTACCGTAGAGTTGGGCGGTGGGCCGTCGTCTTCGATGACCTGCCTTGACGCATCTGTAGCCGCGCGTTCATCCCGCGGATGCATCGTGTCCAGGTAGTGCACCAACGCCGTGGTTTCAGACGGGGAAAGTGTGCTGCCGTACGCCGGCATGTTTCCGCCGCCCAGCAAGACCTGTCGGATCATCTGATCTTCCGTCAGACGCGTCGCAACCTTGTCCAAAGCCGGTCCACGCTGCCCACCCACACCGCCGATTGCATGACAGTTGCGGCACTGCTTCTCTTGGAAGACATTCGCACCCATACGCTCCAGTGGTGTCCTGTTCTCCAGATATGCAGCCGGCACCACCGCACCACTCCAGGCATCCATATGCGGGCTCCAGGGTGTGTACGTGCCCTGCTTGGTTAAACCAGCCCACGCAACCGCCAGAAATAGCGCAGAGAAGACAGCAGCCGGACGACGCCACCAGCTCTTCTCGCCAACCCCGGCCACAAAGGGCAAGAGCACGAGAACACCGATACCGATCACAGGCGCCACAAGCATCACAGGCGTCTCGATCGAGGGCGGCAGGTAAGAAAGTACCGTGTAGATCCAAAGAAAAGCAAAGTCAGGCTTCGGGACGGTCTGAATGATCGTCGGATCCGGCGTACCCTCAGGTCCCTTGGGTCCAAACATCGCCGCGGCTACAACCACGGCGAACAGGATCGCTGCTGAAAAAACCAGATCCTTCCACACCGCACCCGGAACGAACGGCAAACCGTCGTCGTGGGCGAGTTGGTTGTACTCCTTGATGTAGGTATCGCGATTCACCACGCGGCCGGGGACCGGCCACTCATTCACGCCGAGCTTCAATACCATCCACACATGCAGACCCGTGAAGGCCAACAGCGAACCAGGAATCACGAACACGTGAAGAGCAAAAAAGCGAGATAGCGTGGCCCCACCAATGATCGGTCCGCCCAGCATCATGTGCACGATCTGCCCACCAATGAAGGGCACCCGCGCCGCGATTGAAGCGCCAATTCCAAGGCCCCAATACGCATCTTGGTCGAAGCGTAGAACCTGACCGGTGAAGGCCATGCCTAATGTCATCAACAACATGAAGACACCAAGCACCCAGGTCAGCTCACGAGGAAACTTGTAGGCACCAAACAGGAACACCTGCGCCATGTGGATAACCACAATGGCCACCATGAAGTTCGATCCCCAACCATGCATCGCTCGCAGGAACCAGCCCAGCGGGAGATCGTGGTTTAGGTATTGCAGGATGTTCCAAGCCTGCCCGGCAGAAGGCGAATAAACCAGCGCCAACAGGATGCCGGTGACGATTTGCAGGATCAGCAAGACCAAACTGGCGCTACCGAAGACGTACCACCAGCTCGCAGTGCTCGCTGGAACATAGTGCAGCGCGGCCTCTTTGACAGGACCTTCGAGCTGCACACGCCGTTCTAACCAACTGTAGGTATTTTCGTACCAAGCCATGGCTCAATCCTCGTTACAAGCGCAGGTTGTTGCGTCTTGTCATTCAGCGGCGAACACCCTTTGTTGCTCGCCTGGTTGGAAACCGTGGGCATCTGGCCCGCGTCGATCTTTAACCGGCCATTCTCAACTTTGACCGGATATGTAAATAGTCCCCGCTCCGGTGGTCCTGCAGCCCGGCTGCCATCGGCGTAATACACACCTCCATGGCACGGACACATAAACAGCTGCGATTCTGAAAACCAACGTACCGGGCACCCAAGGTGCGCGCAGTTGATGGCGAACACCGTAAATTGCCCACCCGCATCGGCCTTTACGTAGGCCGGAATCGTTCCCGTCTCCCCATCCCACATCGTCGTGAACGGGTTGCGGTAGCTGATGAGCGTAGTTTCCCCTGTCGGGAACTTGCCTACCTCTCCCACGTCAATCCATTCGAGGTATGCCCGCCGCTTAATCACCGGCCCAAGCACATACGCAACCACTGGTGCCGCAATGGCCAGGGCCACAACCACGTTCAATCCAATGCCGACGTTCATCAAAAAGGTGCGGCGACTGACGCGTTCCTTTTCGAGCCGCTCTTCCCGTAGTTCCGGGCTCGGCGACGGCAGATACTCATCCATGACTTGTCTCCAACGTTTCTTGCGTCCGCACCTTGCTCTACTCCTGCTACTTCTCTCTACAGCCTCGCCCTACTGCTTCACGGAGGAAAGCGGGGGAACCTCTCCCGGCCGTTCTACGTTGGGCCGCAGATTGGGATATGGATGGCCCGGTCGATTCGGGGTCTGGCTGATGAGCCAGGCGCTCACATCCGTAACCTCGGCATCTGTCATCGCCCTTCCTGGGATCATGTGCCGCCAATCTGGTTGTCCTACATCAGGCCGTCCCGGCACGATGGTCGTTCTCACCACCTGTTCATTGATTAGAGCCAGATAGGCCCCGTCAAGGATCGAACCCGAGGGTCCAGGGTGTTCAGCAGATGCACCGTGACAGCTTGCACATGCAGCCGTGTAAACGGCCTGGCCGTGGACCACATCGGCAGTTTGGGGCTGGTGATATGGCGGTGGTGTTTCCGCGCCGAAACTGAAGCCGCGGCCCCAGTTCTTCCGCATACCGTTCACAAGAATGTCGATCTGCTGGTCGGTCAGGTCGCCGCCAGCTGCCTTGCTGAAACCGGGCATCAGGATGCCCTTTTGGCCGTTCGCAATGGCACTGCGCAGCGAGGCGTCGTCAATCCAAGCCTCATACTCCGGATTATTCAAGTTGTTGGCCTGGCCATTTTGACCCGCGGCCCCATGACATCCAGCGCAATTCCGGCCATACAGCTCATTGAAGGAGACAATCTCCTCCGGACGCGGCACATCCACCAACTCCTTGGGGCGACCTGGCAAGTTACAACCGGTTAAGCCCAAACCGAGCAAGGCTAAACTCAAAACTCCAGCACTGCGCATTTTCATCCCTGCGGCTCTTTTCCATGACTATCCCCATGCAGACCTGGGGACTCTACGCCGAGCCGTACCGCGAGAGGCACCTGAGCCAGCCGCTTCAATCCACCCAATCGCGAGACTGTAAAGCCTGCCACCACTCCGAAGACCACCTGGGATGCGGCAAAGGACCACCAATCAATACGTTGCGCCAGAAAGGGGTTGACGATGCCCAGGACGCTATGTAGCAGCCCCGTCCACATCAGCGGCGCCAGCAGGCCACCGAGCAGGACAGGCCGCTTCGGCCAGACGGGTAGCAGGGCGCCATACAAGAGTCCCACCAACAGAGTGGTCGAGCCCTGGATCACGTTAGCCGTGACAAATGCACTCAGCCGGAAGTGCATCAACTGATCGTGTGTCGGATTGACCCAGTTGCCTACTCCGGCGCCGCCAAGCAAGTTAATGACGTACCAGAAGCTGTGATATCGCAAAACACCGTAGATTTCGGCCGGGATCACCATCGCGATCCCGCCCGCGATGCCGCCTTTGAGGCCGCTGGCGATCGGAAAGGTGCGCAGCGGGAGCTGCGCCCGGTGAGTCTCGCCCAACTCAATCCGCGTCACCCGACCGCGCGCCGGAACAATCTCCACAATCTCGTCGGTGACGGTGATGTGGTCCACCTTCTCAAAGGGCAGGACCTCACGAAACCAACCTACAGCCCCCCACACAGCCAGAAAAAGCCCGAGCAGGCCTACAGCCTGGTCCATTACAAGGGACGCCACCAGCAGAACAATTCCCAATGCCATGACCATGGGCCAGGGCGTAGGAGCGGGCAGGTGAATGCTGTGTTTCTCATCACGCGCCGTGCTGTGATCAACGGCGATTGGCGTTTCTGTCATCATCGGCTCACCACGTAAACCACTGTAAATACCACAACCCAGACCGCATCCACGAAGTGCCAGTACAACCCAAGTACCTGCACCCGCTCCGCATGCGACTGCTTCAGCCGGCCCATGAAGGCCAGGGTCAACACTAAAATCAGCATAAGCAAACCCACAATGACGTGGGTGGCGTGCAGGCCGACCAAACAGAAATACGTTGTCCCGAAGAGGTTCGTGCTTACCGTCACGTGATCATGGAAGATCAGCTTGTTCCATTCCAGTGCCGTGTCGACCAGAAAGAACAAGCCTTCCGCGACCGTCACGCTCCACCACAACTTAAACGCCTCCATGCGGCCCTGCTCGATCGCCCGCTCCGCCAGCCAGATAAATAGGCTGGAGGAGAGCAGAAAAATCGTGCCAAAGATCGGCAGTTCCAGCACTTCGCGCGGGGTTGGACCATGGACGTCGCGGCCCATGTAGTAGATATAGGCCACGACGAAAATGGCAAAGACGGCCGTCTCTGCAATGATGAGGGCAAACATGCCGATGCGGCCCTTGGACGGCAGGCTCCACGCGGCTTCGTTCTCGATGTGTTCCAGGGGAATCGCAGTGATCATGTCAGGTTACTCAATGGCCGAATCTGGGTCTTCGGGATGCTTGAGATCCCAGAGGGGACGACGGCTGGCCACAACGGGTTCCACCGCGAAGTTATAGGCCGGGGGCGGCGACTGCGTTGCCCATTCCAGCGTCCATGCATCCCACGGATCCGGTCCGGCAATGTCGCCGCGAAAGTAGGAGTACATCAGGTTCCACCAAAAGATTGTGATCGCCACAAACTGTATAAATGCACCCAGCGTAATAATCAGATTCCATCCCGTCCATCCACGGTCCGGTTCATAGGTATAGATCTGACGGGGCATACCCAACAGGCCGGGAATGTGCATGAAGTCGAACGTCAAATGGAAGCCGATGACCATCAGCCAAAAGTGCCACTTGCCCAGTCGCTCACTCAGCATACGGCCAGTGGCTTTGGGGTACCAGTAGTAGAACGCCGCGAAAATCATGAACAGGATCGCGCCCACCAGTACGTAGTGGAAGTGCGCTACGACGAAATAGCTGTTGTGCAACTCCCAATCCCAGGCTGAAACAGACAACATAATGCCGGTAAGGCCGCCAATCGTCCATTGAAAGAGGAAGCCGATGGAGAACAGCATTGCGGTCGTGAGTCGGATCTTGCCGCCCCACATCGTTGCCAGCCAATTAAACGTCTTGATGCCCGTGGGGATCGACACCAGCATGGTGGAGAGCGTAAAGAAGGTGTTGCCGAACGACGTCATGCCGATCGTAAACATGTGGTGCGCCCACACGCCCAGGCTGATAAAAGCAATGGCCACCGTCGCCGCTGCCATGGCCGGATAGCCAAAAATCGCCTTGCGGGAAAACGTGGGGATGATCTCATTGGCGAAGCCAAAGGCTGGCAGTACAAGGACATACACTTCAGGATGACCGAAGATCCAGAAGAAGTGTGCCCACAGGATGGAGGAGCCGCCCATCTGCGTGTCAAAGAAGTGTCCACCCAGGTAGCGATCCACCAGAAGCATGATCTGCGCCGCCGTCAGGGGGCTTACCGCCACCAACACCAGGAACGCCACTGTCGCGTAGATCCACGCCAGCAGCGGCATGCGCATCATGGTCATACCCTTGCAGCGCATGGAGATGATCGTTGCCAGGAAGTTGATCGCCGTCCCGATAGAGCCAATGCCGCTGGCGATCAGGCCCAGTGCCCAATAATCCATCGTGTGGCCCGGCGAAAAGGCCTTCTCCGTGAGCGGAGCGTAGGCGAACCAGGCTGCGTCAGGCGCCGTGCCGGTACCACCCAGCCCGAGGCCGCCGATAAAGCTGAAATACAGAAACATTCCGGCAAAAGCTGCAATCCAGAACGAAAATGCGTTCAGACGCGGGAACGCCATGTCGCGGGCGCCGAGCATGAGCGGGATCAGGTAGTTGCCGAAGCCAAACAGGATCGGCATACCCACGAGGAAGACCATGGTGGTCCCGTGCATGGTAAACACCCGGTTATAGGTCTGCGGCGAGACAAAGGTGTTCAACGGAATTGCCAGTTGAACCCGGATGATCATCGCCTCCAGGCCGCCAACGAGCAGAAAAAACAAAGCGTAGCAGATATAGAGGATGCCAATTTTCTTGTGATCGGTCGTCGTCACCCAATCGTGAATGGTCTCTAAATATTGTGAACGCGGTGGCGCCGGAATGGTGGTATCCAGTGCTCCTTCAATCCCCTTGGGGATCGGCATACTAGGTGTGGCCATGGGTCTCTCCCTGCCGTGATCTGGTACTCTGCATCAGCTGCGGATCAACCATTTCCGTTGATCCAGTGTAAGTAAGGTCCGGTTCCCGTAAGCTGCTTGGTGGCTGCCTACCTCTTGAAGCTCAGCGCAGCGTCAACAGGTAGGCGGTAATCTGCTTGTTTTGCAGGTCGGTGAGGTGCATTGCCGGCATCAGCGTACCCTCCTTGATGTCGTTGGGATCTGCAAGCCACGCCACCAGATTCGTAGGCGTATTCTCTGCCGCTCCTGCCGCAATGGTCGAACGGGTAGCTAGGTGCGTGAGGTCTGGTCCAAAGCGTCCATCCGCAACGGTACCCTTGATGGCATGGCAGTTGATGCACGCCTGCTGTTCAAAGACACGCCGGCCCTGCTGAGGATTAATTTGAGTCTGGCCTTCATCCGACTCCGCAACCTCATGCAGCTGCGCGATATTGCCCCGCGTGGCTGGTGAGTTCGCGGGCACACCCGCTGCGGCGGCGGCTACACTGCCGGGTCCGTGCAATCCGGTAATCGGCAGATTGCCAACATTGGGTGCGCTCGCCGCGGGTGCGTCCGAGTTTGTAGCGCTCTCTTGCGCTTGCTGCTGATTGGCGACCCAGGCCTTGAACTGCGCTGGCGTATCCACAAAGACACGAATCAGCATCTTGGCGTGCTCCGGGCCGCAGAACTGAGCGCATTGTCCCTCGTACATCCCGGCCTGGAATGGATCAATCCACATCTCATTGACACGGTTGGGTAGTAAATCCGTCTTTCCTGCCAGGCGCGGCACCCAAAAACTATGCATTACATCGGCCGAGGTCAGCTTCAGAAAAGTCGGGGTTGGATTCTTGGGATCGCTCATCGGCACATGCAGTTCATTTGCCGTGACAAGGTTGTACTTGGGATAGCGGAACTCCCACCAGAACTGATGGCCCACCACCACCACATCCACCGCGGACGGCGGTTTGCGGGCATCCTCGATCGCAAAGATGACGCGGGCGGTTCCAAGGAACAAGACCACAATGATCAGCACCGGAATGATGGTCCAGGCCAGCTCAATCTGCGTGCTGCCGAAGACCTGAGCGGGTTCCACCGAATCACCCGGCTTGGCCCGAAACTTCCAGATGGCATAGGTCAGCAGTCCACCGACCGCGAGGAAGATGAGCCCTGTGATCAACAACACAAAGAGCGCCAGGGAATGCACCTCGGTGGCAGGTGTGGAAGCGGTCGAAAAAGTATTGGTCGGCGAGGTCAAGTGCAGCCCGGTGTCAACCGTGGCGAGCAAATATGGATGCACAAGAACCGACACATCGGCTAGCATGACAATCTCCTGAGCTGAGCGTGGCCGTATCCGAGATTTAAAAACCTCCCACACACTGCGGGATGGGCTCTCGAAGAGCATTTGCGTTACTATTGCAGCTTAACAAAGAAGGGCTCGGCGCTGGACGCGAAAGTTCTTGAAAGCCGCTTCCTTTCCGATCAGCTTCGACATTTCTTCGTCTCGCTTCCAGCCGGCTCCGCTTACTTCAACGTGCTCAACGAGGGCTGCTGCTGCACGGTCAACCCATCCAGCTTTGCCTGAAAGACCACAATCCGGTTTAGCGTCTGTGCCGGTACCTGTGCCAACGGCAACGCCCGCCCATTCACAATCAAGGTAGGCACATCGCTCACGCCGGCCTCCTTGCCAAGCTGCACTACCTGGTCCACGGCCGCCTTGGCCGCTGGCGTCGCCGCGCAGCTCGCAATCGCCGTGGGATCTGCCCCCGCCGCCTTGGCCGCCGCGTCCAGTGTCGCGTCTGCCTTGGCCGGCGTCAGGTCCGCCCCATTGGCCAACACGGCTTGTGCGTAGGTAAAGTAGCCCGCATCACCCTTAGCCTGCCGCACGCAATACCCCACTGCCGCTGCTTGGTAGGCGGAGGGTTGTGACCGCGTCAGGGGCATGTCCTCCACCACGACGTGCGCCTGGGGAAACTGCTGCTGCAGCTGATCCACCGTCGCCTGCGCCGTTCTGCAGGCCGCGCACTCCAGATCGGTGAACTCCACCAGCTCCAGCTGCTTGTCCGCAGCTCCGCGCGAGGGCCCATCGGCTGACTTCTGTAGCAAACTCTTCGTCTCGGCAAAAGGCTGCGCCCCAAACGGGATCACGTCTCCTGCGATGGCGTGCCTGCCATCCGGTGTGATGAACAGGGTGGTCTGCGCCGTGCGCGAAGGCTGCGTTTTTTCCGCCACCAGCACATGTACCGCCACAACCCCCGTGGCGGGCGTCGGCTGAATCGCCGTCACGCTCCAAACCCGGTTCTCGTCGAATCCCCAAAGCGCGTGCAGAAAGCTGTTTACCGTTTCGGGGGTCGGCGAGGGGGCGGTGAAGTTCCGTGGGTCCACCGCCGGAAACCCGCCCGCGGGTAACCCTGGCAGCGTCGCGGCTCCGGGTGCTCCTTGCGGTCCGACCGATCCATTGGGCAGTGGTTTTCGCTCGACAGGTGCCGGCGACGGCGTGCTCGCCTGTGCTCCCGCCTGGATTACACCCGTTTGCAACACACCCAGAAGACCCACTGCCGCCATCCCCAACATCGCTCGACTCACTACGTTCCCCTTCATCTCCGTAATTCCGTTCCCTTCCGGCTACGCCAAAACATAAACCTATGCCTGGTGCCGGGCCGCGATTGGGAACCGTCTTCCTGTGCCAAATGCCTTTTTTGAGACCTTCAGCACCGGCGCCGCCTGCCCCCGCTTATACTCTGAAATTTCCACCAGCCGGATGACCTTGCGCACCAGCGACAGCTCCACGCCCTGTGTCGCGGCAATCGTCTCAGCCGGTTGGTACTCCTCGATGTATGCCCGCAACATCGGATCGAGCACCTCATAGTCCGGCAAGGAATCCGTATCTTTCTGCCCGTGCCGCAGCTCCGCCGAGGGCGGCTTCGTGATCGTATTCCACGGAATCACCTCGCCTTGCCGGTTCACCCACCGGCTCAAGGCATACACCTCGGTCTTGTACAGGTCCGCAATCACCGCCAGGGCCCCAACCATGTCACCATACAGGGTGCAATACCCGGTGGCCATTTCACTTTTGTTGCCCGTGGTCAAGACCAGCGCGCCAGTCTTGTTGGAAATCGCCATCAGCAGCGTACCGCGAATCCGGGGCTGCACATTCTCTTCGGCCAGACCGAACTCCATGCCTGTGAACAGTGGCTCCAACTGCTGCGTGAATTGAGCGTAGATCTCACGAATTGGCAGAACCTGGAAAGGGATGCCCAGATTGGCGGCCAGATACTCCGCATCGGTCACCGATCCGCTGGAGGAAAACTCACTCGGCATGCCGACACCCTGCACATTCTCCGCCCCCAGCGCCTCCACGGCGATGGCCGCCACCAGCGCCGAGTCGATGCCGCCGCTCAGCCCCACCAAGGCCTTCTGAAAGCCGCACTTCCGCAGGTAATCCCGCGTTCCCAGCACCAAGGCCTGCCATACCCGCTCCAGCTCCCGTGGGTCTGTGGCATCCAGCTTTGGGGCAAAGCTGGAGCCAGTTACGCCGGAGTGCGTGACATCAAGATGGCTGCTCTCCCCCCCGATGGCCTCTCTCCGCATTGTGTCCACGGTAACCAGGTCCTCGGCAAACCGCCGCGATTGCGCGATCACCTGGCCCTCCGCACTCATGGCAAACGAATCGCCGTCGAAAATCAGGCTATCGTTAGCGCCTGCCTGGTTCACCATGACCACCGTCGCCTGATGACGCCTGGCCAGCGCCCCGATCATCAAGCGCCGGGTCTCCGGTTTCCCATGCCAATACGGCGAAGCGGAGATGTTCAGGATCAGCCGCTCTCCGCCCATCGTCTGTGGCAGTGCTCCCCATTGCCGCATCAGCTCCTCCACCGGATCGACCGGGTAGTTTTGCCGCGGCCAAAACATCTTGTCGTTCCAGGCGTCCTCGCAGATCGTAATGGCCACCGGTTGACCTTTGATCGTCGTCAGCGACTGCCTCCGGGCTGGCTCAAAATACCGCTGCTCATCAAAAACGTCATAAAACGGCAGCAGCCTCTTTCCCTGCACAAAGCGCAGTTCACCGCCCTCCAGCACCGCAGCGACATTGCGCACCGGCTTGCCGCCCGGTTCCTCGCATCGCATGGGCGAGCCGCACAGCACGGCCGGACGGCCGGCACCGCTCGTCAACGCCGCAATCTGCTCCAACGACGCTTCTGCCCGCTGCACAAACGACTCTTTCTCCAGCAAGTCAGCCGGCGGGTACCCTGAGGTCGCCAGTTCCGGAAAAATTACGAGTTCGGCTCCCTTCTCCGAAGCTCGCTCAATACAGTTAGCGATCTTTTCGAAATTGCCTGAGAAGTCGCCCACCGTGGGATTGATCTGGGCAAGGGAGATGCGCACATGGCGATTCTACAGGGCCTGCCTCCTAAATGCCTTCCCGCACCCGCTCTACGATCCTGTACCTCCGACCACCACACCTACGGTCCGCACCAGAATGCGCAGGTCCAGCAGCAGCGTCCAATTTTCGACATAGGCCGTATCGAGCGAAATATAGCTGTCAAATGACGGATCCTGCCGCGCCTCTACCTGCCAAAGCCCCGTGATGCCCGGCAACACGTCCAGCCTACGCAGATGCGAAAGGTGGTATTTTTCTACCTCCGCCGCCAACGGCGGCCGCGGACCCACCAGGCTCATGTCGCCCTTGATCACGTTGAACAGCTGGGGAAGTTCATCCAGCGAGTACTTGCGCAGCTTGGCCCCGATCCTGGTAATCCGCGGGTCGTTGGTCATCTTGAACAAAATGCCTTCCCGCTCGTTCAGGTGAGCCAACTGCTTCTTCATGCGATCCGCATTGGGCACCATGGTCCGGAACTTGAAACAGCGGAAGACTCTACCCTTACGACCGATCCGCTCGGCGCCATACAGGATCGATCCCGGCGAATCCAGGCGGACCATCACCGCGATCACCAGCATGATCGGCGACACCAGCGAAAGTACGATCAAGGCCAGAGCAATATCCATTGCGCGTTTCATCACGAAGGCTCCGCGGGGAAACTCGCGGCGGTGCAGCGGAATCGTCGGAAACTGTCCGATATACTCCACCGGCGCGTGCCAGGCCAGGCCGTCATAAAGGTCCGGCACCACCCGGACGTCAATGCCCATGGCCCGCGCATCTTCCACTACGGTAATCACGGTCTGCTTGTCGGCCGGCGTCGAAAAGTAAATCTCATCCACAAACAGGGTGCGCGCCACTGCCACACAGTTGCGCAAATCGCCCACAATGTTCGGATTGCTGTCCTTGGCCGCGGTACCATCCACCGGGTTCATGGAGATAAACCCTTTAAACCGGAATCCCAGGTGCGGCATGGCTTCCAGGTGGTTGCGCAGCGCGTGCCCCACGCGGCCGTCTCCCACGATGAGCACATTGCGCACCTCCAGCCCTCGCAAATGCCGGCGGTACCGCAAATGCCGCCAAAGCGCCCGTCGCGTCATCAGGATCAAGCAGGTCAGCAGGGTAGTCAGCGCCACGACAAAGCGTGAGACCGAGTAGTCCCGCATCAAAAACAGCGTTCCACACAGCAACAGACTGGCCGTTAGACAGGCCTGCACGGTCATGCGCTGTTCATGGAGTCCGCTGGAGCTCTCGCTCGATCGATACAGCCCGAAGAGCCGTGACAACAGCACAAGATACAGGCCGAAGATCAGCAGGGTAATCCAGGTATGCACCGGCGCTGCGTGCCAGAAGACACCTTTCGCCGTAGTTGCACGGTTCATGTGCCAGCGAAAACGGATGTCAAAGGCGAGAAGGCCGGCCACAAGCGCGCTCAAGGTGTCCAGCACCGCCCAAAATACACTGGCAAAAGAGGGGCGCGGCCGTCCGGCACGGCCCGCTGCCCCGGCCCGATGCGGGGAGCGATTGGAGATTACGACTTGATCAAGGTACTCGGGTCTGGTCATCCAACGACGCCTCTATCAGCGAGTGCTACGCCTATGGCGTACGGTTCTGGTCTTGCAATGCTCTTGGCGCCAGTTCCAACGCCTACTCTAGCATCGCATTCTGCACGCGGAGGTGAGCCTCCGTTGTACCCGTCTAGACCGGAAGCACCAGCCTGTCCAACTCCAGGAACTCCCGCAGCACCTGATCTGAGCTCGCTTTCATGGCGCCCATCGTGCCGAAAAAGCGGGCTTTGCCCTCGTGCAGAAACAACACCCGGTCAGCCAGCCGTTCCGCAAAGCGCATGTCGTGCGTCACCACAATGCTCGTCAGATGTAGTTGCGCTTTTAGCCGGTGGATCAAGCCGCCCAGCAGATTGCCCATCAGAGGATCTACCATCGTCGTTGGCTCGTCATACAGTACGGCGGCAGGCCGCGCCGCCAGGGCCCGCGCAATGGCAACCGAACGTCGCATCCCGGTCGAAAGGTCGCTTGGCAACAGGTCCTCCATACCATCCACACCCACCATCTCCAGCAAACCCTTCACTACCTGCAGCATCCTGTCCTCCCCCATGCCGCCGCGTTCCCTCAAGGGAAAGGCTACATTCTCCCCGACCGTGAGAGAGTCAAAAAGAGCGCCGTTTTGGAAAACCATAGTCACCTTGCGGCGAACCTCTTGTAACTGTCGTTCACTCCAACCCACAACATTCTGGCCAGCGACCATCACCTGCCCCCTGTCCGGCCTCAGAAAGCCCATCAAAATCTGCAGCGAAACCGATTTACCCACCCCGCTACGGCCCAGGATGCAGAGCGTTTCCCCCGGATTGACGTGAAAGCTCACATCCTCAAGTACAGGAAAGGATCCAAAGCTTTTGAAGACTCCTTCAAAAGCGATGTACGGAACTTCGGTATGGCCGGATATTGGTCCCGCTGTATGCGCCAGCGCAAAGTCCTCTGCCTCATTGGCTTCGGCAGTCTCCGCCATAAACTCACCGACAGCGCCCGCCACCTCCGGCGAGATCTCCGCCAACAACGGCTTTTCAGCTCCGTCCGCCAACTTGATCGTTGCGGCCGCAAGCGTCTCCGCGGACGGGCTTCCACCCCAGTCGGGCGGCGTTGGCGGACATTTTACACCCTTCGTCTCTGTCATCTCTCTCCAATATGGCAAAGCCGATTTCCCGATCCGTGTGCTGGAAATGCTCTCGCTGATCGGCAGTTGTTCCCGCGAACTACATACCCCCCTCATCCCGAGAGGCCCTTCTTGCACTACAAACTACCCCCTTGTTCAACCCTGGAAGCTGTTCTTTACTGCCAGAAACTCCGGCGGCGTGTTGAGGTTGCGAAACCATCCTGCGACTTCGGCCGCACCCATGTCGCCCGCAAACAACGAAGCCTCGGCTATCCACAACTCGCCGCCGGCCGCTGTGCTCACAGCTCCGAGCAGCCCTGCCACCCGCCGTTCCCCTGCCTCCAGCGCCGCAGCGAGGGCGCCCAGCCCACGCGTTCTTACGAGCGCGAATGCGGGTTGCCGGTCCTCGCCCACGCGCAGAAAGCTTGCTTCGCATCCCCGCTCCGCCCGCGTCAACACCGCCTGAGACCACCCTCGCAACAGGGCGGCTGGAACCAACGGCACATCCACAGGCGTGAACAGCGCCCAGATCTGCATGGCGGCGGCCAACCCAGCCTCCATGCCCGCACCTGGCCCTGCTCCCAACCTCGTTTCCGGGATCACCGGCGCAAAGTCTGCCAGATCGCCTCGGTTGCCCAACACGCTCACCTCGGCGCAAAAGCTGCGCAGCCGGTCCAAAGCAATCTCCACCAGGGTCCGGCCTCCCAGCTGCAAAAGTGCCTTGTCCCGGCCCATTCGCAGGCTCTGCCCACCTGCCAGCACGAACCCATGCAGCGGCAGACGACCGTCTCCTGCAGGCAGGTCGCACACGTCCGCTCTCACGCCCGGACTCCGCCCACGCGCTCCAGAAAACCCACAATCGACTCAATCCCCCGATGAAAATTCGCCAGATGAAACTTCTCATTGGGCGCATGGAGATTATCGTCCGGCAAACCAAATCCCATCAGTACTGTCGGTATGCCTAATTCGCGCACGAAGTCCCCCACAATGGGGATGGACCCGCCGCCACGCACAAATACTGTCTCTTTTCCGAACACCGCACCCATCGCCGCGGTGGCTGCATGCACGAAAGGGTTATCTGTACTGACCACGATGGGTTCGCCGGAATGGATCAGGCGCACCTCTGCCGTCACGCCGCGTGGGGTAATCTCCTCCACGAATGCCTTGTACCGGGCGAAGGTCTCTTCCGGCTTCATCCCTGGTACCAGCCGGAAGCTGATTTTGGCCGTCGCCTTGGCGGGGATCACTGTTTTCGCGCCCGCTCCAATAAAGCCGCCGGGCATCCCGTGCACATCCATCGTCGGCCGGGCCCATGTCCGCTCCAGCACGCTGAACATCGATTCGCCGGTCAACTCGGGCGACCCCACCTCATGCTCCCGGTACTGCTCTTCGTCAAAGGGCAGCGACCGCCATGCCTCCAGCTCCGCTTTGGTCGGCTCCTCGATCCCGTCATAGAATCCTGGAATCGCGATTCGTCCGTCCTCCCGCTTCAGCAGCGCAATCATCTGCGCCAGCGCCACAAAAGGGTTCGGGGCCGCCCCGCCATACATGCCGGAGTGCAGATCGGTTCGCGCCCCGCGCACCTTTAGCTCCGTGTAAATCATGCCCCGCAGCCCGACGCACAGCGTCGGCAGCTCCGGCGCGAACATCTCCGTATCGCTCACCAGGGCGCAGTCGGCCCGCAGCTGTTCGCCGTGTTCCCGCACAAAAGCTGCAATGCCCTCGCCGCCAACTTCCTCCTCCCCCTCTACGATCACCCGCACGTTCACTGGCAAAGTGCCGTCGCCCCGCATCAGGCTCTCGAGCGCCTTCACATGCATCCACATCTGGCCCTTGTCGTCCACCGCACCCCGCGCATACAGGTTGCCGTCCCGCTCAGTGGGCTCAAAGGGCGGAGAAAGCCACTCTTCCAAGGGCTCAGCCGGCTGCACATCGTAATGCCCATACAACAGGACCGTCGGTTTGGCCGACCCGGCCCGCAGCCACTCGCCATACACCAGCGGGTGTCCCTGTCGTGTCCCATCAGAGGTCTCAGTCGAGGTCTCAATCAGCCGCACACCATCAAGCCCTGCCGCACGCAGGCCTGCCGCGACAAACTCTGCGGCCCGCCGCACGTCACCCGCATGCTCCGGCGCCGTAGAGATGGAAGGAATGCGCAGCAGATCCTTTAGCTCCTCCACGAACCGCGGCCCATGCTCCCGCGCATAGCTCACCGCCCTCAGGTTGCCTACTTCTGCCCCAGCACTCTCGCCCATGCGGCCATTCTACCCAGCTCAAAATCGTGCTCGAAAAACGAAAGTGCCCTCCGAAGGTATCTTGCACGAGAGAACCAGCTATGGGTGTGCGTTCTCGCGATTCGGGTCAGGCTCGCTCTCCCTCTTGGATCGGTCCAGACCGCGTATATGTCGGACCGCCCTGCCGGGGAGCTCGTCCCTGCACCGGTCCTCGCTGGGTGTCCTCACCGTCACCGCCACATGGCTTTGGTTGTTCCGCGCGGGCCATTGCCCCTTGACGCCAGCCCGTCTGCGGCATATTTCTACCTCACGCCTCCGCAGTTCGTCTAAACTGGATCCAGAACTTGCCTGGCAGCCAATGAGTTTCTCTCTCGTCCCCCTCACAGCGATTCTTCTCCTGCTTTCGGGCATGGGCACCCCTATGCATGCTGAGGGGTATGTGCAGACAATCGCTGCTCTGAAAAACCAGTGGTTGCGCGAAGGCTTGCCCGCATCGTCTCGTGCCGAGACCGGGTTGCGAGCACAAGGCTACCGAACTCTGGTCGGGGCATTTGGCAGCGGCGGTCCGGACCGGCACGTTTATGCGACATCAATTGCTGCTTCGATTGCTTCGATGATCCCTCGTGAGGCCGAACGCAAGCGGTATCGTACCCGGTTCGGCTCGGGTGGCGGTGCGTACCTTGCCGCCGGTCCGCCTGCAATGGACTTCTGCGCTCATGTCGGCTGATTTCTGTGCCTAATCTTGCACTGCAGCTCGTCTCCTTCCGTCCATGCTCCCAAGGAATCCTCCGTGATCAACGCCGTCCTCGCCAAAGTCTTCGGTACTTCGAATGAACGTGCCGTCAAGCGCCTCTTGCCCACCCTCGCCGCTATTTCGAGTCAAGAGGATGCGCTCAAATCCCTGACCGATGAGCAACTTGCCGCTAAGACCCCCGAGTTCAAAGCCCGCATCGTGAAGGCACTCGAGGGCCTCACTGACCCGGAACAAATCAAGGCCACCGAAAAGGCCGTCCTTGACGACCTGCTGCCCGAAGCCTTCGCTGTTGTGCGCGAAGCCGGTCTGCGTATCGTCGGCATGCGTCATTTTGACGTGCAAATGATCGGCGGCGCTGTGCTTCACTCCGGCAAAATCGCCGAAATGAAGACAGGCGAAGGCAAAACTCTCGTGGCCACGCTACCGTGTTACCTGAATGCGCTCGCCGGCCGCGGCGTTCACGTGGTCACCGTTAACGACTACCTCGCCAAGCGCGACGCCGAATGGATGGGCAAGATCTATGGCTTCCTCGGGCTCACCGTCGGAGTGATCGTTCACGACCTCTCTGACGAGCAGCGCCGCGCCGCCTACGCCGCCGACATCACCTACGGCACCAACAACGAGTTCGGCTTCGATTACCTGCGCGACAACATGAAGTTCGATCTCGCCGAGACGGTCCAGCGCGGCCACTTCTTTTGCATCGTGGACGAGGTCGACTCCATCCTCATCGACGAGGCCCGCACCCCGCTCATCATCTCCGGCCCCACCGACAAAACCACCGACAAATACGCCATCGCCGACAAAATCATCCCCCAGCTCGAGCTCGGCGAACTCATCGAAACCGTCGACCAGAAGACCTGGTCGGGCGACTACGTCGTCGATGAAAAGGCCCGCGCCATCACCGTCACCGACGAGGGCTGGGAGAAAGTTGAAAAGCTCCTCGGGATCGACAACATCGCCGATCCCGACAACTGGGATATGAAGCACCACATCGAGGTCGGCATCAAGGCGCACGCCCTCTACCGCCGCGACGTCGGCTACGTCGTCAAGAATGATGAGATCGTCATCGTCGACGAGTTCACCGGTCGCCTCATGCCCGGCCGGCGCTGGTCTGATGGCCTCCATCAGGCCATCGAAGCCAAGGAAAAGGTCACCATCCGCAAGGAAGATCAGACCCTTGCCACCATCACCTTCCAGAACTACTTCCGCCTTTATAAAAAGCTCTCCGGCATGACCGGAACCGCTGAAACCGAGGCCACCGAGTTTGACAACATCTACAAACTCGACATCGTGGTTATCCCCACCAACCGCCAGATGCTCCGCCTGGAAAACCAGGATGTGGTGTACCGCACCGCGAAAGAAAAGTACTTCGCCGTCGCAGACGAGATCGAGCGCCTCCACGCCGCCCGCCAACCCGTTCTGGTCGGCACCACCTCCATTGAGAAATCCGAGCTTCTCTCCGACATCCTCAAACGCAAGGGCGTCCGCCACGTCGTCCTAAACGCGAAATTCCATGAAAAAGAGGCGGAAATTGTCGCGCAGGCCGGTCGTCTCGGCATGGTTACCATCGCCACCAACATGGCCGGACGCGGCACGGACATCCTGCTCGGCGGCAACGCCGACTTCATGGCGCGCCAGGATCTCGTCAAGCGCGGCAGCGGCACCGCCCGGGCCATCGAGCCCGCCGAAGGCCAGATTCATCCCCTGGCCGGTCCCGGCATGGTGCGCTTCTACTACCAATCGCAGGAATTTGAAACCACCCAGGAAAGCTGGGACAAAGCCGTTGCGCACCACACCGCCGCCGTCAAGGCCGACCACGATGCCGTGATTGAAGCCGGCGGCCTCCACATCATCGGTACCGAGCGCCACGAGTCTCGCCGCGTCGACAACCAGCTTCGTGGACGCGCCGGCCGTCAGGGCGATCCCGGCGCCAGCCGCTTCTATCTTTCGCTTGAAGACGATCTGATGCGTATCTTCGCCCGCGAATGGGTCTCCGGCCTTCTGCAGTCGCTCGGCATGGAAGAGGGTGTGCCCATCGAGAGCCGCATGATCACCAAGCGCATCGAGGCCGCCCAAAAGGCGGTCGAAAGCCAGAACTTCGAATCCCGCAAACACGTCCTCGAGTACGACGATGTCATGAACAAGCAGCGTGAGGCTGTCTACGGCCTCCGCCGCGGTCTCATTGAAGGCATAGATCAAAAGGAGCTCATCACCGAGGACTACGTGACCCACATCCTCGGCAACCTCCTCGACGCCAGCGCCCCCGAAAAGGCTCACCCCGATCAATGGAATACCGAGGGCCTTTTCACCTCGCTTCACGACGTCTTCGGCCTTCAGCTGGCAAAAGAACACGGCGCCTCCGAGGCTGACGCAGTCAATGCGCATGACCTGAACCGCACCGAACTCGGCGATACCATCTTCGCCAAACTACGCGAGCGCTACGAGATCAAGGAGCAGATCCTCGGCCCGCCGAACCTCCGCTATCACGAGCGCGTCGTCATGCTTTCCGTTCTTGACGGCCTCTGGAAAGAACACCTTCTCGCCATGGACCACCTTAAGGAAGGCATTGGACTCCGCGGCTACGCGCAGCAAGATCCCCTGGTCGCCTACAAGAAGGAGTCCTATGACATGTTTGAGGCGATGATCACCAAGTTCCAGGAAGACACCGCCCGCAACCTGTTCCGCATGCAGATCCTCGGCCCCGACGGCCTCCCGATCGAAACCCGGGAGCAGCTCGATCAACTGCAGGCTCAGGCTGCCGCGTTTGCTCAGCAACAACAGGCCCTCGCCCAACAGCAGCAGGCGCTTGCCGCGGGACAAGCCGCTCAGCGTCAGCCTGTACCTCAGGCAAACGGCAACGGGGGTCGCTCGCGCCGTAATGCAGCGCAGGCGCAGCCCCCGCAGCAACCCCGACAGGCTTCTCCGCATTTCATGAGCAGCACTTTGCAGGTTCCAGGCATGGGCTACGGCCAGCGGCCAGGACAAGCGCCGCAACAGCCGCATCTGCTCACGCGAGAGCAGCCCGTCACCGAAACCTACCCCAGCCAGCCGCCAAACTCAAAACCCGTCCACGAGAGTGCTACCGCACCGGCAGCCATCGCTACCGATGACTCAGACAAGGCAAGCGAGTGAATCCAGGTGTATCGACACATACACCTGCGTCACCAGATGTGCCATCTCCACTGCGCTGCCCCTACTAGCGCAGTGGGGAATTCCCGTGTTCGTCCGGTGAAGCCAAGAACCTACCGCCTCTCCTAACTACAGGGTTACTTCCCTCGGCAAGGCAGAAACGGTCTTCCATCAGTCGAGGTAACGCCGCCACGGCAATTCAAGGCTGCACTTCGCTACACCCTAGCTAGCGAATAGTCAGAGAACGTTCACAAAACCGCTCCAGACCACGAAGGTTGTCTGGAGTTATGGTCCAACGAGGTCGTGCTCATGCAGCTCGAGTTCGGCCCGCTTTTCATTAATCTCGATCAGTGGGACGGTTACCAACAGGAGCGCAACGCTATCCTCAACGTCGTCAAGCATGGAGGTATCAAGAACTTCATCGCTCTCACCGGCGACCTCCATACCTTTCTCGCCGGCTACCTGAAAACCGACTTCGACAACCCTTTTGAGCCTCACGTCGGCATTGAGCTGATGGTGGGCTCCCTGACCTCCAGCAACTTCGCTGAGGAGATCGACTCCATCATCGAGCTTCCCAGCCGCCCCATTCCCGCCAAGCAACTGGGCCTCGCTGTTAGCGCCATCAGCCCTGCCCTTCGTGCCGCCAATCCATGGATCGAGTTCTTCAACTCGCAAACCCACGGCTATGGCCTGCTTACCCTCACCCCTACCGACCTCACCTGCATCTTCAAGAACGTCTCCACCATCACCGAACCCACCTCGACGCTCTCCACCCTCGCCACCTTCACCGTGCCGGTCAACAAGGTCCAGCTCAATCGAAGCTGACCGCTCGCCGACGTACGAAGCAGAGTCAACCGGCCTCTACTCGCCAACAGCAAACGCAGCGTACGCGAAGTACGCTGCGTAACTCTGCTCGCATCGCTCTCGCCATTAAAGTTATCCTGTCCGCATGGATCTTGAAATCACCGTAGACCAGCTCAAGCAACAGCTGGCCAGCGAACACCCGCCGCTTCTCCTTGACGTCCGCGAGCCCTGGGAATACGGGACCGCCCACATCGAAGGCGCCAAACTCCTGCCCATGAACGAGGTCCCTGGCCGCGCCTTCGCTGAACTGGACGAAGACGGGGCCATCGCCGTCCTCTGCCACCACGGCGCCCGCTCGCTCTCCGTAGCCAACTGGCTGCGGCAACAGGGCTTCAGCAAAGCCCAGTCTGTTGCCGGCGGTATCGACCAATGGTCCCGGGCAGTAGACCCCTCCATCCCGCGCTATTAGCCCGTTTACCTTCAGGTGTGGCCACAACACCGCCCTCTCCTGTTGACAACGCCCTCCCTTGTTGCATCCCGCAGCGCAGCGGAGGGATCTGCTGTTGGGGCGGCCGCTAACCTTGAGGTAAACGGTTCGAAACCAGCGCGCCGTAATGACCGGAGACACGCGTCGCTCACCGGGCCCGTGGATGCGTTTCGTCATACACCCGCTGTACCTGGCCTACTGTCAGTTGCGTGTACCGTTGCGTGGTGGACAGCCGCTCATGGCCCAGCATCTCCTGAATCGCCCGCAGATCCGCACCTTCCTCCAGCATGTGCGTCCCAAATGCATGCCGCAGGGTGTGGGGGTGCACATCAGCCGCCAGCCCCTGGCTCTGCGCGACAGCCTTCACAATCCGCCCTACACTCCGCGTCGTAAGCCGGCACGTACCCCGCATCCGCGCGTTGCATAACAGCGGTCCCGCCCCGGCGAGCCGTCCCTTACCCGCTGCGATCAGGCGCGCCGCTCGCGCAGGCAGGTACATGCGGATTGCCTCCGCCGCGGCGTCTCCCAGGGGCACCAGCCGCTCCTTGCTTCCTTTGCCGAAGACCCTGATGGTGTCGTCGCCCCACAAGACGCTACGGAGATCCAGGCCCACCAGCTCCGCATTGCGGATTCCACTTCCATACAGCAGCTCAAAGATCACCCGGTCCCGCTCCGGCCAAACCGAAACTGCGCACCCCTCGCTGGAACGCTCCAACCGGCAATCTACCTTCGGGCCCTTCGCGGGTTTTTTCTTAGCGTCCTCCGCATCCCCAGCTCTGACACCCCCCGAATTACCCGGTCCAAGCCCATCCAATACCCTGTTCACCGCCTCCACGCTCGGCACGCGCGGCAGATGCTTGGCCAGCTTCGGCGTAGCTACCAGCGACGCCGGATTCGCCCCAACCAGCCCTTCCTTGGCCATCCACTTGAACCAGCTGCGCACCGCGGCCAGCGCTCGCGCCACGCTTGGTTTATCCAAACCTTTGTCAAAGAGCACGCCAAGGTACGCCCGGATGTGCGTATGGCTTACATCTCCTATATCGGCTGTTTCGGGCAAATGTTTAGCCAGAAAGTCAGAAAAATTTCGCACCTCGCGCCGGTACGCCCGCAGCGTGTGGACACTGGCTCCTCGCTCATCGCGCATGGCCGCGAAAAACCGCTCAGCCGGCTCGCGATACGGACCTCCACCGTCTGCCATCTTCACGCCGCCCTCACGCGCTTGGCTCGGGGATGACACGACCGGTGTACCTGCTTCAACCGGTCAATTGCCAGGTGTGTGTACACCTGTGTCGTCGCAATATCCGCATGGCCCAGGATCGTTTGCACCGTCCGCAGATCCGCGCCGCCCTCCACCATGTGCGTGGCGCAGCTGTGCCGCAGCTGGTGCGGGCTGGCCCCTGCCCCACCGGAGTGCCGGCTCGCCATCTGCACCACCTTCCACACCGCCCCCGCCGGCATCGCCCTGCCCCGCACGGACACAAACAAATTCCGCCGCACCCCCATTTCCTTCGCCCGCCGCAACAGAGCCTCCCGCCCCCGCGCCAGGTAGGTCTCCAGCGCCCGCACCGCCGGTTCGCCCAACGGCACCATCCGCTCCTTATCGCCCTTGCCGCGTACCTGCACACCTCCCACGTCCAGCCGCAGGTCCTCCACGCCCAGGGTGACCACCTCACCTACCCGCAACCCACCGGCGTAGAGCAGTTCCAGCAGAGCGTGGTCCCGTAGCGCGACCGCCGAACCTAAACCACCTCCATCCGACCCCAACCGCGCCGCTGCCCCGGCCGTCGCCAGCATGCGCTCCACCTCCAACCGCGGCAGGCTCTTCGGCAGCACCCTCCAGCTCTTTGCCGACTCCACATTCAGCGTAGGATCCACCGCCACCCGTTTATCCAGCAGCAGCCACCGATAGAATCCGCGCAAACAGCTCAGCTTCCGCGCCGCCGTCCGCCCCGTCACCCCGTGCGCCCGCAGGTGCTCCAGAAATCCGCGCACCGCCCCTGTGTCCGCAGTGGCCAGCCGCTCGTTTCCCCCGCGTCGCTCTAGGAACTCCGCAAAGATCTCCAGATCGCTCCGGTACGCCTCCACCGTCAGCGGCCGCAGCCCTTTTTCCACCTGCAGGTAGCTCGCATACTCCCGCAGTAACGCCGTGTCAGAATGAGCCCCTGCAGTCATCTCTCCATTTTCCGCCACAATCCTACCCCGGACCAGTCCCCGTACCCACCTGGCCATGACCCGCGCGCTAAACTCAAGACAGCCATGTTTGAGAACCTAAGCGACAAGCTGCAGCGCGCCTTCAAAGACCTCCGCGGCCAGGGCACCCTCACCGACGAGAACATCAACGACGCCCTCCGCCAGATCCGCACCGCGCTGCTGGAAGCCGACGTCAACCTCGACATCGCCCGCGAGGTCGTGGACCATATCCGCGTCAAGGCCCTCGGCTCCGAGGTCGCCACCGCCCTCTCGCCCGCCGAGCAGATCGTCAAAATCGTCCGCGACGAGCTCATGGACGTCCTCGGCCACGACACCGCCAAATTCAAATTCGCCCCCCAGCCCCCCACCGTCATCCTCATGGCCGGCCTCCAGGGCTCCGGCAAAACCACCACCGCCGGCAAGCTCGCGCAGTGGCTCAAAAAAGGCGGCCATCGCCCCCTTCTGGTCTCCGTAGACGTCTACCGCCCCGCCGCCCGCGAACAACTTGAAGTCGTCGCCAAAGCCACAGGCGCCCAGATCTACAAAGGCAAGCTCGAACTCCCCTCATCGCTCGAAACCTCATCGCTCACCGCTCAACCCAACCCCCAAAACCCCGGTGCCGCGGCCAACACGCAAACCGTCCTCCGCCTCGCCAAAGAGGCCCTCCGCGAAGCCCGCAACTTCGGCAACGACATCCTCATCGTCGACACCGCCGGCCGCCTCGGCCTCGACGAAGCCCTCATGGAGGAAATGGCTCAGCTAAAGGCCGAGCTCAACCCCACCGAAATCCTCTTCGTCGCCGACGCCATGACCGGCCAGGACGCCGTCAACTCCGCCCGCGCCTTCAACGACCGCCTCCAGATCACCGGCGCCGTCCTCACCAAGATGGACGGCGACTCCCGCGGCGGCGCCGCCCTCTCCATCCGCCGCCTAACTGGCGCCCCCATCAAGTTCCTCGGCACCGGCGAAAAATCCGACGCCTTCGAAGCCTTCCACCCCGACCGCATCGTCAGCCGCATCCTCGGCATGGGCGACATCGCCACCCTCCTCGAGCGCGCCGAAGAAAAGCTCGACAAATCCAAAGCCGAATCCTTCGCCCGCAAGGCCCTCTCCGGCGAAGGCTTCTCGCTGGAAGACTTCCGCGAACAGCTGCGTCAGATCAAAAAACTAGGCTCCATGCAGTCCATCCTGAAAATGCTTCCCTCCGTAGGCCCCTTCCAGGGCCTGCAGGAGGCCGCCGGCCAGGTCGACGAAAAGCAGTTCGGCCGCGTAGAAGCCATCATCGACTCCATGACCAACAAGGAGCGCCGCAACGCCTCCATCATCAACGGCAGCCGCCGCAAACGCATAGCCGCCGGC